>NZ_BOMZ01000114.1 GCF_016862455.1 Actinoplanes utahensis
CGGAGGACGCCGTGGCCAACCGTCCGGCTGCTCTGGTGTCTCCAGCCAGCAGCGATCGCGGTCTTGAAGACCGCGATCGCCGTGTCGGCGGTCAGGTGCGCCGTGCGGGCCGGGACTCCGCGCCGCTGCAGGGCGTCGGCCAGCGCCTCGGAGAGGGTCGCGAGCTTGATCAATTCCCGCTCCAGCAGTCCAGGATGTGCCGTAATGACGCGCTGGCGCTGGCGGGAGTACTCGCGGTCGGCGGGGAAGACGTCTCCTGCGGTGCTCAGCGCGAGCTGAGAACCGCTCCCCGCTATTCGTCGGTGATCATGTGCTCGGCGGCTTGGACCTATTACCTGGTCGCTTTGAAGGTCAACTTCACCGCGACAGCTACGGGTGAAGCCCGGCGCCGCTGTGCCCTCAGGCGCCGTGATCGTCGCTGAACTCGGGCGGCAGGTCATCGCTGAGCAGATCCTCGACGCGGCCTTCGAGCAGCTTGGCGGTCTCGGTGGAGCGCGGCAGCATGGTGTCCTCGTAGGCGCGAACAGCCTTGCCGATGTTCGCGGAGCCGGCGAGTGCTAGCGCCAGGTCGGCGGCGTCGAGCATGGCGAGGTTGACACCGATGCCGAGTGGGGGCATGAGGTGGGCTGCGTCACCGAGCAGGGTGACGGTGGGATCGTGGTTCCAGACGTGCGGGACGGGGAGCGCGAAGATCGGCCGGTCGACGTACCGACCGTCGTTGTCGCTGATCATCCGCCGCATGCGGGGCGACCAGTCGACGAACTCGCCGAGCAGGTGGGCACGGATACCGGCGGTGTCGTCGGGCCGTAAGCCGGTGGCGGTGATCCAGTCGGCCGGGACCTTGCGAATGATGTAGACGCGGATGTGGTCACCGCTGTTGCGCTGGCCCCACAGCGCGCGCCGGCCGTCGGCACCGGTGGCACTGCCCGGGCCGACCAGCGCGGACAGCTCGGTGTGCCGATCGTCAACGGCGTGGAACCAGGCTTCGGTGAAGCTCACGCCGGTGTACTGCGGGACGGCCGGGGAGACCGCGGGGCGAACGCGGGAGAACGCCCCATCGGCGCCGATGACCAGGTCCGTCTCGACGATGGTGCGGTCGGCGAAATGCAGTGTGCGGGGGCCGCCGGCGGGCCCGCTGACGTGGGTGAGCGCCTGGCCCCACCGAACGGTGCCGGGCGACAGCGAATCGAGTAGAAGGTCACGCAGCCGGCCGCGGTCGATCTCGGGTTTGAGCAGTTCACCCT
Organism: Actinoplanes utahensis; assembly: GCF_016862455.1. Lineage (GTDB taxonomy): Bacteria > Actinomycetota > Actinomycetes > Mycobacteriales > Micromonosporaceae > Actinoplanes > Actinoplanes utahensis. The sequence goes on from NZ_BOMZ01000114.1 coordinate 1,245, forward strand.
CCTCCGGGACAATGCGTGCCCGCGGCTCGCCGTCGGTGCCCAGGATGCGCATCTCCTGGCCCTCCGGGCGGGACAGCCGGAGGAATTCGTCGAGGAGACCGGCCTCGCGCAGGGCGAGCTGGCCGCTGTCGGCATGCAGATCGAGGCTGCCACCCTGGTCGCGGGTGTCGGGGCCGGGGTCACGGTCGTGGACGGTGACCGTGATGCCGTGCCGTTGCAGGATGCGGGCGCAGGTGAGCCCGGCGGGCCCGGCGCCGATGATGTCGATCCGCGCTTCTCTGGGTGAGGTCATGTCTCAAGAAAAGCAGAACGAGTTAAAAAGTGCAACGAGTCAATCTTTTGCTCGATGCAACTCACCCCTATACTCGGCGCATGACCCAGACACCTGTCGGCCGCCGAGAACGCAAGAAGGCGGCCACCCGGCAGGCGATCGCCGACGCGGCCCTTCGCCTGTTCCTCGAGCACGGTTACGACCGGGTGAGCCTGCGCGAGATCGCCGACGCGGCCGACGTGTCGACCACGACGCTGTTCAAACATTTCCCCGGCAAGGAGGCGCTGGTCTTCGACCAGGAGCGGGACAACGAGGCTCAGCTGATCGCCGCGGTGCGCGGGCGAGCCGACGGCCAGGACATCGTCGGCGCACTCCGCGAACACTTCCTCGACGCCTACCTGCCCGTCGCGCGGCATCCCCAGGCGGCCGAGTTCGTCGCGCTGGTCGACACCACGCCGGCGCTGCGCTCGTACGCCGAACGCATGTGGACACGGCACACCGACAGCCTCAGCGCCGCCATAGCTGAGGAGTGCGGTGCGGACCACGACGACCTCGGCTGCGGGGCGCTTGCCCGATTCGTCCTGGAGATTCCCGCCCTCGTCCGCGGCCGGCCGGACCCACGCGCCGCCATCGAGGCGATCTTCGACATCCTGGCACGGGGTTGGGTGCGACCGGACCCGGTCAGGTGACCAGACCGCGGCGGCAGGCGTCGACCACGGCCTGGACCCGGTCGCGCAGGCCCAGCTCGGTGAGGATCTGCGAGACGTACGTCTTGACCGTCTCTTGACTGATCACCAGGATGGCCGTGATCTCGCTATTGGGCAGCTCGTTCGGGATCAGGCACAGCGCTTCCAGCTCACGTGCGTTCAGCCGCACGTCGCCGGGGGCGTCCACAGTCGGCCGGGTCCGGGCGCGTACCGGTCGGCGAGCTGAGGGGTGGTCTCGAGGGCGTGCAGCGTGGCATCGGCCGTCACGGTGTGAATGCCGTGAACTTGGGGTGGAGCTCACCAACGTCACGGCATGGGTTTCTGGGTTCTCGGACGGCGGCCCGATTGGTTCAGTGGGCCCGCTGTCGGCGTTGCTAGATTCTGCTACTCCGGCAGGGAGGTCGATCGCCGATGATCAGAAATCGACCTTCATCCAGGTGTTCTGGTCGGCCGGGTCGCTCAGCTGCACGCCCTCGGCGATTCGCTTGATGGCGTCGCTCAACAGGCCGCCGCCGTAGCCTTCCACGTCGATCCGGTATTCGCTCTTGATGACGATGCAGCTTTCCCGGCCGGTGGTGCAGTGCACGCCCTCGCTCGTGGTGGAGTCGGCTTTTCCGGGTTCAAGGCCCTTCGTCACCGTGATCTTCAGATGGCCGGGTAGGACCTCGTCTATGCGGGTGGCCGGATCGGCGACCGGGCTCTCGTGCAGGAACACCTCGGAGACTGAATCGGTGGTGCTGGGCAGGGCCTGCCGTACAGCGACGGCCTGCCGGCCGTCCGGCAGGAACGTCAACCGGTACGGGACCTTCAGGTCGCGCTTCGCCGATGTGGTGAGCCCGGCGGTGATCTGCGCCGTCTGCTCCTGCGGGAGGTCGGGGCCGCCGTAGTTGGGTAGCAGGGTGGCCTAGGCGTCGTCGGCGTACTGCCCGGCGAGGGCGGTCATGACCTGCTTCTGCGCCGGGTCGACGGGGGAGATGTAGGTCCAGTCCCGGCCCAGCCTGGCCGTCCACGGTCACCGGGTACCGGTCGCCGATGATGGGGATCGAGTCGCCGGCGCCGCCGAACCTGGTGGTGTCGTAGAGGCCTTTGTCGTAGACGGCGATGGTCGCGACCTTCAACGGAGTCGCCGTCCCGTCGCCCAGGGAGACCACGGCGCAGGCGTCGTCCGGATGCTGTCGGCCGACGGCTCCCTATTCCTGTGGGCACCTCAATCGAGGAGAGCAGACATGAGAAGTGACGAAGAGGTTGTTCGCGAGGCATACCGGCTGTCGGAAGGCAACGTCCTCGACGGCCATGGCTTTCGTGCCTTGTTCACCGAGAACGGAACGTTCAACGACGTGCCGAACGCGCAGACCTTCCGCGGGGACCAGATACCTCAGGCACTGGCCGGCCTCGCCAGCGTCTTTCCCGACGTGCATCGTGAGCTGCTCGAAGTGCACGCGCTCGGCGATGTCATCGCCGTCGAACTGCGAATCCAGGGAACACATCTCGGCGCGTTCCCGACACCGAACGGCGAAATCCCGCCGACCGGTAACCGTATCGACGTGCCGACAGCGGATCTCTGGTATCTCCGTGACGGAAAGATCGAGACGTTCAACTGCTACAACGCGGCGAACGTGCTGCTCGCTCAAATCGGGGCCAACCCTGACTTCACGTCGGCAATCGAGGCCGCCAAGACAGCCACCACAGGCCTGAGCAGCCTCACCTGACCCCGCACCGTTGCCGTGCACGGATTCCAGACCGATCACCCGACCGACGCGCAACGCCTGATCGCCCTGTTGTCCATCCATTCCGGCGGGCTAACTGGACGGTACGCCCGCGCTGTGCCCCGCACCACCTGCGCTCGCCTGCTGGCGCAGGGTTACGAGGCGACTACTTCGATGGCCGGTGCAACCCTGGAGGTCGGTCGGGCCGTTCTACCCCCGGACAAGGAGGCAGCTGATTTGAGACCCCACGACGAACAAGCGTTCCGCGAGTTCGTGACCTCGCAGATGGCGTCGCTGCGCAAGCTGGCCTACATGACCTGTGGCGACTGGCACACGGCCGAGGACGCCGTGGCCAACGCGCTGGTCAAGCTCTACCCGCGCTGGCGCAAGCTGGAACGGCCCGACCTGTACGTCAAAACCATGGTCTACCGCGCCGCGATCGACGAGACCCGCCGGCCGTGGCGGCGCGAACGGACGACCGGCGACGGCATACCGGAGGTGGTACTGCGCGACCCGGCGGGCATGACCGACGAGCGCCTGCGCCTGCGGGCGGCGCTGGAGGCGGTGCCCGCCCGCCAGCGGACCGCCGTCGTCCTGCGCTACTACCTGGGCCTCAGCCTGGAGGACACGGCCAGCGTCCTCGAGTGCACGATCGGCACGGCGAAGAGCCAGGCCTCCCGAGGGCTGGCCAAACTGCGCGAGCTGCTCGCCGCCGAATGCATCAATCTCACCGGGGAGCCGATGGAGGAATGGACCAATGCAGTTGCGTGAATTCGTGGACGCCGTGACGGCCGACGAGCCGCCGCTATCCCGCACCGCCGACGACATCATCGCGGCCGGCCGGCGGGCCGAGCGGCGCCGCCGGGCCGGGTTCACGTCGGCCGGGGCGGCCGGCCTGGTCGCGGTCGCGGTGGCCGGCGCATTCGCGCTGCCCACGTTCGGCTCGTCCGGCGACGCCGCGCCGGGCACCACCGTCGCGGCGGGCGCCACGGCGGCGCCGACCGCCGCCAAGTGGGCCGAGGCGGCCCCGTTCACGTGGACCTTCCAGGGCTTCGAAGCCGGCCCGTTCCACGTGCAGGACCCGATCGTGGCCTCCACGGCCTACCAGATCGCCTCGGTCTACCAGGACGGCCGCATCTCCAACGACAAGTCGGTGTCGGGCGACGAGGCGGCCCGCGCGATGGCGGATAAGAGAAAGGGCAAGACCAAGCCCACCCTGTACGCCTACCTGACCGTCTACCGCCCCGGCGCCTTCGACCCGGCCGGTATCCGCGCGGGCAAGCAGGTAACCGTGGCCGGGCACCGCGCTGTGCAGGCCAACCTGCCGTCCGGGCTCGACCCGAAGAACCCGCTCGAGCCGGGTAACAAGCTGTTCGCGTGGGAGTACACCGCAGGCGCCTGGGCCGCCGTCACGTCGATCTCCAACGACGACGACGCCCCGTCGTTCGCCGACTTCGCCGTGCTCGTCACCGGCCTCAAGCCGAGCAAGCCGGCGCCGGCCACGGTGCCGTTCGAGGTCGGCTACGTGCCGGCGGGCTACGAGCCGCTGCAGGTCGGCTCGCACGCCATGCCCGGCCTGGACGGCATCTCGTCGGCCCGCGACGGCAACTACGGCGGCGCCACCTACACCCGCCCGACGCTGCCCGCATCCGGCCTGACCGCGCCGTTCGACTCCGGCGAGGACGCCATCACCGACGGCTTCCACATCTACGTCACGCCGAGCCGCAACTCCAACCAGTCGGCCCAGGCCGGCAAGTCGAAGTGCTACGACGGCGGCTTCTGCAACGTCTGGAGCGTCGACGGCAAGGTCCAGGTGCAGGTCAGCGCCCAGACCACCGGCAACAAGCTACCGATGTCGGAGCTGCAGAAGGTCGCCGCGTCGATCAAGGTCGCCGACGTGGCCAAGGAGTCCACCTGGACCCCGGCCGTAGACGCCCTACGCCCGTAACCCCGCATCCCGCCCCCACGGCGGCGCCGCACCTTGCGACGCCGCCGTTGCGGAACCAACGACGGGGTCTTTGTGTCGGTCGTCCCGCTAACCGAGTGCGTTACGTACAGAGCCTTTGCTACGTGCTTAGTGTCCCGCGCCGAGCGGTGACCAACCGCGACGGACTTGGTGGCGGCGCTTGTGGCGAGCCCACGGGCGGCCGCTGGCTGGATCGCCACGGCGGCCACGCCCGCATGACATTCGGGGCCTTGCTCGGCATCGTGCTAGTGGTGTGTTCGCAGTATCGGTAATGATCTCAGTCTGGTGTGGACATAGGCTCGGCCGGTGCGTGGTGATGGATATGCCCGGGGTGGGCTGCTCTCTCTGTCGGTGAAGATCTTCGCTCTCTGGTTTGTGGCGGCGTTGCTCGCCTGGCCGGCGGTGGTGCTGGTGAGTCCCGGTGGCGCGGATTCCGCCGGTGAACGGCCGGGTCCGGCTGTTCTGTGGCAGTCGGTGTCGGTGGCGCTCGCGGTGGCGGTGGCGTGGTGGTACCGGCCGGTGTGGCCGGGTCTGCGGCTTGTTCCGTTGCTGGGCAGGGCTGTCGCGGTGCTGGCGGCGGCCTCGGGCACGGTGCTGGCGTGGCATGCCGCGGGGATGCCTTCCTGGGGACTTGCGGGACCGGCAGGGGGGAACGCGCTGTTCGCTGTGCTCGGGTGTGTGGCGGTGTGGGCGGCGCTGGATCGGCTGCCGCCGGCCTGGCTCGCTCTGCTCGGTGCGCTGACGCTGGCTGCCGGCGCAGGTCTAGCCTTCGCCGTGGACGCGCGTGGTGCCGTGGCGGTGCTGACCGGCGAGGGAACCGGGCCGGAGTCGGGGTTGCGGTGGGGAATGGTGCTGACGATGGTGCAGATCGCGGCGGTGGCGCTGCTCGCCATAGCCGGGTGGCGGTTGTTCGATCAGTGGCGAACGGGAACGCTCGCGCACGCCGGTGATCGTAGTCAGGGCCAGTGGCCACCGAAGGCCGGTCAGGTCTGGTATGCCGATGTGCCGTTCCAGGAGAGTGACGGCGAGTCGAAGGACCGGCCTGTACTCGTGGTGCGTACCGGCCGGCGTCAGGCCGAGGTCCTGAAGATCACGAGCCAGGACAAGTCACGGTATCCGGAGCACTACCTGTTCCTGCCGTTCCCGAAGTGGCGGCAGGTACTGGACAAGAACAGCTGGCTAGAGTTGCGCCCGGTCACCCTGGACTATCACCGCTTCCACAACCTTCGCGGGCTGGCCCGCTACGGCACCGTGCGCACGGTCCGGGAACGGGTGAAGCCGCGCGCCGCCTCCTGAGCCTGCCGTTCCCCCGGCCGGCACAGGTCCTAGGCAAGAGGCCGGGCGCGACGCAGCCGAGGACGCGCGACAGGGGCCGGCCCGGGATCATGGCTGTAGCCGGCTACCCCCGTGCGGTGCTCGTAGACTGCGGCAGTGCGGATCGATCGACGGGTACGTGTGGCTGGGACCGGCACGGTGGCGACCGTCATCCTGGCTCTGGCGGCCCTCGGCGGCGTCCGTTGGTTCACAGCTGGAGAACATCTCGCCATCACCGCGCCGGCTGGTGCCACGGAGAAGTTGCCCGAAGGCGGCTACGAGGTGGTCGTGGATCTGCGCTTCTCCGAGGTCCACCACGATCTGCGCACCGATCGCGGCGCTGCGAGCGTGAGCACCTACACGATGCCACTCGACACGTCATGGGATCAGGTCCGGTCGACGGTGGCAGGGCAACTCGACGGCTGGGAGCAGGCCGGCGACTGTCCCGGCTCGAATCAGCAACAAGTCCGGTGCGCCTGGACCGAACCGGCCCGCTGGTGGCCACGCCAGGTGAAAATCGTCTTCATCCGGCCGCCGAAGACGGCCGAGGACCGCGCGGCTTGGCCGGACAACACCTTTCTGGTGATCGGTTCCGGTCTCGGCGGCACTCTGTGAATCAGACGTTTCAGCCGATTCCATGGATCAGAAGCCTCCCTCGGCGGTGGCTGTCAGCAACGGACTTCGGCAGCGACTCGTGATGATGGACCGCTGGCCGATCAGAAGGTTAGGGGTTCGAGTCCCTTCGGGCGCACATCTTCGTTTGAGGCCTGAGCTGCGGAAACGCGGTTCGGGCCTTTCTCGTTGTCCGGCCTTTGTAGAGGCTGGGTGACGTGTGGGTGGCACATGGGTGTCGTCACTTTCCGCGACGGAACGGGTTGCAGCGGCTGCGTGACCTGCGGCTTCGCTTCTTGCTGATGGGTCGTTTTCCGGAAGGTGTTTCTTTTTCGGCGCAGCCTTCGGGCCGGTTCTTCGCTGCCTTCTCCTTGATGCGTTTGCGGGTGTGCCGCGATGCGGCCAGGACCAACGCGGCGGTGGCGTCTGCGCAGCGGCGCTGGCTGTCGGGTAGGACGCTGGTGTAGGTGTCGGCGGTGACCACGATGCTGGAGTGCCCGAGCAGATCTTGGAGCGTCTTGAGGTCCGCGCCGGCCTCGTGCGCGAGGGAGGCGGCGCCGTGCCGCAGGTCGTGCAGCCGGACCGGGGGTAGGCCGGCGCGTTCGGTGACTTTCCGGAATCGGGTGGTGGCGTAGCTCGGGTTGATCGGTTCGCCGTCCTTGCGGGTGAAGACGTAGCCGGAGTCGACTCAGACCTGGTTGTTGCCGTGCCGCTTGTCGCGGTGGGCGGCCTGGCGGCTGCGGTGGGCGCGCAGGATCGCGACGGTGTGTTTGTCCAGGGCGACCGCCGGGTGTTCCCCGGTGAGCTCCCACTGTTCGACACGGCCTTCGGTCCAGACCTGGGCATGCGGGCGCCGGTACCCGGCGATCTCGACGTGCCGGGCCGGGTTCGACGCGATCAGCTCCTCGCACGGCCAGGTTCAGCGCCGCGCGCAGGGTGGTCCGCAGATGGTTGAGTGCCGATGGCGACTGCGGTTGACCTTTGGCGTTGGTGGTCTGGGCGATCTCGGCGAACACGGCACGCAGCAACGGCCCGTCGAGATCGGAAAGCCGGTAGTGGCCGAGCCGGGGGATGAGGACGAGCTCGACGTCGCGGGTGTAGTGCAACCGGGTCGTCGGCCGGATCCGGGTGCGGGTGTCGAACCAGTGCCGCAGCCACCGTTCGACGGTCCAGCCATCACCGCAACGCTGGGCGGCGCTGTCGGCCAGATAGTCCTCTCGCGCCGCCCGGGCCGCGACCTGGGAGACGAACCCACCGCGGCGGATCCGCTCGGAGCGGCCGAACAGGTTCGGTGCCGAGCACTGGAAGTACCAGGAACCGTGGCCGCGCTCGGGCAATCGGGGGCAGTTCTGCTCCAGTCGTTTGCCCTGCTGGTTGCCGCATCCGCATCGTTTGAAGGTCTTGTTGTTGCTGGCCATGACTGTCCTCCGCCGTCGCGCTCGTTGTATCGAGCGTGATACCTGCGGCTCCCAAGAGGATTCCCCCGGAGGAGGGACCTGACGGGTTCCGACAGCCAGCCGAGCCCGGAAGACGCCTCACTCAATTGGGTCACGTCCACCGAAGTGGTGTATGACCTGGTCTTTCCCGGTACGCGAAGGCGGCCATCGCAGATCCTTCGGATTGTCTAGATCAGAAGGAGAGACCTGCGATGGCCGCAGAACCGAGTCTGAACGTTGCCAGCCTGCTGCGCGAGCATCTTGAATCGGCGAGCCCTGATCTACTGCGGGCGATGGTGAAAACGTTCGCCGACGTGTTGATGTCGGCCGAGGTCGACGCGGTCTGCGGCGCCTAGTACGGCCAAGGCGAAGTGGTGATCGAGGGTTACTACTCCGATCGTGCTGAACGAATCGCCAACGAGCTCGCCACATCGCTGGGCGGGCGAGTTCAAGGCGACGACGAGGACTGAAGTTCTTGCCCGATTTCCTTCTCTCTGCCCTGGGCCTGCTGACCGAGGCGAAACCCGCCGGCATCGCCTTCAACCTCGCCGCCTGATCACTCCACCGGGATCTGGGCGGCGTAGCCCGCCTCCCAGGCGTACACGGCGACACCGACCCGGTTACGTACGTTCAGTTTGCGCTGGATGTTCGCGACGTGGGTCTTCACCGTCCCGGGCGAGATGAACAGCTCCGCGGCGATGTCCGCGTTCGTCCTGCCCTCCGCGACCCGGCCGGCGATCTCCACCTCCCGTGGTGTCAGCGCCTCGACCGGGACGGGCAGGGCCGGCGACGGCTGGGTGACGTGCTTGAGCAGCCGGACCGTGATCGACGGGCTGATCAGGCTGTCACCGGCCATCGCGGCCCGGACCGCCTCGATGATCAAGGTCGGGCCGGAACGCTTGAGCAGGAAACCCGAGGCGCCGTACCGCAGCGCGGGATACACGTACTCGTCTAGGTCGAAGGTGGTCACCACGACCACCTTCACCGCCCGGGTCACCGGCGAGGCGGCCATCCGGCGCGTCACCTCGATGCCGTCCATCCGGGGCATTCGCACGTCCACCAGCAACACGTCCGGGAGCGTGGTGGCTGCCGCCGCCAGCGCCTCCACCCCGTCGGCCGCCTCGCCGATCACCGTGATGTCCGGCTGGCTCTCCAGGATGCGCCGGAGGCCCTGCCGGACCATCGCTTGATCGTCGGCGATCAGCACTCGAATCCCCACCCGAAGCATCATGGCACGCCGCGTACACAGAGGACGGCCCCGATCCGGTCGTCACGTTCGCACGTTGCGGCGTGCCGCCCCGGTCAGCAGCGTCACGGCCACCAGGACCACAGCGCCGGCGGTGACCAGGAGCGGGCCGGGGCCGGCCGGCGCACCGTTCTCGCGGACGGCGCCCATCACGTCAACCGCGGCGATGCCGTTGATGGTCGCGTACCACCAGAGCAGGTAGAACGCCTGGAAGAGTCGGTGGGTACGGCTCAGCACACCCATCGCCAGAGCCAGCGACGGGATGAACAGCGCACCCGCCACGCAGGTCGATGCCCCGGCGGTGTCACCACCGGCCAGCATCCGGATCAGCGGTGCCAGACCGGTGAGGAGAGTCAGCACGACACCGGCGCCCCATTCGGCCACCAACCGGCGGCGGCTCCACGGGTAGGCGCCCAGAATGCCGTCCACACCGTACTCGACCCGCTGTGTGCCCAGCCGGGACCAGACCAGCACCGGCCAGATCCAGCCGACTGGCAGGACGAACTGCGTGACCGCTCCGAGCGGTAGGGCGAGACCGGCGACCATGATGGCCAGCACACCCAGCCACCACCAGCGCGAGACGCCCTGGACCAGGATCCGGAGTTCCCCGGCCACCAGCCTGCCGTACGCACCGCCCCGCTCCGGCGCCGGCAGCGACCGGATCGCCGGGGCGGCCACCTCGGGCCGGACCGGCGCCGCGATCCCGTGATGCCCACCACCGGAGGCCATCGGCATGAACGGCTCCGGAGCCGGGCCATGACGGCGGGCCGGGTCGAAGCGCGTGAACCACAGGGCCGGCGCCAGTGCCACCAGCAGCGCGAGCAGCACCATGGCGAGCCGGCCGGCGAGATAACCGGCGGAGATGTCCAAGCCGTCCCAGACGAATACCTTCAACGGCTCGTCCAGGTAGACCAGGCCGAGACTGAACCCGCCCCCGGTCATGTCGATGCCTTGCGCGGTCATGCTGTGCGCCATCGACGCGGCGACCTCGTGCACCCCGATCCCACCGAATAGCGCATCCGGCGACTGCCCGCCGATCGCCACCACCATCCAGACCACGAACCACACGATGTTGCCGAGCCCGGCCCGCAGCAACGGCACTGTCTCGAACAGCAGGGCCATACCGGCGGTGAAAGCCACCAACGGCAACGCCATCACCACGAACGGTGTCAGCAGGGCCACCGGCTCGACAGCGGTCTCCTCGCCGCGGGCCAGCTGCAGGATCAGAGCGGTCACCGCCAGCACGCCGACCATCGAGGACAGCACCAGGCAACTGCTGAGGAACTTGCCGGCCAGGTACCGGACCGTGGGCATCGGCGTCGCGGCGATCAACTGCCCGACACCGGTGCTCCGATCCCGGCTCACCCCGTTGCGCACCACGTAGAAGCCGCCCAGAGTCAGCCACAGCGCGCTGGTCAGAGCGATCAGGGTGCCGGTGTAGGCGGAGTTGTAGACACCCCGGTACTCGCCGATGTACATGACCACCCAGCGGGCGTCGCCCTCCGGCGCGGCGAGATATCCCAGCGCGACAGCGGCCAGCAGGATCACCGCGTACGCCGGGCGCCGCACCCGGTCCCGGAAGTCGGCCGTCGTCAGGGCGATCACATCCCGTACCGCCATCACCGCACCGCCGCCGTCTGCCCGGCGCCGAAATTGATCACCGCGAGGTAGGCGTCCTCCAGATCGGGCGCGACCCGCACCCAGTCCGGCCCCGGCGGCGCCGGCGAGAGAAGCCGGACCCGGACACCCGCGGCGGTACGCGCCAACCGGCTGATGAGGAACCGGTGCTGCAGGCCGGCGACCCGGTCAGCGGCGACCACGAGCTCCCAGACCTGCCCGTCCACCCGGCGGAGCAACGCCTCGGGCGTGTCCCGGCACAGCAGCCGCCCCTGGTCGACAACGGCGATGTCGGACGCCACCGACTCCACATCGGACACGATGTGGGTGGATAGCATCACCACCCGGTCGGCGGCCAGGTCGCTGAGCAGATTACGGAACCGGACCCGCTCCTCCGGGTCGAGACCGGCCGTCGGTTCGTCCACGATGATCACTTGCGGGTCGGCGAGCAGCGCCTGAGCGATCCCGACCCGGCGCAGCATGCCGCCGGAGTACTTGCCCAGCGGCCGCTTCACCGCCTCGGTCAGGTTCACCAGCTGCAGAAGCTCGTCGATGCGTGTCTTCGCGGACCGCGCCGACAGGCCCTTCGCCGCCGCCAGATAGCCCAGGAACTCCCGCGACGTGAGGTTGGGGTAAACCCCGAAATCCTGCGGCAGGTAACCGAGGGTGCGGCGCAGCACGTCCGGCTTGGCCACCACGTCGGCGCCGTGGAACAGCACCTGCCCGGAGGTGGGCTTGGTGACGGTGGACGCGATCCGCATGAGCGACGACTTGCCGGCGCCGTTCGGGCCGAGAAGTCCCAGCAAGCCGGGTTCCATCCGCAGCGTCACACCGTCGACGGCGCGCTTGTTCCCGGGATAGACCTTGGTGATGCCGATCAGTTCCAGCATGGTGACGGGCCTCTAGCCGGCGCGGCGGACGCGGGCGGTGCCATCCGCGGCGGCGACGTTGACGGACCGGCTGCTGCGGCTGTCCGAGGCGAGGCTGCCGGAGTCGGCACCTTTCACCCGGTACGTGCTCGCGTCGTTCGGAAGCGTCACCTCGACCGATCCACTCGCGCTCGCCTTGACACTGCGGGGCGCCGCGGCGAAGGCCAGCCTGATGCTGCCGTCGCCGGTCGTCTTCGCCGTGACATCGGCCGACCTGGCGTCGGCGACCGTGATGGCGCCGCCGGCGCTCACCAGGTTCAGCCGCCCGGCCGGGCCGGTGGCCTGCAACGATCCGTCGTCGGAGAGAGAGGCGTCCACGTCGCCGGCCACCGCGGCGAGAGTGATCCGGCTGCCTGAGGCCACCATGCGGATCCCGGCGCCCTTCGGCACGGCCACGGTGTACTTGGCGTCGCACTCGAGCGTAAGCCCCGAGCAGTGCGACCGGAGTTTCAAGGTGTCACCGGCCATCGACCAGGAGGCGTTGCCCTCACCCGCCGCCTTGCCGAACAGCTCGCGCCGCACCTCCACCGCGTCGCCCGGCCCCTCCTCCACCCGGACGGCGGCCTCGGCGACCTCGATCCGGACCGTATCGCCGGCAAACGGGAAACTTTGTGATTCGGTTTTGGCCGGTACGTCCGCGCCGGCGCCGCATGCCGCGATTCCCGAACAGGCGGCCACCGCGAGAACGGCGGCGACAACACGCTTTCCATCCGCATTCATTCTGAAAACCTCCGACCAGTTGCCTCGTTGATGAATTCAGTCTGTCGACGGGCGCCGGGCCGGACATCTGCCGAACGGGAGAGATGCGGGCACTTTTCAGGACCGGCCGGGCGGACCCATTGGGAAGACACAACGGACCTGCCACCCCTGCTCGGTACGCCCGGTGTCCAGCCGGCCGCCGAGCGCGCGCACCCGCTCCGCCAGGCCGGCCAGACCGGTGCCGCCGCCGGTCCGCCGGCGCAACAGGCCACCACCGGAACGGCCGTTGTCGGCCACACTGACCTCGATCTCCGGCCCCGGCAGCGAACGCACCCGGACCTGCACCTCGGTGGCCCGCGGCGCATGCCGGCGCACGTTCGTCAGCGCTTCCAGCACCACGGCGTACGAGGTGGCCTCCCGTTCCGGATCCAGCACCCCGGTCAGCTCGGCGGGCAGGTCCAGAACGGCGGTCATCGCCACGCCCGAGGAGAACCGTTCAGTCAGCGAGCCCAGGTCGGCCAGCCGGTGCACCCGGGCCGGGGCGGCGATCTCGTCCCCGTCACCGCCCGGCCCGCGCAGCGTGCGCACGGTCTGATCCATCGTCTCCAGGGCCCGTAGGCCCGCCGCCTCGATCTGCGCGAACATGTCCCTCACCCGGTCCGCGTCGGCCGGGCCGAGCTGGCCCGCCTGCGCCTCGAGCACGATGCCGGTGACCTCGTGGGCGACGAAGTCGTGCAGGTCACCGGCGAGGCGCAGACGTTGCGTACGCTGCGCCTCGCGCACGGCGAGCCGGCGCCGGCGGTCCTGTCCCCGCAGATACAGTCCGACCCCCACGGCGAGCGCCACCGGGAACAGCGCCAGCATCACCATCAGGATCGAGCCGTTCAGTACGGACCGGTCCATCCGCGCCGTGAACCGCAGCGGCAACAGCAGCGCCGCCACGACGACCAGACCGCCGACCCAGAACACCCGGCGGTGGGGCGCCAGACGGATCACCAGACCGGTCGACACCACCAGCGCCAGCATCTCGAACGGCAGCCAGAACAGCGCCAGACCGTGTGGTCCCGGATAGATCACGTCGATGGTCAGCGACATCCCCGCCGTCGCCGCGACCGCCGTACTCAACGAGACGCCACGCACCGGCCACCGGAAGAACGCCACCGCCGTCGCCACCGCCGCCGGAACAGCGACCACCCATCCCACCGGCGGAGCGAGCACCACCGGACTCAGTACCAGAAGCGCCAGCACCACACCCCACGCATTCCGGTCACGCCACACCGCGAGCGTTTTATTTCCCATGGCGGCCAGGGTAGGCGGAGGATTCATAGGCGGCCGTCGCTAGCATTTCAACTCGCCGCACAAATCTGCCGTTCCGCCGATATTTGAACGCCAGGCGGCCGGCAACCCCGGAGGCAGCGAAACGGGGCCGGCTCCGAAGAGCCGACCCCGCCCCGCGAGAACCCGCTTTCTCAGCCCTTCAGCAGCTGCCGCGCATCACGATCCGCTGCACCTGGTTCGTACCCTCGTAGATCTGGATGCTCTACGAGAGCACCTGTTCTGAACTGCGAAACTCCCCATCCCAGGGGGCTCGGCCAGGATTTGGCCAGGGCGCCCAGGACTCGTCTTATCTGTCGTGGTCAAGGTCGCTCTCTTTCACAGAGTTGGTGCCCGCTCAGGTGATCCGACTACGGATCGCCGGGCACTCGCCACGTCGCAACTAACGCAACCAGCATCACCACGTTGTGTCGCAAGCCCGGAAGCTCTCCGCAGCTTCGCCGGACGACGCCGGAGCCCGCTATGCCGACCTGTGAATAGCTGTTAGGCGCGGTCTGCGTAAGAGCGACGGAAGGAAGGCGATGTGCAGGATTCCTTTGATCTTTACCCTTAGGCTTGGTGCGGGCGATTCGCCTGGTTTAGAGCTATTCCGGAGCGTGCCATCGCTCGCGGATCGGGTCGTGCTGGGTGACAGCGCCTGCTGCGGTTCCGTCAGCCCGCCAGGCTTGCCGACCGCCCTGCCGTGATGGCGATCATGCCTCGGCGTGGCCGACAATGAACGTAGAGAAGATGCGCGGCTGCTCCTGAGTAGCCACGTACTGCGGCATGAGCCATAGAGCGGCCGATCCGAGTGCTCCAGGTTTCTCATCGGGCATGGGGCCCCGACGACGCTGGCTCAGTGCAGCAGGCTCCTCTGCGGGCGCTCGACTGCGCTCGCGCCGAACACCGTGGTGCCCATTCGCCGGCATCACGAAGCGGGACGCGGGTCACTGAGCCTGCACCGAACCATGGGCTGCGATCAGGAAGGTGGGCTCAAGCGTTGACGCCCAGCACCGCGGGTTAGGACGACCTAGCGTGGGGATTTCCGTGGCAATCGTCGCGGTCATCTCCCTCTCGGCCGTGCTGTCGGTTCTTCTTCTGGCTTGGTACTCGGTGAGCGTTGCCAGACGTCGAGGTGGCAAGACATGGATCGAGTTGCATGCCGCAGGCATCGTCCACTTCAGGTTTGGGACGGAGATCAATCCCTCCCTCGGCGACCGAAGCGCCACAAACCAGGACTCAGTCGAAACCGCGCCCGACGCGGTGGCGATTGAGCCACCTCCAGCGGAGAAGTCAAGCAGGCGCCGACGATCACGGTCGAAGCCGCGCGACAACCTTCCGAAGGAGGTGGGGTGACATAGATGTCGGCGGCGTGTCCTCAGCGGGCGCGCCGCTCGTCTTCCACTGGCGCGGAGCCGCTGAGGCCTCGGACCGCTGCGACGTGTGGCAACGCCCATGGAAGCTGGCAAAGGCCGGTGCGACCTCTGACATCAACGAGGTCGAGAGTATGGGCCGGATCCACCTGGAAAGGTCCAGCAGTACATCGCCGACGGCGTGATTGCTGGCGTCGGATCAGTATCCGGCCGAGTTCGCTGCTCAATGAACATGAACGCTCCTACCCCGTTTCGGACCCTGGGAAGCCATAGGTTCGCATCGCCACCCAGCCGGCGCCGGTACGGGACGCCAGGACGACCGGAAGCCGCTGTGCGGCGACCTCGAGATGGGGACCCACGGTGTTGGGGGACAGGCCGCGGCGTCCGGCGAGCCATTCGGTGAGGTAGGCGCCGGTGGTGGTCGGCATGTTGGCGGGGACACCGGCGCGGACGCGGGCGGCGACGGTGTCGAGGCTGGGTAGCGGGATGCCGTTCTTGCAAGCCTGCAGCATGTCGCCGATCTGGACGGCGAGGCCGGTGTCGTCCCCGGCGAGGGCGAGTAGCGAGCGGGCGTGGTCGAGTTCGGCGCGGGTGGTGTCGCGGTCGTCGAACCCGTTGCGGCGCAGCACCCGCCGGTTCTGCCGGGGTGCGACCGGTAGTTCGAGTTGGTAGCCCCAGGTGCCGTGGGTGGTGCTCCACGACCCGCCGGAGCGGTCACACATCACAGGCGCCGGACCCGCACCTCGACTACGACACCACGACCTGCCACCGGCGGGGCAGCGATCCGCCGCCGGTGATAGGCATGCACCCGCCCTGTGAGCTGATCACATAAAGGGCAGGCCACCGGCAACCCCTGCGTCCGCGCCGTCACCCTCACGACCGTGTCCGGGTCGACGACTTCGTCGATGACCAGCGAAGACAGCTCCGGAAGCAGGGTCCGGATCGAACCAGGATCACACCGCCGTCAGCCTGCCGCATAACAACCGACCACATCGGACCGCGCACCACCGTTTCTGCGCTAGAACCGTTTTTCTCTTGCAGTCCCTACCCTTGGGCTCGGTGGGGAGCTGTTCACTCTTCCTGAGGTGCGTCCGTCCTCAAGGAGCAGTTGTCGGCCTGGTGGGCGTCGAGGCCGCTGAGGATCTTCCGGGTGATGGCGTCGAGGGCCGACCGTCCCTCCTGGCCCAGGGGCTCGAGGAAGAGTGACTGGACAGCTTCGACGTGTCGGGGAGCAGCCCTGGCGATGAGGGTGAATCCTTCTTCGGTCAGGACGACGTCGGGGTACCGGGTGTGCGGCGAGGGCACCCGGCTGATCAGACCGCGTTTACCGGTCCGAGTCAGCTGGTGGGACAGGCGGCTCGGTTCCCAGCCGGTGCTCTCGACGAGGGTGGCCACCGGCAAGCGTTGCCCGGGGGCTTCGGAGAGGCGCGCGAGGAGCTCGTACTCGGGTACCGACATGCCGCACTCGTGCTGTAGGTGCTGTCGCAGGTGGCGCTCGAGTTCCCTGACCATCGTCAGGTAGCTCCGCCACGTCTCCTGCTGGATGTCGTCGAGCCAGGTCTCAGCCGCCATGGTCAGCATCCTACAAGCCAGCTTGACACATCAAGCTGAGGCTCCCTAAGGTCTAGCTTGACACGTCAACCTAATGAATCGGGCTGAGAATGAGCGCGAAACGCATCATCACCGTGCTGGGCGCCACCGGGGCTCAGGGAGGCAGCGTCGTCCGCGCCATCGCGGCCGATCCCACCAGCGGGTTCACCGTTCGCGCGGTGACCCGGGACAGGGCGAAGGCCGAAGACCTCCTGGCCGCCGGTATCGAGGTGGTCGAAGCCGATCTGGACGACGAGGCGAGCCTGCGCCGTGCTCTCGACGGCGCCCACGGAGCATTCGTGGTGACGAACTGGTGGGAGCCGCCGGCCGCGGGCTCGGCCTGGACATCCCGGACCGAACGCGAACAGGGCCAGGCCGCAAACGCAGCCCGGGCGGCCGCCGCGACCGGCCTGCGACACGTCATCTGGTCCACACTGGCCGACACCAGGTCCTACCTGCCGGACGCCCCGCGCCAGGAAGCCGGGTACACCGTGCCGCACGCCGACGGCAAAGCCGAAGCGAACGCGTTCTTCCTCGACGCGGAGGTCCCCACCACATTCGTGACCGCGCCGATGTACTACGAGTCGCTGTTCACCTTCAATGCCCCGCGACGCACGCAGGACGGCACCCTCGTGCTGGCGATGCCGATCGGTTCCGCCCGAGTGGTCAGTGGCACCGTCGACGATGTCGGCCGTATCGCGTACGCCATCTTCAACAGGGGTGACGCCCTCGTCGGCCGCACCGTGCCGATCGCGAGCGACCTGTGCTCCGGAGAGGATTTCGCCGCCGGAGTTGCCGACGCGCTCGGCGAACCCGTGCACTACGTCCCGGTCGATCCGGCCGCGCTGGCCCACTCGGGCATGCCCGACGCCGGCGAGCTGGCCAACATGTTCCAGTACTTCGTCAACGCCGAAAAAGACCTCACCCAGATCGACTTCAACTGGCTGCGTGACCTCAACCCGGGCCTTCAGCCGTTCACCACTTGGGCGTCCGCCAACCGCCACCGCTTCCGGGCTCTCGACCTCTGAGGCCGAGGAGCACCTTGCGGGGCCGGTGTGTCTATGGGCCGTCTCGGGCCGCCTTCCGACTGCGGCCCGTCGATCGTCGCATCGGCCTGTCGGCGCCCGGCGACGTCAGGGCCGGGACGGCGGGAACCGCGCACTCCGGCGCTTCGGGACCGGTCCAGGATGTTTGCTGGAGCAGGTCGATCGCCTCGGCCTGCTGGAAACCTTCGGTCAGCATCGGCTGGTGAGACTTGCCCGGCGGCGCCGGTGGGCGGGCGGCGGACTCGGATGCGAGGCAGTCGAGGTCCCCCGTTTCGTGGTCCGGGCGCCTCGATGCCCGAACCACAAGCGCAACTTCAGCGACCCTGCCGGTAGGCACGTAGTGTCATGCGCTGCAAATCCGGTGAACCGGCGAATCGGACGCAGCGTTGAGCCGTAGCGCGACAGCCCGCCTTCGTCCGCCGCAGAGGCTGAAGGCTGATGTTTCCGCAGCAGCCCGACCATAGGGCTGACGAGGCTTTTCACCGTGCGTCACCTCGGACCGCCCTACCGCTCAACGCCGCTTTGCGAGGGTCGTCGTGAGCGCCGGGAACGAGGACGTCTCACCACTGTCGTCCGATGGGATGACACGGCGCCCGCGAGAACATCACTTCCTGCCGACGCGCGGCCCCGGCCGGCACTGCGAATCTTGACGCAGTCGGCCAGAGCCGATCAGGCATTCCGGGGTGGAGTGCCGTCAGCGACCGCGGGGAGACATCGATGAACTACACGCCCTGGATCATTCGGGTCGGCGCCAACACCGTGGACGGGCTCGCTGTCGTTCCCTTGGTGGTTGCCGCCGAATTCATCGACGAACCGGGCGTCCCACGCCTGATCGCGGTGGTCGTGGGAGTGGTCTCGATGGTGCTGTTCGGTTACAACCGCTGGTACCTGGCCGGCCGGACAGGTCAGAGCTGGGGACGCAAGGCGCTCGGTGTCCGGTTGGTGGGTGACGGCACCGGCCGGCCCGTCGGGGTGGGCCGGGCTGCTCTCCGCGACGTGGCTCACGCCCTCGACGTAGCCGTCTGTTACCTCGGCTACCTGCTGCCGCTGGTCGTCGCCAAGCGCCAGACGATCGCCGACATGGTCTGCCGGACCGTCGTGGTCGGGGACGTGCCCGCGCCGGAACTGGCGAAAAACCGGGCATGACCATGACACTGAGGGAGACACTCTTCCTGCTCGCGCATCACCCGTCCGGCCGGCCCCGCATCCCGAACTTCGTCCTGGAGGCCGGGTTGGGTGCCGCCGCTCTGATGGAGCTTCGCCACCTCGGCATCCTCGAGGTGACCGGTGACGGACACGTGGCAGCCCGCCGTACGGCCCCCAGCGGCGATCCACTGCTGGACCGTCTTCTCCACCAGTTGACCACCGGGCCGTCGCGCCGACCACACGAGCTTCTGCCTGCCTGCGGCGAAGACGTCAAACAATCGGTCATGGCCGGGCTCGCCGCACACGGTCACTGTCGGCTCGATCCCGCCGGGCACGTGGTCG
The DNA here is from genome assembly GCF_016862455.1 of Actinoplanes utahensis. Classification (GTDB taxonomy): domain Bacteria; phylum Actinomycetota; class Actinomycetes; order Mycobacteriales; family Micromonosporaceae; genus Actinoplanes; species Actinoplanes utahensis. Next base: position 20,559 of record NZ_BOMZ01000114.1, read on the forward strand.
CGGTGGACCTCGCCGGTCACCGCGACGACGCCCGCCGCGCGATCAGGGACAGCGTGCACGGCGGCGTCGCCTCCGACCTCGGCACACTGCTGTGGGCGACGGAATTGGGCGGGTACGTGCTGGGCCCAGCCGCACTCATCACGCGGCTGCGACTCGGCAGGCAGTCCGCGGCGGACCCGCTCGCGCTGGCCGTGCGTCAGGCCTTCCCGCTGCCCGCCGGCGCTTTCCGGATCAACGGCAGCCCCGGTGCGAACTGATGAGCCCGCACATCAGTGGTGGAGCAGACCGGACTGGTGCACCAGCCGCGCGGCCTGCACGCGGTTGTCGCACTCCAACTTGGCGAAGAGCCGACTGATGTAGGTCTTCACGGTTGCCTCGGTGATCCACAACTGCTCGCTGATAGCGGCGTTCGAGAGGCCTTGTGCGATCAGCAGAAGCACCTCGCGTTCCCGATCGCTGAGGGCGGCGAGCCGTGCAGCGGCAGCGAGCTCTCCCGGTGTCGTCGCGGGGGGCAGCCGGTCGAGGACCTGCCGAGTGATGGACGGTGTCAGGAACGCCTCGCCCGCGGCGGCCGCCCGGATCGCCCGGGCGAGGTCGTCGACCGCCGAATCCTTGAGCAGGAAACCGGCTGCCCCCGCGGCGAGGGCCTCCGACACGTAACCGGCCTCGCCGAAGGTCGTCAGGATGATCACCGCTGAGGCCGGGACTGTCCGGCGGATCTCCCGTAGCGCGGCGAGCCCCTCCATCACCGGCATCCGGATGTCGAGCAACACCACGGTCGGCCGGTGCCGGACAGTCAGATCGACAGCTTCACGGCCGTTCGTCGCCTCGGCGACGACCTCCACATCAGGCAGCGGTGTGAGGATGAGGCCTATCCCGGCGCGTACGAGTCCGTCGTCGTCGGCGATGAGTACCCGGATCGGTTCGGTCACCGGACCACCCTAGGCGTCGGGCTCGTAGAAAGCCTGTTTGGCCGCCAGTACCCCGTCGGCGAAGCAGAACCGGTAGTGCAGATCGCCGGGGTGCTCGTCACTCAGCTGTGCGATCAACGACGCCTGGTAGTCGATACAGGTGGTCCCCTGCGGGGCCGCACCACCGCCGGTGGTGCCCACAGTCGCCGCCTCCGGGTCCGGCAAGCTGTCGCGTACGTCCATCTCGCTCTGGCCGACCGTGGCCGCGTCGTAGGTCTTCCGGTCGACGGTGATCATCGTTTCACCGAGGATCAGCGAGCCCGCGCACAGTCCGACAACACCAGCGACACCGACACCCAGGGCGATGAGCCCGATCCGGGATCGTTGCGCGGACCGGTACATCTGCTGGGTGAAGTCCCCGGCCGGTTGGGGCGCAGGCAGCGCGGCGTCGGACACCTGCCCGTCATAGGGGAGCATCGCAGCGATCCGGAACCGGCCGTCCGGGGTACGGCCGTGATAAAGCGCGCCGCCGGCCAGGCGGATTCGTTCCCCGAGCCCGATCAGCCCTTGGCCGGAGGTGGGCCCGTCGTGCGGCGGCCCGGGGTCGTTGACGACTTCGGCGATCACCGCGTCCGGTTCGTAACGCAGGGCCACCCTGACCGCCCCACCCCGGGCGTGGCGGAGGGCGTTGGTGACGCCCTCCTTGATCACTCGGTAGGCGGCGTGCTCGACCATCGGCGCCAGTGGCCGGGCCTCGCCGTCGCGGTGCAGAGCGATCTCGGTGCCCGCCGAGCGGGTCCTGACGATCAGGTCGTCCAGGCTGCTCAACGGCCTCGCGACGCCCTGCTCCTCGCCGTTCTCCTCATGCAGGATGCCGAGGATCTGCCGTAGCTCGCCCATGGCGGCGGCAGACGTCGTACGCAGAAGTCCGATGGTCTTCTCTCGTTGCGCCTCGTCGGCGGTGGCGAGAGTGCCCGTGTAGAGCGAGATGAGGGTCAGCTGGTGTCCCAGCGAGTCGTGCAGGTCGCGGGCGATCCGGGTGCGTTCCCGCTCACGAGCCTGCCGGGCCACTGCGGCCTGCTCGTCGAAGAGCTGCACGTTACGGGTGTGCATCGCGGTCACCAACCGCCGGCGCCGGCCGACGACCCAGGCCACCATGGCCGGCAGCACCCCGAACATCAGGTAGTCGGCGACCAGAATCACCAGTGACCCGAGGTCGATCGCGTCCGTGTACAGCAGGGTGGGGCCGAGGCACAGCATTCCGACGACGAAGGCTGCCACGGTACGTCCGCGATGGGTCATCCGATACCCGGCGGCGATGGCCATCACCGCCATGACGAGGGGGTTCTGCCCACCGGTCATCGCGCCGACGACCGCAGCGGCAGCGAACGCGCCCGCCGGATGCACCAACCGCAACGGAACCAGGACCAGCGCGCTGACGGCCACCAGGGCGAGCGCGGCGGGCGCCATATTGAAGGCCAGGGCCGGCACGACGGAGATCACACAGATCAACAGCGCGAGGCCGATCTCGTACGTGAGCCGGGCCCGCCCTGCGCCACGGGCCGCGGCCCACCAACGATCAAGCGTGGCTCGAATTGTCACGCCCCACTATGGATCAGTGCCGCGACGCCTCGATCCGAGGGACATGCCCGGCGGTGACGGCGGGCGAGCCGTGGATCCGGATGCGAGGAAGCCGACGTTACCGCGGTGGTGATGGCTGCCGACTGCGTCGGGCAGCCCCTCTGCCCGACTTGAAGATGCGCTTTAGTACGGCAGCCCGTACCCGGCGTTGGCGATCAGTACGTCGATCGGGCCGACGCTCTCCTCGATCTCCTCGGCGAGGACGAGAACGGCCCGGTCATCGGTGACATCAAGGACACGGCCGTCGTTCCTGCCCCGTGCCGCGGTCGCCGCACGGCAGGAGGACGGCGACTTCGCGGTGCTGCTGGCCGGGATGCTCGGCGAGGACCCGCCCACCGACGACGCCGGGATGCCGGCCTACGCGCAGTCGCTGCCCGGCCCGGAGCCGGCCGAGATCATCCGAACCGCCCGACCGCTCGGCCCCGCGGTCAAGATGCGCTACCCCGAGGCGGTGCGCACCCATGGGGAGAAGGACGCGCGACCGAGCTTCAATCCCATGTACGGCCAGGGGGTCACCGTGGCGGCCATGGAAGCCGCCCTGCTCCGGCGACTGGTGGCCGGTGGGACGGAGGACCTGCCGCGCAGGCAGTTGCGCAGGAACACGGTTGGCGGCGGCCTATCATCGACTACTGGGGCGTCATCGATACCGGGCTGCGCCGGGTGCGGCGTCGGTTGTTGTCGCCCGCAAGTGCTCCGGTGATGTTGCTGTGGGCCGGTCAGTGGGTAGCCGGACGGTGATCGTGGTGCCGGGTGGGTCGTCGTCGGTGGTGGCGGTGATCGTCCCCCCATGTTGTTCGATGATGGTACGGGCCAGTGACAGTCCCAGCCCGGTACCGGGGACAGCGTTCGTGAGGGCGCCCTGGGTGCGGAAGAAGCGTTGAAAGAGCCGTTCGCGTTCGGCCGCGGGAATGACCTGCCCCGTGTTGGACACGGTGAGCAGGGTGGCGGGCCCGTCAGCGGTGACGGTCGCCGTGATGTGGCTGCCCTCGTCGGCCCACTCGAGGGCATTAGCCAGTAGCTCGTCGACGACCTGAGCGAGCCGGCGCGGGTCGCCCCACAGGATCGCTTCGTCAGGTGAGTCGACGTCGACGGTGACGTCCCTGTCGGCGAACCGGTCGCGGACGGTGGCGGCGGCGGCGAGCAGAACAGCGCTCAGGTCCATGCGCCGGAAATCCACGGTCACGTGGCCGGACTGCAGGCCGGCGATGTCGAGGAGCTTGTCGACGATGATCTGCAGGCGGCCGGTGTTGCGCTGCATCACCTGGAGCATTTCGACCCGATCGGCGGTCGGCAGGTCGGGGTCGTCGATCATCAGTGCCGTGTACGACAGGATGCTGGTCAGCGGCGTGCGAATCTCGTGTCCGACCAGGGCGATGTATTCGTCGCGGCTGTGCCCGAGCTCGATGGTCAAGTCCCATCCGCGTCGACGTTCGAGGAACTGCCCGATATGAGCGGCGACGCCGGTCATGACGGCGGTGCGAACATCATCGGGACTTTCCGTGTAGGTGCTGTAACAGGAAAGAACGCCTCGGGTGGTTGATCCGATGGGCACCGGCACGGTCACCGCCGAGCGCAGCAGACCCCAGTCGAGAGTCTGTGCGCGAGCGTCGGCGTCGGTGTGCAGATCTGTGGCCCATACCGGCTCAGAGGTCTGCCAAGCTCGCCCGGGCATGCCCTGACCATGGCCCAGCCGGTCCGGCAGACCGGGCGGCAACAGGTTCCGCTCGTCGGTCCACCGAAGATGCCGCTGCAGGACGTTACCGACCTCGTCGATGGCCCAGAACTCCGTGGCCGCCCAGTCGAGCATCCGCCCGATGGTCGTGAGGACCTCGCGCAGGAGCTCATCGGCCGGGCGAGTGTCGGAGCCGGACAGCAGGCGCCGGATCGTCAGCTCGCAGTCCTTCGACACGGCCGCAGTGTGCCGTTGGGTTACGTCCTGCAACGTGACCACGGCGCCCAGCGACTCGCCACCCACGTTGATGATGGGCTGTGCGTCGGCAAGCAGCATCGAAGGTCGCTGCTGCCGCCGTTCGACCATGATCTCGGACTCGTGCAGGCTTTCGCCGGCGAGAGCCTGCAGCAGGGGGCCCACGGCGGGAGGCAGCGTCGCGGCAGGAGTCAAGGCCGTCTGCTGCCGGGCCCATGTCCTCAGGTCGATGTCGTCGGGCAACTCGCCGTTGAGGTCCTGATTCGCCTTGTTCGAGAAGATCAGCCACCCGGCGGCGTCGCATGCGGCTACACCGGTCTGCAAGCTGTCGAGCAGTGCTGCCAGAAGCCTCTGCACGTCATCGGCCCGCGCGGCGGAGCGTTGTTCACCCACGAACGCCGTGCACGCCCGCGCCCCTTGGTCCACTGCGGTGAGGTGCTCCGGCTGCCATTGCCGCGGCTGGTAGTCCAGCACCGCGCACACTCCCGCCACTGCACCGTCGCCGTCGCGGATCGGATAGCCCAGGAAAGCGCGTTCACCCTCCGCACGCTCTGGCCTAGCCGTCGGCACTCGGTCATCAGCGAGGACGTCGCTGATGACCACGGGAGCTCCCCGCGAGATCACCAGCCCGCCCAGCGCCGACGACACGGCTACCGAAGGAGAACTCGGCCAGTGCGATGGCAGGCCATACGCTCCGACCAGCCGTAGCTGTTCACCGGCCAGCAGGAGAACCATTGCGGCGGGCGCCTGCGCGGCCCGCGCCACCAGCGCCACCAGATGATCGGCTGCAGCCTGCGGCAAGCCCTCGGACCGCGGATCCATCCGGACCGGCTCCGGGTCGATGTTGCCACCGGTACGACGTCGGCCCGGCTCATCCCGGTGGGTATCCGCAAAAGCCATGAAAGGTATCATACCGACATTGACGACAGCTGGCATGCCGGCTGCGGCCTTGAGGCACGGCAATGGCCTACACCCAAGACCACCGGAAGCGGGCGGTGGTGTGAGGTTCAAAGCGGTGGTACCGGCTTGGCCGCGTTAGCTGAATAAAACGTGCTACGCCATGCAGGAGGAGCCCATCGCGGGGCAGTCGGTCACGTGACATTGCAGTCCGCAGAGGCCGAAATAGCAAGTCGCCTTCGTGAACGGTACGGCCAGCACGCGCGTCTGGGCAGAGCCGCTGCAGGCGTTACTCACAGCGTGCCGATACGACGGTTCCCGAGGCCTTGCCGTCGATGGCTTCGGGCAGGTGGAAGGGAGGATTGGGACGTATAATGAAGAATGGTTGAGCGTGGGCGGCACCTATAAGGTATGACGTAGAACACGACGCTCCAGCGTGGTGTGTGGCCCTCGATCGCGTGGTGATCGAACGTCGGCAACCGTTCCAGCGCCACATAACCCTAAACAACACGACCGTCGTGTTAGGCCCGCGATCGCGGCCATGCTTGACTTGGCGGAGCGCGTGGAACAGCTGATACCTAGCGGTGCGCGCTAACACGAACTTGATATATGCCAACATGGCCAGTGCCCTCTGGGTTCGAATCACCTTTTCCGTCGAGCAAATAACTACGGATCAGAAGGTTAGGGGTTCGAGTCCCTTCGGGCGCACCAAATTTAGTCGGGTCTGAACTGCGGAAACGCGGGTCAGGCCCTTCTTGCTGTTCGGCCTGTGTGGACGATGGGTGTCATGTGGGTGCCACATGGGTGTCATCACTTTCCGTGACGGCCCGCGTGGCGACGGCTGTGTGACCTGCGGTTGCGCTTCTTGGCTGGGGGCCGTTTCGCCGGAGGTGTTTCTTTTTCGTCGCGCTCGGGGGGCCGGTTTTTCGCCGCCTTTTCCTTGATGCGTTTGCGGGTGTGCCGGGCCGCTGCCAGCACCAAGGCGGCGGTGGCGTCAGCACACCGGCGCTGGGAGTCGGGCAGGACGCTGGTGTAGGTGTCGGCGGTGACCACGATGCTGGAGTGCCCGAGCAGGTCTTGCAGGGTCTTCAGGTCAGCGCCGGCTTCGTGGGCGAGCGAAGCGGCGCCGTGCCGCAGGTCGTGGAGCTGGACCGGCGGCAGCCCGGCGCGCTCGGCGAGTTTCCGGAATCGGGTCGTAGCGTAGTTCGGGTTGATCGGGTGGCCGTCCTTGCGGGTGAACACGTACCCGGAGTCGACCCAGATCTTCCCGGCGGCGTGGCGGCGGTCGCGGTGGTTAAGTTGGCGGCTGCGGTGGGCGCGCAGGATGCCGACGGTGTGTTGGTCGAGGGCGACGGCGCGGCGGCCGGCGGCGGTCTTCCGTTCGCCTTCGACGACGGTGTAGCCGGCGGTGGTGCGCTGGCGCTCGACGAACAGCAGCCCTCGGTCGAGGTCGACCGCAGCCCACCGGAGTCCGCAGAGTTCGCCCCGGCGTAGCCCGCGCAGGGCGGCGAGCCACCAGAACGCGAACAGGGAGTCCTCGACGTTGGCTTCCAGGAAGGTGGAGAGCTGTTTGGCCGTCCAGACGGCGACGGACGGGTGCTCGCCGGTGCGTTGCCATTCTTCGACGCGGCCGTCGGTCCAGACTTGGGCGTGTGGACGCCGATAACCGTGGATCTCGATGTGCCGGGCCGGGTTGCTGTCGATCAGTTCCTCGCGGACGGCGAGGTTGAGTGCGGCGCGCAGGGTAGTGCGCAGGTGATTGAGTGCGGATGCGGACTGGGGTAGGCCTTTGGCGTTGGTGGTTTGCGCGATCTCGGCGAACACCGCGCGCAGGAGCGGCCCGTCGAGGTGGGAGAGCCGGTAATGGCCGAGGCGAGGAATGAGGACGAGTTCGACGGCGCGGGTGTAGTGCAGCCGGGTAGTCGGTCGGATCCGGGTTCGGGTGTCGAGCCAGTGTCGTAGCCATCGTTCGAGGGTCCAGCCGTCACCGGTGCGGCGGGCGGCGCTGTCGGCCAGAGCATCGTCGCGGGCTTGGCGGGCGGCGGCCTGGGACGGGAAGCCGCCGCGCCTGATGCGGTCGGAGCGGCCGAGCAGGTTCGGGGCGGAGCAGTGGAAGTACCAGGTGCCGTGCCCGCGTTCGGCCAGGCGGGGGCAGTTCTGTTCCAGCCGTTTGCCCTGGCAGGTGCGGCATCCGCATCGTTTGAAGGTCTTTCCGGTGCTGGTCATCGTCGTCCTCCGCCGGTGAGTCGATGTATTGAGCGTGATGGTGGCGGTAGGGCGTGGGGTTCCCCCGGCGGAGGGACACCCAGACCGATCCGGCGCGGCGATGCGGAAAGGGATGTGACGAGTGGCGGCGCGACGCGGTACCGAATTCTTGTCAGACCCTGCTGCTTGACTTTCCGGCAGGACCTGAGGGAAGAGGTATTCGGTGGCTGGTGAGCAGGATGACGAGTTGTGGCGGCAGCATCCGAGCCTGTTGCGGGCGGCTGCATGGATTCCTGATGCCGATGAGAACCTGCCGCGGTGGGACGAACTCGAGCAGACCGCGGTGCGGTGGATCGAGAAGCAGGCCGCCGCTGACGGGACAACACCTGTCGTGTTCTACAACGCCGCGAAGTCGCACGGCGGGCCAGGGCCGGTTTCCCGGCTGGCCGGGCGATACCGATTCACCTATCCGCTCGACCGTCGTCAGTTGCACGGTGCGGTGCTGGCGTTTCATCCGGATGCCCGGTCGCTACGCCAGGCTGCTGATCTCGCCCGGGGAACGGCGCTGGTGGTCTTGGAGAGCGCCATGACTCCGTTGGCCGGGTGGGCTGCGGCGACGGGTGCGGTGGATCTGTCGGGGGTGTTCCCGGAGCCGCCGCCGCTTGCTGCGGAGGCACGCAAGGCCCTCGACAGGGCCTTGTTCTCCGGCGGACACAACAACTGGACCGGGAGTCACGAGCGTGATCACGCTCGCCGTGCGCTGCACGATGTGATGCGCAGCGGGCTGATCGACCTCGACACCGCTGTGGGGTACGTCCTCGGTCATGCGGGTGTTTCGGAGCTGGGGGCGAAGAACCTGCGTCTCAGTCTGGAACAGGTTCTGCGGTAGACGGTCGGGCGTACCGGCGTGGGTGGGCCCCGGGGTCGGCCGGGGAAGTCATGGCCGAGCACTGGATTCCTGGTAGACGGCGGCGGGTGAGCGGCGCACTTGATCGTTTGAGGCCTGAGCCACGGGAACGCGGTTCGGGCCTTTCTCGTTGTCAGGCCTTTGTGGAGGGCGGGTGGCGTCTCGGGGTCGGCACTTTCCGTGGCGGTACGGGTCGCGGCGGCTGCGTGACCTGCGGCTCCGCTTCTTGGCTGTGGGCCGTTTCGCCGAAGGTTCGGCGTGGAGCATTGGAAGTATCAGGAGCCGTGGCCGCGCTCGGGCAGTGGCGGGCAGTTCTTTTCCAGGCGTTCGCCCCCGTTGGTTGCGGCATCCGCGTCGTTTGAAGGTCATCGCTGTTTCCGTCATCGCACACGATCCGGTCAGTTGTTGTCGTTGTTCCACGGTGGGGTCGTGGTAACTGGTGACAGAGCGGATCGACGACTTCGCCGCCCCAGTTCGCCTCGCTCATCTCAACGCTCAACGCAACGGAGCCGGTCTACGTAATCCTCAACCGCAGCGGCGCCGGATGGCAGTTCATCCCGCAGAGCCAATAACTCCGCTGGTCATGCCCGGTCGGCGACGGGAAGCCCAGATCGACCGGTCATGGCAGTGGAACGGCCCGGTGAGCCGGAACCGCCCTACGGGAGCGCTAGGTGTGATGTCCAGCCAGGTTGTTCAACCGGGTGATGGGTGGGAGTTTGCCGATGGCGGTGTGGGGTCGGTGGTGGTTGTAGTCGTGCAGGAAGGCCGGTAGGGCTTTGCGGCGGGCTTTCTCCGAGTTGTAGAACTTGGTGAAGGCCCAGCCGTCGGCGAGGGTGCGGTGGAAGCGTTCGATCTTGCCGTTGGTCTGTGGCCGGTAGGGGCGGGTCTTCTTCACGGTGATGCCGAGGTCGTTGCAGGTGGCGTGCCAGAGCCTCGATTTGTAGGCGGAGCCGTTGTCGGACAGCACCCGGTGGATGGTGACGCCGCGTTCGGCGAACCAGGCGACGGCGCGGTGCAGGACGCCGGTGGCGGTGAGGGCGGTTTCGTCGTCGTGGATTTCGGCGTAGGCGACGCGGGAGTGGTCGTCGATGACGGTGTGGACGTAGGCGGTGCCGATGCGTGGTTCGTAGTCGTGGGCGCGTTGGCCGGTGCGGCGGGCGGTGGTTTGGCGGTTGCGGTCCCCGGCTTGGCGTCCGAGGTAACGCCAGCCGCCGCCGTCGGGGACGTTGCCGAGTTTCTTGACGTCGACGTGCAGCAGGTCGCCGGGTGCGGCGTGTTCGTAGCGGCGGATCGGTTCGCCGGTGCCGCGGTCGAGGTGGGTGAGCCGGTTGAGCCCTTTACGGCGCAGGACGGCGTGGACGGTGGAGGCGGCCAGGCCGAGCTGGTCGGCGATGGGCACGGGGCCGAGGCGTCGTTTTCTGCGCAGGTGCTCGATCTTGCGGATGGTTGGTGCCGGGGTCAGGTTCGGTTGCCGGCGAGGGCGTGACGAGCGGTCGGTCATGCCGGCTTCGCCTTCGGTGCGGTAGCGGGCGGCCCATTTCGCGGCGGTGCGCCAGGACACGTCGTAGCGTTCGGCTGCTCGTGCGGGTGACCAGCCGTGATCCACGATCAGACGCGCCAGCCGCAATCGCGCCCGCGGGGTCAGCGCGGCGTTAGCGTGGGACATGAAGGCCTCCGGTGCTGGTCAGTGGTTTCTCGACAACTCCACTGCATCGCTGGAGGCCTTCATCGTTCACAGAATCAGGCCATGATCGTCAGATCGAGTGGTCGCATTTCCTCGACCAACGTCCCTGGACATCACAGCTAGGCAGGACTCGGAAAACGGTCGGCCTTTACACTCCGGCGCCTAAACGTGACGGCGCCGCATTACACACCCATTCCCGCAGAGAAGCGATGAATGGCATGCAGTAGCTCCCAGTCGATAAGGAATGCGCTCTTTCTATCCGGGCACCGCGCGGCTGCTTGTGAGAGGGCCTACTTAGGCCTTTGCGCAGACTTTAAAAGTGGTTTCACTCACGCACTCTGCATCTACCTCGAAGAATTACAGTCTGGCAGTCTTGGCCTTCCTCAAAACGAGTTCGGAGCAGGTCCATCGATGAGTAAGCAGGGCGCAACGCGCGGCCCGAGGTGGGGGTGGATGATCGCGGCTGCGCTGGCGATCATCCCGGTGCTCGGGGTCGGAATCGGCACTGTGATCACCTCGTCCGGCAGCACTCCGCCTCCGTCAGCGCCCACGACCCTGCCGGAAGAGAGCCCGCGGTATGTCGTCGTCGCGGGCCAGGGCGGGTCGGAGCGAGCCGTTGACGGCAAGACGCCGATTCGTTACCAGCACGACTGCGAGGGCGCGATCGCCGCGGCCACCAACTACGTCTCCTCAGCGACCCGGATGGAGTGGGTGCGGCCGTACGGTGACAAGCTGATCGGCCAGATCACCGACGCCGGCGCCGAGAGCATGGAAAGCCACCGCGAGGGTATGCGCACCGCCGTCAACAGCGGAATCGCGCTGGAACCGCATCCGGAGTGGGGCGGCTTTCAGGTACTTGCATGTGACCCGCACAGCGCCACCATCAATCTTTGGGAATGCATGGTAGTCCGCTCCGGCGATGATCCGCAGCGCACCTGCACCACGGCCGCCACGGTCGTGACCTGGGCCGCCGACGACTGGAAGCTGCGCCGCTACGAGACCCTCCCTGAAGATCACGTACCGGGAGACACGCTGGATGCCGTGCCCGGCGATGCACCGTTGCCGGCCGACCAGCGCCGTGAGGCGCTGCGCGCCGCCGGCCCAGGGTGGCAGGAATACTCGAATGCCCCTCAGGACGTCGAGAACGAGGCTTCGTCGCGGTCGTTGTCCTCCAGGTGAGCGCACGCGGCCGAGAACGCCGAGTGTGCCCTGGAGTTGTACAGCCGCTCTGTCCCCGCTGCGGCCAGCGCATCGCCTGGCTCCGTTGCGTTGAGCGTTGAGATGAGCGAGGCGAACGTGGTCGATGAAGTCGTCGATCCGATCAACGCGTCGCCTGCCTCCCCTTCGACATTCGCAGGCTTCCGAATTCCGGGCGAGCCGATCGCCGCACCGTAGCGCTGTTACCCGCGTTACGGACTCTCCTACCGTGACGTCGAGGAACTGCTCGCCGAACGCGGCCACGCCGCTGCTGACCGACGCCGCCCGTTCCCGCCGCCACCGGCCCGGATGTCGGTGGTTGCCGACCCGGTGTACGTGCAGGTCAACGGGTTCTGGCGAATGCGTATCCGAAGCTCCGGGCGGTGCCGGCGAGGCTGAACACTGCGGTCGCGTCGCCTGTGACCTGAAGGTGTTTCACCATGGTCGGCACAGCACCGGGCCGGGTTGTCACGGCGGACGCTCTGGCGTTCGTGTGCGCAGATATGCCGACGGCTCCAAGCCGCCGGCGAGGCCGGCGGTGCTGTGTCCGGCTGCCGACTGCTTAGGTCACGCCTGTTCAGCGAGTTTTGCGAGCTGCTTATCCAAGCTTTCCCGGAGGTCGTCGACCGAACTGGGATCGATGGCCCGCATTCCTGGGGTGTTCGTAGCGGCGCCGACGGCTATGAAACTGACTTCGGGGTGCTTGTCGGCGTTGGCTGCGGCCGCGTCGATCTGCGCTTTGCCGGCGACGATGACGGCGCCGCAGCGGCTGCTGGTCAGCGAGGCGAGGTACGCGGCGGCGTTGTCGGTGGTCTGCGGGCCACGGACGGGAAGGTACTGAACCCGTACCAGGCTGGCCGCCGATGCCTCTTGCATGGTGTGCCACACGGTCTTGGCCGGCTCAGCCGTGACGCCGGTCTCGTCGGTGAGTAGGCAGGCGGTGGCGTCGAGGTACTCACGCTGGCGCGGCGGTTCCGGCCAGAGAGCCCAGGCGATGAGCCCCACGATGACGCTGAGTAAGGCGCCGAAAGCGATTAATCGCGACTTGCCCAATTTCGTCGCCTTCACGTAGAGCCACTGTGGAATAGCGGAGCGCTGTGACCTATTCCACCTCAACCGCTTTGACCTCGTCTTTTTCGGCACCGGGGGAGGCTACGCAATGCCTGGCCATCATTTCAACATCTTGCACAGAGTGATGACCTTGCTGCATGCTGCCGCGGCACCTTGGAAGAACCTGTGGATGGGGCTTACTCATGAGGCGGCGTATCGCTGTCGTCACCGCGCTGGTCGTGGGGCTGTCGCTGGGCGTACCACCGGATGTTGTCCCGGCGAACGGCGGTTGGCCGTTGTCGGGGCTGCTTGCGCCGTTGCGTCAGGTCGCGGCTTTGGCCGCCGTCGGCGGGCTTCCGGTGCAGGAATGGGCCGGTGGCGCGGACGACGTGGACCACTACGTGTCCAGTGGCGAGACGACCGCCAACGGTGGTGCGGGCAAGGCGCCGGGCAGGGGCAAGGGCATCGTCGATCCGGCGTTGCCGACGCAGCCGGAGGCGAGGGCTGCCACGACGCCGAAGAAGCCCGGTGACGAGAGCAGCTTCAGCGAGGAGACCAGCAAGCGTCTGCCGGCGCGGTCGACCGAGAAGTCCGACGAGTTCCAGAACGAGGACGGCTCGATCACCCGGCATCTGCACGAGGAGCGGGTCAACTACCGGGCGGCTGACGGTACGTACCAGCCGATCGACACCACGCTCACCCAGCGCGGTGACCGGATCGAGGCGGGCGCCAACTCCGTCGACGTGACGTTCGCCGCGACCGCCGCCGACGAGACGACGTCGCCGGCCCCGAGCGCCGGTTCCCCATCCGCTCCGGCGTCCCCGGCGGCCTCCACCTCCCCCTCCGCTGCCGCGGCCCCGTCGGTTCCGGGTTCCCCGTCTCCTGAGGTTTCCGCGTCCGCGGCGGCGACGGCAGGGGCCGGGCTCAAGGTCGAGTCCGCGGACGACGCGCTGGCGACGGTGAAGACTCCGTCGGGTCAGACATTCGCCTACGACCTGGCTGGCGCTGCGGATGTGCCCGCGGTCGTCGAGGACTCGAAGGCGACCTACGCGAACATCCTGCCGGGCACGGACCTGGAGCTTCAGGCCACCAAGCGTGGCCTGAAGGAGACGATCGTCTTGCACTCGCCGGCGGCCGGCAACGAGTGGTTGTTCCCGCTGAAGATGGAAGGACTGACCGCGCGCAAGGCGGCGGACGGCTCGTTGGAGCTGGTCGGCGCGAACGGTGCGGTGGCGCTGCGGGTGCCGGCCGGATGGATGCAGGACTCGAAGGTCGACCCGAAGTCGGGGGTGCCGGCCGAGTCCTCGGCGGTGAACTACGAACTGGTCACCGCCGACGGCGGCCCGGCGCTGAAGGTCACCGCGGACGCTGCCTGGCTCAACGATCCGGCGCGTCAGTACCCGGTCCGCATCGACCCGACGATCGACTGGCTGGACAAGGAGAACGGCGCCACCAGCGATGCGTTCGTCGACAACGACTCGTCGACGACCACGCACGCCGGCAGCGACAACCTGCCGGTGGGCACCTTCAACGGCGGCACCACCAAGGCGCGGTCGTTCATCAAGTTCGACAACTTCAACACCGGTGACCTGTTGGGTGTGCAGATCCGGGCGGCGCAGCTGAACGCCTACCACACCTGGTCGTTCGACTGCACCAACCGCCTGCCGGTCTATGTGCACCGGATCACTCAAAGCTGGAACGGTCCTGCCATCCAGTCGGCGGGCGGTGGCCTGGCGGCCGGCCCCGCCTACACGACGCCGATCGCCACGTGGACCATCGCGGACAACAATCCGGCGTGTACGAACACCGGCAACGACCGGGCCAAGGGCGCGTGGCGATCGGTGTCGCTGCCGGTCCGCACGTTCAACGGCTGGGCCAACGGCACCATGCCGAACTACGGTCTGGCGCTGACGGCCGCGGAGACCAACTCGGCCGGCTGGAAGCGGTTCACCTCCCGCGCCTACGGCGACGGCAGCTACGCGCCGTACCTGTCGTTGACCTACGACTACAACGTCGATCCGCAGGTCAACGAGCAGTACCCGGTCTACGGCGCAGCGTCGACGACGCTGACGCCGGAGTTGGTAGCCGACGCGACCGACCCGGACGACTGGCCGAAGTCCATGCTGTACCGGTTCGTGGTCTACGCCAAGGACGCCAAGACCGAGATCGCGGGCTCTGCCTGGACCACTAAGAAGTCGTGGACGGTGCCGCCGGGCAAGCTGGTCTGGGGCGAGAACTACTACTGGACCACGCTGGTTTCCGACGGCCTGACCAACAACGTCAAGTACGCGATCAAGAACCTGCTCACCACACCGGTGCCGCAGCCGCCGATCACCTCCGGCCTGTCACAGAACGACGGCCAGGGCTTCGACCCGGTGATCGGCAACTACACGGCCTCGGCCCGGGACGCGATGGTGCCCACGGTCGGGCCGCCGCTGGAGATCACCCGCTCCTACAACAGCATCGATCCCCGTACCGATCAGGCGTTCGGTGTCGGCTGGTCGAGTGTGCTGGACACCAAGGTCGTGGACAAGACCGCGACCGTCGGCGGCACCACTGTGGTCAACACCGTCGTCGTGACCTATCCGAACGGCCGTGACGTCGCGTTCGGCCGTAACGCGAACGGCACGTACTACTCGCCCGCGGGCCGCAACGCCACCCTGCGCCCCATTCCGACCGGCGGGTACACGCTGGCCGAGAAGGGTGGCACCACCTACGAGTTCGCGCAGAAGGTCGCCGACGGCAGGTACGCGATCTCCGTGATCAAGGACGTTGCCGGCCGGGCGCAGACCTTCACCTACACCGGCGGGGTGGCGACGACGGTCACGTCGGCGTCCGGCCGGGTCCTCGCCTTCCGCTGGTCCAGCACCACGCCGAAGCGTGTCGAGCAGGTCGTCACGGACCCGGCGGTCCTGGGCGACCCGGCCACCGCGAACACGTGGAAGTACCAGTACAACGGCGGCCATCTGACGAAGGTGTGCCCGCCGACCGACGACAGCAAGTGCCACCAGTATGAGTACGGGCAGTCCACCTCCGCCTACCAGACCGCGGTCGCCAACGTGCGCCCCACGTCGTACTGGCGGTTGACCGAGACCGGCGGCGCCAAGGCGAACAGTTCGGTGATCGAGAACGCCGGCACTGACGTCGGTACCTACAGCAGCACCGGTGTGACCCTGGGCCAGCCCGGCCCGCTCGCCGGATCGCCCGCGACCGCGGCGGTGTTCGACGGCTCGACGTCGCATCTGCAGGTGCCGGCACGCCTTTCCAGCGACGCCACGAACCAGTCGATCAGCATGTGGTTCAAGACGTCCACGCCGGGAGGCGTCCTCTACAGCCATGCGCTGGAGGCCGACCAGGCCGCCACCAAGACGGTTCAGCCGTACAACCCGACGTTGTACGTCGGCTCCGACGGCAGGCTGATGGGTGGTTTCCCGAAGGCGCCGCGAGTCGCCACCACGCTCGGCCCGCTCCAGTCCGCCACGCACGGCCAGTGTCTGACGGTTCCGATGAAGGCCGACGGCACACCCAACACCGCCAACGGCACCGTGATCGTGCTGGCCGACTGCACCGGCTACAGCAACCAGGCATTCGCCTGGACCTCCGACCGGCAGCTGATGGTCACCACCGGCGGTGCCGCCAAGTGCCTGGACACCCAGGACAACAACTTCACCAACGGCACCGACGTCGTCCTCGACGACTGCAAGACCACCGACGGTTCCCAGGAGTGGGACGTCCAGGTCGACGGCCAGCTCGTCAACCTCGCCTCGAGCGCCTGCCTGACCCTGCAGGCGAACACCAAGGGCAGCGGGACGCACATCTGGACCTGCAACGCCAAGCGGTTCACCAACCAGCTGTTCCCGTTCCGAAGCCACACGCCGATGGCGTCCACTGTCACGGTTGCGGACGGCAAGTGGCACCACGTGGTGCTGTCCGCCTCCGGCAACAAGCAGCTGATCTACGTCGACGGCTATCAGGTCGCCTCGGAGTCGGGCGTGACCGTGCAGGACATGAGCCCGTACATCTCCTACATCGGCCGCGGTTTCCTCGGGGGAGGCTGGCCCAACCAGCCGGTCGTCAACTCGGTCAGCAACGAGGGTTGGCACAACCGGTTCAAGGGCTCGATCGCCGAGGTCGCCTACTTCGACTCCTCGGTCGACAAGCCGGTGGTCGATGCGCTGCTGGCGGCCAACACCGCGATCAAGCCGATCACGAAGGTCGTCCGCCCGTCCGGCAGCACCACCCCGGATCCCGATGACGGCGTCACCGCGGCCGTCGTCTACAACGAGGTCACCGGCAAGGTCGCCCAGGTGACCGACGGCAACGGCGGTGTCTGGAAGCCGCGCGCCCCCGAGGTCGCCGGCACCACCAAGGTGTACGAGAGCGCCGTTCTCGGTGGCGCCCCGACCAACTACTGGCGCCTGGCCGACAGCGGCAGCCCCACCTTCGCGACCAACCAGGTCAACGGCGGCAACGCCGCCTACAACGAGGTCAGCCTCAGCACCGCGGACAGCCCGTTCGGGTGGCCATACGGCAAGGCGGCGTACTTCGACGGCACCCGCTCCTACCTGTCCCTGCCGACCGGGGTGATGAAGGAGGGCCCCAGCTCGGTGTCGCTGTGGTTCAACACCACCACCGCCTCGACCGTGCTGATGGGCACCCGGTACAACGCGAACAACCCCCAGCAGTACGACACACCCACCATGTGGATCACCGCGGACGGCAAGCTGCGCGCCCTGTCACCGTCGGCCACGCCGACCGGCCCACTGAACTCCGTCGGCGTCGCCGACAAGTGCGCCGACGTCACCTCCGGCAACACCGCCAACGGCACCGCCATCCAGTCACTGACCTGCTACGGCGGGATCGCCCAGAACTGGTCGCTGGTGCCGTCGAACACCGACAACAGCGCCTTCATGATGCAGGCGTACGGCAAGTGCCTCACCACCTACGCCGACGGCACCGTCAGCGGCAGCCCGGTCGTGCTGTGGGACTGCGCCAACAACACCGCGCAGCAATGGCGTGCTGACGGCGGCGCGCTGGTCAACATGAACTCCGGCCTCTGCCTGGAGATCCCGGGCGGCTCTACGACCGAAGGCGCCGACCTGCAGGTCCGCACCTGCAACTCCTCCGGCGCGCAGAACTGGCGGCTGTCGCTGACCAGCGACAAGGCGGTCAACGACAACAAGTGGCACCACGCCGTGCTGACCACCAACGGCACCAACCAGACCCTGTACGTCGACGGCGTCAAGGTGCAGCAGTCGAACGGGACGAAGAAGCTGGTTCCGGCCTCCCCCTACTACGCCGCCGGTTTCGGCTTCGTCGACCACGCGAACGGGAACTTCTGGGGCGTCCCCTCCTACAGCAACTACTTCAAGGGCACCATCGCCGAGTTCGCCACCTACGACTCGATGCTGGATGAGCAGCAGGCGTCGTACCAGTTCAAGGCGCGCGACAAGGTCAAGGCGGCGCCGTCGGGTCAGGTCGACTACACCGTCGACGGGCCGGCCGGGGCGATCACCAAGACGAGCAACGACCTGCTGTACGGGCGCAAGGTCGCCGACACCGACGCGCTGGGCAAGATCACCCGCTACGGGTACAGCGGCAAGGGCCAGCTGCGCACGGTCACCGACCCCAACGGCAACATGACCATCAACGAGCACGACGTCCGTGGCAACGTCGTGGCGGTCACGACATGTCAGGACCGCTCGGAGAACAAGTGCTCGACGGCGTACTCCAGCTTCTATCCGGATGCGACCACGCAGCTCCCGCAGGCCGATCCCCGCAACGACCGGTTGATGGAGGTTCGTGGGCAGGGGTCGACGTCGGTCACCGACAACACCTACCTGACCAAGTACGAGTACGACGCGAACGGCAACCGGACCCGCGAGACCGATGCGCTGGGCCGCAAGACGTCGACGTTCTACACCGACGGGGTCACCAAGGGCCGGGCCGCAGGCGCCTATAGCCCGGATTATGCGGCGCCGAAGGACCTGCCGTGGAAGGTGGTGAAGCCCGGCGGCGGTGTGCAGACGATCCTGTACTACGCCAACGGTGACATCGCCGAGCAGACCGACCCGGCCGGTCTGGTGACCCGCTACGAGTACGACGGCCTCGGCCGCAAGACCAAGGAGATCGAGGTCGTCAACGGGGTCGCTGGCGCGACCACGACTTACATCCACGACCGTCTCGACCGGGTCGTGAAGGTCATCGACCCCGCTGTGGGCAACGCGGTCAGCGGCCCGCCGCACACCCCGGTCACCACGCTGGAGTACAACGACGACGGCTTGATGCTGTCCGAGGAGGTATCCGACGCCACCGGCGGCGACGCGGCGCGGAAGGTTTCCTACGGCTACGACGGCTTCGGCCGGCGGATCACGCAGACCGACGCGCTCGACAACGTCACCGCGTTCCGCTACGACGCGTACGGCCGGATCACTTCCCAGATCAACGCCGACAAGAGCGAGGTGCAGACCGTCTTCGACGCGGTCGGCAACGAGATCGAGACCGTGGTGAAGAACTGGAAGGAGTCCGAGGGCGCCGAACCGCGGGACCTGCCGCTGCGGGGTCTGAGCTACGACCCGGCCGGCCGGCTCCAGGCCGAGACCGACGCCATGGGATGGGTCACCTCCTACACCTACACCGACAACAACCTGCTGCGCACGGTCACCCGGGAGAATCCGACGACCGGCAAGAAGTACGTGATGGAACAGAACGCGTACAACGCCGCCGGCCAGCAGGTCGAGCAGATCACCAACAACGGCCTGACCAAGACGACCCGCGACTTCGACGCCGCTGGCCGGGTGCGGTCCTCGACCACCGACGTGACCTCCCCCTACACAGACGCCGCCGGCAAGATCACCACGACGACGACCAAACGCATCAACACCGTCGAGTACTCGGTCGAAGACGATGTCGTCAGCACCAAGACGACCGACGGCAGCACCGCGTTGGGGCAGACCGACACCGCCTACGACCGGCTCGGCCGCATCCGCCAGCAGACCACCTACCTCAACAGCGCCTCCACGCTCGCCATGCGCTGGAAGCTGAACCAGACCGGCGGCACCACCACCGCCGACTCGGCAGGCAACAACACCGGCACCATCACCGGCGCGGTCGGCTGGGACGCGGGCCGCTTGGACGGAGCCGCCTCCTTCACCGGCAACACCGCCGGCTCGATCCTTGGCCAGCCGCCCGTCGACACCACCCGCCCCTACACCCTGTCGGCCTGGGCCAAGCTCGCCAACAAGGACGCCGACCGGTACGTCGCCACGATCGGCGGCGACCTGGACAACTCGGCCTTGAAGGTCTACTACGACAAGGCCGCCAACGCCTGGCAGCTGGGCGTGGGCATCCGCAAGGGCGACGGCACCGTCAGCTCGCTGGTCGGCACCCCGACCACGGGGTCGGCGACCCTGGCCTGGCAGCACCTGGCGGTCGTGGTCACCCCCGCCTCCGGCCCGGGTGGCGCCAGCACCGCACAGCTGTACGTCGATGGTGTCGTGAAGGCGTCGATCTCGACCACGGAGCAGTTCAACAACCTGGCCACCGACCTGCGCATCGGCGCGCAGACCGCGACGACCGGCATGTTCGCCGGATCGATCGACGACGTCCGCACCTACGGCAACGCGCTCAGCGCCTCCTCCGTCGCCGACTTGGCCGGCGGCGCCGTTCCGGCCGCCGACGCCCAGGTCAGCCGGACCACCTATGGCCTTGACCAGAGTGGCTCGGTGACCTCGGTGACCGGACCGAACGCGCAGACCAGCTACATCGAGAACGACGAGGTCGGCCGCGCCGTCATCACCACGACCCCGCAGATCAGCGAGGTGGTGGGTGAGGATGAGCCGGTCACGACGGTCGCGGTCAGCCGGATCGGGTTCAACACCTTCGGTGAGGCCACCGCACAGCGGGACCCGTACGGCAACGTCACCATCAGCCGCTATGACGCCCTCGGCCGGATGACCGAGCAGGAATCGCCGGCCTACACCGCACCCGGGACCAGCGCCGCCGACGCGATCCGGGCCAAGAAGACCGTCACGTACGACAACGTCGGCCAGGTCATCTCCACCACCGACGCCCTTGAAGGAACAACCGAGTACAAGTACGACCAGCTCGGCCGCACCACCCAGATCACCACCCCGGACAAGGGCGTCACCAAGTACACCTACGACCTGCTGGGCAACCTGCTGTCACACACCGACCCGACGGGCGCGACGAGCACGTCGACATTCGACTACCTCGGCCGAACGGAGAAGAGCACGTCGGCGGTGCGTCAGGACAGCACCAGTTACACCACCGAGTACCAGTACGACAACAGCCCGTGGCCCACGACCATCGTCTCGCCGGGCCAGATCTCCACCAAGGCCATGTACAACAGCGTCGGCGAGCCCACCCAGGTCACCGACGCCGTAGGCAACATCACCAAGACCGTCTACGACGGCCTCGGCCGGCCGATCAAGACCATCGCGCCCGACACCTCCTACTCCACGGTCACCTACGACTTCGGTGGCCGGCAGACCGCATCGGCGCAGTACGCGCCGGGCGGCACCTCGGCGCTGCGCTCTCAGTCGCAGAAGTTCGACTCCTCCGGCAACCCGGTGCAGATCACCGACGCCCGGGGGACGGTGAAGGAGTTCACCTACGACGCCATCGGCCAGCTGATCGAACAGAAGGAACCGATCAGCGCGTCGGCCGCGATCACGACGAATTTCGGCTATGACCTGGCCGGCCGCCAGACCCGGTTCACCGACGGCCGCAAGAACAAGTTCATCACCACCTACAACTCGTGGGGTCTGCCCGAAACGCAGATCGAGCCCGCCACCACGGCGACACCAGGAGTGGACGACCGCAAGTTCACCATGTCGTACGACAAGGGCGGCCGTTTGACCCGGATCACGTCACCGGGTGGAGTGACGGTCGACTCCCAATACGACGCGATGGGCCGGCTGCTTAAGAGTTCCGGCAGCGGCGCGCAGGTCGCGACGGTGGACAAGACGTACGAGTACGACGCGGTCGGCCGGATGATCTCATTCACCGGCGCCGCCGGTAGGAACACCATCGGGTACGACGACCGCGGCCTGCTCCGCTCGATCAACGGCGTCTCCGGAAACTCCGAATACACCTACAACGCCGACGGCGCGCTGAAAACCCGAACCGACGGCGCGGGGACGACGTCATACCTCTACGACGAGGCCGGCCGCCCGAAGAAGGTGGAAAACGCGGCCGCTGGCGTCAACATGACTTACACCTACGACACCATGTCGCGGGTCAAGCAGATCGACTACCCAGGCACTGTCCGCAAGCTCGGCTACAACAACCGGCAGCAACTCGCCTCCGACGAACTGCAGAACTCCACCGGTGCCACGATCGCCAAGATCGCCTACGAGTGGAACGACAACGACAGCCTGACCAAGAAGACGACCACCGGCTTCAAGGGCGCGTCGACCAACACCTACGAGTACGACCTGGCCGACCGGCTGACCTTGTGGAACAACGGCACCACCCCGATGGTGTACGCCTACGACCTGTCCGGTAACCGGGTCCAAGCGGGCACGCAGACGTTCAAGTACGACGAGCGCAATCAACTAACCGAGGAGACCTCCTCCGGCACGACGTACCGGTACACACCACGCGGCACCCTGCTCTCGACCACCACGAACGGGCAGACGGTCAACACCGTCACCGACGCGTTCAACCAGGTCATCACCCAGGGCAGCAAGACCGGCGGTACCAGCACCTACAGCTACGACGGTCTCGGCCGGATGATCCAGACCGGGATCACCTACACCGGTCTCGGCAACGACGTGGCCGCCGACGGCAGCACCACCTACGTCCGCGACGTTGCCGACAGCCTGGTCGCCGTCGCCTCCGGCACCACCAAGCGCTACGCCTGGACCGACACCCACACCGACGTGGTCGCCGAGTTCACCGACAACGGCACCACGCTGACCGGATCGGTGTCCTACGACCCGTGGGGCAAGGTCCTGGCGGCCGGCGGCATGGTCGGCAAGCTCGGCTACCAGCAGGAATGGACCGACCAGACGACCGGCAAGGTCAACATGTGGTCACGCTGGTACGACCCGAACACCGGTACCTTCGACACCCGCGACACCGCTGACAACAGCCCCACCCCGACCTCGGGCTCGGCCAACCGGTTCGCGTATGCCGAAGGCGACCCGATGTCGAACACCGACACCACCGGCAACGCCGTCGACGGCAAATGCGGCGAGTACGACTACGCCTGCGAGGTCAAGAAGTACCAGGCAGCGATGGACCTGTTCACCGAAGCGATGGAACAGCGCGACCGCGACATGCAGGCCGCCAGCAGCCAAATCGCCTCGGACGAAGCCGAGTTCCAGCGGGCCGAGCGGGAGTCCCAAACCTCGCTCAAGGACATCCTGTGGGAGGTCGGCGTCGGCATGCTCCTTGAGATGCTCGGCTGGACCGCCCTGGAAGGTTGCCTCGGCGGCAGCCTCTGGGACTGCGCCGATCTGGCCTCCAACGTGGCCGGCCCATGGAAGATGATCAAAATGGGCCGCTCCATTCTCAAGGCCGTCGACAGGGCCTTCGACGGCTACCGCATGTGGAAACGTATCGTCGACGGCGCTCAAACCGCGATGCGCCGCGCGTCGGACGCGATCAACGCTGGCCGCAAGCTGCTCAGCGACGTCATGAAGAAGGTCCCGAAGAAGCCGAAGCCGCCGAAGAAGAAAAAGAAGCCCGCGGCCAAGAAGAAGCCCAAGCCCAAGCCGAAGCCGGAACCCAAGCCGAAGCCGTCCAAGCAGACCAAGCCGGAAAAGCCGAAGACCGAGCCGAAGAAGGAAAAGGAGAAGGAGAAGCGGCCGACCAAGGACGCCAAGCCCCAGAAGGCTTCCGCGACCAACGATCAGCCGGCGAAGTCGAAGAAGGAAGCGTCCGAGCAGAAGAACGACCAGGCCAACGACGCCGAGGTCGCCGAACAGGCCGATGCGCCAGCAGTCCAGGGCTGCAAGACGCACAGCTTCGACCCGAGCACTCTGGTCCTGATGGCCGACGGCACCACCCGACCGATCTCCGCGGTCAACATCGGCGACGAGGTCCAGGCCAAGGACCCGGTCACCGGTGAGGAAGGCGCACGGCAGGTCAGCCTGCTGCACGCCAACCGCGACCTGGAACTGACCGACGTCACCGTCTCCGACCAGCCCGCCTCAGCGGCGGCGAACAAGACGGTGAACGAGGGCAAGGGCGACCGCAGTACCCGCGGCCCCACCACCTCGACGCTGGAAACCACGGCACACCACCCGTTCTGGGACGCCACCACCGGCACATGGACCGACGCGGCCGACCTGGTCGCCGGCGAATCCACGCTCGTAGGCCCCGACGGACAGATCCAATACGTCACCGCCGTCCGGAACTTCACCGGCGCCAAGGTGATGCGTGACCTCACCGTCGACGACATCCACACCTACTTCGTAGTTGCAGGCAATGCACCAGTTCTTGTTCACAATAATGATCCCGGGCTTATTAGCCTCGGAGTTACCGGTGCGTCCTGTCCCATCGATGGCGGCGGAGTCGGTGCAGTCGCCTCCTTGCCGCAAGCTGCAGGGGGCACCAAAACGCCGGCTGAACTGGCATCGCTCGCCAGTCAGGTCAAAAATGCGCCTGATGTGCACCCAGCGCAGCTACGACAGCAGGTTATCGCTGTCGGTACGGACGCTGACGGTACACTGGTTGTGGCCAGCAACTCGAGTTCCTCTTTCACGCGTAAGCAACGGGAGATCATTGGAAAACTTGGTCTACAACGAGCGCCATCCAAGACAGTGAAGCGCGATGGAACAGTGAAGCGCGATCAGCTTCATGCGGAAGAGAACTTGCTTGCCGTGATGCCCGATCCCACAGGTATCGGAACGTCGGCTCTCGTCCCGTGTGCTGGGCGCTGTGCACCCATGTTGACTAAGTTTGGTATCCCGTGGGCAACGGCTCCTTAAGGAACGACATGAGCTATGACGATCTCATCTCTGCGGTAACGGAGCGCGTGGATCGCCTCCCGCCCCAGCGGAGAGCGGCAGTGTTCTGGCTAGCTGGAGCAGGTCTCAGGGCGGGACTAAGCGCTGCCGAGTATGCCGGATGGGCCGACTGGTCCAGGAAGGCGAGCGATCTCGCGATAGCGTTTATGGTGAACGGTGAGGTAGGCGCTGAGGTTCACGCTGTCTGGGAACAGGCTTCTGCATCGACAGAGCCCGAAGCATCTCAGCTGCTGAATTCTTTCGTCATATGCTTGAGTGGCCCTCTTGCTGTCGCAATCGAACCGGAAAAGCAGGTAGGTGCTTGGATTGAGCATGCCTTATTTCCAATTGTCGAGAAGGTGTCGCTGGATCTTTTTGAGGACGTCGTTTTCCCGGACGATGACGGGATGGATGATGTCATTTCCGATGGCCGATTCCAGAAAGCCTACAGATACCTCATTCTTATCTGTCGCGACCTCGAGCGTGGAGAAAAGTTGAGTACAGCTCTTCTTAATGAGTTACTTAAGGGCGGTGAGACGCTCGGCGGCGTTGACAGCGGAGATGTTCGCGGTAAGTGATTCGCCAGGTGGCTTGTCAGCTTGACTCATCAACCGGCATGATAGCGGCGTGTTCCTCGCCACATCGGATGGGGCGAGCATGATTACCGTTCGCGAGCCGACTCGGTAGGACATCAATGAACTGATCTCAGTAGTGTTTGAGAGTGCTGTCGCACGGCGTGTCCCTGGACGCGGGCTGCCTGGTTCGAAGCTGGTCTGGTGGAGCGTGAACGTCGGTATCCGTCTGATCTGACCGATGAGCAGTGGGAGATCGTGGAGCCGATGCTCCCGCTGGTCAAGCCGCCCGGGCGGATCCCGAAGCATCCGCGCCGGGCGATCGTGGATGCGATCTTGTACGTGGTCCGCAGTGGCTGCTCGTGGCGGCAGCTACCGGTCGACTTCCCGCCCTGGCCGACCGTGTACTGGCAGTTCCAGCAGTGGGAGAAACGCCAGGTCACCGAACGCATCCTGGAAGAACTACGCGAACAGGTCCGCCTGGCCGAGGGCCGCGACGCTGAGCCGTCAGCGGGTGTCCTGGACTCGCAGTCGGTCAAGGCCGCGGACACCGTCGGCAGCGACAGCCGCGGCTACGACGCCGGTAAGAAGATCAACGGCCGGAAGCGGTTCATCGTCACCGACACCCTCGGCCTGCTGGTCGTGGTCTGCGTGATGTCGGCGGCCTGCCAGGACCGCGACGGCGCCAAGACGACCCTGCTCAGCACCTATCTGTTCTCGCCGATCCGGCACGTGTTCGCCGATCAGGGCTTCGCCGGCCGGCTGGTGGACTGGGCCGCCGCAACACTGGCCACCACCGTCGAGATCGTCCGCAAGCCCGCCGACCAGCGGGGCTTCGTCGTGCATCCGAAGCGGTGGGTGGTCGAACGTAGCCTGGCTTGGCTAACGGCGCACCGCCGGCTGGCCCGCGACTACGAACGCGACCCGGCAGTCTCCGAGGCGCTGATCCGCTGGGCCGCGATCAACACCATGATCCGCCGCATCGACCGTGGCAGACCCGCCACCCGCCAAGCCCGCCGGGTGTTCACCACGCCCGGCTAACAACCCTCTCAAACACTCACTCAGCAAGATCCGGCTAGGTATTTGTATTCGAAATGGGTCAGGTGCAGCGCTGCGGCGACGACGTCGCCGATCCGGCGTGGGCTGATCGTGGTGCGGCGCAAGACTCTCCAGCGTCCGACGAGGATCGCGAAGCCGCGTTCGCCCTGCCAGCGCAGACCGCGCAGGAGCCGGTTGTAGGCACGGTTGTCGATGGCGAGGGGCTTACCGTCGGTCGGTTGCTTGACCGGTGTCTTGATACCCTGACCAGTGCTTTCGTAGCCGGAGTCGGCCAAGGCCCGGCTGCGCAAGAGCTCCGGTAGCGGCGCACAGGTCGCGACCGCGGACAAGACGTACGAGTACGACGCGGTCGGCCGGATGACCGCGTTCACCGGCGCCGCCGGAAAGAACGTTAAACGCCTGGTTGCCCGGGTCCAGTTCAGGCTGGAGCAGCGGGGTAGCGGCCGACGTCGACGCAGAGTGATTTGATCGCGTGGTGATCCGGTGGTGATCGGATGTCGGCGACCGTTTCAGCACGGGGGCGACTAAATCAGCACGATTGATTGAGCGACGCCGGCTCGATGGGCCTGGAAATCGTGCACTCGGCCGGTGCCTGCGAAAACCCGTACCCACTCTGACCTGGCACAACGCCTTCGATGCGGTCTTGCGAGGCAGCGGTCACGGAGTGTACTGGCAACTACTAGGCATCTGACTACGGATCAGAAGGTTAGGGGTTCGAGTCCCTTCGGGCGCCCCGCAGGTCACAGGACATCTCGGGAAATACCGGGGTGGCCTTTCCATCGTGGACCGACGAACCGGTGGCGGGCCTGGAATGGGTGCCCGTCTTCACCGCCGCAATCGGCGCGCCCCGCCCGACGTTGAGCGAGTGTGAGAACTCGGCCAGACTCCGGGCGTTCAGGACGGGTCGTAGGCGCCGGTGGCGAACTCTTCGAGCAGCGACCGGCGGGACGGTTTCCAGCCCAGCTCACGGCGTGCTTTCTCCCCGCTGGCCTGCTGGTCGAGCAGCAAAGCCTCCCCGAACCCGCCGAGCCGCGCGACCAGCGCGGCAGGGTCCTCGGCCACCACGCGGCCTTCGAGGCCCAGCCGGCGCGACGCCGCCTCGCCCAGCTCGCGCACCGTCGGGTTGTCGCCGCTCACGCCGAGGTATACCGAGCCGCTGTCCGCCTGTTCGAGTGCCGCCACGTACAACTCCGCCAGGTCGTCGACGTGCACGGTGGTCCAGTGCTGGGTGCCGGGGCCGACCAGTCGCAGCGCGGCCGGCTCGCCGACCCGATCGCCCGCGAACACCTGGATGGGGATGCCGCGGCCGTTGCCGTAGACGGTGCCCGGCTCGATGACGATCGAGCGGATGCCGGGTGCGGCCAGGACCAGCGAGTCGAGGTTGTCGTACCAGGCGACCAGCGGCGGCGCGTTGTGTGGTGTCTGTTCGGTGATGTCAGAGGCGGAGCCGTGTACCCAGACGCCGCTGGTGCGCAGAAAGGTGGCGTTCGTCCGCACGCTGTCGAGGACGGCCTCGGCGAACGCGGTCTCGACCACGTTGCTGGACGCGTCACCTGGTGAGGCGGTGGCGATCACGGCCTCGGAGCCGGCGGCCAGGCGGCGTACGAGGTCGAGGTCGCGAATGTCGCCGACGACAACCTCGGCGCCGGCGGCGCGTACGGCAGCAGCCATCTTCTCCGAACGCACCAGTGCCGTGACGGAATGGCGCGCGGCGATCAGGGCGGGCAGGACCGCCGAGCCGATGTGGCCGGTGGCGCCAGTCAAGAAGACGTTCATCGTTGTGGGCTCCTCGCTCAAGATCGAATATCTGGATTCAGACTGCCGCGCCCGAGCGATCGAGTCCAACGAACAATCTCGATATGGCTTATCGCCCTCGGCGATTAAGATCAGCCTGTGGAGCAGCGTCAACTGCAGTACTTCGTGGCGGTGGCCGAGGAACTCAACTTCACTCGTGCTGCCCAGCGCACCCATGCCGTGCAGTCGACGGTCTCGGCGAGCATCCGGGCCCTCGAACGGAACCTCGGCACACCCCTGTTCGAGCGGAGTACCAGCAGGGTCACGCTCACCGCTGCCGGCAAGGCGCTGCTGCCCGAGGCGCGCCGGGCACTCGACGCCCTCGACCAGGCCCGTGCTGCGGTCGACGGTCTCCGCAAAGGGCTGACCGGCAGCCTGCGCGTCGGCACGCTTTCGAGTCTTACCGTCATCGACCTGCCGGGGTTGGTCAACGATTTCCGTGCCCGTCACCCCGGCGTACGGCTGAGTTTGAGCATGGCCACCGCGGGCACCGACGGGCTGCTGGCTGCCCTGCGTGCCCGCGACCTCGACGTCGCGTTCGTCGCCGTCCAGGCCGCCGGCGTGCCCGACTTGCACCTGAATCCGATCGCCGAATTCCAGCCGCGCCTGCTCGTCCCGGTCGGCCATCCGCTGGCCGCGCGGAGCGCGGTGAATCCGGCGGCGCTGGCCGACGAGCCGTTCATCGACCTTCCACCCGGCTTCTGCAACCGCATCCGCACCGACCACGACTTCCGCAAGGCGGGCATCACCCGCACCATCGCCGTCGAGGTCAGCGACATCACCACCATCCCCGGATACGTCGCGTCCGGCATCGGCCTGGCCCTGGTACCGCCACTGGCCGCCGAGGACGGCCACCAGGTCGTACCCGTCGGCCTCGACCCACCCGCCGCATCGTGGACCCTGGCCACGGCCAGCCTCGGAGGCCCCGCGCCGAGCCCGGCCGTGCGAGCGTTCCTCGACCTGGTCGACGCGCACATCGTGCGCCGGGACCGCTACTAGAACCCCGCCGGTACCTGCGTCCCGCTTTCGCTTGTGTTGGAGCGCGCTCAAAGCTCTACCGTCGGCGCCATGAACGTGAACGAGCAGTTGGCGGAGGCGCTGCGGCTCGCCGTCGACCCGCCGGGCGGGGTCTCGGTCGAGGCTCTGCAGGACCTGGTCCTCGACGACCGGTCCCGGCAGTGGGACATCGCGACGGCAGCCCAGCATGTCGGGGTGAGCCCGCACACGCTGCGGTACTACGAGCGGGCCGGCCTGGTCACCGTGTCCCGCAATCCGGCCGGGCACCGCGTCTACGACGCTCCGGCGATCCGGCGTCTGGTGTTTCTGACCAGGATGCGTACGTCCGGGATGCCGATCAGCGACCTGCGCCAGTACATCGACCTCGTCGACCGCGGTGACGCCACCATTCCCGACCGTCTCGACCTGCTCGTGGAACACCGGGACACGCTGCGTGCCCAGCTCGCCCAGATCCAACTGGCACTGGCCGCCACCGAATACAAGATCGCGACGTACGGAGGATCGACCCAGCCATGAGCACCGCACAGCACGACGTCACCAGCACCGCCAACCTCAACCGGCGCGACCATGGCCTGGACGTCCTGGCCAAGATCGACGGCCACGCCGGAACGTCGGTGATCGACTCGCTCACCGACGTATCACCCGCCCTGGGCCACCACGTCGCGGCGTTCGCGTTCGGCGACATCTACGACCGGCCCGGACTTGATGCCCGCTCCCGTCAACTGGTCACCATCGGCGTCCTGACCGCCCTCGGCGGATGCGAACCGCAGCTCAAGGTCCACGTCGGCGCCGCACTCAATGTCGGCCTCACCCCCGACGAGATTGTCGAAGCGATGCTGCACGCGGCCGTCTACGCCGGTTTCCCGCGCGCCCTGAACGCCACCTTCGCGGCGAAAGAGATCTTCGAAAGCCGCGGCGTACGGCCTTCCTCGGCGGCTGCATCGAGTCGTTGATGTACGGATGTGGTGATCAACCTTGTTGACGTGCAGGGGGATGGCCTTTCTCGGTGAAGCCGTCATGACGTCGCGAAGCCCCTGCGCCGGCTGGAGTGGCCCAGTTCGTCGTCGACGATGTTCCCCGTGCCGGCCGCCCAGGTCAGCGCATGGAACACCTCGCGGACGGCGTTGGTGATGTGGATGAACGACGTCACGGTCTCGGTTGCCGCCACAGCCTCAGGCGGCGGTGCCGGGCTCGTCCCGGCAGGATGAGCGATGCGGTGCCGCGTGTTCGGATGCGAGCCGCAGCCGTGCCAGGCGGCGGTTCTGTGGTGGTCCGGCCGCCAGGTGCGCTGCCGTCAGGAGCAGACCGAGGCCGAGCACCGCGACCCACAGGGTGTCCGGTCCGAACCGGTCGGCGAGGAGGCCGCCGAGGGAAGGGCCGACGAACATCGCGGCGGTCAGGCCGAAGCTGAAGACGCCCTGGTACCGGCCGCGGGCCTCGGGCGGGGCGAGATCCACGGTCAGGGCGGAGTTCGCCACCGTCATCAGCATCTCGCCGATGGTCCAGACGGCGACGGTCAACGCGTACGCCCACAGGGTGTCGGCGAGCGGGACCAGCCCGAATCCCAGTCCGGCAGTCATGGCGGAAACGGCCAGCACATGCTCGCGACGGCGGTGCTCGGTCAGCCGGAGCAGGAAGAGCTGACCTATCACGATCAATGCCATGTTGACCACGATGACCTGCCCGTAGGACGTCACGTCCAGGCCGTCGGCGGTGAGCGCGACCGGCAGGATCTTGTTGGTCTCGATCATGGTCCACCCGAGCATGGCGAGCCCGACGAAGGTCAGGAAGACCCGGTCCCGGGCGACGGTGCCGAGGCCGGCCGGCGTGGTCGTCGTCGTGGCCGCGGCGGGCCGGGTCTCGGGCACCTTCCATGCCAGCAGCAGGGTCGAGAACAGCAGCACACCGGCGTTCAGGGCGAACAGCAGCGCCGGTTCCACCCGGACGAGAAGGCCCGCGAGCAGCGCCGCCGCACCGGATCCGAGGTTGAAAGCCCAGTAGTTCAGGTTCAGGGCCCGGCCCCGATCCGCGACGGCGACGACATCGATGATCGATGCGGTGAACGCCGGCCGGACAGCTCCGAGGAACACACCGAGCAACGTGGACAGCATCAGGATCGACGCCCGGCCGGTGGCGTGCCCGAGGCCCAGCATCGTGATCGCGGCGGGTAGGCCCGCGGCGAGCATCGTCGGGCGCCGTCCCCACCGGTCGGCGAGGATGCCGCCTGGTAGCGCGCCCAGTGCGGTGCCGGCTCCGCCCAGACCGATGACCAACCCGGCGTACGCGGCGTCGAAATGCCGTACGGACAACAGGTAGACGCCGAGGTAGAGCTGCCCCACCGCCCCGGTCCGGTTGATCAGCGAAGCCGTCCACAGGTACCAGAACGTGACCGGCAACCCGCCCACGGTCTGACGCCACCACTTGCTCATGAGAAGGACACGCTCGACTTTCTTGGGTCTCGGCTCGTTGGCGACGGCGACGCTACGTGGCGCGGCACCCTCAGTCTTGATCCACTTCTGGCAAACTGGACCAATGCATGAAGCCTCCGGTGCGGGGTTCGCCTCCGGCCTAGGCGCGTGGCGACAGTTCCCGGGCCCGCTCACCGATGCGCTCGCCGCCGCCATCCGTACCGCCGTCCTCGACGGCCGGATCACGGTCGGCACCCGGCTGCCCTCGGAGCGCTCCTTGGCCGTGACCCTGCGGGTGAGTCGCGGCACCGTCGTGACCGCGCTGGCCACGCTGCGCGACTCCGGGTGGTTACACACGCGGCACGGCAGTGGCAGCGCCATCCAGCTTCCGCCGGACGTCACCCGCCGCACCGCGCCGTGGTCGACGAGCCACGGTGCGGTCCTCGATCTCACTCGCGCGGTGCCCGCCGCTCCGCACACCGCCTACCTGGAGGCCAGCCGGCGGGCAGTACAGCGCTCGGCGACCCTGCTGATGGACGCCGCCGAACCGGACGCCGGCCTGCCGCGACTGCGTGAGCTGCTGGCCGACCGGTACACCCGCGAAGGGCTGCCCACCCGCCCCGAGCAGATCCTGGTCACCTCCGGCGCCCGGGCCGCCCTCACCCTGCTGGTCGACCACCTGGCCGACCGCACCCGACCGATCCTGGTGGAGAGTCCCACCTACCACGGCGCGCTCGGCATCCTGCAGCGACACC
Organism: Actinoplanes utahensis; assembly: GCF_016862455.1. Taxonomy (GTDB): domain Bacteria; phylum Actinomycetota; class Actinomycetes; order Mycobacteriales; family Micromonosporaceae; genus Actinoplanes; species Actinoplanes utahensis. The sequence continues at coordinate 52,561 of NZ_BOMZ01000114.1, forward strand.
GCGCCCGGCTCGCCGCGGTACCCGTCACCACCGACGGCTGGGACGCCGCCCACCTGTCCCACACGGTGCAGGCAGCACGGCCGAAACTGGCCTATTTGGTACCCGACTTCCACAACCCGACCGGCGCTCTCATGCCGCCCGAACTACGCACCACGGTCGCCGGCCTGGCCGGCCGCCACGACATGACGGTCATCGTCGACGAGACCCTGCGCGACCTGGACCTACGCGTCCCCACCGCGCCGATCACACACCTGGCTGGCCCCGGAGTCGTCACCATCGGCTCCACCAGCAAACTCGTGTGGGGCGGGCTACGCGTCGGCTGGCTTCGCGCCGACGCGTCACGCGTCCGTGAACTCCAGCTCAACCCGCTGCAGGCACGGTTGTCCCCGCCGCCGCTGGAACAACTCATCGCCTGCGAGCTGCTCAGCGACCCCCATGAGATGCTCCACGACCGCCGTGACCGGCTCCGGGCCCAGCGCGACCACCTCGCCACCCTCCTCGACGGCGCCGCCGACTGGAGTTTCACCGTCCCACCGGGCGGTCTCTGCCTGTGGCTGCGACTGCACGACGCCGACGCGACAGCGCTCGCCGCCCGTACCGCCGACCTGGGGTTGAACTTGTCTGCGGGACCGGCGTTCTCCGCTGACCGCACGCTCACCCGCTACCTGCGCATCCCCTTCACCGGAACCTCCGAAGATCTGACCCGGGCGGTCGGCGTGCTCATGCAAGCCATGGGTCAGTAGCCAGGCCGGAGAGAGTCGGCGGAGCAATGAAGGTTCCCGGGACGCTTCTCGGCCCAAGAGATATTCACTTCAACTACGGGTGCCTCGGGTCAGGGAGTGACCAGGCCCGTGCGGTAGGCGAAGACGACGGCCTGGACACGGTCACGCAACGCGAGCTTTGTGAGGATCCTGGACACATAGGTCTTGACCGTCTCGTGGCTGATGACGAGTTCGTCGGCGATCTCCGCGTTCGACGACCCGACGGCGATCAGCCGGAGGACTTCCAGTTCCCGCGGGGTCAGCATGGCAAGTTCCCGCGCAGCCGCGCCGCGAGGAGAGACGTCGCGGATGCGTTCGGCGAACCGTCCTACGAGGCGGCGGGTCACGGCGGGTGCCAGCAGAGATTCCCCCGCTGCGACGGTGTGCACCGCCGCGACGAGCTCCGCTGGGCGGGCGTCCTTCAGCAGGAAACCCGCGGCGCCGGCGCGCAACGCGTCGTAGACGTGCTGGTCGAGGTCGAACGTCGTCACCACCAGCACCGTCAACGGGTCCACGACATCGGGTCCGGCGAGGAGCCGGGTCGCCTCGATCCCGTCCAGTACGGGCATCCGGATGTCCATCACGACGACGTCCGGTCGCAGCTCCAGCGCCAGCTCCACCGCGGTCCGCCCGTCGCCGGCCTCGCCGATGACTTCCAGGCCCGGCTGGGCGTCCAGGATCGTGACGAAACCCGCCCGTACGAGTTGCTGGTCGTCGCAGACCAGCACGCGCAGCGCATCACCCACGGCGGTCCCCGCCCACCGGGACCCAGGCCCGCACCGCGAAACCCCCGTCGGGTTCGGGACCCGCGACGAGGCGGCCACCGACGAACCCCACCCGTTCCTTCAATCCGGCCAGACCGCGCCCTGACCGCGTCCATCCTCGCCGGGGCCTGCCGGCCGCGGTCGTCGTCACCGCGACAGTGATCTCTTCGGGTCCCCGGTTCACGTGGACGACGGTACCTGCGCCGGGGGCGTGCTTGACGGCATTGGTCAGCGATTCCTGCACCACCCGGTAGACCGCGAGCTCCACACCTGCCGGACCGGTTCCCGCCGGGCCCGACTCGTGCAGCTCGATGGCGAGTCCTGCCGTACGGCCCCGGTCGACGAGGTCCGCGACGCTGCCCACCGCCGGGTCGCGGCCGGATTCTCCGGCACCGTGCAGGGCTCCCAGCAGGTCGCGCAGGTCGGTCATCGCTGACCGCCCCGTCTCCCCGAGGACACCCAGGCCGATGACGACCTTCTCCGGTTCCCGTTCGACGAGGTACTGCATGGCTTCCGCCTGCACCACCATGGCTGTGACGTGGTGGGTCACGACGTCGTGCAACTCGCGGGCGATCCTGGCCCGTTCCTCGGCGACGGCCGCGACGGCCTCGGCCGATCGCAGTGCCGCGAGCATGTTCCGGCGCGCCCGCACCCAAGCCCCGGCCATCCAGAACGCGGCCAGCACGGGCAGAAACGTAAGAAGCTCCACGATGCTCGCGGGCGAGCCGGCCGCGTGCAGCACCACCGCGAGGACGGCGTAGCCGGCGACGGCGGTGGCGGCGGTCATGCGCCGGCGCTGTGCGAGGTGGGATCCGGCGCTGCCCAGGGCGACGTAGAGGCCCAGACCGGCGGCGGCGGGCGAGTAACCGAGGGCTTGGTGGACCGCGAAGGCGAGCCCCACGACCGCGAGGCAGATCGCAGGTCGTGACCGGCGCAGCACGAGCGGCAGGCTCTGCGCGAGCACGAGGACGACCCCCAGTGCGTCGAGCGGGCGCAGCGGGAGTTCCCCCAGCGCGACCCAGACGCCGGAGGTCCCCGGAGCGGCGGAGAGCACCACGAGCAGGACCGCTAGCGCGAGGTCACGGACCACAGGGGTCCGAGACCAGGCGCGCAGGCGGGTGGCGATCACGCTCAGAGGGTAGTGGACGCGATCCGGGCGGTACGGCGACGCGGGCGGACGCCCCCTGACCGGAGGGCCGAGCGGATGAGCAGGGCGGTCAGCGTGAGGCAGACGAGGATCGCCGGCAGGCTCGCCTCCGGTCCGAAGTCGCCGCCGGTGAGGAGGGCCGGGCCGTCGAAGGTGCCGAGGAGGACGCTGCCGCCGCCGTGCTCGGCCCCGGAGACGGTGGCTCCGAAGATCCCGCCCTCAGCCAGGTTCCAGCCCAGGTGCAGACCGATCGGCAGCCACAGCGAACGGGTCGCGGCGTAGGCGGCGGCCAGCATCCCGCCCGCCTCGACGGCGATGGCCAGCGCACCCCAAAGCGTGGCATCCGGATTCAGCAGGTGCAGCCCGCCGAAGAGCAGCCCCGACACGACCAGCGCACCCCAGGTGCCGGTGACTTCCTCCGCGAGGCGGAACACCACGCCCCGGAACAGCAGTTCTTCGACGACCGCCACGCCCGACATCACACCGAGCGTGCTCAGCGCCCCGCCCACCGAACCCCAACCCGTCAGGCGGTAGCCGCCGAACAAGGTGATGATCGCGATGGCCAGGGCGAAGATGCCCACCCCGACCAGGATTCCCTGCCCGAGCCGGCGTGCCGCCCCCGCCGTCGCGACCTCGGTGGCCGGGCGGCGTTCCAGCCACCGAACGAGGAAGGCGTACAGGCCGAGCGCCGCGACGGCGCCGGCCACACCGACGAGCAGCCCCGAAACGGGGTGACCGGCGGCTGCACTGGAGGCTCGGCCCACCAGAACCATCACCACCGCGAAGGTGAGGAACAGGACGGGGAAGCGGACCCGCAGTGGCCTGGGCTTGGCGGACGGATCCGCTTCGGGAGCGCGGGCTCGACTGCTGAACATGGTTTCTCCCCATCGACGGCGGTTCGCATCACAGGTGCTGCGACCTGGTCACGACGCTACGGACCCGACTGGGTGGGGTAGTCACCTCGCAGTGGACACCTGGGGGTAGCTCGCTTGGGGGATGGCCTGGAGGAATCAGATGAACCCGACGGCCCACCCGCTGATCAGGCCGACGCGATCGGCCTGCTCCAGCAGCATCCTCGACCGGTCCCGAAGCGCCGGGCCTACCAACCCGCGGCATTGCACGTACGACGATCTGGCACCGTATCCGGCCATGAACCAATATGGACAACTGCGCCGCGCGGCGATCGGACGGGGCATCCCCGAGGACGAGATCGAAAGATTCGCCAGGCTCGTCCGGTTCTCGATCTGGACGAACCAGCGCCTCAGCGACGGCACCCTCGTCGGGCATCCGCACGGCCTGCCGGCCGGGCACACCGCTGACGTTTTGGTCGGCCGCGCCGGTGGCCTGCCGTCGCTGCCGGTGGACATGGAGTGGCCGGCCGGCCCCGGCGGGCCATTGCCGTTCGTTGCCGCCTTCGACTGCGCGGCTCTTCCGGAGGTCGACGGTCTCGCGCTGCCGCCTGACGGGTCGCTGCTCGTCTTCCTGCACCACGAGGACGCCTACGGCACGTACGACCGTGTGGAGGAGCAAGGACACGCACAGATCGTCCACGTGCCGGCCGGCATCGATACCGTGGTGGCGGCCGAGCCGGACCACACGGAACCGATGTTCGACGCGACGCGTGAGTTCATCGCCCCTGAGCACGACCTGTTCGCCGTCGTCCATGCGCACCTGCCCAGCTGGCTGGAGAAGGAAGAAGATCTGTCCGACTTCCAGAAGCAGTTGGTGCGTGACCTGCCGCATCGCGGGGAGCTGTCCGCCCTGGTACGCCGCCTCTGGCCGGACGGTACCTACGCCGCATTCCAGTTCGGCGGCTACACCAAGGGCATCGGCGAGATGTACACCGAGCACCTCTACACCACTCCCGACCTGATCATGGCGGAGGAGAACCTCGAGGCACGCGAGCAGGCCGGTGATCTCGTCATCACGCCCGAGCAGAGGGACTATCTGCTGGAGGAGGAACTACACCGGGTGTGGCATGACTGGTTGCCGCTCGTCCAGTTCGATCCCGGTGACGACGTCTACCGGGGCAGATTCCTGATTCGCGTCGAGGATCTGGCCGCCCGCCGATTCGACCAGGCCGTGTCATTCACCGCGTTCCTCGAATAGACCGGCGACCTCGGCTACCGGTCCGGCGGGCAGGAAGCCGGGGTTACATCCCGTTGTTGGCCGGCGCCAGCCGCTCAGAACAGTGCGGCGGTCCGGAAGATCTCCACCTGCTCCGGGGCCGGGGGCAGGAAGTGGTTGTACCGGCTCGGCACCGCCAGCAACTCCTCGTCCGCGGAGTGCCACAGGTCGCCGCCGGTCAGGCCGGTCGGGGGCGGCTCCGGTGCGACCGTGTCCCTATCGATGCGGGCCATCGTGATCTCGCTCAGGTGCCGGCTGCCGCCCAGAACCACGCCGAGACGGGGAAGGGCGACCAGCCGCTGCGCTCCGCCCAGCGCCTTGACACCGGCGACCGCGGTCAGGTCGCCGGCCCGGTGGCGCCACAGGTGAACCTTCTCGCCGTCGAAGCTGACCAGCCGGTCCGGGTCGAGGAAGGCCACCTGGTGCAGCTCCCGGTCGACCGGGGCGGTGGCCAGGGGCCGGCCCTGCTCGTCGAGCAGGACCAGGCTGTCGCCGCCGGCGGCGAGGCGGCCGCTCTCCCGGTCGGCGGCGAGACAGGCGACCGGTCCGGGCCGTCCGGCCACGTCGACACCGGCGATGCCGCCGAGCAGAAGATCACCCTCGTACGTCAAGGCCGCCACCCCGGTGGCCGTACCGACCATCGGGTTGATCCCCGCCTCCGGCGTCAACACCGTGCGCCGGGAGGCGGTGTAGTGCACCAGCGCGCCGGGCTCCAGCATCTCGCCGCGATGCTGCCAGTCGGCGACGAACACGCCATCGCCGGAATGCACCACCGACACGTGGTAGGCCTGCAGGTCGTACTCGTAACGCAGCGAACCGTCCTCGGTGGAGTAGACGCCCAGGTGCACGTCTGGGGTGCCGTTGACCCGCTCGCCGCCGGAGGCGACAGCCAGCTCGCGGCCGTCCGGTGAGAAGGAACCGTCCGAGCAGCGGCCCTCGACCTCGAACCAGACGGTGCCCGGTTTTGGCGGAAACGTTCGCGGATAACGGCCGTCCCGGCTGCGGCCGATGTCCGGTGCGAGCCCGAGTCCGAGGTTGACGTCGTCATCCTTCTTCCTACGCCAGCCGAATGCCATCGGTCATCCCTCTCCTGGGTGGCGGGTGCGGTCCGACCACCAGCATGCCCTTCGGGCACAAACTGCCATCGATGGGTCGAGTCGCGCCGGCCGGCACTGCCTTCAGGAGGGCTGCGCGGTCGGCCACGCGCGGCGGGGCCCGACTACGGAAGCGAGCTGAAGCGCCAAGATCATCGATAGACGTACCCCCGCTCGCTGTGAAAATTCTTCTCGCCGTTCATTCGTTGACATCGTAAAAGTTTTTGCAGTCTCATTGACGGAGGTCGACGGCGTAGTGGCGCGTGATCGCTGCGGCGCCCGTACGGCTCAGCTCATCCCCCCGTCAAGGAGCTGTCTCGTGACCAGATCTCCCCTTCGCCGCATCCTGGTGACGGCCGCGGCTGTGGCCGTGACCGCAGCAGTGACAACCGCCGGATTCACCACCGCCCACCCGGCGAGTGCCGCAGTGGCCTGCGGCGTCGTCTTCGACGACTTCAACTACGGCTCCAGCTCCGACCCGGCACTCGGTCAGCGCGGCTGGCATGTGCGTACCAATCAGGGTGGTCCTGGTGTGCCAGGAGCCGGCTGGTCCGCCGGCAACGTCTCGTTCCCCACCGTGGACGGTCAGAAGGTGGCCCGTCTGCAGGCCTCCACCGACGGCACCGCCAGCGGCACCAGCCACGCCGAGTTCTCGCTGTCCGAACGGCGGTTCTTCGAGGGCACCTATCTGGCCCGGATCAAGTTCTCCGACATCCCCGCCTCCGGCCCGGACGGCGACATCGTGAACCAGACCTTCTACACGATCAGCCCACTGCGGTACGCGTTCGACCCGATCTACAGCGAGCTCGACTTCTCCGAGTATCTGCCCAACGGCGGGTGGGGCGAGAGCGGCCCGACGAACTTCCAGACCACCTGGTACACCTACCAGCCCGACCCGTGGGTGCAGGACCGCCAGTACAGCAAGCAGAACGCCAGCATCTCCGGGTGGCGCGACGTCATGGCCACGGTGGCGAACGGCGAGGTCAAGTACTACATCGACGGCCGGCTCGTCGGCACGCACGGCGGCAAGTACTACCCGCGGCAGAACATGTCGATCGACTTCAATCAGTGGTTCATCGACCTGACCGGCCACTCCGGCGGCACCAGTGTCTGGCATGAGCACATCGACTACGTGTTCCACGCCAAGAAGCAGGTGCTCACACCGGCGCAGGCGACCGCGCAGGCGAACGCTTTCCGGGCGAGCGGCACCACGCACACCGACAACGTCACCGGCGACAACAACTGCACGCCCGGCCCGACGGACAACCCGCAGCCCACCGGCACTCGAATCGCCAGCAATTGGAACAACAAGTGCATCGACGTGTCCAACGGCAACTTCAACCCGGGCCAGCGACTGCAGGTCTGGGACTGCGCCGACACGGTCAACCAGCGGTTCGAGTTCACCGGTGGCACGCTGCGCGCGCAGAACAACACCTGCATGGATGTCGCCGGGGCCGGCACCGCCGACGGCACACCCATCCAACTGGCCACCTGCAACGGCAACGCGGCCCAGCAGTTCGTCCTCAACGCGGCCGGCGACCTGGTGAACCCGATGTCCGACAAGTGCGTGGACATCGCGGCCTGGAACCCGAACAACGCCGCACCCCTGCACCTGTGGACCTGCGTGGGTGGTGCCAATCAGAAGTGGCGCCGCATCTGACGCCCTTTGCCGAACCGAGAGCCAGGCGCGGTTCCAGTTGCGGACGGCAGTAGGAAGGACGGCGGGGTGGGTCATACCCACCTCGCCGTCTAGTGCCCTGACCAAGAACGTTCGGGGTGTTGGGGTCAGGCCGCTCGTGTGGCGGGTTGACCCCAGCGTCGTAGTCGTTCGCTGCGGACGCGGGCTCGTTCGCGGCGTTGCGCGGCCAGGACGTCGGGGTGACGGGCGTGGGCGTTGCGCCAGCGCAGGTAGGCGTGCAGTTTCCGGGCCAGGACGGTGTGGTTCGGGTGGTTCGAGCCGGCGATCACGAACGTGCGCAGCGGCCCGAACTGCGCCTCGATCGGGTTGGCCCAGGAGGCATACGTCGGTGTGAAGCAGAGTTCGACCTTGTTGCGGGCCGCCCAGGCACGGATCCGTTTGCCTTTATGCGCGGACAGATTGTCCAGGATGATGTAGATCGGGGCCCCGTCCGGGCGGGCCCGGCGGATGGACTTCAGCGCGGCGAGCGTGTTCGCGGCGCCCTTGCGGCGCCGGACGACGCCCCAGAGCTGGTCGTCGCCGACGCTGTAGCAGCCGTGGAACTGTCGTACTCCGTGCAGCTTGTGATAGTTCGCCGGGAGCCGGTCGGGATGCCCGGTGGGCGCCCATCCGGCACCGCCGTGCGGGCGGACCGCGAGGGGCCCGAACTCGTCGAAGGCGAACACCCGCTGCGGCATATGGCTGCTCACGTACTCGATGCGGGCGAGTTTCGCATCGCGGTCGGGGTCGGTGGATTCCTTCCAGGTCTTGGTCCGCTGGAAGGTGATGCCGTTGCGGTGCAGGATCTGCCGCAGTCGTTCCCGCCCGACCTGGATGGGCCGGGCGGGCTGCAGGCTCAGGTAGTCGGCGAGCTTGCGGATGCTCCACCGGGTGAACGGTCGCCCCAGGGCTTCGGGGCGGGTCTTGGCCGTCGTGACGATGAACTTTTCGTCGTCAGGACTGATCTGGCGGGGACGGCCACCCGCCCACCGAGGGTCCAGGCTGGCCATCCCCGACTCGTTGAACCGGTGGATGACCTGCCGGATCGTGTCCTCGTCGGCCTGCACGAGCCGGGCGATCGCCGGCACCGTATTCCCACCGGCGGACGCGAGCACGACCATGGCCCGGCGTAATCGGATCGGTGAACCTGTGCCCCGGCGAGTGATGCGCAGCAGCGTTTGACCTTCCTGGTCACTGAGCCGCCGCACGCGTACTGGATCTGCCACCAGCACAGCCTGAACGCCACCACGCCGCCCGGCCGTCAGCCCGGGCGGCGTGTCATCCAACACCGTGAACGTTCTTGGTCAGGGCACTAGTCGTGCGCCTCTGTAACGGAACCGGGAGTCGGATCTTCCTCTACGACATCATCGCTCCGGTCACGGTATGCCCGGCTCCGCCAGGTGAGCAGCAGGCCGCCGAGCACGGCGGAGGTGAGGGATCCGATCAGGATGCCGGCTTTGACGGGCTCGGATTGTGGGGCGCCGGAGGCGAAGGAGAGCTCCCCGATCAGCAGTGCGACGGTGAATCCGATTCCGGCGACCACGGTGACGGCGAACAGATCGAGCCAGGCGACTGTCCGGTCGAGGGCCGCTCGGGTGAGGGTGACCAGGGCGAACGTCGCCAGCATGATGCCGAGGGGTTTGCCGATCACGAGCCCGAGGATGACGCCCTGAGCGGCGGGCTCGGTCAGGGTGGTCGCCAGGGCGTCCGGGCTCAGGCTGACTCCAGCGGCGAACAGGGCGAAGACCGGGACGGCCAGCCCTGCCGACACGGGACGCCAGCGGTGCTCCCAACGTTCGGCGACGCTGCGGTGGTGCCCGTCCCGGGCCAGCGCGGGAACGGTGAATCCGATCAGGACGCCGGCGATGGTGGCATGAACCCCGGACCGGTGCATGCAGGCCCAGGCCACCACGGCGAGGGGGACCAGGATCCAGGCGGTGACGTTCCGGCGGGTCAGGACGGCGAGGAGACCGATCGTCAGGACGGCCGCGCCCAGCCACCCGAAGGCCAGGCCCTCCGCGTACAGCACGGCGATGACGACGATGCCGAGCAGGTCGTCCACGACGGCGAGAGTGAGCAGGAAGGCCCGCAGTGCGATGGGCAGCCTGCGCCCGAACAGGGTGAGGACAGCCACCGCGAAAGCGATGTCGGTGGCGACCGGAATGGCCCAACCACCCATCGAAGGGCCGCCGTGGGCCAGGTTGACCAGGGCGTAGACGGCGGCCGGCGTGATCATGCCGCCGACCGCGGCGATGATCGGGACCGCCGCGGTCGCGGGATTGCGGAGCTGGCCCGTGACGAACTCGCGCTTGAGCTCCAGGCCGACGACGAAGAAGAAGATCGTCAGCAGTCCGTCGGTGGCCCAGTCCGCGACGGAGAGGTTCAGATGCAGGCTCGCCGGGCCGACCACGGTGCTGCCCAGGTCGGTGTAGAGGTCCCGCCAGGGTGAGTTGGCCCAGATCAGGGCCAGTACGGTCCCGATGGTGAGCAGGATGGCGCCGGCGTTCTCGGCCCGAAGGGTGTCGGTGAAGTTGCGCCTGCCGCCAGGGGACAGGCTGCTGAAGGCTCTGATCATCGGGCGGTCGCCGGGCGGGGCCGGGTCAGCCGGCAGCGCGGGCGGCGAGGATTTGCGCGAGCGTCGCCTCGACAACCGCGAGCCGGGTCGTCACGTCGGCATCGAGAGGGCGGATGCCGAACTTCAATCCGATCCGCGGGGTGTCACCGATCGCGCGGATGGTTTCGGCGATCTCGTCCGGCCCCAGCAGGGAGGCCTCGGAGGCGGCCAGGGCGGGAGCGTCACCGCGGCTGGGGATGTGCATGTCGGTCCAGGCGGGCCCCCACATGGTCTCCTCGCCGGTGGCACCGGAATAGATGTAGGCCCGCAGCAGCCCGGCGTCGGTGACGGCCCGGATGTGCTCCACCGGCAGCCGTGACCCGTGTCCCTCGATGGCGCAGCGGCCCCAGTTCAGGCTCATCCCGAGAACGTCGGTGGGCAGGCCGAAGGATTTGACGACGGCGATCTCGTCGGCCAGCGGGAAGAAGCCCTTGGCGGGTGTCTGGCCGGGGACGTAGGCGTCGCAGTGCTCGACCAGCAGCTCGGCGCCGGCCCGGTCCCAGGTCAGGATCTCGGCGAGAGATCGTTCGAACGCCTCGAGTGAGCCACCGCGGGGACCGGGCGAGGTGTGCACCTCGATCGCGACCACACGTCGGCTCCCGTATTCGGCGGCGAGACTGACGGCCAGGTCGCATGCCCGCCCGACGTCACCCAGCGCCCGCTTGCGCTGCACGTCGTCGGTCGAGGCCAGGCCGTAGTTGGGGGTGCTGCCGAGCGCGGCCATCATCGACGGCACGAGGGAGACGATCAGGTCGTGTGCCGGGTTGACGTGCTCCCGGATCCAGGCCGGCTCGAGCGTCCGGGCGCCGGACGGGAACAGAGCGAACTCCAGACCGTCGATGTCGAGCCGGGCGGCCGCGTCGTAGAAGGCGTCTTCAGCGACGGGATCCGTCGGCGCGGAGATGTACGCGGACAGGAACAAGCCGGCGGGGTCGGTCATCGGTTCCTCCGTGGAGTGGGGTGCGGGGGCAGACGGTGTCGGCGGTCACAAATGGGGATTGACGCTCCGGTTACCCCTGGCTATGGTTCCGTTCTACGGAACGCGGTTCCATATAAGTCTCCCACCGAGATCGAGGGTCCCGCAAGGACCCGTCCGCGACCCTCAGGGCCCCCGCTCCCGGGACAGCCCTCGACCTGCCGGCCGCCGTAGTGCGGCATGCGCTGGTGTATCGAGAAGGAGTCAGCATGAGAAGGAACAAGGTCGTTACCTTCACCGCCGCGGCCATGGTCGCCGCGTTCGCCCTGGTGGGGTGCGCCGCCGGCGACGGGACGAGCAGCAAGAACAGCACGAAGGACGGCGGTCCGAAAGCCGAGAAGACCTTCAAACTGGCGTTCAACCAGCAGCCGAATCACCCGCAGTTCATCGCCCTGGACGCCATGGGTGAGCGGCTGAAGAAGCGGACCAACGGCAAGTACGACATCGAGGTGTTCCCGAACGAGACCCTGGGCACCCAGAAGGACACCGTCGAGCTGGTCAAGGCCGGCACCATCGAGATGTCGATGGTCGCCGCGCCGCTGATGGAGAGCTACAACAAGGACTTCATCGTCTTCAACCTGCCGTTCACCTTCGACTCGCAGGAACACCAGCGGAAGACGACGAACGACCCCGCGATCGTCTCGGAGCTGTACTCCTCACTGGACAGTCAGGGTCTGCGCGTGCTCGGGTCCTTCCACGGCGGCGTACGGAACATGTACACCTCGAAGAAGCCGATCACCACGCCTGCCGACATGAAGGGCCTGAAGATCCGGGTCATCGAGTCGGACACGAACATCGAGATGATGAAGCTGATGGGCGGCAGCCCGGCCCCGATGGGAATGGGCGAGGTCTACACGGCCATCCAGTCCGGCGTGCTGGACGGCGCCGAGAACAACGAGCTCACGTACGCCAATGTGAAGCACGCCGAGGTCGCCAAGTTCTACAGCTACACCCGGCACCTGATGCTGCCCGACTACCTCCTGATCAACCCGAAGGTTCTGGACGAGATGCCCGAGGACGTCCGGAAGATCTTCCTGGAGGAGATCGCCACCGCGGTCGAGGAGGAGGGGGCGCTCTGGGGGCAGGAGATCCCCCGGTCCAAGGCGCTGGCCGAGAAGGCCGGCGCGAAGTTCAACGAGGTCGACGCGGCCGCCTTCGCCAGCTTGATCGCCCCGCTGACGCAGCAGAAGCTCACCAACGACAAGATCCGCGACATCCACGCCAAGGTTCGTGCGGCCGCCAAATGAGGGGCTGGGTGACAGCGGAGGAGCTCGCGGCATGACGGCTGTAAAGAACGTGCTGGACCGGGTGCTGGCCTGGTGCTGCATCGTGTTGTTCGCGGCTCTGGTGCTCGACGTCGGCTGGCAGGTGTTCGCCCGGCAGGTGCTGGACTCGCCCAGCGGCTGGTCGGAGGAGTTGGCGAAGTACCTGTTCATCTGGCTGGGCCTGCTGGGCGGGGCCTGGGTCTTCGGCGAGCGCGGGCACGTCGCGGCCGACCTGGCGGTTCAGCGGATGCCGGAGAAGGCCCAGCGGGTCACCGCCGTCCTCGTTCACCTCTCCACGCTGACCTTCGCGGCGCTGACCCTGATCTGGGGCGGTTACCAGGTGGTGCAACTGACCTGGGACCAGACCCTGACCGGACTTCCGTTGAACGTCGGCTGGATGTATCTGGCCCTGCCCATCTGCGGCGTGATCACCGCGTTCTACTCGATCTACCACATGATCGCCATCAGCAAGGGCGACGAGGTCGCCATCGACGCGGAAGCCGAGACCGCGCTGTCGTAGGAAGGAGGAAACCATGGAAGCTGCAGCACTCGCCGGTCTCGTTCTGGTCGTCGGTATCGCCGTTCTCCTGCTGATCGGCGCTCCGATCAGCGTCGGGGTCGGGCTGTCCTCGACCCTGGCCATGTTCGTCGTGGTCGGCTTCGACAACGGAGCTCTCACCGCGGCGCAGCAGATGTTCCGCGGAAGCAACTCGTTCGCACTGCTGGCCATCCCGTTCTTCGTGCTGGCCGGTGTGATCATGAGTCAAGGCGGCATCGCCTTACAGCTGATCAATGCCGGCAAGGTGTTGGTCGGCCGGGTGCCGGGGTCGTTGCCCCAGACCACCGTGGCGGCCAACACCCTGTTCGGGGCGGTCAGCGGATCCTCGATCGCGGCGGCGGCCGCGATCGGCACCACGATGGGTCCGCTGGAGGCCAAGGAGGGGTACGACAGAAACTTCTCCGCGGCGGTCAACGTCGCCTCCGCCCCGGGCGGGATGCTGGTCCCGCCCAGCAACCTGATGATCGTGTACTCGCTGGTGTCGGGATCGTCGGTCGCGGCCCTGTTCGTGGCCGGATACCTGCCCGGCCTCCTGTGGGCGGTCGCCTGCTCGGCCGTCGTGTACCTCTACGTCCGCCGGCGCCCCGAACTGCGGGAGACCCAGCGCATCGGCCTCCGCGAGGGCGCCCGGGTGCTCCTCATCGCCCTGCCGTCGCTGCTGCTCATCGCCGTGGTGATCGTCGGCATCCTGGCCGGCTTCTTCACGGCGACCGAGTCCGCTGCCATCGCGGTGTTCTACTCGGCGATCCAGTCGGCGTTCTACCGGACGATCAAGCTCAGTGACATCCCGGGCATCCTGCTGGAGTCCACCAAGATCACGGCAGTGGTCATGTTCCTGATCGCCGTTTCGACGATCATGGGCTTCGTCCTGTCCTTCTCGAAGATTCCCGAGCTGGTCGCGGACACGATGTTCGGGTTCAGTGAGAACCCGGTGGTGCTCCTGCTGCTGATCGCGGTCATCCTGCTGATCGTCGGCTGCTTCATGGACGCCACCCCGGCCGTCCTGATCTTCACGCCGATCTTCCTGCCGATCGTGACCAGCTTCGGCGTCGACCCGGTCCACTTCGGCATCATGATGATCTTCAATCTCAGTATCGGCACCATCACGCCGCCGGTCGGAACCGTGCTCTTCGTCGGCGCGAAGGTGTCCGGCCAGCCCATCGAGGGCGTCGTCCGGCAACTGCTGCCGTTCCTGGTGGCGCTGGTGATCTGCCTGATCGTCGTGATCTTCACGCCCGGGCTGTCCCTCTGGCTACCGGAGCTCTTCGGCCTCATGACCTGACCGAGGCCGACCTGAGCCCTCTTCGATCACGGCCGCCCGCCACCAAATCCGAAGGAGAATGATGGAACAGCGTTACGCCACCAGCCCCGAGCATATTCCGGGCATGGACACCAACGAGCTGCGTGACCGTTACCTCGTGCCCGGCCTGTTCGTGGACGATGACGTCAACGCCCTGTACACGCATCACGATCGGGTCGTCGTGGCCGGGGTGAAGCCGGTGACCGGTCCGGTGAAACTCCCGACGTTCCCGGAGATCGTCAGCCCGTACTTCTTCGAGCACCGGGAAGCCGGGATCGTCAACGTCGGCGGTCCCGGAGCCATCACCGTCGACGGCACCAGATACGAGACCCGGCACGGCGCATGCCTGTACGTGGGGCGCGGCGCCGTCGACGTGGTGTTCGAGTCCACCGACGCCGCCGGCGAGACGGGCCCGGCCCGGTTCTACCTGTTCTCCGCGCCGGCGCACACGGCCTACCCGACGACCTTCGTGGCTCCCGGCGAGGGCACCGTCCGCGAGCTCGGTGACCCGGAGCAGTCGAACCGGAGGACTCTGAATCAGTACATCCATGAGAAGGGTGTGCGGAGCTGTCAGGTGGTGATGGGCGTCACCACGCTGCACACCGGCAGCATGTGGAACACGATGCCCGCGCACACCCACGCCCGGCGGACCGAGGTGTACCTGTACTTCGACCTGCCGGCCGATGCCCGGGTGGTCCACCTGCTCGGCGAGCCCACCGAGACGCGGCATCTCGTGGTCGGCAACGAGGAAGCGGTGATCTCCCCCAGCTGGTCAGTACATTCCGGCGTCGGCACCGCAAGTTATAGCTTCGTCTGGGCGATGGCAGGAGAAAATCAGTCGTTCGACGACATGGACGGCTTTGCCATCGCCGACATGCGCTGATTCCACGCCCCCCAGTTAGGTGAGTTCATGACCAACGACACGGTCCGAGTGACCGACCAGCTGCTTACCAGCGGTGCCACCGCGAGTGAGAAGACTCTGCTCGTCCTGGAAGCGGTCATGACTCATGCGCGGTTCTCCGAGGTGGTCGAGGCGACCGGTCTCGCCAAGGCCACCACACACCGCATCCTGGCCACCCTGATCGAACGGCGGTTCGTGACGGTCGCGCCCGACGGTGGCTACCTGCCCGGCCCGAAGATCCTCTCGCTGGCCGGGCAGGCGCTGCGGCGGATCGACATCTCCGCGATCGCACAGCCTTTCGTCGACGCCCTGGTCGATGAGGCGCACTGCACGGTCCACGTCGGCGTGGTGAACGGCGACGAGATCGTCTATCTGATCCGTGCCGATTCCGACAAGCCGTACCGGATGCCGTCGCGGGTCGGACTTGCGATCCCCATGCACACATCGGGCATCGGAAAGGTCGTGCTCAGCGGGTACACCGACCACGAGCTCCACCGATTCGTGGCTCGTGCGGAACTGCCGGCCCTGACCGCGAACACGATCACGACCCTGGACGCGCTGCGGGCCGAGCTCGCCGAGATCCGGAAGGTCGGTTACGCGTTCGACCGCGAGGAGAACGTGCCCGGGGTCATCTGTGTGGCGGCACCGATCCGGGATTCCACCCACAAGATCAACTATGGGATCAGCATCTCGACCCTGACGATCGAACACAGTCGCGAGCAACTGGAGGCCATGGCCCCACTGGTCGTCGAGACCGCCGCGCAGATCTCAGAAGCCCTCGGATTCTCCCCCACATCCTCTTCCGCGCTACCCGAAGGAGCCTATCCATGACGCGCCCAGCCGGCAGTCCCGCCGCGTACCTCACCCGCAGCTTCAGCCTGGAGGGAAAGGTCGCAGTGGTGACTGGCGCAGGCCGGGGGATCGGACTGGCGATCACGGAGTCGCTGGCCGCCGCGGGTGCTGACATCATCGGCGTCAGCTACCACATGCCGTCCGGAGCCAGCGAGACTCGTTCCCTGGTGGAAGGGCTGGGGCGCAAATTCACCCCCGTGCAAACCGATTTCTCCGTCCGTCCGGACGTGACGGCCCTGGCAGCCGACCTGGCCGGCCGCGAAGTCGACATCCTGGTCAACAACGGCGGCACGATCCGCCGGACCCCTGCCGCGACGCATTCCGACGACGACTTCGACCACGTGATGGATGTCAATCTCCGTGCGACCTGGGTGCTGTCCCGCGAGATCGGCCGCTCGATGCTCGAGCGCGGCCACGGGAAGATCGTGAACATGGCGTCCATGCTGAGCTTCCAGGGCGGGGTGAACGTCCCCGGTTACACGTCGTCCAAGTCGGCTGTCGCCGGCCTGACGAAGGCGCTGGCCAACGAGTGGGCCGGCCGGGGCGTCAACGTCAACGCCGTCGCCCCCGGCTACGTCGCCACCGCCAACACCCACGACCTGCGGCAGGACCCCCGGCGCAGTAGCGAGATCCTCGGCCGGATCCCGGCCGCACGCTGGGCCCAGCCTGCCGACATCGCCGGCGCGGTGCTGTTCCTCTGCTCCGGCTCGGCTGACTACGTCAATGGCGCCATCCTTCCCGTCGACGGCGGATGGCTCGCCCGCTGACGCCAGGCGTGGCGAGGTCGGGTGGTCCTCTGCTGCTGGCAGAACCGGGCTCGATCGGGTGTCGGCGACGGCGACGGCTCACTACCGTCGGTGCATGGCAGACGTGACGTACCAATCTCGGCCTCTGTTGCGCACCCTGCTCGGCGAGGTGCTGCGGCGCCGCCGGCTGGAGCAGGAGCGCACCCTGGCCGAAGTCGCCCGGGAGGCGTCCGTCTCGGTGCAGTACCTGTCCGAGGTGGAGCGCGGCCGGAAGGAGGCGAGCTCGGAGATCGTGGCCTCCGTCTGCGACTCGCTGGGCATCGGGCTGGCCGACCTGCTGGCCGAGGTGGGGCGCGACCTCACGGCGCGTCGCGCCCCGGTCCTGCGGCTGGAGACGGCCCGGCTGCGCCGCGCGGCACACGCGCCACGTGGCTCCCGGTCCGGCGATGTGGTTCTGCTTGCTGCCTGATCAGGCGGCGTTGAGCCGGTAACCGCGGGGCTCGCGCCGGGTGATGACCTGATCGGCGAGGCCGTACGCGACGGCGTCGGGGGCCGACAGGGTCATCCGGCGGTCGGTGTCCTCCCGGATCCTGGCGAGCGAATGGCCGGTGTGCTCGGCCAGGATCTGATCCATCTCGGTCCGGACCTTGGCCACCTCCTTGGCTTCCACGGCCAGGTCCGGCAGCGTGCCGCGGGCCTGGCCGGACGGCTGGTGCAGGGTGACCTTCGCGTGCCGGAGCACCGACCGTTTGCCCGGGGCGCCGGCCGCCAGCAGTGCCGCGGATGCCGAGGAGGCCTGGCCGACGCAGATGGTGGCGACGTCGCATCGTACGAAGTGCATGGTGTCGTAGATCGCCGTCAGCGCGCTGAAGGAGCCGCCCGGGGAGTTGATGTACAGCCCGATCTCCTGTTCCCCGGTGGACTCCAAGTGGATCAGCTGGGCGATCACCACGTTGGCGACCCCGTCGTCGATCTCGGTGCCGAGGAAGATGATCCGGTCCGACAGCAGCCGGGAGTAGATGTCGAAGGCCCGCTCCCCACTCGGTGTCTTCTCCACGACGGTCGGGATGGTGTAGTGGCTCATGCGCTCAGCCCCATCGGCTGGCGTGCCATTTCGGGGCGTACGTCGTCGACGCTGTCGAGGACCCGGTCGATGAGGCCGTACTCCAGCGCCTCCTCGGCGGTGAACCAGCGGTCACGCCGGCTGTCGCGTTCGACGGTGTCGATCGGTTGCCCCGTGTGCTCGGCGGTCAGGCGCAGCAGCGTCTGACCGAGCCGCTCCAACTGGTTGGCGTAGATCTCCACGTCCGCCGCGGTGCCGCCGAAGCCGGCCGAGCCCTGGTGCATCAGGATCTGGGCGTGCGGCAGCGCGTACCGCTTGCCGGGCGTGCCGGCGGTCAGCAGGAACTGCCCCATGCTCCCGGCGAGCCCGAGGGCCAGCGTGCTGACGTCGTTGGGGATCAGCCGCATGGTGTCGTAGATCGCCAGCCCGGCGGTGACCGATCCGCCCGGCGAATTGATGTACAGGTTGATCGTGCTCAGCGGGTCCTCCGCGGACAACAGCAGCAGCTGCCCGCAGATCCGGTTGGCGATCGGGTCGTCGACCTCGGCCCCGAGCACGATGATGCGCTGGTGCAGCAGCTGAACGGACAGTTGGTCGTCGACGGACCCGGTCCCGCCCGGCGCGGCGGCAGTGAATGGATGCATGGCGTTCTCCTCCGGCTCGGCCCTGCGTGCCGTCTCCACCTTCACGGCGAAGGCATCCACCGGCCAAGCCGATCTGCGGTCAGCAGATGAGCAGCCCACGCACAGCACATGGGCGTAGCGCGAGCTTGACGCGTACCGAGCTGGGGTTCTCGGCTCAAAAAATCTATGTCGTACGGACTAGACTTTCTTGGCAGGCCGGG
>NZ_BOMZ01000115.1 GCF_016862455.1 Actinoplanes utahensis
AATCCGCTTCTGCCGATGTGAGTGCGCGCTGAACCGCAGCGAATCGGTTGTCGTGCTTAAGGCAGAAGTGTACGGATGAGTTCGCCCTTGACGCCATACAGCTCAATCTCATAGTCGACGTCGAATGAGCGGAGCATGTCAGCCAGCTCATCGACGCGGGTGGGCTCCACCACGCCGGCGAACTTCGGCATCCCGCCGGAGGTGAAGAGGTTCAGTTGGCACCACGAACAGGTGATCTCATACTCGTCCCATGCCGACCTGCGCGAAGCCCAGCTCTGCTGCGCGAATGAGCGCGCAAGCGACCCCAGGTCCAAGGCGTTGTGTATAAACCCGTAAACGTTGTTGTCTAACGCGGCGAGCTCAGCGGCAAGGTCCGAGCCGGGCGTGCCACCCGACGTTGTCGACATCCTTGGACCTTTCTGGTTGGACTACGTCTGCTGGTATCAGACGCTGAGCTTACGGAGCCTGGATCTGGCAAATCTCATCCGCGTGCGGCGGCGTACTGTTCTGCCGCTGACCGTGCGCACCACCGCCAACCTCATCACGGTCCGTAGCCAGGACGGAGCGGCTTCGCCTCGATGGGCTCCGTCTCGACAAGGCCCATCGCGAACGGGAAGAACCGCATCTCGTACCGGCGGCCCTCGTGCCGCTCCGTGACCGCAAGTTCCTCGATAACTTCGAGGAAACGGCTGCGCTGCTCGTCGGGCATACCAGCGAGGAAGTAGGCGGTATTCTCCTGGAGGTTTCCGGCCACCCACTCGTCGACATCCTCGTCGGAACAGGTGTCGAGCCACCAAGTGGAATCCACTAGTAAGCCGATGACGCGCTTGAGCGTCTCGTCGCCAGAACTCGCGGCGGGCCTTGGCGCGTGCTGGCTTCCGGGAACCTGGCCGGTGACCCAGCCGATGTCTCGCTCTACCGATGCCACCGCGTTGCGGTCGGCCTGGTCCTCGGGGTAGTCGCTCAACCACATGAAGAGATCGGTGACGTGGCGGTGAAGCAGAACGGCGAGGCCAGCGCCACTTTCCCGGTCTCTATTGGGCGGCGTCCACGAACCGGCTGGTCGGCTTCGAGTCGTGGCTGGAACGTGATCACGCGATCCTGCTCGATTTCGATCCTCAGGTTCGGACGTTCGCTTCGCAGCCGTTCTGGCTGCACTGGCGAGATGTCAGCACTGGCCGGACGCGTACGCATGCGCCGGACTTCTTCGCCAGGCTCGCGGACGGCGGCGGGCTGGTGATCGATTGCCGTCCGGCTGATCGGGTCGAGGAGCGATCCGCGGTGGCGTTCACCGCGACGCGGCGGGCGTGTGAGTCGGTCGGCTGGAGATACCGGCTGGTCGGTGAGATCGATCCGGTTCCGGTCGTGAATCTGCGCTGGTTGGCGGGGTATCGGCATGGCCGTTACGGCTGCGACCGGCGACGCCGGAAGCGGTACGGTCGGCGTTCTGGAGCCCGGCACCGCTCGTGGCGCAGGCCGCGGAGATCGGCGACCCGATCGCGGTGCTACCGGTGGTGTTCCATCTGCTGTGGCAAGGGCTGCTCACGGCGGATTTGTCCCGGCCGTTGAGCGATCACACGCTGGTCTGTCGAGCCGAGGCCGGGCGATGACCGGCGGTCCGCGAGGCTTGCTGCGGGTCGGGGACCGAGTCCGGTTCGACGGGCGGGATCAGCAGGTGGTGGCGTTGGCCGGCACCACGGTCCGTCTGCAAGACGATCGCGGTGGTGTCGCCTTGGTGCTGTTCTCCCACGGCATTCGCACGTGCTGACGCGCACAGGGCCTGTGGGGGTTGGTTGATCGTGGAGCCGCCCGGCAACATTCGCTGGAGGGTAGGACCGACGGACGGTTCGTCGCCGTCCTGGCCGAGGTGCTGGCCGAGCAGGAGTCCTTGTCGACCGGCACACGGTCACGGGTGCTGCGCCGAGTCGAA
Organism: Actinoplanes utahensis; assembly: GCF_016862455.1. Classification (GTDB taxonomy): domain Bacteria; phylum Actinomycetota; class Actinomycetes; order Mycobacteriales; family Micromonosporaceae; genus Actinoplanes; species Actinoplanes utahensis. The sequence continues at coordinate 1,931 of NZ_BOMZ01000115.1, forward strand.
CGGCTACTCACCGACCGGCACAGCGAAGGCGTGGTGCCGGTTCCGTCCCGGGCGACCTGCTACCGGCTGGTTGGCGTGCTGGCCGAGGGCCGGCACACGTTCGGGCAGGCCACCACCCGGCCGAACTGTTCGCCTCCGAGCCCAGCAAACATTCCTCACATCGCTGAGCTGCCCACCGGTTCACCCAGCGGTGACTGCCGACCATCGGGGGGCCGAATCGCCCCGGCCGGCTGGCCCCTCAGCCATAGTCGTAGTCACTTTCCGGTCGCAGCGCTTGGATGAAGCTGACGAAATCTGGCGCGAGCACGGTGATCCGGTAGTCGACCTCCTGTTCGACGTGGACGACACGCGGCTCACCTTCGGAACCGCATTCCCGGTAGCCGAACGCGATCATGTCGTGGCCTGCCGAGGGACAGTCGGCGAAATACACGCCGATCTCCGGCTAGCCCCACTCCTCGATGAGAAACCGGCTGCCTGATCGCCCAGCCAGCGAGCATTCCTTCTCCCGGCCGATCCCCATGATCGCGGTGAGGGCAACATGGTCTTCGGCCCAGGTCGTTCTGCTTGGGGCTGGCCAACAGGTGTTGCGCGGCACGCCGCCAACCGGCACCACCGCCAGTTCGCGCACCAGCACGGACCATCCATAGCCGATCGCGCCTACCGTCAAGCCCTGCGCGACACCGCACCGCAATTCAACCGCTTCAGCCGCTCACCCATGCAACTCGCCTGGCAGGCCCGGCTTGAAACCTTGAAGAAGACCCATATGGAGACCCGCTACAGCCCAGCTCCGAACGCATCGAACTGATCATCCACTCGGATGTCATCGCCCTTCTCGCACACCACCTTCGTCAAGGCCGGAGAAGCCCAGAAGGCGTCACCAATAACGAGAGTCGCGGCGCGGGCGTCGCAGCCAACCTGTCACCACGCAGGTCAAACAGTCACCAGGCCGCCATGATCACCAAGACTCCGGACGAAGATCCACAAGCATGAAGCAACGTCGAGACTAGCCGCAACCTGGGATTCTCACCCGACTTGTCACCCCGGGGCGGTCCAGAACGCTTGCGACCGCCATGATCCTTGAGATCGGACAACTTCGCGTCATGCTAGACGCTTGTGGTTCTTGGACCTCGCGGAGCATCACGCATACTCCTGTTCCAGGATGGCCAGGTCGCGGTTGGCGAACTGCACGTGCGCCCACTGGTCGCTGAAGATGACTTGCAGGCACTTAACCGCCGTACGTTCGGCGGGCGGCGGGCAGCCGATCGCGGTGTTCGGCCCGCGCACCCGGTCCAGCTCCTCCTGTGTGACCTGCGCCAGATATGTGCGCAGATCGGCGATCCGCTCGGCGCGCACGGCGAGGATCTCGTCGAGGGTGGGCGCGGCCGACTCGTCGATGCCGAACTCGGCGCCGTCGGTGGTGAACGATGCGGGTACGCCGATCGGATGGAACGGGCTCGGGCGAAGGGCCGTCGCGTGGCCATACCAGGCGTCCACGACGAAGATCGTGTGGCGCAGGGTTTGGGCCAGTGACCACTCGTTGTTCACTGATCTGTAGACGGCCTCGTCCGGCAGCGCGCTCGCGCGTTGGACCGTCGCGCGCCACAGCTCCTCGATGACGTCCACCGCGTCGCGCATCGTCTCAGGTGTGGTCGGCCGCAGTCGCAGCCGTTCGGGGTGCAGGCGATCCAGCTCGGCCTCGATCAACGGCATCACCTCCACGCCGTTGACGCGCAGCCCGTTGATCGCCCCGTCGATGTCGGCGTTGAACAGCACGACACCACGCATCCGGGCGCCGCTGAGATCCACCTCCCGGAAGGTCGCGCCGGCCATGGACAGGTCAATGAACTCCGCACCCTCGTAATCGGGCTGCTGCACGAATCGCGTCATCGGCACATCGTAGGGGCCCCCTCTGACAAGACCCGTTGAATCGTCGGTAGGCGCCGAGCCCGCCGCCTACCGGCCCAGGTCGCTACGACTCCACGGGACTGCACCGGCAGATCAAGATCCAGGCACCGTAAGCGACAGCCGGATCGGCTATCCCTTCCTCGGCGAACGACGGCGGGCGATACCTCAAAACCCGCAAGTACATTGAGAATCCCAGCAAAACCGTCTCACCCGAAATGTCATTAAGCAGCTCAGACATCCTGGCCCCGCCAGGATTTTTGCGACGGACAGAATCGCTCCAAGAACTGGAATCATTTTTGAGACGAACAGCAGCGATCATGTCTCAACAGAAACCGGTGTCTCGCTGATCAGCGCCCTTGTGCCACTGCCATGATCATTGAGATCGGACAACCACTTCGGGGCAACGGGCGTTCAGTGGCTGGGGCGGCGTCCGCCCCAGCTGGCAAGGAGCAGACCGGCGACCACTAGGACAATATGGCCGGCCAGTCGAGCCCCGAAGCCGCCGGGTAGCCAGCCGAGCAGGCCGGCGTTGTCATGGTCCACGAGTTGGCGGACTGCGCCTTGAGCTCCGTAGACCAGCAGAATCATGCCGATGACCAGCGTCGTTGTCCTCATGACAAGGCCCTCCCCTATATTGGTACGGTTGCACCATATCTTAGTGGTGCGACCGTACCAGATTGATGGGAGCTTTGAATGCCTCGCCAGGTCGACCATGAGGCGCGGCGCCGCCACATCGCTGCTGCGGTATGGCGGCTGGCCGCATCCGGAGGACTCGAAGACGCGACGATCCGCCGCGTCGCGGCGGAGGCGGGAGTGCCCGCCCGGCAGTTGCAGTACTACTTCGGCACCCGCGAGGACCTGTTGCTGGGCGCTCTCGAGCTACTCAACCGCGACGGTGAGGCCGAGGCCCGGGAACGCGTCGCCGCACTAGGCCCGGAGCCGGAACCCCGCGACGTGCTGCGCAGTGTCCTGCTCGAATTCCTCCCGCTGGACGAGAGCCGCCGACAGCGGCACCTGGTGCACATGGCCTACTTCGTTCGGTTCATGACGGAGGATGCACTACGCGATCGGATCCGCGACGCGCCGCCAGAGCTGGAGGATCTGATTGCCATGCTCCTGCCAGAGGGACGGCGGGACGAAGCGGACTTCCTGTTGGCAGGAACGACCGGACTGCAGGGCCAAATGTTGCTCGGGCAGTTGAGCGCGGAACGGGCGATCGAGCTGATCGATCGCCAGCTCGACCGGCTCTTCGCGCCGATGGATCGACCTGCGGATCGTGGTCTCTGAGCATCGTGCTGATCAGGCGGCAATGAGCTTGGGTAGCGCGGCCCGCCGACCCTCTACGCGGGCGATCCGGCGGGTCATCAGGGTGATGTTTGCCCAGGTGATGTGGGCTTCGGAGTGTTCGGGGAGGCGTTCGCAGTCGCGGGCGTTGCGGCGGGCGCGCATCAGCCAGGACAGTGACCGTTCCACGATCCACCGGCGGGTTCTATGGAATCTAATTTGTCAAGTCTGTCCGGCTATGGCGGACCAGCTTTCTCGCGAATCCGCGTTGTCTGCCCGCGATTATGCAGCCGCACTGAGGCAGAAGCGGATGTCGGTGAGCTCTGTAGATCAGGGGGCGAAGTTCCAATACGTCGGCAGGGCGCCGTCACACAGAGCACAGGTGAAGTCGCTGTCGCGGACGATGTTGCGCTCGCCGCAGGACGGACATCGCCGGAAGACGAGCTTGGTGGTGAAGTCCCCGGGGTGCTTGAGACCTAGGCGATCGAGCGCTGTGCCGACTGCCGTCCAGCAGTCCGGATCGGGACAGTAGCCGGTCGATTGGTTGGTTACCTCAAGCACGTGCCGCGCGCCGGCTGCGCCGACGAACGTTATCTCGCCCGCGGCAAGCACGTCGCGGCCAGTTGCGAGGGCAACATGCTCGCTGCGACGCGGGGCGACCCTGAGCGAGCCGTCGAGCGCAACGACGAATGTGAACGGCTCGTCCAACTCGGCTCGAGTCCGCCCGGCCAGCCAGCGATCAAGAACAGCGCGGGAGCCGACATTGACCGCCTCCATGGATGGACGTTCGTCCTGGAGTTCTGCTGGACCGACGTAGCGATACCGGCCCGGATTTCTCATCGCGCGACGGTAGCCAGCCGCAGCAGGGGTCGTCGAGCCAGTTTGCGCACCCTGACCGTCGGTGAGCTCGACCGCGCGGATCGCGGCATGAGAGTGCGAGCTCTCCGGCGAAGTACAACGATATACATTGATTGTCATGACAAGGGCCACGGTTCTTCGCGGTCTGCTGCAGAACGGCAGGGACTATGGCGTGCCATGGCTGGAGGAGTTTGCCCTCGACCTTGACCTGCCCGTGGCGGATGTCCTGGTAGTTGCGGGGCATCCGGTGCCTGGCCACCTCCTGCCACCGGAGCGTGACCAGAAGGTCTTGCGGGAATTCGCCTACCGAGTGACGTACTGCAACCATATGCAACTGACGGCTCTCGGCGAATTCCTCCACGCTATGCCGGACGAGCGCTCAGCGGCCGAGCCCCGCCCGGCACGCGACCTCGCCGATCCGGACCCCTTTCCGGCCGTACTGCGCGGACTCATGGCGAATCGCGGTTTTGGCGCGCGGGAAGTGCCGTTCGTCGGGCTGTCGAGGAGCACGATCGCGGGCATGTTGGGAGGGGCATGGCATCAGCTGCCGCAACTCCAGGCAGTGGCCGGTTTGCTGGGCTGGAGGTTGAATGACCTGGCGGTCCTCGCGAGCGAGCCTGTGCAGCCGCTGGACCACGGCCCGATGTTCTGTCGCCATGTTGGCGCGGTGTTTTTGGCTGCTGTTCCGCGAACCTCCAAGCAGCTGACTCGCGCGGCTCATGAGGCAGATCGGCTGAGTTCGCGTCAAGATGATGGGCTGTGGAGACCCGTTTCCAAGGGCATCGAGGATTGCCCGGACGCCGAGGTGTAGCGCCTTATCTCGGAGAAACACGACGCCCTCTCATCGGCAGAAGAGCGAGCTGGCAGATCGCGACGCCTTTCCAGCTCGCGTCTACTCACCGTGATGGCTCTTCGTGATGGCGAGGATCGGGAGCAAGGTGGCCGTGGCAGGCGCTCCGATCTGTCGTGGGGTGGAACCGGCCGGTGTGGGAACGTCGACGAGCCGCTCGAGCAGTTGGTCGAGGGCGGCCTGGCCGTCGTCGACGGCGGCGCGTTCGTCGTCGGTGAGAGGGATGCTGGCCAGCATGCGCTGAAGGTTGTCTTTGGCCTCGAGTAGCTGGCCTTTTGACGACGCTTTCGGTGTGTAGAAGTCGCAGCGGGCGCAGGCCATGCGGTGCTGGCATTGCTCGAAGAACGTGTAGGTGCAGCGTAACCCGCACACCCGCCAGGAGGCCGCCGGACGTGAAGTAAGTGGTCAGCAGGAGATCATCGAAATGAACCCCACCATCCCACTCCCAGGCGTCGAACCCGACGGCAGTCTCCGCCTCCACGCGGCTCATACCGAACCGCAGCGGACCGACCCCCACCAGGGGCTGGAACACCCACGCGGGGTTCCTCGTGGAAGCATGCATTGATCGAGACTAGATGATCAATACCGCACGGGCGTCAGGCGTACGCTCCGCGGCAGAACAGCATGTGACTGGCACTTCTACACTCGGGCAAGATGAGTGGAATTTGTGGTTCTGGTTGGATCAGGCTGACTCCTCATCCGAGCTGGCGATTCAGCGAGCCAGGCTCGCAAGAGCCGCTATCGCTAGAATCACCAATGCGATTCTTAGTAGGTAACCTGCTTGATGGAGAGACCGGTACTTCGCTGTAGCGATCCGCGAGAGTACCAGCAGTTCGCCGAGTTGATAGTCTTCGTTGAGCGCATCACGCAGGCCGTCGTGATCGAACTGCGCCCAGTGCAGGAAACTGCCGCGACCGGATGCGTCCAGGCGTGGCAGGACGACATTCAACAAGAGCCACACCGCCGCGAAAGCGGCAACACCGCCTACTATCGCCAAGGTCGTGATCGGCCAGGTTGGACGGAACAGGCTCTTGGCATTGGCGGCGAGCGGGCCGACGGCGAGGGCGATAGTAGCCAGTACGATAGACGCCTGCGTGTTAGCGCTGTAGATCTCACTACGAACGGCGGCGATCTCGTTGTCGATACGCGGATCGGTCGCCATAGCGTCCTCCTGCATGTTTTGGGTCTCTTTCGCCGTCCTCGGCTGGGATGACGAAGTATGGGCTTGTCCCGGTAATCCTGTACCAACATCCGAGGGGTTGCCTGGTGGCGTGCACCTAGCGGACATTTTTGCAGCCGCCGCGCTTCAGCGTGGTGATGCATGCCAGGTTTATCAAATGTCCCGCTGTCCGTACGGCTGATGAAGGCAAACAGCCATGACTCATAGCAGCTTTGTGAGGGATGCGCTCATCTCGGCAGTTGAGCGCGTTCGTAGTGCCCGACTCCGGACTGGCCGACGGTGACGGAGCGTCATCCGGCGAGGATGGGCGCATCTAGCCTCTATCGACGCTCGTTGTGGCGGTCGTGACGGGCAGGGCGGAAGCGATCGATGTATTGGCGGGGTTCCGTGAGCAGCTGTACCGATGCATGACCAAGCGGGCCGACGCGTTGTTCGAGCTGACGGACGCCCTGTTGTGCACCGACGGGCCGGTCAAGACACTGGTCGGGTTGTCACTGGCTCCGGAGCACCGGGCGTGGCCACGGCGCCATGTACGACGCGCTCAACGCGGGGCGCATCGACGTCGAGTCGCTGCGCCGGCAGTTGGCCGGGTTGCCGTTGCCCGCGGGCGGCGGACGGCCGCCTGGTGCTCGCGGTGGACGTCTCGCCATGGCTGCGCCCGGACGGCGACTGCAGCCCGCAGCGCTCGTTCTGCCACACCTACGGCCGCGGCAAGGACGAACACCGGATGATCCCGGGCTGGCCGTACTCGATCATCGCCGCACTGGAGAACGGCCGGACCTCCTGGACCGCTCTGCTGGACGCGATCCGGCTGCCGCCCGGCGCGGACGTCACGGCGATCACGTGTGCGCAGGTGCAGCAGCTCGTCGACCGACTTGTTGATGCTGGCCAGTGGCGGCCGGGAGACCGCGACATCCTGATCGTGCTCGACGCCGGCTACGCGGCCCCGCGTATCGCCTGGCTGTTACGGGACCTGCCGGTGGAGATCCTCGGTCGGATGCGCTCCGATCGGGTGCTGCGCCGTCCGACCCCGCCGCGCGTCTATCGGCCACTGGGTGGTCGCCCGACCAGACACGGCGGGGAGTTCGTCTTTGGTGACCCTGCTACCTGGGACGTCGAGCACGCGCTCACGGTCACCGACACCCGTCTCTATGGCCAGGTGAAGGCGCAGGTCTGGGACCGGCTGCACCCGACCGACTGTGCCCCAGCGTCCTCCGGCGCCTGGCTAGGTGACGCTTCGGCATGCTGAGGCCGCGGAGCCGTGTCCGCGCCCATCGATGATCGTTGTGGCAATCGTGGCTGACCGAGCAGAAGCGATCGATGCGTTGGCGGAGTTCCGTGAGCGTCTCTACCGATGCATGACCCGACGGGCGGACGCCTTGTTCGAGCTGACTGAGGCGCTGCTGTGCACCGACGGGCCGGTCAAGACGCTGGTCGGATTGTCGCTGGCAAGAAGGGCACCAAGCCCCGCCGAACTGGTTGAACGACAAGCTTAGCCGGCGTGGCAGACGGGTAAGCCGCCCAGCGCCGGCGGCATCGGTCTCGTCGGCGTACACGACGGGGGGAACGACGGTGCCGGGACGTATCGAGGATTACGCGATCATCGGCGATCTGCAGACGGCGGCGCTGGTCGGCCGAGACGGATCGATCGACTGGCTGTGTCTGCCACGGTTCGACTCGCCCGCCTGCTTCGCCGCCCTGCTGCATGACGAGTCGGCCGGGCGCTGGCGGATCGCGCCGGCCACCGGCGGACCGGCGACCCGCCGCCGTTACCGTGACGACACCCTCGTTCTGGAGACCGAATGGGAGACGCCGGACGGCGTGGTCCGGGTCATCGATCTCATGCCGCCGCGGGGACGTGCCGCCGACGTCGTCCGGATCGTCGAGGGCCTGTCCGGCACGGTGCCGATGCGCATGGACCTGACGCTGCGCTTCGACTACGGCAAGATCGTGCCGTGGGTGCGGCGGCACGGCCCCGACCTGGGCGCGATCGCCGGCCCGGACGCGGTGTGGCTGCGCACCGACGTGCCGGTGCAGGGCGAGAACCGGTCGACGGTCGCCGAGTTCACGGTCTCGGCCGGGCAGCGGATCCCGTTCGTGCTGACCTATCAGCTGTCCCATCTGCCGCGCCCGCAGCCGGTCGACGCGGAACGGGCGCTCGCCGACACGGAACGCTTCTGGCAGGAGTGGATCGGCCGGTGCGACTACGACGGGCGGTGGCAGCAGCCCGTACGCCGGGCCCTGCTGACGCTCAAAGCTCTCACCTACGCTCCCACCGGCGGGATCCTCGCCGCCGCGACCACCTCCCTGCCGGAGCAGTGGGGTGGCCCGCGCAACTGGGACTACCGGTACTGCTGGCTGCGTGACGCCACCTTCACCCTGCAGGCGCTGCTGGGCACCGGCTATGTCGCCGAGGCGAAGGCGTGGCGGGAGTGGCTGCTGCGGGCCGTCGCCGGCGATCCCGCCGACCTGCAGATCATGTACGGGCTCGACGGAACCCGTCGCCTGCCGGAGTACGAGCTGGACTGGCTGTCCGGCTACGAGGGGGCCCGCCCGGTCCGGGTCGGCAACGCCGCCGCCGACCAGTTGCAGCTGGACGTGTGGGGTGAGGTGCTGGAGAGCCTGCACCTGGCCCGTGAGTCGGGTATCGCCGCCACCGACACCGCCTGGGACCTGCAACGCGCCCTGCTCGACCATCTGGAGGGCAGCTGGAGCCGGCCCGACAACAGCCTCTGGGAGGTGCGGGGCCCGCGCCGGCACTTCGTGCATTCCAAGGTCCTGGCGTGGACCGGCTTCGACTGTGCGGTCCGTGCCGTGGAACAGCACGGCATGGACGGTCCGGCCGACCGGTGGCGTGGTGTCCGCGACGCCATCCACGCCGAGGTGTGCGCCAAGGGCTTCGACACCGGCCGCAACACCTTCACCCAGGCGTACGGGTCGGCTCAGCTGGACGCGGCTCTGCTGCTCATTCCCCGGGTCGGGTTCCTGCCGGCCGCCGATCCGCGGGTGGTCGGCACCGTGGAGGCCGTGCAGCGGGAACTGTGCGAGGACGGGTTCGTGCTGCGTTACCGGCCCGAGGAGGAGGGTGTCGACGGGCTGCCCGGCACCGAGGGCGCCTTCCTGGCGTGCAGTTTCTGGCTCGTCGACGCGCTGGCCGGCATCGGGCGCCAGAGTGAGGCCGAGAGGCTGTTCCAGCGGCTGCTGGATCTGCGTAACGACGTCGGCCTGCTCGCCGAGGAGTACGACCCGTCGACCGGCCGGCATCTCGGCAACACTCCGCAGGCGTTCAGCATGGTCGGCCTCGTCAACTCCGCCCGCCGGCTCAGCGGCACGAGTACCCGTACCAGCGCCGACGCCGGACGGCAGCACACCCGGCGCTGAGCGGCGCCGGACGGCAATCTGGAGAAAAGCTGTCAAATCGGATTAGAGCCTCCTACCGAGGGGATACCGGTGATCATCCGATTCTCGGCAGGAGGCGTCATGAGCAATGCGACGGGCGGCGCGACCGCCGCCAAGGCCAGACAGGTGGCAGGCCAGGGGAAGGAAGCCGCTCAGCAGGCCGCGGCGGATGTGGCGGGCACCGCCGCGGAGCAGGCGCAGCGGGTCGGCGCCGAAGCACGCGACCAGGTCCGCACGATCACGGCGGAGGTACGCGACAAGGTCGGCGAGCAGGCCCGTGCCCAGAGCGACAAGCTGATCAGCACCATCCGGGAGACCGCCGACCATCTCGACGAGATGCGGGGCGACCGGCAGGACTCCCCGGCCGCCACCGTGGTCGCCCGGGTCGCCGACGGCGGCCGTCAGTTCGCCGACTACCTGGACCGGCACGGCCCCGAGGGCGTGTTGCAGGAGGTGCAGGACTTCGCCCGGCGCCGTCCCGGAGCGTTCCTGGCGACCGCCCTGGCGGCCGGCTTCGTGGTCGGCCGGCTGGGCAAGAGCGTCGCCAATGCCGAGGCGCACGCCGGGTCGCCGGTTCCCGAGGCCGCCGCGCCGCGCCCGGTGCACACCCCCGCAGCCGTGCGGGCGACCTTCCCGGCCCCGGAAGCCGGCCACGCTGCCAACGGCGCCGGTACGGCGTCGGTGCTCGACGAGTTCACCCGCCTGCAGCATCGGGAGCCGCGGCCGTGACCGTACATTCACCGCACGACCAGAGCGACCGGGTCGCGCAGACGTCGCTCGGCGAGCTGATCGGCAACATCAGCGACGACCTGTCGCAGCTGTTCCGCCAGGAGGTGGAGCTCGCGAAGGCCGAGCTGAAGCAGGAGGCGGCCAAGGCCGGACGGGCCGCCGGCATGCTCGGCGCCGCCGGGTTCGCCGCCTATCTGGCCGTCGTTCTGCTCAGCTTCGCCGCCGTGTTCGGCCTCGCCAACATCATGGACGCCGGCTGGGCAGCCTTGATCGTGGCCGCCGCCTGGGCGATCGCCGGCGCGGCCCTGTTCGTCACGGGCCGCAAGCGCCTGAAGACCGTGGATCCGGTCCCGCACCGCACCGTCGACACGCTCAAGGAGGATGCGCGATGGCTGAAGAACCCGAACGGCTGAAGCGGGACATCGAGAACACCCGGGCGTCGCTGACTCGCGACGTCGACATGCTGGCCGAGAAGGCCAGCCCCGGCAAAGTGGCCCAGCGACGCTGGAACACGGTGCGGGAGAGGGTGATGGGCAGCGCTGAACAGGTTCGCGAGTCGGCGGTGGGCGGTGTGCAGGAGAAGGCGTCGCACCTCAGCGGCCAGGCGGCGCATCTCGGCGATGTGGCCGGCGGGAAGGCCCGCGATGCGGCCGGCGCGATCCGGGACGTCCCGCGGGCCGCCGCCGACCGTACGCAGGGCAACCCGCTCGCCGCCGGCGTCATCGCCTTCGGGGTCGGGCTGCTCGCCGCCGGCCTCATCCCGGTGACCGACGCGGAACGCCGCGCCGGTCAGCAGCTCAAGGAAGGCGGCGGTGACCTGACCGGGGCGGTCAAGGACTTCGCCGCCGGTCTGAAGGACGACCTCTCCGGCACCGTCCAGCACGCCGTCGAGGAGGTCAAGGGCACCGCCCGAGAGGCCGCGCAGGCGACGACGGAGCAGGCCCGGTCGTCGGCGCAGGAAGCCGGGGACACGGCGCGGAAGGCCGCGACGAACGCCTCGTGACCAGGGCCGGCCGGCGCCGCTGAGGACGCCGGCCGGCTCGCGGGTCAGACCCCCGCGACCGTGTCGGCGGAGACCGGCTCCAGGGTGGTGCGCCGGTCACCCAGGGAGGGTCCACCGGTCGTACGGATGACGGCCCGGCCGGAAACCGTGTGCCTCGACCATGTCGACGGCTGCGGACAGGCCGGTGCCGACGGCGTCCGGGACGTGAGCGTCGCTCCCGAAGGTGACCACCTTGCCGCCCTCGTCACGCCACCAGCGGACGATCTCCGAAGCCATCGGGATGCGGGTGTTGACCTCCAGCGTCCGGTCGGTGACGGCGAGGGCGCGCAGCGCGTGCCGGAACTCGTCCTCGAAGGCATGCAGGTCGAACGGCCCGGCCTCGGCAGGCCAGCCGCGGATCGCGTAGTCCAGGTGGGCGAGGACCGCGAAAGCATCCGTATGGGCGATCAGCTTGGCGATCTCGGCGAGGTAGAGCCGCATCACCTCGACGGCGGGACGCTGCCGGTAGAGCGCGTTCGCCTCGACGAGGTGGCCGTCGACGGGCAGCGCATGCAGCGAGCCGAGCACTCGTTCGTAGTGGCCTGTGCCGAGCAGTTTCGCGACCGGCACGGCGTTCCAATGGGGTTCGCCCAGCTCGACGCCGCTGATGACGCGCAGCGACGGGAACATCTCGCGGCACCGCTGAACCGAGGCGAGGTAACGCTCCTGGTCCAACTCGGGCGGGACCAACACGCCGTCGGGGCCGGTCAGCTGGCGGCGCAGCGGCGAGTGCTCCAGAACCGCCTCGTCGACCGTCCACCGGGAGTAGTCGACGTGTTCGGTGAACGCGACGGCCGGGAGACCGAGCTGCACCGCACGGGCGCACGTCCGTTCCATGGATCCTTCAGGAGCGTCCCAGGAGAATTCGGTGTGTACGTGACCGTCCGCGGGTTGAATCACCTAGTCCACGGTAACGATCATCGTTGAGGCACTGCGGGGTGGGTGGGTAGTGCCGGCACCCCTGTCCGCCGAACCCCGGAGATCAAGGGCGCGACCACATCGGTGCGATTGGTCCAGATCCAGCCGGACCAGTGCTCCGGCACGGCGCGGAGATCGTCGGGCTCGTCGAAGCCCTCCGACCACGGGCCGTCCCCGGCAACAAGGATCACGCGGGTGCCGGCTTCGCGCATCCGGTCAACGAACAGGTTCGGCCATCCCCAGAGCCAACGGCCGTACCGTTGCGGCAGGTGCAGCTCGGTGTTCTGGCAGGCGTCGGGCACCCGTCCGGTCCAGCCGCCGGCCAGATAGTCGACCAGGCAGTTCTCCATGATTTTCCGTGAGGTGACCCGAATCTGCGGCAGTCGTGCTGCGAGCGCGTCGACAGGGGCGTCGCCGCCGTACACGCTGATGGTCCTCAACCGCTCGGCGGGCAGGGTGGTCAAGTATTCGGCCAGACGTTCGCCCTCGGCGGGCTCGCCGTTCTTGATGTCGATGAGGAGCTCCCGGTCCGGGAACGCGGCCACCACCTCCGGCACTGTGGGCATCGACCCGACGGCTTTGCCCCGCAACGGGTAGGCGTCACACCCAGTCGACGGAGCCGCCGACGCTTCCGCCCGCCTCCCTCCGGCAACGGGGCATCCTCCATCACGACGTCATCCTTTCTGATCGGGAGATGCGTAAAGCCGGCCGTGGTCGGCCGTGCGAACTCGCAGACTGTCTCAACCGCCCGATCCGCCGCCGGGGGCGGCCCCGGTGACGGCCCGCATCTCCTGCTGGGTCGCCTCCAGGAGTGACCCGCGGTCGGCGTTGCCGAGGATGACGCCGGACCAGCCGCTGTCCGGGTAGATGGTCCAGCAGGCGCCGACCCCGGGGTTGGCGCCGGCCCTGCCGAACACCCATTGACCGTTGACGATGCGCACCGGGATTCCGTACGACCCGAAGGACGCCGCTCCGTGCGGCGTCTTCGCCGCGGTGAGCACCTCCGCCCAAGGCCGCTCCAGCAGCGTGCCGTCGCGCAGCGCCCGCGCGAATCGCACCAGGTCCGGCGCGGTGGCGAAACCGCCGTCGCCGGGCGCGTCGATGAAGGCGCGCCCCGGGTTCCGTCCCTCCGTGTGCTCGCGCGAGCTGCCCCGGTCCAGGTTGCGGATCGCGTCGACCTCACCGCCGGCCACGGTCATGTACGGGTGGGCGAGATGCCGGTCGGTGAGCCACTGTGGCCGGGTGAAGAATCCGGAGCCGGTCATCCCGCAGCGCCGGAAGATGTTCTCCTCCACATAATCCCAGTACGTCTTGCCGCTCACCGCCTCCACGATCAGCGCCGGGATGGCGACCTCGGCGCCGGCGTGCTGCGACGGAGTGCCGGGCGGCGCCACCGGCCTCGACCGCCGGGCCCACTGCTCGTAGTACTCATGCACCTCCTGCCGACTGCCGAAGACGCGCTCGATGTCCTCGGTCGGAGTGTTCAGCCCGGAAGTGCCGGAGAGCACATGGTGCACGGTCACCTTCTCGGCGATCTCCGGGTCGAAGCCGGTCAGATAGGTGCCGATCGGGTCTCCGAGCTTCACCCTGCCCTGCTGCGCCAGTTGCAGCACGGCGATCGCGTTGAACGGCTTGCCCGCCGAACTGAGGGTGAACGCGATGCCCTCATGATTGTGGATCCCCCGCTCCCGGTCGGCCATGCCGAAACTGCGGGACAGCACCGTACGGCCCCGGTGCGCGAGCAGCACCACCCCGGAGAAGCCGGTCTCGGAGGCCATCCGGGTCAGCCACCGGTCGTAGGCGCCGCCGGGCAGGGTGTCCGGCGGGAGCCGGTCCCGCCAGGAGGGCGACGGTGCCGCGCCGGCGGCTCCGGCGTGGCCCAGCCCGGCCGCCAGTGGCACACCGGCGGCCGCCAGCCCGCCCCATCTGACCAGATTTCGACGATCGATCCCGGGCGCTGAATCCATGATCACAGTCCTTCCTGATCGGAGATCGGATGGAGCATGTCTACCGAGGAGCGCCTATCGTCGGCGTATCGCTGGGCCATATGCCGCCCATAGGCGCCGCTGGGGATACTGGACGGATGCGGGTGCTGCTGGTCGAGGACGAACAACCACTGGCCAGGTACATCGCGGCCGGGCTGCGCAAGCACGGCTGCGCCGTCGACGTGGCCCACGACGGGCGGCAGGCCCTGGACAAGGCCGATGTCGCGCCGTACGACGTGGTGGTCCTCGACCGGGACCTGCCGGTGGTGCACGGCGACACCGTGTGCCGCCTGCTGGCTGAACGTGGCACCTCCCGGGTGCTGATGCTCACCGCCTCCGGGGCGGTGTCCGACCGGGTCGATGGGCTGTCCCTGGGCGCCGACGACTACCTGGGTAAGCCGTTCGCCTTCGCCGAGCTGGTCGCCCGGGTGGGCGCGCTGGCCCGGCGCAGCACCCCGGCCCGTCCTCCGGTGCTGAGGGCGGGCGGGATCACGCTCGACTCGTCGCGGCGTATCGCCGAACGCGACGGCCGGCCGCTGGCGCTGACCCCGAAGGAGTTCGGGGTGCTGGAGCGGCTGCTCGCCGCCGACGGCGCGGTGGTCAGTGCGGAAACGCTGCTGGACAAAGTGTGGGACGAGCACACCGACCCGTTCACCAACGCCGTACGAATCACCGTCAGCACCCTGCGCCGCAAGCTCGGCGACCCGCCGCTGATCGGCACCGTGACCGGCTCCGGGTACCGGATCACTTCGTGATCCGTGGCTTGACTGCCCGCAGCCGGCTCACTTTGCTCTACACCGCGCTGGTGCTCGCCGCCGGGCTGATGCTGACCGTGCTGACCTACCTGCTGTTCTTTCGCAGTATGCGGCTGCTCATCGAGGACGCGGTAGCCCGGCTGCTGGCCCTGGCCGTGCCGGCGCTTCTGGTGATGGCCGTGGTGGCCGGGCTGATCGGCTGGCTGGTGGCAGGGAGGATCCTGCGTCCGATCCGGACGATCGCCGACACCGCGAACCGGCTCTCCACGGAGAACCTGTCCGAACGGGTTCCGGTCGGCCGGCCCGCCGACGAGCTCGCCGCGCTCGCCATCACCATCAACAGCATGCTGGACCGCATCCAGGACGCCGTCGCGGAACGGGATCGGGTCCTCGGCAGCCAGCGCCTGTTCGTCGCCAACGCCGCACACGAGCTGCGCACCCCGCTCACCACCATGCGTACCGCCATTGACGTCACCCTCGACGGCGAACCCGACCGGGCCGAGCTCGTCGCGATGGCCGGTGACATCGCCGCCGCCGTCGACACCAGCCGGCGCACCCTCGACGGTCTGCTGATCCTGGCCCGCAGCCACGCCGGTCCGCTGCGCCGGGAGCCGGTCGACCTGGCCACCGTCGCCGCCGCAGCGGTCGCCGCCTCCGCCGGCCGGGCCGCCGATGTGGCCGTCATCCTGGAGGCCGACCTGCGGCGGGCGCCGGCCTGCGGCGAGCCGGTGCTGCTGGAACGGATGGCGGGCAACCTCCTGGACAACGCGTTGCGTTACAACCACGACGGCGGGCACGTCACGGTCACCTGCGGCATCGCCGAGGGGTACGCGTTCCTGCGGGTGGTCAACACGGGCCCACGGGTCACCCCGGAGGAACATCAACGGTTGTTCGAGCCGTTCGTCCGTGGCGCCGCCAACGGGACTCGCGGGGCCGGGCTCGGCCTGTCCATCGTCGGCGCCGTCGTCACCGCCCACGACGGCGAACTCTTCAGCGTCCCGCGGTCCGGCGGCGGCATGGACATCACGGTGACCCTGCCGCCGGCCCTCCCGGTTGCTGGTACCCCCGGGTGAAACTCACGACCTGCCGTACGCCCTGAACGGCCCCGGCGCCGTTTCGCCGCCGCTGCACCGGTTCCGCCGCCTTGCCGTCAGAGGGGAACGCCGAGGCTCACGACTGTTCCGAGGGGGAGTACCGCGCGCCGTGCGGGGCGGGCCAGGCGCACGCTGTGGTGAGGCCCGCACCCGTGGCCGGACACGCCCGGCCACGGGTGCGAGATGAGCCGGCTTACAGGTTGGCGGCGCCTGCGGCGTCGGCTTCCTGGACGGCTGCGGTGTGGCGTGCGTCGGCGCGATCGCGGGTCGTGTCCTCCCGGGCCGCGGCCGCGGCCCGGGACTGGCGTGCGGCGGCGCTGGTGGGAGCGCCGATCACGCCGCCGCGAATGCGGTTGTTGGAGGCGATGACGGCTGCGGGATCGTTGGTGTGGGCGGTCAACGCTCCGTGGATGATGTTGTCGTCGAGCGTCACTCCGCCGGTGGTGTCGGTGACGCTGACGTCGCCGCCGAAGTAGCTGCCGGAGGCGCAGCTGTCCAGGACGCCGTCCGGGCCGAGCTGCACGCCGCCGAGGTTGCCGGCGAAGGTGGACCTGCCGCGGACGGCGCTGCCGCAGACGACCGCGCCGGTGCCGGCGTTGAGCACCGACAGCGTGCCGTCGACGAACGAGTCGTGCAGGTCGGTGTAGTGGGTGCCGGAGCTGGTGAGGCTGCCGGTGACCTGGGTGCCGTCGCCGAGGCGTACCTCGCCGCCCTGGGCGTTGACGGTGCCGACGATCCGCGCGTTCTCGGTGAACAGGAAGCTGTCGACGGTGGCCGTGCCTTTCGGGCGTACGGTGACGGCCCCGCTGCCGCTGTCCTTGAGGTAGACGCCGTAGCCGCCGGCGGCCAGGACCACGGCGCCGCCGATGGTGGTGCCGCGGGCGTCGAGGTAGCCGTCGGCGGAGACCCGGACCGTGCCCTCGGCGCGGCCGCCGTCGATGACCAGGTTGGCGCCGGCGGCGACGGTGATGTTGCCGGTGACGACGGTGCCGGTCAGCGCGCACGACTCGCCGGCGGGGACGTACAGGTCGTTGGGGACGGTGACGGCGCCGCCGGTGCCGACGCAGTGTGTCACCAGGCCGGCGTGGGCGCCCGACGGCAGGGCGATCAGGGTTCCGGCGACGACGGCGGCGGTGAGGGTGGCGAGGGCGGTGGTACGTCGCATGGTGGCGCTCCCGGTGGCGAGGATGGTGGTGGTCATGCGCCGATGTCCGAGCGTGCGGCGGCGCGGACGATGGCGCCGGCCTGGCGGGCGGTGAGTCTGCCCGCGGTGACGAGGGCCGCGGTGACGGCTTCGGCGTGCCGGACGAAGGCGGCGTGGGTGGGGTATGCGGCGCGTTCGGCGATCAGGTCGTTGACGGTGCATCCGTTGCCGGTGTCGGCGCTCGGCACCCCGGTGTCGACTCCGGCGATGATCACGGTGGTCCGGGTGTCGGAGTCGGGGCAGGCGTCGCCGTCCTGCCCGGCGATGGTGAAGGTGACCTGCTGCTCGGCGGCGCTGTTGCCGGCCTTGTCGGTGGCCCGGTAGCCGACGGTGTGCGGGCCGGGGGTGCTCACCGCCACCGGCGTGGTGTATGCCGTCCAGCCGCCGGAGTCGAGCCGGTATTGCACGGTGTCGAGGCCGGAGCCGGTGTCGGTGGCGGTGACCGTGACGGTCGCCGTACCGAGGTAGTCGCCGTTGTCGTCCTTCTCGCCTGTCACGGCGGCGGTGACGGTCGGTGGCGTGGTGTCCTCGGCGGGCCGTTCGGCGACGGTGAAGTGGGTCATCTGCACGGCCGACGTGTTGCCTGCCTTGTCGGTGGCCCGCGAGTGCAGCATGTGCATGCCGGCGGTGCCCACCACCAGCGGCGCCGTGTAGGCGGTCCAGGCGCCGCCGTCGAGCTGGTACTCGATCCGGTCGACGCCGGAGCCCGTGTCGGTGGCGGTGATCGTGGCGGTGGCCCGGCCGAGGTAGTCGCCGGTGGCGTTCCGTTCGCCGGTGAGGGCGGTGGTCACCGTCGGCGCGGTGGTGTCGCCGGGCGCGGCCACGACCCGGAACGACACCGAGCCGGTGGTGGAGACGTTGCCGGCGTTGTCGGTGGCCCGGAACTGGACCGCGTGGTCACCGAGCGCGCTGACCACGACCGGTGCCGTGTACGGCTGCCAGCTGGTGTCGTCGACCTGGTATTCGACGGTCTTCACGCCGGACCCGCCGTCGGTGGCGGCCACGGTGACGGTCGCCGAGCCGGTGTAATCGCCTGCGGCGTCGCGGTCGCCGGTGACCGTGCCGGTCACGGCCGGCGCCGTGGTGTCCTCGCCGCCGCCTCCGCCGGTGACGGTGAGCTCGCCCACCATCGTGCTGTGCCCGGGGATGGTGCAGAAGTAGCGGTACCGGCCGGGCGTCAGGGTGACGGTGGCGGTGTGCCTGCCGTTGTTCACGTCGAACGGGCCGGCCAGGATGTTGAGGGTGACGTCGTGGTTGTAACCCTCGGTGCTGGTGTCGAAGGTCAGCGTGTGCGGCATGCCGGTGGTGTTGCCGGTGGCCGCGCTGTTCTCGAACACGATGGTGGTCGCCCCGGCCACGGCGGTCGCCGGCGCGCTGCGATAGCGGGTGATGTCGTCGTCGGCGGTCCAGGTCAGGGTCTCGGCGGCGGCCGCCGCGGTCGGCACGGAGATCGTCAGCACCGCGAGGAGCAGGCCGATCAGGGCCGCGCCGGTGCGCAGGCGTAGGGACGTTCGCAAGAGGTGACACCTTTCGGCGGTGGCGGGACCGGCCGGTGACCGGTCCCGCCGGGGCTCAGAGGTCGCGTACCCGGATGTTGCGGAACTCGACGAGATCGTTGTCGCCGTGGTTCTGCAGCCCGAGGTGCCCGCGCAGGTACTGCCGCAGGTCGGTGGACGGGTCGGAGGCCCGCGACGAGGTCTTGCCGGGCGTGTTGTCGAACTCGTTGATGACCACGCCGTCGCGGATGATCGTGTAGTGCTGCCCGACGACGCGGATCTCGTAGTCGTTCCACACGTTCTTCGGCGTGGCCCGGGCTTCGGGCACGGCGACCGGGTCGAAGTTGTAGATCGAGCCGGTCTTCTGCGGCTCACCCGTCTCCCCGTCGTAGATCTGCACCTCGTGCCCGCAGTAGATGGCCACCCAGGCCGGCGAGGTGCGCGCCGAGCCGACGGTGCCGCAGCTGCCCGGCGGCCGCTGGTCGAGGGGGATCCGCGGATCCGGGAACCGGGTGAACACCCCACTGTTGCCGCGGCCCGTGCCGGGCGCGACGTCGCGGAACTGCAGCCGCAGCGAGAAGTCCGCGACCTCCCTGGTGTGCCAGAGCATGCCCAGGCCGCCGGAGGGGCGCAGTGATCCGTCCGGCTGGATGGCGAACGATCCGGTCGGCGCCTGGATCCAGTCCTTCAGGGACGCCGCGGTGCCGTCGAACAGCGGCTCGTACCCGGTGTGGCCGGGCCGCCCGACCGGTGAGGCCGCCGCCGCGCGGGTGAGCGTGCCGGCCTGCCGGGCGGTGAGGACACGCAGCTTACGGACCACCGCGTCGACGTGCCGGACGAAACCGTCGTGGTCGCTCCAGGTGCTCTCGTCGTCGATCAGGTCGTTGATCGTGCAGCCGCCGCCGATCGTCTTGTTCGGCACGCCGGTGTCGGTGTCGGCCAGGAACACCGTGGCCCGGCTGTCCGGTACGGCACATCCGGCCTCGACGGTGGTGGTGACGGTGGCCTTCTCGCCGTCGGCGTACGTCACGGTGTGCCGGACGGTGTAGGCGCCGGGTTCGGCGTACACGTGCCGCGGGTCGGCGAGCGTGGAGCCGGCGCCGTCGCCGAACTCCCACAGGTGGCCGACACCGCCGGAGCGGGAGCCGGTGAAGGCGTACGTCAGCGCCTTGTTCTGCACCGCGACCGCCGCCGCCTGCGGCGCCGGGGTCGGCGCTCCTCCGGTGTAGACCACGCGCAGCAGCTTCTGTGCCGGGTGCAGGCTGAAGAAGCCGCCGCCGTAGTCGAGCAGGTACAGCGCGCCGTCCGGGCCGAACTTGGCGTCCATCCAGCTCATCAGCCGGTTGTCGGCGTTGCCGCCGGGCAGGATGGCGCGCAGCGTCTCGCCGAACAGTGGCGGCTTCTGCTGCGGAACCCCGGCCGGGTCGACGGTGATCGCCACCCGGTTCGCGGCGTTCGACTGGTCGCCGATGAACCACTTGTCGTCCCAGTACGCCGGCCACTTCACCGTGCTGGCCGGGTCGGCCAGGTCGTGGTGGTAGGTCGGGCCGGACATCACCGCCTGGCCGCCGCCGCGCAGGTACGGCTGGGTGTAGACGGCGTCGGCGGCGTTGTAGGTGGGGACGCCGCTGCCGTCGGCGCGGGGCGGGAAGACCGGGCCGCCACCGCCGGGCGCGTACCAGATCATGTTGTCGCGGGCCGGTGGGATGTCGGTCAGGCCGGTGTTGCGCGGCGAGGTGTTCTTCAGGTTGCCGCAGTCGTACCAGCCGGTGAGCTGGGTGGCATCGGTGCTGCTGCGGTCGCGGTACGGCTGCCGGTTGCCCATGCAGTACGGCCAGCCCTGGTTGCCGGCGGAGGTGATGATGGTGGCCGTCTCGTACTTGGCGGGGCCCAGCTCCGGGTTGGGGGCGGCGGCGTCGGGGCCGACCCAGCCGGCGGTCAGCCAGTTCGTCTCGGGGTCGATCTGCAGGCGGGCGATGTTGCGGACGCCCATCACGTAGATCTCCGGGCGGGCCTTGTCGGTGCCCGGCGGGAACAGGTTGCCCGGCGGGATGGTGTACGTGCCGTCCGGCTCCGGGTGAATCCGGATGATCTTGCCGGCCAGGTCGTCGGTGTTGCCGGAGGTACGCCGTGCGTCCTGGAAGGAGATCCCGGCGTACTCCTGGGTCCAGTTGTTGCCGGAGTAGCCCTGCGAGCCCTCGGACGAGTTGTTGTCGCCGGAGCCGATGTAGAGGTTGCCCTGCTTGTCGAAGGCCATGCCGCCGCCGGCGTGGCAGCAGCTGTGGATCTGCACCGGGAACTTCAGCAGGTCCTTGCGGGTGCCCTGGTCGACGGTCTGCGTCCGGTGGTCGTAGGTGAACCGGCTGACGGTCCGGTCACCGACCCGCTTGGCCCGGTCGATCGAGTCGTGCGGCATCCAGTAGACGTAGAGCCAGCCGTTCTCGGCGAACTTCGGGTCCGGCACGATGCCGAGCAGACCCTCCTCGTTCTTGACCAGCTCGGAGCCGCTGCCCCGGTTGCCCATCACCGGCAGTGTCGTCAGCAGCTTGACCCGCTTGGTGCGTGGATCCCAGGAGTGGATGGTGCCGCAGCCCAGGCCCACCTTCGGGTCGTCCCAGCTGACGACCGGCCCGCTCGGGCAGGCGGCCTTGCCGACGTAGAAGACGGTGCCGTCGCCGGCGATGGTCAGCCCGTGCGGCTCGCCGATCTGGTCCAGCTGCCCGGTCTGGTTCGCCGCGGTCAGCCGTTCGGTCCGGTAGTTGGCGGCGATGGTGGCCTGGCAGTCGCCGCGCACCAGGCCGGCGGTCCACTTCAGGGCGCCGGACAGGTGCTTGCGGAACGCGTCCTCGTCGTAGCTGCCGGCGGTGTGACCCATGCCGGTGTAGAAGGACCGGCCGCCGTCGTAGTCGCGGCACCAGGACATCGGGTGGAACGCCCCGTTGGCGCCGGTGCCCGGGTCGTAGTGGCGTTCCTCGACCTGGGCCAGGGTGTGCACGGCGCCCAGGGGGTTCGGGTCCCAGTTGTACCAGCGGTCCGACCGGGTGATCGTGCGCGGGAGGCCGGCGGTGGCCGGGTGCCGGGTGTCCAGCACGTCGACCACGGCCCGGTTGACGCCCGGCGGCGGGGGAGCGACGGCGTCGGCGGTGAACAGCCGCAGGTCGGCGAGCTGGATGAGCGGCTCCCCGGCATTGGCGGTGATCTCCAGCCGGAAGAAGCGGTGGTTCTGCGGCGCGGCCAGGTCGAACCGGCGCGTCTGGAAGCGGTCCGGGAAGCTCTGCCCGGTACGGCGGTCGACGTCGGTCCAGGTCTCGCCGTCGGCGGAAGCCTTGAGCGTCCAGTCCTTCGGGTCCCGGCCGGGGAAGTCGTTGGCGGAGGTCAGCGCGTACCCGGTGATGGGTTTGGTGGCGGCCAGCTCGTAGGTCACCCAGCCGGTCGTGGTGCGTACCAGCCACTTGGTGTTGTTGTCGCCGTCGGTGAGCTTCTCCTTGGTCTCGTTCGGCGCGTTCTCGCCGCTCGCGGTGACCTTGCCGACCGGCTCGGCGGCCGGGACGGCGCCGGCGGGGCGGGTGCCGATCAGTCCGGTGAACCAGGTCGAGTCCAGTTGCGCCTTCGCGGCGTCGGCGATGCCGACGAAACCTCCACCCCCTTTGATGTACGCCGTGAGCGCGCTCTCCTGGTCCCGGCTCAGCGTGGTGCCGGCCGCCGACAGGAACACCACGGCCTGGTGCTTCGCCAGCTCAGCCGTGGTGAACACGGCCGGGTCGGTGGATGTGGTGGCGGTGAGCCCCGCCGCGCCGGCGAGTGCTCCGATGGTGGTGGCGGCCTTGGCGACCGGGTCGTCCTGTGCCGCGGCGGCGCCGTGGAAGACCAGCACCGACTGTTGTGGCGCCGCCGTGCCGGTGGGTGGCTCCCGCAGGGTGGACGCGATGGCGGGTGACGCTCCGGTGAGGAGCATGAGGACGGCTGACGCGGTGGTGAGCGCCCGCCGGATCGGATCGGTCGTCGTCATTGGCCGGCCCCTTGATGGTCGCCGTGGCTCTGCGATGTGGCCGGGGTGTGCGTGTGGCCCCGGAACCGGTGGATGGCCTCCTCGGCGCCGGGTGGCATGCTGCCGTCGGCGTTGCGTACCAGGAAGAGGCCGGACATGCCGCCGTCGGAGTGGTTCTGGACGTGGCAGTGGTACATCCACGCGCCCGGGCCGACGCCCTCCCCGGCCAGCACCTGGAACCCGAAGGAACTGCCGGGGTTGAGGTCCTTGTTGTCGATCGTCGGGCTGGGATCGCTGATGCTCTCCAGCATTCCGGTGCGGTTGTCCACCCAGCGGTGGGCGTGCAGATGAAAGGTGTGGAAGAGGTTGCCGTGGCCGATGGCGAGCCATTCCACCCGCTGGCCGAGATTCGCCTCGAACATCGGGGTGTTCGGCGCCATCCTGTTGTTGATCGTCATGTCGTGGAAGACCACGGTGAACTGCCTGTCCGGCAGGATGTCGCCGCGCCGCCGCACGATCAGCGCGCCGTACAGGCCCTTGGCGACCCCGCCGGTGCCGTGGTCGGTGCCCATCGCGTGGTCGTGATAGTGCCAGTAGCCGGCGCTGCCCGGCATGAACCGGCGGCCGGCTGCCGCGAACATCTCCCGCGAGCGCCACACGTAGGTGCGGGTCTCGCCGGGGGCGTTGAACGAGGCGTGCAGCGGGCTGCCGTCGGAGCCGGTGCTGTAGTCGACCCCGTGCGCGTGGATGGACAGGCGCTGGTTCGTGGTGTTGACCAGGGTGATCTCGAGGGTGTCGCCTTCGTAGATCTCCAGCACCGGGCCGGGCACGGTGGCTTTCCCGCGCTCCAGTCCGTACCCGTAGAGGCCGCCGGGCAGCGCCTCGGCGTAGAGCGTCACCCGTCTGACGGTGCCGAGGGCGGCCCGGGCCGGCTCGCCGGGCAGGGCCGCCGCGCCGGCGATGGCGGGCACCGCGGCGCCCATCGCCCCGGCGACGATGAGTGATCGCCGGGAGAACAGCGGTCTGGTGGGAGCGGTGGTTTCGTCCATGCGTCTCCGTTCCTTCCGGTTCCAGGACACGACGAAGCCCCCGAGGAGCTCGGGAGAAGAAGGGGTGTCAGGACGCCGCGCATGTGGGGCGTTGTCGTGTCGCCGGTCCGGTGACCTCAGCTTTTACGTGTTGACCTGAATCTATGGACGACATCGATGAAAGTAAAGACTTATATGGTTCATCTATTGTCGGTAGAAACCGAAAGTAGACCTAAGAGTCGGGGCTGGCCGCCCGGAGCGCCGGGCGGCCGGCCCCGGGTTCTCAGGCCGCGCCGATGGTCCAGTGCTGGTTGGCGCCTCCGACGTACTCCCAGATGTGGATCTGCGTGCCGTCCGCGGTGGCCGCGCCGGCGGCGTCGAGAACCTTGCCGGACTGCGGGTTCAGCAACGAGCCGCCGGGCTGGGGCTGCCATGTCTGCGCGGCGCTGCCGTTACAGGTCCACAGCTGCACCGTGGTGCCGTTCGCGGTGCCCCCGCCGGACACGTCCAGGCACTTGCCGAGGGCACGGAAGGTGCTTTCCACCCGGCTCCACTGCTGGGCGGCCGATCCGTTGCAGGTCCACAGCTGGATCCTGGTGCCGTCCGCGGTTGCCGCGTTGTCGACGTCGAGGCACTTGCCGGCGATACCGGTGATCGGGCCGGCGCCGCCGTTGCCACCGCCGCCGATGGTGATCGCGTCGAGGTTGACGTGGCCGTCGTCGCCGGTGTCGTACCGGTAGGTGATGGTGTTGCCGCCGGCGTTCAGCGGCACGCTCTCGGTCTGCTGTGCCCACGTCGCCCACGTGCCGGTGCCGGCGAGACTGGTCTGGCGCAGCTTGACGCCGTTGGCGTACACGCTGATCTTCTTGGTGCCGGTGAACGGGTCCGGGCCGTTGGCGTACCGCAACGCCACGTCGTAGGTCCCGGCGGTGGGGACGTTCACGGTGAAGGTGCTCGTCGCGCCGGGGTTGCCGAAGCCGGCCACGAAGCCCGCGCCGGTGTATCCGGCGTGGTCGGTGGCCAGCCCCGCGCCGCCGCGGTTGCCCGCCTCCTCGGCCTGGTAGGTGGTCACCACCGGCGGCGCGGAGCCGACCAGGTTGTTGAGGGTGTACCACGCCTCGGTGCTCCACAGCGTCTCACCGGTCTCGCCGGCGAACGGCCGCGGCGAGCGCAGGTGTACGACGTGCCCGGGCTTGAGACCGGCGATGGCGAGGGTGACCTTCCTGCGATCCGCCGACACGGTCGCGGACGTCACCGACAGGGTCTGCTCGTCGATCTTCGGGCCGCCGTACCCGCCGGTGGCCCGGTAACGCCACTGCTTGACGGTGTACTTCGAGGCGAGCGAGGCGGCCGTCGCGGCGGAGAGCGGCTGGGTGTACTCGATCTCGAAGCCGCCGGCCCTGGCCCGCATGGCGAGCATGTCGAAGGCGTTCTTCCCGTTCGGGACGAGCTTCTGCAGGCCGTACGTCAGCTTGCCGGTCTGGCCCCAGTTGCCGCCCGCGCCGAGCCCACCCGCGTAGACGGCGCCGTCCGGCCCGAGGATCACCTCGGACACCCCGGCCTCCAGGCCCTGGGTGAGCCGGAACAGGGCGCCCTGGTACTCGCCGTTGACCTTCTCCAGGTAGGCACGCTGCAGGCCGCCGTAGGTGACGTCACCGATCAGCATCTGCCCTGCGAACACACCGTCCTTCAGCAGGACCGGCGTGCTGGGGGAGTTGGCGATCTCGTTCTGCGGCATCCACAGCACCGGCGGCGTCACCGGTTTCGCGTCGAACGGGCCGGCCGGATTCGTGTAGTGGTTGAAGAACCGGTCCTGCTTGATGTGCACCAGCTTCGACGACGGCAGCCAACCACCCTGGTTGTCGGTGACGAACAGGCCGTTCTCCGGTCCCCAGCCGATGCCGTGCGGGGTGCGGAGACCGCCGGCGACGTACGAGACCGCCCCGGTGTCCTTGTTGACCTTGACGGTGGTGCCCCGGTTCGGCGCGGGCTGCGGATCGGTGGTGTTGCCGCCGTAGTTGATCGACACGGACAGATTCAGATAGAAGTGCGGCGCGTCGTAGAGCAGACCGAACGCGAACTCGTGGAAGTTCCCGCCGTACGGCCAGGTGGCCACCGTCTGGAGCTGGTCGGCGACCTCGTCACCGTTCGTGTCGACGAGCCGGGTCAGCCGGGACTTCTCGGACACGTACACGGTCCCGTCGACGACCTTGAGGCCCATCGGCTCCTTGAGCCCGCCGGCGATCTTCTTGCGGCCGGCGGTGCCGAGCAGGTGGACCTCGCCGTCGGCGGAGGTGCCCGAGTCGTCGGCGCCACCCCACGTCAGTACGGCCAGCCGCCCGTCCGGGAGCCAGTCCATTCCGGTGACCTTGGGTTCGAACCCGGCCGTACGCAGGTCGACCAGGTTGTAGTTGGGGTGCACGCCGGTCAGCGGCAGCCCGTCGCCGGGGGAGTCGCCGGCCTGCTCGCACTCCTTGCGGCCGGGGGCGGTCACCCGCACCACGCCGGCTTCGGTGCTCAGCGCCGAGGTGGGCACCACCTCGAAGGCGGTGGCGCCGGGCCGCTTCCACTCCAGGGTCAGCTGCTGGCCGCCGTCGCGTTCGAAGTAGTCGATGTGCAGCCGGTGGACGCCCGCGGTCAGGGTGGCGGCGCCCTCCTTCGGGGTGCTGCCGTGCGCACCGTCGTGGTCGACGACCAGGGTGTCGTCGATGGCGAGGCGGGAGCCGTCGTCGCTGGTGAGGCGGAAGGTGTACGCGCCGGCGGCCGGGACGGTCAGGTTGGCCCGCACCTGGGCGACGAAGAAGTTCTCGATGCCGAAGTCGGCGGCGGACGACCAGTTGATCGCCGGCATCAGCTTGTCGATGTTCGGGGTCTGCGCGGGCTTGAGCGTGCACAGCTTGTTCAGCGGTGTCTGCACGTCGAAGACGCGCAGGGTCACGCCGGGCTCGTCGGCATCGAGCGCCGCCCGCGCGGCCGTGGCCGGCACACCGACGGTCACCGCGGCCAGGAGGCCGGCGAGGGCGAGGCGTGACAAACATTGACGCAGTGGGGCCATCCGGTCACTCCTAGGGGTGCGACAGGTGGGCACGCCGAGCCGGCGCCGGGAGAGGCTCCGGCGTGGAGGGGGTGAGGTGACATGCCCGCAACACGAGCGTGTTGTGGCGGAAACAGTAGATGATCGTCGATGAAGCCGTCCATAACTTGCTCCTTAATCGAGCGAACTTTTCTCCTTGGAGGCGAAAGTTTGCCCCTGTCGATCGGCCCGGCGGGCGCAAATGATCCCCGTGCGGCGTTGTGTGGATCACTCCACTACGGAGTGGCCTCTCTTTTGGCCCACGAGACAAAAGTTTCTGCAGATCCTGTCGAAGCTATGGACAGCATCATCGATCGCTTCTAATGTGTGGCCCAAGTAACACATCGATCACCACCATGTGAACGCCACCACCCCGGCGGCGTGTGGACCTGGAGGTTGTACGTGCGCACGACGGTCGATCCGCCTTACCTGCGGTTGCTCCAACTGCTGCGGGACGAGGGGCCCATCTCCCGGGCCGAGCTCGCCGACCGTCTCGAGCTGACCCGGCCCCGGCTGCTCGCCGAGGTCGAACGCCTCGTCGCCGCCGAATACGTCGCCGAAGCCGGGATGGCCGCCTCCCGCGGCGGGCGGCGCTCCACTCTGGTGGAACTGCACCCGCGCCTGCACTTCGCCGCGGTCGACCTCGGCGCCAGCTCGATCGACGTCGAGGTCACCAACGGCCGACTGGAGACCGTCGCGGCCTACACCGAGGCGGCCGACATCCGATCCGGGCCGAAAGCCATCCTGCACCGGGTCAACGAACTGCTGGCGAAAGCCCGGGTGGACGGCGTCTACGACAGGCTCGACGCCATCGGTGTCGGAGTGCCGGGGCCGGTCAGCTTCCGCGACGGCGTGCCGGTCTCCCCGCCGATCATGCCGGGCTGGGACCGCTTCCCGGTCCGGGAGCTGATGACCCGGGAGCACGGCTGCCCGACCGTCGTCGACAACGACGTGAACATCATGGCGATCGGCGAGCGGCACGGGGGAGTGGCGCACAGCGTCGACGACTTCCTGTTCATCAAGATCGGCACGGGCATCGGCTGCGGCATCCACCTCAACGGCGAGGTCTACCGGGGCACCGACGGCTGCGCCGGCGACATCGGCCACATCCAGGTCGACCCGCAGGGCCCGATGTGCTCCTGCGGCAACATCGGCTGCCTCGAAGCGCTCTTCAGCGGGGTCGGCCTGGCCCGCGACGCCCTGGCCGCCGCCCGCTCCGGCGCCTCACCCTCCCTCGCCGAGCGGCTCACCGCCGGCGCCCCACTGACCGCCCGCGACGTCGCCGACGGAGCCGCCGAAGGCGACGTCACCTGCATCCAGCTCATCCGCGAGGGCGGCAGCCGCATCGGGTCGGTCCTCGCCGCGCTGGTCAGCTTCGCCAACCCGTCCATGATCGTCATCGGAGGAGGGCTCGCGCAATTGGGCCACATCCTGCTGGCGGAGATCCGCAGCGCCGTCTACCGGCGCTCACTTCCGCTCGCCACCGGCAACCTCCCGGTCGTCCTGTCCGAACTCGGGCCCCGGGCCGGCGTCACCGGCGCCGCGGTCCTCGCCAGCCACGTCGCCTTCGAGCAAGCCTCATGACCGGCCCGGGCGATGTCGTCCTGCGCCTGACCGATGTGGTCAAGACCTTTCCCGGCGTACGAGCCCTCGACGGCGTCCAGCTCGAGGTCCGCGCCGGTGAGGTGCACTGCCTGCTCGGGCAGAACGGGGCCGGCAAGTCCACCCTGATCAAGGTGCTGTCCGGGCTGCACCGCCCCGACTCCGGCACCGTCGAATGGCTCGGGCAGCCCGTCACCTTCAGCAACCCGCAGGCCGCCATGAAGGCCGGCATCGCCACCATCTACCAGGAGCTCGACCTGGTCGAGGACCTGACCGTCGCCGAGAACGTCTTCCTCGGCCACGAGCCGAAGGTGGCCGGGTTCGTCCGCCGCCGGGCCATGGTCGCCCGCACCACCGGCATCCTCGGCCGGCTCGGCCACGGCGAGATCCCGCCCCGCCGTGCCGTGCACAGGTTGCAGGCGGCGGGCAAGCAGATCGTCAGCATGGCCCGCGCCCTGTCCCACGAGGCGCGCCTGCTGATCATGGACGAGCCCAGCGCGGTGCTGGCCCACGACGAGGTGGAGAACCTGTTCCGGATCATCCGGGAGCTGACCGCCCAGGGCATCGCCGTCGTCTACATCTCGCACCGGCTCGAGGAGATCCGCACGATCGGCGACCGGGTGACGGTCCTCAAGGACGGCCGTACCACCGCGGCCGACCTGTCGGCTGCCGAGACGCCGACCAGCGAGCTGGTGAGCCGGATGACCGGGCGCACCATCGAGTACGTGTTCCCGCCGCGGGTCGCGGCGCCCGCCGAGCGTGCCGAACTGCTGGCCGTCGACGGGCTCAGCCGTGCCGGGGAGTTCACCGACGTCTCGCTCACCGTCGCCGCCGGCGAGATCGTCGGCATCGCCGGCCTGGTCGGCTCCGGCCGGTCCGAGCTGCTGGAGACCATCTACGGCGCCCGCCGCGCCGACACCGGCACCGTCACGGTCGCCGGTCGCAGGCTGCCGCCCGGCAACGTCGGCGCCGCCGTCCGGGCCGGTCTGGGCATGGCGCCGGAGGAGCGCAAGAGCCAGGCCCTGCTGCTGGGCGAGCCGATCTACCGCAACATGACGCTGTCCACCTTCACTCGGATCGCCCGCCTGGGCTTCACCAGCGCCCGGCGCGAGCGCGACGAAGCGGACCGAGTCGCCCGGTCGCTCGACCTGCGGCCCAGTGACGTCGGCCGGCCCGTGCGCACCCTCTCCGGAGGCAACCAGCAGAAGGTGGTCGTCGGCCGGTGGCTGCTCGGCGACACCCGGCTGCTGCTGCTCGACGAGCCGACCCGGGGCGTCGACGTCGGCGCCCGGGCCGAGCTCTACCGGGTGATCCACCGCCTGGCCGCCGAGGGCGTCGGCGTGCTGCTGGTCTCCAGCGAGGTGCCCGAGGTGCTCGGCCTGGCCGACCGCGTGCTGGTCATGCGGGAGGGCCGGCTGATCCGCACGGCGAGCGCCGGCGAACTCGACGAAGACACCGTTCTCGATCTCGTCATGGCGGGGTCGCTCATGGAAGGCACCCCCATATGACCCTCAGCGATGGCACGGGAACCGCGGCCGGCCTCCCGGCGCAGTCGCCACCGGTGGAACCGGCGCAGACCGGCGCGGCCAAGTCCCCCCGGATCGGCTGGGGTGGCGAGAACAGCGAGAACACCATCCGCAACCTGGTGCTCGTCGGGGTGCTGGTGGTGCTCATCGCGATCGGCGCGTTCACCCAGCCGCAGCTCTACAGCGACTCCACCTGGGTGTGGAACAACATCCTGTCGATTCTCCAGCTGGCCTCGGTCATCGGCGTGGTCACGGTCGGCATGACCTTCGTCATCATCGGCGGCGGCATCGACCTGTCGGTCGGCGCGATCGTCGCGCTGGCCGGGGTGTGGGCGACCACGGTGGCCACCCAGAGCTACGGCGCCGGCGGCATGATCTTCACAGCGATCGTGGTGGCGGTGGCGGTCGGCCTGATCAACGGGGTGCTCATCTCGTACGGCAAGCTGGTCCCGTTCATCGCCACCCTGGCGATGCTGGTGGCGGCCCGCGGCCTGGCCGCGGAGATCTCCGACAAGCAGACCCAGATCTCCGACAGCGCGTTCATCAACGGCATCGCCGCCGGCAAGCTGCTCGGCATCCCGCTGCTGGTCTACATCCTCGCCGTGGTCGCCACGATCGGCTGGGTGTTGCTCAACCGCACCACGTTCGGCCGGCGCACGATCGCGGTCGGCGGCAACGTCGAGGCGGCCCGCCTCGCCGGCATCAACGTCAAACGCCACACCATGCTGCTGTACGGGCTATCCGGTCTCTGCTGCGGCATCGCCGCGATCATGCTCACCTCGCAGGGCACCTCCGCCCAGGCGGCCATGGCCAACCTCTACGAGCTCGACGCGATCGCCGCCGCCATCATCGGCGGGACGCTGCTCAGTGGAGGCCGGGGCACCATCGTCGGCTCGATGCTCGGCGTGATCATCTTCGCCACGATCACCAACCTCTTCGCGATCAACGGCCTGTCCACCGAGGCCCAGAACATGGTCAAGGGCGGCATCATCATCGCCGCCGTCCTGGTCCAGCAGTTCCGCTTCAAAGCCGTGACCCGGTTCCTGCACCGCAACAAGACCTGAGTCCCGGCATCCGTCAGGCGACCGTCACGTGACGGACGCCGGGCTCCGTGCACCCGTTTTCCGGTTATCCGTACCGAATATTCAGGAGAAACCATGACACAGAGCAGTCGCGACATGTCGCGGCGCCGCCTGCTGCTCGGCGGGGCCGCACTCGGCGGAGGCGCCCTCCTCACCGCGTGCACCAGCAACGAGGCCAAGCCGAACGACGCACAGATCAAGCCGGCCGAGGGCGGCGCCAGCGCCGGCAACGCGGCGCCCGGCACCAAGGTCGTGATCGGTTTCTCCGCCCCGGCGGCCGACCACGGCTGGATCGCGGCGATCACCAACAACGCCAAGGCGCAGGCCGGCGCGTACTCCGACGTGGAACTCAAGACCGTCGAGGCGGGCGCCGACGCGGCCGCGCAGCGGGCCGCCCTGTCCACGCTGATCGGGCAGAAGCCCAACGTCATCGTGCTGCTGCCGCACGACGGCAAGGAGCTCAACGCGTTCGGCCTGGAATCGATGGCGGCCGGCATCCCGGTGGTCAACCTGGACCGCGCCTTCCCCGACGCCCGCGCTTACCGGACCCAGATCAAGGGCGACAACTACGGCATGGGCGTGGCCGCGGCCACGTACATCATCGCCCAGATGAAGGCCAAGGGCGTCAGCAGCCCGATCATCGGCGAGATCCCCGGCATCGACTCCCTCGAACTGACCCAGGAGCGGTCGAAGGGCTTCGCCGACACCCTCGGCGCTGCCGGCTTCAAGGTGCAGCGCCGGGTGCCCGCGGAGTTCACCGTGGACACCGGCCAGCGGGCCGCCAGCCAGCTCCTGCAGGCCGTGCCCCGGATGGACGCCCTCTGGAACCACGACGACGACCAGGGCATCGGCGTGCTCGCGGCGGCGAACCAGGCCGGCCGCACCGAGTTCCTGATGATCGGCGGCGCCGGCTCCAAGAAGGCCATGGAGGACATCCAGTCGGACAAGACGCCGCTCAAGGCGACCGTCACCTACAGCCCCTCGATGGCGTCGTCGGCCATCTCGCTGGCCCGCCTGATCGGCCAGGGCAAGGGCATGGCCGACCTGGTCGAGCTGCAGGTCCCGAAGGAGATCGTCCTGGCTTCGGAGACCATCACCAAGGAGAACGCGGGCACTTATCTCAAGCTCGGGTTCTGATCGCACGGGGGGAGACCCAACTTGTCCAAGCAGACCACGGACCTGCGCATCGGCATGGTCGGCTACGCGTTCATGGGAGCCGCGCACTCACAGGCGTGGCGTACCGTGAACCGCGTCTTCGACCTGCCGTTGCAGGCGCGGATGGCTGCCATCTGCGGCCGGGACCAGGGCAGGGTCGCCGAAGCGGCGACCCGGCTCGGCTGGCAGGAGCACACCACCGACTGGCGATCACTGGTCGGCCGCGACGACATCGACCTCATCGACGTCTGCACCCCCGGCGACAGCCACGCCGAGATCGCGATCGCGGCCCTGGCCGCCGGCAAGCACGTGCTGTGCGAGAAACCGCTGGCCAACACCATCGACGAGGCACGGGCCATGGCCGCCGCCGCGGCCCGCGCCGAAGCCGAAGGCGTCCGATCGGTGTGCGGGTTCAACTACCGGCGGGTGCCTGCCGTCGCCCTGATGCGCCGGCTCGTCGCCGACGGCAGGATCGGCGAGATCCGGCACGTCCGCGCGGTCTACCTGCAGGACTGGATCACCGACCCGCAGTTCCCGCTGGTCTGGCGCCTGCAGAAGGACAAGGCGGGCTCCGGCGCGCTGGGTGACATCGGTGCGCACATCATCGATCTCACCCAGTACGTCACCGGTCAGCTCATCACCGGAGTCAGCGGGATGACCGAGACGTTCGTCAAGCAGCGGCCCCTGCCGGCCGCCTCGAACGGCCTGAGCGCGGCGACGGGCGACGGCCGGACCGGCACGGGGGCGGTCACCGTCGACGACGCCGCGCTGTTCCTGGCCCGGCTGGACGGGGGAGCGATCGCCACGTACGAGGCCACCCGGTTCGCGACCGGCCGCAAGAACGGCCTGCGGGTGGAGATCAACGGGTCGCTGGGCTCGGTGGTCTTCGACTTCGAGCGGATGAACGAGCTGGAGTTCTACGACGCCACCCGCCCGGCGGCGGAGCAGGGGTTCGCCCGCATCCTGGTGACCGAGCCGGAGCACCCGTACATGTCGGGCTGGTGGCCGCCGGGCCACCTGATCGGCTACGAGCACTCCTTCACCCACCAGGCCCGCGACCTGATCGAGGCGATCGCCACCGGCCAGGCGGTGGCGCCGTCGTTCGCCGACGCCCTGCAGGTGCAACTCGTCCTCGACGCGGTGGAGCGTTCCGCCGGGCTCGGCTCCACATGGTCGGAGGTGGAGCCGGCCCTGACCGAGATCGCCGCCTGACCCGCCACTCGAACTTCAGCTCACCGGCCGTCGTACCGCGAGGGTCCGGACGCGGTTGCGCCCCGCCGTCCGGACGGTCGACGACCGATACGGCCGCCGGCCGCGGACCGGACGGGATTCCCCGGCCCGCGCCGGTCGGCCGTGCCCGGGAGGGACTTCCGCTACTCACATCCACCATCGCCGCGACGGCGAATCCGGAGGATTTCGATGACATTGGGTGTCTGGCTGGTCGGCGGGCGCGGCAGCGTCGCGGTGACCAGCATCGTCGGAGCTCACGCGCTGCGAGCCGGGCTGGCCCCGGCCACCGGCTGCGTCACCGAGCTTCCCGAGTTCCGTGCCGCCGGTCTCGCCGACTTCGGTGACCTCGTCTTCGGCGGCCACGACCTGGTGGCGACACCGGTGACGAAGAAGGCCGAGGAGCTGGCCGCCGCCGGTGTCGTGCCCGCCGCCCTGGTCACCGCCCTGCACACGGCACTGTCCGCGCTCGACGGTGAGATCCGGCCGGTGCCGGCCGGCGAGACCCAGGCGGTGACCGCCGCGCTGCTCGCCGCCGACCTGGCCGCCTTCCGGGACAGGCACGGCCTGGACCGGGTGGTGGTGATCAACGTGTCGTCCACCGAACCCGTTCCTGATCCGCACCCCGCGCACGCCACGCTCGCCGCCCTCGACGCGGCGCTGGAGAGCGGCGCGACGGTGCTGCCACCCAGTTCCCTCTACGCGTACGCGGCGTTCACCGCCGGCTGCTCCTACGTCGACTTCACCCCGTCGACCGGCGCCCGGCTGCCGGCGCTCGCCGAACTCGCCGCCCAGCGTGGCCTGCCCTGGGCCGGACACGACGGCAAGACCGGCGAGACCCTGCTCAAGTCGGTGCTGGCGCCGATGTTCGCCCGCCGGCACCTGCAGGTGCGCACCTGGTCGGGTGTCAACCTGCTCGGCGGCGGCGACGGCGCCAACCTCGCCGATCCCGGCGCCAACGCGGCCAAGAGCGCCAGCAAACAGCGGGTCCTGCGGGAGACCCTCGGCTATCAGCCGCAGGGCGCCGTCCGGATCGAGTACGTCGAGGACATCGGCGACTTCAAGACCGCCTGGGACCTGGTCACCTTCGCCGGTTTCCTGGGCACCGGCATGCGCCTGGAGCTGACCTGGCACGGTTGTGACTCGGCACTCGCCGCTCCACTGATCCTCGACCTGGCCCGGCTCACCGGCGCCGCCCATGCCGCCGGACACTCCGGCCCGCTGACCGAGTTCGCCTACTTCTTCAAGGACCCGGTCGGTGCGGCCCCGCACGGATTCGCCGAACAGTGGCAGGACCTCGTCGGGTTCGCCGCCCGGCTCGGCACGGGAACGCCACGATGACCGGCTGGCGCGACCTCGTCGAGCTCACCCGCGCGCCGGCCGCGCTGTCCGTGCCCGGCGACGTCGTCGCCGGCGCGGCAGCCGCCGGCACACTGGGACCGCGCACCGCTGCGATGGCGGCGGCGTCGGTGTGCCTGTACTGGGCCGGGATGGCCGCCAACGACTTCGCCGATCGCCACGTCGACGCCGTCGAGCGCCCGCACCGGCCGATCCCGTCCGGCCGGGTGTCTCCCACGGCTGCCGCCGGTGTCGCTGCCGGGCTGACCGCGGCCGGAGTGGCGGTCGCCGCGCTCGCCGGTGGCCGCCGGCAGCTTCCGGTGGTGCTCGGCCTGGCCGGGGCGATCTGGGCGTACGACCTGGGCGCCAAGAACACCGCGGCCGGTCCCGCCGTGATGGCCGGGTGCCGGGGGCTCGACGTGCTGCTCGGCACCGGCGGGCACTGGCGGACCCGGCCGGGTGCCGTCCTGCCGGCCGCGCTGACCGTGGCCGCGCACACCTGGACGGTCACCGTGCTGTCGCGCCGGGAGGTGCACGGCGCCGAGCCGTCGCTGCCGCTGCGTACCCTGGCCGTCACCGCGGCGATCGCCACCGCCGCCGGACGGAGTTCACGGATGCTCGTGCCGGCCGCGCTGGCCGCCTGGTACGCCGTCCGGTTCGGCGCCGCGCAGGCCCGAGCGGCCGCTGAACCCAGCGGGAGCCGGATCCGGGACGCCGTCACGGCCGGGATCACCAGTTTGCCGGTGCTGCAGGGGGCGCTGACCGCCCGTACCGGCACGCCCGCCGTCGGTGCGGCCACCGCCGTCCTGGCTCCGATGGCGGCCCGGCTCGCCAGACTGGTGAGCGCGACATGAGCGGGCTGCGGTTCGGATATGGCACGAACGGGTTCGGCAACCATCGGCTCTCCGACGCCCTGGCGGTGCTGGCCGACCTCGGCTACGACGGGGTGGCGCTGACCCTCGATCACGGCCACCTCAACCCGTACGCGAAAGGCGCCGCCCGCCGGGTCGAGGCGGTCGCCGCTCGCCTGGCCCGCCTCGGACTGTCGGTGGTGGTCGAGACCGGCGCCCGCTATCTGCTCGACCCGTGGCGCAAGCACGCGCCGACCCTCCTGCACGACGACCGGGACGTACGGATCGACTTCCTTCGCCGGGCCGTGACGATCGGCGCGGACCTGGGCGCGGAGGCGGTCTCGTTCTGGGCCGGGATCCGGCCGGACGGCGTCGGCGAGGACACCGCGTGGCAGCGGCTCGTCGACGGCTGCGCCGAGGTGCACGCCGCCGCCGAGCGGCAGGGTGTGGTCCTCGGCTTCGAACCGGAGCCGGGCATGCTCGTCGAGGACATCGCCGGCTGGCGGCGGCTGCACTCCGCGCTGGGCGCGCCCGCCGGGTTCGGCATCACCCTCGACATCGGGCACTGCCGCTGCCTGGAGCCCGACCCGGTTCCGGACTGTGTGGCGTCGGTGGCCGAGCATCTGGTCAACGTCCAGATCGACGACATGCGCCGGGGTGTGCACGAGCATCTCGAGCTGGGCACCGGCGAGATCCACTTCCCGCCGGTGCTGGCCGCGCTCGAGAAGGCCGGCTACCGCGGGCTGGTGGCGGTCGAGCTGCCCCGGCACTCGCATGCCGCCCCAAGCGTCGCGGCGTCCTCCATCGGGTTTCTGCGAGCGCTGGTCTGAAGGGAGACGTCATGGACCCCGGCACGCTTCGTACGGCATTGGCGCCGTCGCCCGGTGTCGGCTGGCTCGACGACGGCGTGGCACGCGTCAGCGCCGATCCGGCGAGCATCATCCGGTTGTTCGCGGCCGCCGGACGGCACTGCGGGCGAGCCCCGTTGCCCGGCGCGCCGGGCTGGACCGCCGACCAGGCGGCCCGCGTCCTGCTGCTGGGCGCCCTGCCCGCCGGCGACCTGGCCCGGCACGTCGACGATCTGTACCGGCACGGCGACGCCGCGGAGAAGCTGGCCGTCCTGAAAGCGCTGCCCCTGCTGCCGATCGGCGACGCGGCGGCGCCGTTGCTGCACGACGCCGTCCGCACCAACGACACCCGGCTGGTCGCCGCGGCGCTCGGCCCGTACGCGGTGCACCTGGATCAGGCCGCCTGGCGGCAGGCCGTCCTGAAGTGCGTCTTCATGGGCATCCCGCTGGCCGTGGTGCACGGGCTGGCCGGGCGTGCGGACGCCGAGCTGGCGGCGATGGCGGAGGGCTTGCGCGACGAGCGGGAGGCTGCCGGCCGGCGGTTTCCCGACGACGCCCTCGCCCTGCTGCGCCAGTCCACTTGAGGATCTCTGGAGGTTCGATGCGCATCTTCGACCCGCACATCCACATGACGTCCCGCACCACCGACGACTATGAGCGGATGGCCGCCGCCGGTGTGCGGGCCGTCGTCGAGCCGGCGTTCTGGCTCGGGCAGCCGCGTACCGGCGCCGGTTCGTTCGCCGACTATTTCGACTCGCTCGTCGGCTGGGAGCCGTTCCGGGCCGCCCAGTTCGGGATCCGGCACCACGCCACCATCGCGCTCAACCCGAAGGAGGCGAACGATCCGCGCTGCCGGGAGGCGCTGAAACTGGTGCCGCGCTACCTGGACAAGGACTCGGTGGTGGCGGTCGGCGAGATCGGCTACGACGCGATGACTCCGGAGGAGGACGAGGTCTTCGCCGCCCAGCTGGAGCTGGCCGTCGATCACGAGCTGCCGGCGCTGGTGCACACGCCGCACCGGGACAAGGCGCGCGGCGTGGAGCGTACCCTCGCGGTGGTTCGTGCGTCGGGGATCGGGCCGGGCCGGGTCGTCGTCGACCACCTCAACGAGGTGACGGTCGGGGCGGTGCAGGACGCGGGCTGCTGGATGGGCTTCTCCATCTATCCGGACACGAAGATGTCGCCGTCGCGGATGGTCGAGATCCTGCGGGAGCGGGGCCTGGAGCGGATGCTCGTCAACTCGGCCGCCGACTGGGGACGCTCCGATCCGCTGCTGACCCTGCGCACCGGGGAGGCGATGCTCGCCGCCGGGTTCAGCGACGACGACGTGGACCGGGTGCTGTGGCGCAATCCGGTGGAGTTCTACGGCCAGTCGGGGCGGCTCGACCTGTCCGAGACGGCCGCCGGCGAGGCGACCTTCGAGGGCAGTTCCATCCTGCGAGGTGGCAGCTGATGCGGGTACGGCACAGCGGTGGGCAGCCCCTGCACCTGAGCTACTGCACCAACGTGCACCCGGCCGAGGACCTGCCCGGCATCCTGGCGCAGCTGGACGTGTACGCGCTGCCGATCCGGGAGCGGCTCGGCGCCGACCTGCTCGGCCTGGGACTCTGGCTCGCCGCGCCGGCCGCCGCGGCGCTGGCCGCCGACCGCACGGCCCGGCGGCGGCTGCGGGCCGAGCTGGACGCGCGCGGGCTGGAGGTGGTGACCCTCAACGGCTTCCCGTACCGGGCGTTCCAGGCGCCGGTGGTCAAATACGACGTCTACCACCCGGACTGGACCACTCCGGACCGGCTGCGGTACACCCTCGACCTGGCCCGGGTGCTGGTGGACCTGCTGCCCGACGACGCGGCCCGCGGGTCGATCTCGACGCTGCCGCTGGCCTGGCGCGACCCGTGGCGCCCGGACCAGCGGGAGGCCGCGGCCCGGATGCTGGACCGGCTCGCGAGCGGCCTGGGCGAGATCGAGGGACGGACCGGCCGCACGATACGGGTCGGCTTCGAACCGGAGCCCGGCTGCATCGTGGAGACCACCGGACAGGCCGCGGAGCTGCTGTCCGCGGTGGACACCGACCGGCTCGGCGTCTGCCTCGACCTGGCACACCTGGCGTGCGCGTGGGAGGAGCCGGCGGACGCCCTCCGCCCCCTCGCCGACGCCGGGCTTCCGGTGGTGAAGGTCCAGGTCAGCGCCGCACTGGAGGTCGCCGATCCGGTCGCCGCCGAGCCGGTGCTGCGGCAGTACGCCGAACCGCGTTTCCTGCACCAGACCCGCTCGGCGGCCGGACCGTCGGCCGACGACCTGGACCTCGCCCTGGCCGGCGACCTTCCGGGGCCGTGGCGGGTGCACTTCCACGTGCCGCTGCACGTCGCTCCGGCGCCGCCGTTGTCGAGCACCACCGCGGTGATCGAGGGGGTGCTGCGCGATCTGATGAGCGCGGACGAGCCGTGGTGCGACCACCTCGACGTGGAGACGTACACCTGGGACGTGCTGCCCGCGGACCGGCGCCCGGCCGGCCCGGCGGAGCTGGCCGACGGCATCGCCGGCGAGCTGGCGTGGACCCGTGACCTGCTGAGCCGGGTGGCGGAGGCACGGTCGTGACCAAGCTGGTGGTTCTCGACGTGGTCGGGCTGACGCCGCGGCTGCTCGCGCACATGCCGCGGCTGCGCGCCGTGGCGGAGAGCGGTTTCCAGGCCCGGCTCGATCCGGTGCTGCCCGCCGTCACCTGCTCGGTGCAGGCGACCCTGCTGACCGGCGAGACCCCGGCCGGGCACGGGATCGTCGGCAACGGCTGGTACTTCCGGGACCTGGGCGAGGTGCTGCTGTGGCGTCAGCACCACGCGCTGGTCGGCGGGGAGAAGGTCTGGGAGGCGGCCCGCCGGCGGCAGCCCGGCTACACGGTGGCGAACATCTGCTGGTGGTACGCGATGGGCGCGGACGTCGACTGGACCGTCACGCCGCGGCCGATCTACCGGGCCGACGGCCGTAAGGAGCCGGACTGCTACACCGACCCGCCGGAGCTGCACGACGAGCTGACCGCCGCGCTCGGCACGTTCCCGCTGTTCTCCTACTGGGGGCCGGGCGCCGGGATGGCCTCGTCGCGGTGGATCTGCGCGGCCGCGCAGCGGGTGATGGCGGCCCACGACCCCGACCTGACCCTGGTCTACGTCCCGCATCTCGACTACGACCTGCAGCGTTTCGGCCCGTCGGATCCCCGCGCCGCGGCCGCTGCCGCCGAGCTGGACACCGTCCTCGACCCGCTGTTGCGGGCGGCTGCCGGACGCGGCGCGACGGTGGTGGCGCTGTCGGAGTACGGCATCACCGAAGCCCGGCGCCCGGTCGACGTGAACCGCGCGCTGCGCGCCGACGGCCTGCTGCGGGTGCACACCCAGGACGGCATGGAGTACCTGGATCCGTGGACGTCACGGGCGTTCGCCGTCGCCGACCACCAGATCGCGCATGTCTACGTCAAGAACCCGGGGGACCTGCCACGGGTCGCGAAGGTGCTGGCCGGGCTGCCGGGAGTCGCCGGGGTGCTCGACGCCGACGGCAAGCGTTCGCACGGCCTGGACCATCCGCGTGCCGGGGAGCTGGTGCTGGTGGCCGAGCCGGACGCCTGGTTCACCTACTACTACTGGCTCGACGACGCGCGGGCGCCCGACTTCGCCCGGCTCGTGGAGATCCACCGCAAGCCGGGGTACGACCCGGCCGAGCTGTTCTTCGACCCGTCCGCCCCGGCGGCGGCGAAGCGGCGCGCGGGGATCGCACTCGCCCGCAAGAAGCTCGGCATGCGCTACCTGATGAGCGTGGTCGGCCTGGACGCCGGCGCCCGGGCGGTCCGCGGCTCGCACGGCAGGCTTCCGGACCATCCGGACGACGGCCCGGTGCTGCTGTGCTCGGATCCGGCGGCCGGGCGGGACGACATCGCCGCGACCGAGGTGAAGGCACTGCTGCTGGAGCTGGCCGGCCTGGTGGAGGGCGCGTCGTGACGCAGTCGGCCGCGCGGGCGCTGGACGACTCCGAGTTGCGGGCCCGGTTCGACGCCCGGCTGGCGGAGTTCCTGCGGCAGCAGGGCCCGGACTGGCCGGACGGCGCGCCGCGCGGGCTGCTGAACACGCTGAGCCGGTTCGTGCTGTCCGGCGGCAAACGGCTGCGCCCGATGTTCTGCTACTGGGGCTGGCGCGGCGCGGGCGGCGCGGACACCGACGCGATCGTCACCGCGGCGGCGGCGCTGGAGCTGTTCCACGCCTTCGCGCTGATCCACGACGACATCATGGACGGCAGCGAGCGCCGCCGGGGCGAGCCGTCGGTGCATCAGCTGTTCACCGACCGGCACACCCTCTCGTCGTGGCGCGGCGACGCGGCCCGGTACGGGTTCAACACCGCACTGCTCGGCGGGGACCTCTGTGCGGTCTGGGCGGATCAGATGTTCCAGGACTGCGGCCTGTCCCGGGAGCAGGTGCACCGGGGTTACGCGGTGTTCTGCGGCATGCGCACCGAGGTGATCGCCGGCCAGTACCTCGACCTGGTCTCCGGGGTGGGCGAGGGCACCGCGGCGGGGGCGCTGACCGTGA
Source organism: Actinoplanes utahensis (assembly GCF_016862455.1). Classification (GTDB taxonomy): domain Bacteria; phylum Actinomycetota; class Actinomycetes; order Mycobacteriales; family Micromonosporaceae; genus Actinoplanes; species Actinoplanes utahensis. The sequence goes on from NZ_BOMZ01000115.1 coordinate 42,916, forward strand.
TCCGGATGAAGTCGGCGCGGTACACGGTGACCCGCCCGTTGCAGATCGGCGCGGCGCTCGCCGGCGCCGACGACGACATGCTGGCCGCGTTCGCGTCCTTCGGTGACCCGCTGGGTGATGCCTTCCAGTTGCGTGACGACGTGCTGGGCGTGTTCGGCGATCCGGCGGTGACCGGCAAGTCGGTGCTCGACGACCTGCGGGAGGGCAAGCGCACGGTGATGATGGCGTACGCCCGGGACCGGGCCACCCGGGAGCAGGCGACGCGGATCAAGGAGCTGCTCGGCAGCCCGGGGCTGGACGCGGACGGCGCGGCCGAGCTGCGCCGGATCATCGTCGACACCGGCGCGCTGGAGCGTACCGAGCGGTTGATCGAGAAACGCCTGAGCACGGCGGTGGCCGCGCTGGCGGCGGCGCCGGTGCCGGCGGAGGTGTCCGCCCAGTTGATGTTCCTGGCGGACGGGGCGGTCAACCGGCAGAGCTGAGCTTTCCGCTCTCATCGACAAAAGTCGATATCGGACAGTCGGAAGTATAGACAGTTCTGTATGAAGTCCTTACTGTTTCGATTGTTACGCCGAGGTAAACCCCGGAGAGGTCGTACCCCCATGCCATCCCGCACCCTGCCGCGGTGGCGACCAGCCGCCGCGGCCGTCCTCCTGCTGACCACCGTGGCCGCCGCCGGATTCCCCGGCCCCGCCCGGGCCCACCCGATCAACGCCGCCGACTTCCAGCAGGTCACCCTGGCCAAGGGCGAGCCCGAGGTCGGCGAGCCGATGACCCTCGCCGTGCTGCCGGACCGGTCCGTGCTGCACACCGCCCGCAACGGCACGCTGCGCCGCACCGACAGCTCCGGCAACACCGCCGTCGTCGGCACGGTCCCCGTCTACTCGCACGACGAGGAGGGGCTGCAGGGCGTCGGCGTCGACCCCGGGTTCGCGGCCAACCGGCACATCTACCTCTACTACGCGCCGCCGCTGACCACCCCGGGCGGCGACGCGCCCAGCGCCGGCAGCGACTGGTCCGCCTGGCAGGGCGTCAACCGGCTGTCCCGGTTCACCCTCACCAGCGACTGGAAGCTCTCCGCCGAGACCAAGGTCCTCGACGTCCCCGCCGACCGCGGACTCTGCTGCCACGTCGGCGGCGACATCGACTTCGACGCCGCCGGCAACCTCTACCTCTCCACCGGCGACGACAGCAACCCGTTCCAGTCCGACGGGTACTCGCCGCTCGACGAGCGCACCGACCGCAACCCGGCCTTCGACGCGCAGCGCACCGCCGGCAACACCAACGACCTGCGCGGCAAGATCCTGCGGATCAAGGTCGACGCCAACGGCACGTACACCGTCCCGGCCGGGAACCTGTTCGCCCCCGGCACCGCCGGCACCCGGCCCGAGATCTACGCCATGGGCTTCCGCAACCCGTTCCGGATGAGCGTCGACAAGGCCACCGGCGTCGTATACGTCGGCGACTACGGGCCGGACGCCGGCGTCACCTCCGGCCGCGGCCCCAGCGGGCAGGTCGAGTTCGACCGGGTCACCGGGCCGGGCAACTACGGCTGGCCGTACTGCACCGGAACGAACACCGCCACCGAGACGTACGCCGAATGGAACTTCGCCACCAACACCGCGGGAGCCAAGTACGACTGCGCGGGCGGCCCGGTGAACAACTCGTTCCGCAACACCGGCCAGAGCAGGCTGCCCCCGGCCAAACCCGCCTGGATCCGGTACGCCGGTGACGCCGGCAGCCCGCCGGAGTTCGGCGGCGGCTCCGAGTCGCCGATGGCCGGGCCGGTCTACCGCTACAACGCCTCGTCGACGTCGGCGACCAAGTTCCCGCAGTCGTTCGAGGGCCATTTCTTCGCCGGTGAGCTCGGCCGTGGCTGGATCAAGCCGATCCACGTCGGCGCCGACGGCACGGCAGGGGAGATCACCACGTTCCCGTGGAACGGCAAGCAGGTCATGGACATGGCCTTCGGCCCGGACGGCTCGCTGTACGTGCTCGACTACGGCACCGGCTACTTCAACGGCGACGAGAACTCGGCGCTGTACCGCTACGACTTCGTGGGCGGCGGCAACCGGAGCCCGACCGCCAACGCCACCGCGGACAAGGTGTCCGGGCAGGCGCCGCTGACCGTCGCGTTCTCGTCCGCCGGATCCAGCGACCCGGAGGGCGGCGCGCTTTCCTACTCCTGGAACTTCGGTGACGGCACCACCTCCACCGCCGCCAACCCCACCAAGACCTACACCAGCAACGGCACGTACAACGTGACGCTCACCGTGACCGACCCGCAGGGCGCGACCGGCAGCGACAACGTGCAGGTCGGCGTCGGCAACACGGCGCCTGCGGTGACCATCGTGACCCCCGGCGACGGGCAGCTGTTCTCCTTCGGCGACACCGTGCCGTACACGGTGACGGTCACCGACCCGGAGGACCCGTCGATCGACTGCTCCAAGGTCAAGATGACCTACGTGCTCGGCCACGACCAGCACGGCCACCAGATCACCTCGACCACCGGCTGCACCGGCACGCTGACCATCCCGGTCGACGGCGAGCACGACGCGGCGGCCAACATCTTCGCGGTGTTCGACGCCGGGTACACCGACGCCGGTGGCCTGACCACCCACACCCAGCACACCCTGCAACCGCGGCACCGCCAGGCCGAGCACTTCACCACCTCCTCCGGCGTCAGCACCTTCACCAAGACACCGGCCGAGGGCGGCCGCACCGTCGGCGACATCAACGACGGCGACTGGATCTCGTTCGGCACCTACCGGCTGAACGACGTGACCTCGTTCACCGCCCGGGTGTCCTCCAACGGGTCCGGCGGCACCCTGCAGATCCGCGCCGGCTCGGCCACCGGCACGGTGCTCGGCTCGGCCACGGTGCCGGTGACCGGCGGCTGGGAGACGTTCACCCACGTCACCGGTGCGATCACCAGCCCGCCGGCCGGCACCACCAGCCTCTACCTGACGTTCGCAGGCGTCGGCACCGGCGCCCTGTTCGACGTCGACTCGTTCACCTTCACCACCGCCGCCGCGCCCGTGGGCCGGGTCGTCGGGCTGGCCGGCAAGTGCCTGGACGTCAACGGGGCCGGGACCGCCGACGGCACCAAGATCCAGCTGTGGACCTGCAACGGCTCGGCCGCGCAGACGTGGCAGATCAGCGGGCAGGTGTGGCGCAACCCGGCGTCGGGCAAGTGCCTGGACGTGGCCGGTGGCGCCACCGTCAACGGCACCAAGGCGCAACTGTGGACGTGCAACGGCACCGCGGCGCAGAACTGGGCGGCCCAGAGCGACCGGACGGTGCGCAACCCGCAGTCCGGCCGATGCCTGGACGTCTCCGAGGTCAAACCCGACGACGGCCGGCAGATCCACATCTGGGACTGCACCGGCGCCGCCAACCAACTGTGGACCCTGTCCTGACCAGCTGAGGGGATTCCCCGTGCGAAGACGTCTCCGTACCCTGCTCGGCGCGGCCACCGTCGTGCTGACCACCCTGGCCTGCACCGCGCCCGCCACCTCCGCGGCGGCCGCCGACCCCGCCTACGACGTGCTCGTCTTCTCCAAGACGGCGGGTTTCCGCCACGACTCCATCGGCGCCGGCGTCCAGGCGATCCGGGACCTGGGCGCGGCGAACAACTTCACCGTGACCGCCACCGAGGACGCCACCGCCTTCACCGGCGCCAACCTCGCCCAGTACGAGGCGGTGGTCTTCCTCAACACCACCGGCGACGTGCTCGACGCCGGCCAGCAGACCGCTTTCGAGTCGTACATCCGCGGTGGTGGCGGCTACGCCGGTGTGCACGCGGCCGCCGACACCGAGTACGACTGGCCCTTCTACGGCCGGCTCGTCGGCGCCTGGTTCGCCTCGCACCCGGCGATCCAGCAGGCGAACGTCAAGGTCGAGGACCGGGCCCACGCGGCGACCGCCCACCTGCCGCAGACCTGGACCCGCACCGACGAGTGGTACGACTATCGCACCAACGCCCGCAGCACCGCGCACGTGCTCGCGACCCTCGACGAGAGCTCGTACTCGGGCGGCACGATGGGCGCCGACCACCCGCACGCCTGGTGCAAGACCCTCGACGGGGGCCGGTCGTTCTACACCGGCGGCGGGCACACCCAGGCGTCGTACGCCGACACCGCGTTCCGCACGCACCTGCTCGGCGGGATCCGCTACGCCGCCGGCCGCGCCAAGGCCGACTGCCGCCCGGAGACCGGTTACACCCCGCTGTACCACGGCTCCACCGCCGGCTGGTCGCAGGCCGGGCCGGGCAGCTTCACCAACACCGACGCCACGCTCACCTCGGTGGGCGGGCTCGGCATGCTCTGGTACTCGGCGAAGTCCTACACGAACTACTCCCTGAAACTCGACTGGCGGATGGCCGGCGACGACAACTCGGGGGTGTTCATCGGCTTCCCGCCGTCGAGCGACCCCTGGTCGGCGGTGAACAACGGCTACGAGATCCAGATCGACGCCACCGACGCCGCGGACCGGACCACCGGCGCCGTCTACAGCTTCCAGGGCGCGAACGCCGCCGCCCGGGACGCGGCGCTCAACCCGCCGGGGGAGTGGAACACCTACGAGCTGCTCGTCGAGGGCCAGCGGCTGCAGATCCTCCTGAACGGCGTGAAGATCAACGACTTCACCAACACCGATCCGGCCCGCGACCTCGACGGCCACATCGGCCTGCAGAACCACGGCGACGGCGACGACGTGTCGTTCCGCAACATCCGGATCAAGGATCTCGGCGGCGGCGGCGCCCGTACCGTGCAGGCCGAGTCGTTCAGCTCCGCCAGTGGGGTGCAGGCGTTCACCAAGGCGGGCGCCAACAACGGCCAGACCCTCGGCTACGTCGATCCGGGTGACTGGGCGGCCTACAACGGCGTCGACCTCACCGGCGTTACCTCGGTCGAGGCCCGGGTCGTCTCCGGCGGCGCGGGCGGCGCGATCGGGCTCCGCACCGGGTCACCGACCGGCCCCCTGCTCGGCTCGGTGGCGGTGCCCAACACCGGCGGCTGGAGCACCTTCGCCGACGTCAGCGGCACGCTGGCGAACGTGCCGTCCGGCACTCACAACCTCTACCTGACGTTCACCGGCTCCGGCACCGGCCTTTTCGACGTCGACGACTTCACCCTCGGCGTCTCCGGTGGCGGCGGCGGCACGGGCCGGGTGACGGGCTTCGCCGGTAAGTGCCTGGACGTCGCCAACGGCGGCAGCGCCGACGGCACCAAGATCCAACTGTGGACGTGCAACGGCTCGGGCGCGCAGACCTGGCAGGTCAGCGGGCAGACGCTGCGCAACCCGGCGTCCGGCAAGTGCCTGGACGTGGCCGGTGGCGCCACCGCCAACGGCACCAAGGCGCAACTGTGGACCTGCAACGGCAGTGCGGCGCAGAACTGGGCCGCGCAACCCGACCGGACCGTGCGCAACCCGCAGTCCGGTCGCTGCCTGGACGTCTCCGAGGCCAGGTCGAACGACGGGCAGCAGATCCACATCTGGGACTGCCTGGGCGCCGCCAACCAGCAGTGGACCCTGCCCTGACGAACGCCTCTCCCGGGCCGGTGGACCTTCCGCCGTCCCGGGTTGCGGCCTAGAGTGGACCCGACGAACGCGGACGCGAACGGCGTCCGGGTGGGAGGCGCAAACCCACCCGGCACCACCTCACCGCTGCCACGCCGCCGCGTCGTCATGCCGGGCGGTCCCTCGCGCCGCCCACCGCGTCACGAGTGTGTCGAGTGCCCGAGACCGACACCCTCGCGCCGCTCCGCCGCTCGCCGCGGCACCGGAATCCCGCGTCACGTCCGGGAACATCTGCGAGGAAGTTGAGAACATGTCGCGACCGATCACGCTCTTCACCGGCCAGTGGGCCGACCTGCCGTTCGACGAGGTGTGCCGGCTCGCCTCGGGCTGGGGCTACGACGGCCTGGAGATCGCCTGCTGGGGCGACCACTTCGAGGTCGACAAGGCGCTCAGCGACGACGGCTACATCGACCGCAAGCGCGAGATCCTGGCCAAACACAACCTGAAGGTGTACGCGATCTCCAACCACCTGGTCGGCCAGGCGGTCTGCGACCATCCGATCGACGAACGGCACCAGGACATCCTGCCCGCGCGGATCTGGGGCGACGGCGAACCGGAAGGGGTGCGCCGCCGGGCCGCCGAGGAGATCAAGGACACCGCCCGGGCCGCGGCGAGACTCGGGGTGCGTACCGTCGTCGGTTTCACCGGGTCGTCGATCTGGCACACCCTGGCCATGTTCCCGCCGGTTCCACCGTCGATGATCGAACGGGGGTACGCCGATTTCGCCGACCGCTGGAATCCCATTCTGGACGTCTTCGACGAGGTCGGCGTCCGGTTCGCCCACGAGGTGCATCCGAGCGAGATCGCGTACGACTACTGGACCACCCGCCGGGCCCTCGAGGCGATCGGTCATCGTGCCGCTTTCGGCCTCAACTGGGATCCGTCTCATTTCGTCTGGCAGGACCTCGATCCGGTCAATTTCATCCTCGACTTCGCGGACCGGATCTATCACGTCGACTGCAAGGATGCGAAGGTCCGCACGACCGACGGCAGGCGGGGGCGGCTCAGCTCCCATCTGCCGTGGGCGGACCTGCGTCGGGGCTGGGACTTCGTCTCCACCGGGCACGGTGACGTGCCCTGGGAGGACTGCTTCCGGGCGCTGAACGCGATCGGCTACGACGGGCCGATCTCGATCGAATGGGAGGACGCCGGAATGGACCGCCTGGTCGGTGCCCCGGAGGCTCTTCAATTCGTTCGCAGACTGGCTTTCGATGCTCCTTCGGCGGCATTCGACGCCGCTTTCTCCACCAATCAGTAAAACGCCTTTCCGGGCCGGGTGTTCCGCACCCGGCCCAGCGGCATGCCATTTTGCCGGCGGCCACGAAAACGGCTGCCTAGTGATAAGTGTGAATGTTGTATAGCGTCATGGGCATCCGTGTTCACTGCCGAAACCGGAGGCGGATCCATGCACGAATCATCGACCCGACCGTCCTTGAGCCGCCGCAATCTGCTCGGCGCCGCCGCGGCGGGAGCCGCCGCCGTCGGCGCGCCCGCTCTGGCCTCGCCCGCCGCGGCCGGCGGCAGCAACCCGCACCGGGTGCCCCGCGACCAGATCAGCGTGCAGCTCTACACGCTGCGCACCCAGCTCGCCGTCGACCTCGAGGGCAGCCTCGCCGAACTCGCCGAGATCGGCTACACCCGCGTCGAGCACGCCGGGTTCGTCGGCCGGACCGCCGCCCAGTTCCGCGCCGCCCTCGACAACGCCGGCCTGCGGGCCACCTCGGGGCACGCGAGCATCCCACAGCCGTGGAATGCCGAGACCTGGAAGCGCGCCCTCGAGGACGCGGCGATCGTCGGCAACAGGTTCATCGTCCACCCGTACTTCGGCACCGGCCCGAACGGGCCGATCCGCGAGGGGGCGGTCTACCGGGCCTTCGCCGCCGACTTGAACAAGGCCGGCGAGCTGGCCCGCCGGGCCGGGCTCAGCTTCGGCTACCACAACCACCACAACGAGTTCCTGCGCCAGGACGGCGGCGACCGCACCGGCTTCGACATCCTCACCGGGGAGACCGACCCGCGCCTGGTGCACCTCGAGGTGGACCTGTACTGGGCGTGGCGCGGCGCCGCCGACCCCGTCGACCTGATCGAGCGCAACCGCCGCCGGATCCGGCAGGTGCACGTCAAGGACATGGCGGTGAGCAGTAGTTTCGCCGACCCCGGCGACGGCCTGATCGACTTCAAGCGGATCTTCCGCCGTGCCCCGGAGGCCGGCCTCATCGAGTACATCGTGGAACGTGACGACGCCGGCAGCCCGCCGCGCACCCCGGAGCAGGCGCTCGACACCGCCCGCGTGGGATACCAGTATCTGACCGGGCTGAGGTACTGACATGCGACGACTGCTGACCGCCGCCTCCCTCGCCACCGCCCTGGTCGTGACCATGAGCAGCCCGGTCCAGGCCGCCGCGCCACCGGACTCCGACTTCCAGAAGGTCACCCTCGACGACTACCCGGGCGAGCCGATGGCCCTGGCCGTCCTGCCCGACAACCGGGTCCTGCACACCGCCCGCAAGGGCCAGGTCCGCATCCACGAGCCCCGGACCGGCCGCAACGTCCTCGCCGCCACGATCCCGGTCTACCTGCACGACGAGGAGGGCGTGCAGGGCATCGCGGTCGACCCCGATTTCAAGCGCAACAACTGGGTGTACGTCTACTACTCCCCGGTCCTGAACACCCCGGCCGACGACCCGGCCACCCCGGCGGTCAACGAGGGCAACGCGCCGGAGACCGGCACCGCCGCCGACTTCGCGCCGTTCAAGGGCCACCTGCAACTGTCCCGGTTCAAGCTGCGCGGCAACACCCTGGACCTGCGCAGCGAGCAGAGGATCCTCCAGGTCCCGGTGGACCGGGGCATCTGCTGCCACGTCGGCGGGAAGATCGATTTCGACCGGCAGGGCAACCTGTACCTGTCCACCGGCGACGACACCAACCCGTTCGCCTCCACCGGGTACGTCCCGATCGACGAGCGCCCGAACCGCAACCCGGCGTTCGACGCCCAGCGCAGCTCCGCCAACACCAACGACCTGCGCGGCAAACTCCTGCGGATCACGGTACGGCCGAACGGCACCTACACGATCCCGCGCGGGAACCTCTTCCGGCCGGGTACGGCCAAGACCCGTCCCGAGATCTACGCGATGGGCCTGCGCAACCCGTTCCGGTTCGACGTCGACGAGCGGACCGGCGTCATCTACCTGGCCGACTACTCACCCGACGCCCGGCAGCCGAACCCGCAACGCGGACCGGCCGGGCACGGGCGCTGGATGGCCATCGACAAGCCCGCGAACTACGGGTGGCCGTACTGTGTGGCGCCCGACATGCCGTACGTCGACTACGACTTCGCCACCGGGACCTCCGGGCAGCCGTTCGACTGCGCGCGGCCGGTCAACGAGTCACCCAACAACACCGGACTGCGGACCCTCCCGCCGGTCGAGAAGGCCGAAGTCGTCTACACGTACGGGCCCAGCGCCCAGTTCCCGGAACTCGGCATCGGCGACATCGGCCCGATGGGCGGACCGGCGTATCGGTACGACCGGCGCAACCGCTCACCGTTCGCCTGGCCGGCCGACTTCGACGGCAAGCCGCTGTTCTACGAGTGGACCCGCGACTACGTCAAGGCGTTCACCCTGGACCGCCGACACCAGGTGACCGCGATCGAGCCGGTGCTGCCGTCGATCGTCTTCGACAACCCGATGGACCTGGAGTTCGGGCCGGACGGCGCGCTCTACGTCCTGGAATACGGCGACGGCTTCTTCGCCGAGAACCCGGAGGCGCAGCTGGCCCGGATCGACTACGCGCCGGACAACAAGAGCCCGATCGTCAAGATCAGTGCTTCGCCGACGGTCGGCTCGGCGCCGTTCACGGTGAACTTCTCCAGCGCCGGCACCGTCGACCCGGACGGTGACGCGATCCGGTACGCGTGGGACTTCGACGCCGACGGCGACGTGGACTCGCGGGCGGCGAACCCGTCGTACACGTACACGGCCAACGGCGACTACCGGGCCACCCTGAAGGTCACCGACGCCACCGGCCGGTCCGCGTCCGCCGAGTTCCTGCTGCACGTCGGCCCGGTCGCGCCCACGGTCACGTTCGTGACGCCGACCGCGGATCAGCCGTTCGAGTTCGGCGACACCGTCACCTTCGAGGTCGCGGTGGTCGACGATCAGCCGGTGAACTGCGCCAACGTCCAGGTGTCGTACATCCTGGGCCACAACGAGCACGGCCACCCGCTGTCCACGACGGCGGGCTGCACCGGCTCGATCACCACGTTCGTCGACCCCGGCCACGCCGGGGCGGACAACCTGACCGCCGTCTTCGTCGCCGAGTACACCGACGCCGACGGCCAGTCCGGCTCCGCAGAGGTCGTCCTCACCCCCGAGGAGGAATGATCCGGCCGGCCGGACAGCGAGCGGCCGGGCCCGCTGGGCCCGGCCGCCGTCCGTCCCCTCAGCCCAACGGGCGACCCTTGATCGGCGGTGCCTCTCCGATGATCGGCCGCGCACCTCGCCGCGCGGTCCACAGAGGTGAGCCGTGCGGAGGAATCTCCCGGTCTTCCCAGACTCACACCACCTTGCGCAGGGCGCTCAGGATGGTCTCCGGCGCCTGGGCGCCGGACAGGCCGTACTGCTGGTTGATCACGAAGAACGGGACGCCGTTGACGCCGATCCGGCGGGCGTCGCGGATGTCGGCGTCCACCTCGGCGGCGTACTTCGTGCCGCGCAGCATCTCCGCGGTCTCCTCGGCGGGCACGCCGACCTCGGCGCCCAGCCGGACGAGGGTGTCCGGGTCGTCGACGATCTCGGCGTCGCACAGGTGCGCCTTCAGCAGCCGCTCGTGCATCTCGGTGCCGAGGCCGTGCCCGGCGGCCAGGTGGGCCAGCCGGTGCGCGTCCCGGGTGTTCACCGAGACCGCCCGGTCCAGGTCGTAGCTGAGTCCTTCGGCCCGGGCCAGGTCGGTGACCTGAGCGGTCATCGCCCGCACCTGCGCGGCCGGCGCGCCGACCTTCTTGGCGAGCATCTGCTGCACCGGCTCGCGATGCCCGGCCGGGATGGTCGGGTCGAGCTGGAAGCTGTGCCAGCGCACGGACACGCGGCCGGTGTGCTCGAACGTCGACAGGGCCGTCTCCAGCCGCCGCTTGCCGATGTAGCACCACGGGCAGACGACGTCGGACCACACGTCGATGCGGATGTCGGTGGTCACAGGCAGACTCCGTCGGTGCAGGTCGGCGCGTCTTCCGCGCCGATGAGAATCAGCGGGGGTACGGGTTGAGCGGGCTCCGCATCGGGCGTGGCCGGTTCCGGCTGCTCCGTGGGGTCCTCGATCACCTCAGGCATGATGGAACGGTAGCAGCCAAGTTGACCGCAGGGTCAACTTGCCGCCCGCCGGAAGGCTGCGACCATGATCACCGGACCTCGACGGGAAGGGCGGGAATGCGGGCCGACGCCCAGCGCAACGCGACGAAGCTGCGCGAAGCCGCCGCCGAGCTGTTCGGCGAACGCGGCCTCCAGGTGCCGCTCAAGGAGATCGCCCGCCGGGCCGGCGTCAGCCACGGCACCCTCTACAACCTGTTCGGCAGCCGCGAGGCGCTGATCGACGAGGTGGTCGCCGACCTCGCCGCCGCCCGCCTCGACGAGGCCGCCCGCACCGCCCTGGCCTGCGACGATCCGTGGTCGGGCTTCGCCGGTTATGTGTACCGGGTGTGCGAGCTGCAGGCCGTCGACCCGGCGCTCGGCGACGTGCTGACCCGCCGGTTCCCGGACGCCAGCCGGTTGATGGGCGTCTGCGACCGCACGTTCGCCGCCGCGGCCGCCGTCATCGAGCGCGCCCAGCGGGCCGGTGTGCTGCGTCCCGACTTCACCGGCGAGGACCTGGTCCTGTTCCTCGCCGCGCAGGCCCCGATCGCCCGCGCCAGCGCCGGCTCCGGCGTCTGGAAGCGGGCCGTCGCGTTCCTGCTCGACGGCCTGCGCCCGGCCACGGCCCACCCGCTGCCCGCCCCACCGCCCACCACCGGGCAGATGACCCGGATCCTGACCGGCGGCCCGTGAGATCCCCGTCTATGGTTCGGCCATGACGAACACGCCGGCGCCGGGGCCGCGCACCTCCGGGCCGATCATCGTCGTCGCGCTGACCGCGGGCTGGCTGGTGGGCACCGCCTGCCTCGGGTTCCTGTGGCTGATGGCGCTGTCGGCGGCCCTCGACGACGGCAGCAGCGGCTCCGGCGTCTTCGGGCGCCTCTTCACGCCGCTGTCCGTGGTGGCCCCGGCGTTCTTCGTCTTCGCCCCGCTCGGGATCGCCGCGGTCGCCCGGTCCCGTGGCCTACCGCGTACCGCGATCGTCTATCTGGTGCTGTCCGCCGTCCTCCTCGGCGCCGTCGCCGTGCAGCTGATCGCCGAGTGGTGACCCCGGCCCGGGTCAGCTGTTGTGCGGGCGGCGGGCCACCACCAGCAGGTGAGTGGTCGGCCAGTCCAGCGCGGCGCCGTCGGCGCCGGTGAGCGAGGCGACCGGGGCGATCCGGTTGTCGACGATCCAGTCGTTGCGGATCGGCGCCGACGCCGGGTCCAGCTCGAAACCCACCTCGGCCAGCAGGTCCGCCCACTCGGCGAAGGACAGGCCGCAGAACTGCTCCTTCGTCTCCGACAGCCAGTTGTCGACGTAGTCCTTGCGGGTCAGGAAGTCCATCGCCGCCCCCAGTTCCAGCCGCACCGCGCCGTCGCCCAGATCCTCGAAAGCGAACGGGAACGCGAAATCGGCCGCGAACTGGTCCAGGCGGGCCCGGGTGGACAGGCTCGCCACGTACCGCCGGATCTCACCGGAGTCGAGACCGGCCAGATCGTGCCGCGGGCCGGCGGGGTTCTCGCCGTCGCCGGCCTCGAGCCGCAGAATTACCTCGCGGCGGCGGTCGTCGGGACCGCACACGTCACTGTTGATCCACACCCCGCCGGGCGCGGTGTGGTCGAAGATCCGCCGGGCGAACTGCAGCAGGGACTCGCGCCGGCTGCCGTACGACCAGATCTCGTGCGTCAGCGCGAACGTGAGCGTGGTGTCCACCGACCGGTCCGCGAAGATCGCGCCACCGAGGACGTTGCGCTGGTAGAAGTACACGTTCGCGTTACGGAAGACGCCCTGGGCCTTCTTGTGCACACACTCGGAGAACAGGTGCCGGGCCACCTCGACGCCGATCAGGTCGCTCTCGTGCAGGCCCGGCTCCCGGTCGGCCAGTTCCAGGACCGCGCCGGCGCCGCAGCCGATGTCCACGATCCGGCCCGGCCGCACATGCCGGCGGACCGCCTGCCACTTGCGGTCGGCGGCGTCGGCGAACGCCTCCACGTACGTCCGGTAGTCGCGGGTCGCGGTCAGGCCGCCCTCGTCACCGACCAGGGGATCGTTGACCACGGTCCGGACCGTGTCGGCCAGCCGGTACCGCTCGAACACGTCGATGGTCGCCGGGTGGGCCAGCTTGCGCCACGACTCGTCACCGGCGGCCAGCCGCAGCAGCACGTCCCACGGCCGTTCCGGCACGGTACGCAACAGCGGATCCGCCTCGGCCTGCGCGATCGGGAAGCCGATCCGCTCGTACAGCTTCGCCACCTCGGGCGTCGAACACGCCACCACGGTGTCGGCCGGGGTCAGATCGATCCCGGTGGCGACGGCGATGCTCTTCAGGGTGACCTCGGCGAACGCGTCGGTGGGCGCGGCGTCGAACACCGGCACCACCAGCGACCGCAGCCCGCTGAGCAGGCTGAACCGCTCGATCGCGGCCTCCCGGCGGTGGTACGGCACCGGATTGCGCCGGGTGTTGTCATGGTTCGCCGACGTCACTGCCCACACGATCGTGGCCCCGCTGCCGGCGGCCAGCCCGTGCAGGTAATCCGCCTGGAAACGGGTCAGCAGATGGTGACGCCCGGGAAACAGCACGTAGCGTGGCGAGTTCGGCATGGTGATCACCCCATGGTTGAGCGGTCCCGGATCATATCGCCCGGGCCCCGGTGGCAAGCTTGCCCGGTGATCGACGTGGACCTGGCCCTGGTCGGAGGTGGCGGCGCCGCCTCGCTGGTGCTCGCCGCCCTGGCCCCTTCCGGTGTACGGGTGGCGGTCGTCGACCCCGTGCACAAGCGCGGCCAGGACCGGACGTGGGCGTTCTGGGGTACCCCCGGCACCTTTCTGGATCCGCTGCTCAGCGCCGCGTGGGACGCCGTCGACGTGATCACCGCCGAAGGCCGCCGCACCCTGCCGCTGCACCCGCTGCGCTACGCGATGCTGCGCTCGGCCCCCCTCTACGACCTGGCGGCGTCCGCTGCGCAGCGGCTCGGCGCGGTCCGGATCACCGCCGCCGCGGGGACCCTCGACGACGACGGCACGCGGGTCGTCGTCGCCGGCCCGGACGGGGAACCGCTGGTCCGGGCCGCGTGGGTGCTCGACTCTCGGCCGCGGAAGCCGGACCGGCCGGGCCGCACCGCGTGGCTGCAGCACTTCCGGGGCTGGTGGCTGGAGTCGGAGCGGCCGGTCTTCGAGGCGGGACGGGCGGTGCTGATGGACTTCCGTACCCCGCAGCCGTCCCGGGGTGTGTCCTTCGGCTACGTGCTGCCGGTCAGCGACCGGTTCGCGCTCGTCGAGTACACCGAGTTCTCCCCGGCCGTGCTCACCGGCGACGCCTACGACACCGCGCTGCGCGGCTACGCCCGGCTGCTCGGCCTCGACCTCGCCACGCTGCGGGTACGCGAGGTGGAGGACGGCGTCATCCCGATGACCGACGGCGTCTTCGACCCCCGCCCGTCGCCGCGCGTGGTGCGCCTCGGCACCGCCGGGGGAGCGACCCGCCCGTCCACCGGTTTCACGTTCACCGCGATGGTGCGGCAGGCCGACCGGATCGCCCGCGAGGTCGCCGCCGGCCGGCCGCCGCTGCCCGGGCCGCCCTACCCGCCCCGGCACCGCTGGATGGACGCGGTCCAGTTGCGTGCTCTGGACCGCGGGCTGGTCGACGGCGTCGCCTTCTTCGACCGCCTCTTCGACCGCAACCCACCGGAGCGGGTGCTGCGTTTCCTCGACGGCACCACGACGCTGGCCGAGGACCTGACCCTGATGTCCACCAGCCCGCTGCTGCCGATGATGCGGGCCGCCACCGGCGACGCCCTGGCCAGGGCGGCCGGTCGTGTCAGCCGCGCACGGTGGCGGTGACGACGACGTTGTCGCGGTAGTGGCGGGTCTTCGGGTCGAACGGGCCGCCGCAGGTGATCAGAGTGAGCCGGGGCGCGCCGTCGCGGGCGAAGTAGTCGTCCAGCGGGATCGCCGACTTGGCGTACCGTTTCCGGGCCGCGACCGTGAACTCCCGGACCTTGCCGCCGGGACCGGTCAGGGTCACCACGTCACCGGCTTTCAGAGTGCCGAGCCGGAAGAACGCGCCCTTGCCCTCGGCGGCGCTGTCCACATGACCGGCCACCACGATCGAGCCGGCGGGAGAGGAGAAGCCGGGACCGTACCGGTACCAGCCGACCCGGCTGACGCTCGGCGGGACGGCGAAGTCGCCGGTCGCCGCGTCGATGCCGACCGCGTCGACCGCCACGTCCAGGTCCAGCGCCGGAATCCGCAGCCGCGCGGGCGGCGTCTCGGTGGCGGCCCTGGCGGGCAGCGTGCCGTCCCGCACCGGAACACCGGCCGGGGCCGCGGTGGCCGTGGTCGCGGCCGGGGCGGGAACCGGGGAGGTGGAGACGGACGCCACGGACGGGCCGAAGTCGTCCGGCGGCTGCGAGCGGCAGGCCACCACCCCGGACCCGGTGGCCAGGGCGACGCCGAGCGAGGTGACGAGCAGGGCACGCCCCGGCAGACGCCGGGACGTGCCACCGTGCGACGGCGTGCTCATCGACGCCGCGAGGCCAGCCGGGTGAGGCCGAACATCGCCAGCAGGATGCCGACCGCGCCGGCCCCGTACCAGGCGATCGGGGTGCCCTGGTCGGCGAAGCCGCCGTTGCCGCTGGGGACGCCGCCCGGCGCCGAGTGCAGGCCGTCGATCGTCTGCGCCACGATGTCGAGCGTCTTGCCCTCGGCCGAGCCGACCGCGTACACGATGGTCGCCGTGCCTTCCTTCAGGTCCAGGTCGGCCGGGCCGAGCACCCGGGTCTGCGTGCCGGCCAGCACCACGTCGGCGGACACACTGCCGGCGTCCACGTCGGCCTTGCCCTCCTTCGGGTTGGTGACCCCCTCGAAGACCGGCTGGCCACCGGCCCGCACGTCCACCGCCGGCGCCGCCGCGGTGTGCCGCACGATCAGCCGGGCCTTCCCGGCGGCGAGCTTGCCGGTGTCGTTGGCGAACGGGGTGAGCACCGGCTTGCCGTCGGCGCTGAGGTGCGCCACCAGGCTCAGGTTCGCGCCGCCCGGCACCTCGGCGTCGTTGACGGTCAGCAGGGCGCTGCCGATCGGGTCGCCGGGCTTGGTGAGCACGATGTCGTACTGCCCGGCCGGCAGGTCCAGCGGCCCCGCCACCTTGCCGGGCTGGAAGTCGGGAATGGTCTTCTCCCCGTTGACGTAGACGTCCACCGCCTGGCCGGGAATGCCGTGGACGACGGAGACCTTGGAATCGGCCTCGGCGAACGCCGGCGTGGCGGCGGCGCCGAGGCCGATCAGCGTGACAGCGCCGACCACGGCCGCGCGGTGCAGGTGCAGAGTGCGCATCGGGATCTCCCAGGAATGGATCGTCGGTGTTGCGTACGCCCGTTCCTTCGCTCCCACTCCCGCGGATGGATGCGCCGCACCGAGAAAATCTCCACGACGCGGACGCCCCCTCTGGAGATCTTGGGCGATCGACCACCGGAATCGATGGTGAATCGTCCAAGATCGCGACGGTGAGAACGCTGCCGATGACCAACAGCCGTTCGCCGTCGAGGCGCCACGATAACGGCGTACGCCAAACGAGGCCGGTCTCGCGGCGGTATGGCGACCGGCCGCCTGTTCGCTGACCGGCAGGAGCGGGCGGTTCCCGGCGACGACGCCGGGGATCCGCATCCTCCCCGGCCGGAACACGACCTGACCGGGGCTGGTCACAGATCGAGCAGGAGCAGGGGAGCGGCGGCGGCCCAGGCCTGCGGGGAGCAGGAATGCGGGTACGGGACCGGGCCGTGCCCCGGTTCGCGGGTCAGGCCGGTCATCACCTCGGGCAGGCGGCCGCCGGTGTGCGAGGCGGCGGCGATCAGGCCGTCGGCGATGATCTCCGCCTCGGTACGGTGCCCGGTGGCGGCGAGGGCGGCGACCGTGATCGCCGTGTCGTGCGGCCACACGCCGCCGCGGTGGTAGGACAGCGGATGGTACGGGGCCTGACCGGCGGCGAGGGTGCGTACGCCCCAGCCGGAGAAGAAGTCGTCGCCGGCCAGCCGGGCGGCCACCACCGCGGCCCAGTCGTCGTCGAGCAGGCCGCACCACAGCACGTGACCGGCGTTGGAGGCGGCCGCGTCGACGGCGGCGCCGGACGCGTCGAGGGCGAGCGCGACGAAACCGTCCGGCAGGCGGAAGTCGGTGGCGAACCGGTCCCGCAGGCCGGTCGCGGTGGCGCTGAGGGTCACCGACCAGGCGGGGTCGTCCCACACGCGGGCGGCGAGGCGGGCGGTGCCGAGCAGGGCGCGGTAGGCGTACCCCTGCGCCTCGGCGACCGCGATCGGGCCGGTGGCCGGCCTGCCGTCGGCGAAGACGATCGAGTCGGCGGAGTCCTTCCAGCAGTGGTGCACGAGGCCGGGCAGGTCGGTGCGGTACCGCAGATAGCCGCCGGACAGGCCGCCGGGTCCGAGCATCCACCCGACGGCGGCGCGGGCGGCCGGCGCGAGCCGCCGGATGAGGTCGTCGTCGCCGGTGACGTGGTGGTAGTCGGCGAGCAGCATGAGAAACAGCGGGGTCGCGTCGACCGACCCGTAGTAGCGGGCGTACGGCACCTCGCCCAGCGTCGCGAGTTCCCCGCGCCGGGTCTCGTGAATGATCTTGCCGGGTTCCTCCACCCGCGAGTTGTCGACCATGCGGCCCTGGGTGGCGGCCAGCGCCCGCAACGTCCCGGCCGCCAGCTCCGGCCGATGACGCAGCGCGAACAGCGAGGCCAGCAGACTGTCCCGGCCGAACACGGTGAGGAACCAGGGCGCTCCGGCGGCCGGCATGACCGCATCGGGCACATCCGGCACCGGCATGCTCAGCGCGTCGAGATCGGCGAGACCCTGATGGACGCACCTCGCGAGGTCACCACGGACCACCACGGGGAGCGGCCCGGCGATGTCGGGCTCCGCGCGCCCCTCCGGCACCGCCGACACGGTGATCTCCACCGTCACCGTGCCCCGCGGCGGCACCACCACCGCCCAGGTGACGTGACACGCCCCGGCCGGCTGAGCGGGCGCACCGTCGTCCGTGACCGCGACGACAGCGGCGGCCGGAGCGGTGTCGATCACCGTGGTGCGGGCGAAACCCCTTCGGGTGTACGAGTAGGTCAGCCGCCCGCCGCCCGCCTCGTACCCGCGGAGCGCGTCCGGCTTGCCGAACACCCGGGCCGACCGCAACTCGAACTGATCGGCGAAGTCGGCCGCCACCTCGAAACCCACCTCGACCGTCTGTCCGGCCCCGGCGAGATCGGTCAGCTCCAGGGTCTCGATCAGACGGCCGGGCCGCACCCGCCGGCGACGGACCAGCGTGTACGGCGGATCGGTGTGCCGCTCCGCCTGCGGCACGTACACCGCGGAGGTGGCGTCGGCGCGCAGCGCCCGCAATGCCGGGGCGGACACCCGCAACACCAGGCGGGACAGGTGCCGGCAGTCGTCGACGAAGAAGCCGTCCGTACCGTCGCCGGTGACGTCACCGCCGGGCGCCGCTGTCAGCAGGCAGGTGGTGCCCGCCACCACCGAGAACCCGCTCACGTACCGGGCGCCACATCGGGAGTGCCGGTCCCGGGGCGGGCGGGGGCGGTTGCGGTGCTCTCCGGCTGGTCGTCACGGCTGACTCCGGGCCGTCGAGACAGCCGTGACGACCAGCCGGACGAGATCCGCCGTGATCCGGACAGGCCGGCCGCGCCGAGCGAGGTCGGACCGGTGCCGGGCGGCGTGCGGAGCAGGTCGAGGACCAGGGCGGCGGTCCAGCTGAAGTCGTCGGTGCCGTGACCGATTCCGGTCAGCGGGTCGAAGTACTCGCGGAAGCCGGACCGGCGCACCCGGTCCAGCAGGCGGCGGCGCAGGCTGTCGGCGAGTTCCGCGGAGCCGTGCAGGTGCAGCCCGTACCAGAGAAGCCAGCCGGTGTTGATCCATCCCGGGCCACGCCAGTACTTGACCGGGTCGTGATCGACGGCGATCAGATCATAGGACGGCGGCGGGCAGGCCTCGGCCAGGCGGAAACGGTCGCCGAGTGCCGTCTCGATCAGCGCGCCGGCGACCGGCAGATCAGGGACGATCAACGGCAGCAGACCACCGATGGAGTACGTTCGCAGCAGCGCGCCCGTGTGTGCGTCGCGGGGGAAGAAGGTGCCGCTGCCCCGGTCGTACAACACATCGGTCAGGTCCTGGGTCAACCGCTCCGCCGACGAACGGTGTGGCGCGGGATCGGCCCCGACCTCCGCGGCGATCGCGGCGAGCGCGTGTTCGCCCGCGGCGAGCAGCGCGTTGCACAGCGGATCCTCCACCGCGAAACCGTGCCCGGAGAGGGAGTCGGCGTAACCGGCGTCGCGGTAGTCGCGGGCCAGCCGCACGTAGCGGCCGTAATCGGTATCGGTCGGCCGTTCCGAGGCGGCCGCATGGTCGAGGTCCCGGCGGGTGAACTCGCCGGTCGGCACCGGTGTCACCCGGGCCAGCGGGAGGTCCCAGGCGGGACTGTTGTCCAGACCGGACTCCCAGGGGTGCACGATCGACACGAGTCCGTTTCCGGTCAGGTCCCGGCGGGTCGTCAGGTAGCGGTGCCAGGCGACCAGGCGCGGATAGATCCGGGGCAGGAAGCCGCGGGCCCGGGCCGCCGCCGGGTCGGCCCGGAACGTCAGCCAGGCGGCGAGCGCGTGCGCGGGTGGCTGAACGATTCCGGACGTCGGGGTGCCCTGGGAGTCGGCCTGCCAGAACGCCGGGCCGGGAAAGTACGCGTCCGCGGGCACGTGCGGGTCGAACACGATGTGCGGCACCCGGCCGTCCGGCCACTGCGCGCCGAACAGCGACTCCAGTTCCCGCTGCGCCCGGATCGGCGACAGGTGCCGCAGCCCGATCGCGACGAACGCCGAGTCCCAGCTCCACTGGTGTGGGTAGAGCCGGGCCGCGGGCACGGTGGCGTGCCCCCGCCAGTTCGTGAGGAGCACCCGCCGGGCGGCACGATCCAGCTCGGCATCCGCACCGCGTCCCGTATGGGAGAGAGCGGCAGTGGGGAGTGCGGCGGTGGTGGGAGTGAACGGGGGCGCGGTGAGCGGGGACCGCCTGGTGGAGGTCGTCATGCGGGGACGCAGACGTCGTTGCGGCGCAGGAAACCGGGGATCGAGGCGACGGCCGTGGCGGGTTCGCCGCGCAGGCGGCATTCGACCGCGAGCCAGCCGTCGTAGCCGATCGCGTCGAGGGTGCTCAGCAGCGCCGCCCAGTCCAGGTGGCCGGCGCCCGGCTGGAACCGGTTGGAATCGCTGACCTGCACATGACCGAGGTGGGCCGCGGCGGCGACCAGCGCCGATGTCGGCTCGTCCTCCTCGATGTTCATGTGGTATGTGTCGGCGAGGATCCGCAGGGACGGCAGCCCGACCGCGTCGATCAGTTCGGCCGCCTGGTCGAGCCGGTTGACCATGTGGTCCTCGTACCGGTTGAGGGGTTCGAGGGCGAGGATCGCGCCCTCCCGCGCCGCGTGCTCACCGAGTTCGGCGAGACCTTCGAGGAGCACGACCCGATCCTCCTCCTCGCTGCGCGGCGGCTCGAACGGCGGCAGCCTGCGCGAGAACATCCCCCACGACGCGGGCGTGCAGGCCACCGCGCCCGGCCCGCCCACCTCGGCGATCACCGACAGTTGCGACTTCAACTGGTCGATCGCGTCACGCCGCAGCTTCGGATCGAAAGCGCCGAAGAAGTGCGCCATGTCGACACACACCGACGGCATCACCACACCCTCCCGCGCGGCCTGCCGCAGCTCCGGCAGCCGGTCCCGGAACGCGTGGTCGCCCTTGGCCCGCAACTCGATGCCGTCGAACCCGGCGTCGTGGGCGAACGCGTCCTTCTCCTGCAGGGTCCGCCCCGGCAGCAGCTGTTCCTGACACGCAATCTTGATCATCGAGTTCCTTCCATGGAGACCGCTGCGGAGGAGATCAGGGGTGTATCGGAGACGGTTCCGGGCGCATCCGCAATGAGCCGTCACGGAAAGGTCAGCACCACCTGAAGGGCCTCGTGGGGGCTCTGGTCCAGCATGCGGTAGGCGTCGGCCGCGTCGCTGACCGGGACGACGTGACTGACCAGGCCGGCCGGGTCGATCTGGTGGTCGGCGGCGAGCCGCAGGAACGTCTGGTTGAGCCGGAACTGGTCCCAGCGCCCGGCGACCGCCGCGGGCACGCCGCCGATCTGGGAGCAGATCAGGTTGACCCGGTTGTGGTGGAACTCGTCGCCGAGTGACAGCCCGGCGCCGTCGCCCTGGTAGAAGCCGGCCGCCACGACCCGCGCGCCGACGGCGGCCGAGCGGATCGCCTCGTGCAGTGCCGGGTACGAGCCGCTGATCTCGATCGCCACGTCGGCGCCACGGCCGTCGGTGAGCTTACGGATCTGCTGGCCGGAGGTGCCGTCCCGGGCGTCCAGCACGGTGTCGGCCCCGTATTCGAGGGCTTTCTGCAGGCGGCCGGGAACCGCGTCGACGGCGACGACCGTACCGCCGGAGAGCCGGACCAGGCGGGTGGCGAGCAGGCCCAGCACACCCTGGCCGAAGACGGCGACGGTCTCGCCGAGGTGGACGTCGGCGGCCAGCACCGCGTTCAGGGCGACCGCGCCGACCCGGGCGAACGTCGCCGCGATCGGGTCGAGACCGACCGGGACGGTGCAGCCGCGCAGCTTCTCGGCCGGCAGGACGGCTTCGGCGCGGTGACCCCAGATGCCCCACACGTTCGCGCCGACCGGCGGGACGGTGGGGTCGCCGGCGAGATCCGGGGCGACCTCGACGACATGGCCGACCTCGGAGTAGCCGAGCCCGGCGACCGGATAGCTGAGCCCGCCGATGCCGTCGGTGAACATCCGCAGGTCGGGATCCCACGCTTTGTTCAGGTAGGGGTTGGAGCCGCGGTAGGCGGTCAGTTCGGTGCCGGCCGAGATGCCGGAGAACGTGGTACACACCCGCACCTGACCGGCGCGCAGCTCGGGAGAGGGCTGATCGATCACCTCGACGTGACGTGGCGCGGTGATCTGCACTGTCTGAGACACTCGGACATTTCATCGCAATAACCGCTGCCGCGCGGCATAACGCGGGAAGTTAGGTTGATCAGCTGGGCGACTTCTGTCGTACTGTCGGGCAATAGTTGCCGCCCCGGCGGGTGAAACGGTCGATGCCGTCGCCGTTCCCGACCCGTCGCGACGACCCACCGATGCCGCGTCGTCGCAGGTCAAACCCGATAGGGTCGCAAATCCACCCCGGGCACCGCGGGGCCGCCGGATGCCTACGCTGAACAGATGAACGTCTCGAGGAGTGGCGGACGGTGCTGACCGCCAGGGACAGGTGGGGGGTCAACCAGAACTCGGCAGGGCACCTGCTGTGGCTGGTGCGCACCGGGCGTGCCCGCACCCGCGGGGAGTTGCAGAGCTACACCGGCCTGTCCCGGTCCACCATCACGCAGCGCCTCGACGTGCTGCGGGCGGCCGGCTACCTGCGGGCGTGCGGCGTCGAGGGCTCCACCGGCGGGCGGCCCGCCGAACTGCTGGAGTTCGACACCGGCCACGGCGTGGTGCTGGTCGCGGACCTGGGCGGCAACCACGCCCGCGCCGCCGTCGTCGACCTCGGTGGCCAGCCGCTGGCCGAGGAACACGAGCCGATCAAGATAGGTACGGGGCCGGAAGCGGTGCTGGGCTGGGTCGACGGGGCCTTCCAGCGGGTGCTGGCCCGCGCCGGATGGGACGCCGGGCA
Source organism: Actinoplanes utahensis (assembly GCF_016862455.1). Lineage (GTDB taxonomy): Bacteria > Actinomycetota > Actinomycetes > Mycobacteriales > Micromonosporaceae > Actinoplanes > Actinoplanes utahensis. Next base: position 65,551 of record NZ_BOMZ01000115.1, read on the forward strand.
GGTCCGCGGCATCGGCGTCGGCGTCCCCGGCCCGGTCGAGTTCGACTTCGGCATGGTCACCCAGCCGCCGATCATGCCGGGCTGGGACGGCTACCCGATCGCCGAGCGGCTGCGCCGCGCCTGGCAGCGGCCGGTGTACGTGGACAACGACGCCAACCTGATGGCCCTCGGCGAACAGACCGCCAACCACCCCGACTGCCCGGCCCTGGTGCTGGTCAAGGTCGCCACCGGGATCAGCGCCGGAGTGGTCATCGACGGGCAGGTGTACCGCGGCATCGACGGCGGCGCCGGCGACATCGGCCACATCCGGCTGTACGAGCACCGCGAGGCCCGCTGCGAGTGCGGCCTGTACGGCTGCCTGGCGGCGGTCGCCAGCGGACTCGCCCTGGCCCAGCGGCTCACCGCCGCCGGCACCCCGACGTCCTCCGGCGCCGAACTCGTCGAGCGGATCCGCTCCGGGCACGCCGAGGCGGTCCACCTGGCCCGTACCGCCGGGAAACTCGTCGGCGAGGTGCTGTCCACCGTGGTGTGCATGGTCAACCCCGCCGTCCTCATCATCGCCGGGGACCTGGCCGACATCCACTTCGTCACCGGGGTCCGCGAGGTGCTGTACCAGAGCGCGCTGCCCCGGTCGACCCGGCACCTGGAGGTCGGCACGAGCCGCCTCGGCTCGCAGTCGGTGGTGATCGGCGGCCACGCGATGGTGGTCGACCAGGTGTACGCCCCGGCGGCCGTGGACGCCGAACTCGCCCGGATGATGCCTGCCGCGGAACCCGTCACCTGCTGACCCGTACCCCGCAGAATGTCCGGTATGAGGGTTACGCCTGTCGAGGTGGGACTGGTCGGGGCCGGACCGTGGGCGGCGACCATGCACGGCCCGGTGCTCGCCGCCGGCCCGCAGACCCGGCTCGCCGCCGTCTGGGCCCGCCGTCCGGACGCCGCCGCCGAACTCGCCGTACGGCTCGGCACACACGCCGCCGCGTCGTACGAGGAACTGCTCGACCGCTGCGAGGCCGTCGCCTTCGCCGTGCCGCCGGACGTGCAGGCCGCGCTGGCGCCCCGCGCCGCCCGCGCCGGGAAGGCGCTGCTGCTGGAGAAACCGATCGCCCTCGACCTGGACGCCGCGCGGGCCCTGGCCGACGCCGTCGCCGAGTCCGGTGTGGTCACCCAGCTGGTGCTGACCAAGCGCTACCACCCGGCGACCCGCGCCTTCCTGGCCGCGGCCGCCGGCTTCGACGCGACCGGCGCCCAGTCCCGCTACCTGCACGGCGCCTTCCTCGGCGGCGCGGCGGCGACCGGCTGGCGCCTGGCCCGCGGCGCCCTCCACGACCTCGGCCCGCACCTGCTCGACCTGGTCGACGCGGCGCTCGGCCCGATCGACGACCTGCACGCCACCGGGGACAGCCGCCGCTGGATCGAACTGTCCTGCCGGCACCGCGGCGGCGCGGTCAGCCAGCTCTCCCTGTCCGGCGCGGTCGGCCTGCCCGCCTCCCGGGCCGGCATCGAACTGTTCGGCCCCTCCGGCACCCTCGCCCTCGACTTCGCCACCGTCGACCACGCCGAATGCTGGCCGGTGCTGCGCGCCGAGTTCGCCACCGCCGTGCGCTCCGGTGTGCCGCACACCCTCGACGTCCGTCGCGGCCTGCTGCTTCAGGAGCTGCTGAGCCGCATCGGCGGATAGCGGACCGGCCTTTCGGATCAGGTGGGCACGGTCAGCCGGACGATCGGGCGATCCGTCGACGAAAGGCCTGCGGCCCTACGAATGCACGGATCTGCCGATGAGAGGGCGTTATCCGCGCCACGACGATACAAGCGGTACGAGTCTTATGCTGGCACTCAGCATTTTCCTGGCTCTGCGTCATTGCTCGTGCGGAAGCAGCCGTACAACGGTGACCCACGTATGGGGATATTCGTGCAAGGCGGCAAGAATTTTCCAACGACCTGCCTCGATCATCACTGGCACGAGTGTGCCGAACCAAGGCTGGGCGCCGTCTTCCCCAGCGTCCATGAGCACCGCCGGCCCGTCAGTCTCCCAGACTCCGCAGTCGTCCCATTCGGCGGTCGGATCAGCCACGAGTGCGCGAGCCGCGTTGATCAGCGAATCCGCGTTGTGAGCAGCGTTCCAACGAACAAACGCTCGCATCTCCGGCACATAGCAGGTAGTTGCCGGATCATCTCCGAGCACCAGGGCCTGTGCCCCTTCCTGGCCGACCGCGACGACGCCAGCAAAGCCGTCAACGGCGCAAGCTCGTGCAGCGTCATCCTCGTCATCGAGGTCTTCTGGATCGGCGCCGCGCCAGTCACGAAGTGATGTCTCGGGAACGACGACCAACGGGCCGCCGCCCGATTCAACCCAGGGGATCATGCCTCACTATAAGTGCCCGTTATCCGATCGCTACCCGGCGGACCGTGTTACGAACCGTTTAGCTCGGTGACACGTTTCTCGTACCTCGAGTTTGGTCGTGACGGCTTGACTCATCTGCCGCGATCCGGGCGCGCAGCGAGGTATGACACCGCGGTCGAGTACGAGCAGGACGGCCCATCGGCCGACTGAGGGCCGTGGTCAGTCGCGGTTGTCGACGTCCATGACGAGCAGCAGCGAACGGAGCACCCGGTAGGCGGCCTCCCGCTGTTGCCCCGCCCGCGCGTCGTTACGGAACGACACGCTCCGGCCGGTCGGCAGATGGGTGACTCGAACCGACGCCGTGGCCGTGCCGCTCGGCCCATTCGAGGTATCGCCGCAGCACGGTCACGACCAACGTTGTCGCATCCTCGCCGGTTCCGGCGGAACGAACGACGACCACAGCGTCCCGTAGATCGAAGGGCCCGTCGAGGCGCATCCGGATCCGCAGGTCGGCGACGGCGTCGCTCAGCGCGTCGCCTCGACCCGAGCATGTCCGGCGCTCGAAGCGGAGCGATGTTGAGCTCCTCGGGTTCCTTCAACTGCAGGTGGCGGGAGAAGCGTTCGGTATCAGGATCGACTGGAAGCCTCAGAACCCTCAGAATCACCACGTAACTGTGATGCTCAAGGAGGACTTCTTGAAGGCCCAACGGTACGTGCCGGGGGAAAGATGAAAGCGGAGCAACGAGGCGACGACTGCCTGCTGACCCTGAGTAAAGCGGAGTTGATGGTCATCATCAGCGCGCTGGGGGAGCTGCGATCCCTTGTGCCCGACACCGATTTCGAAGACCGTGTCGGCGTGGACCCGGAGCGCTTTCACGAGTTGACAGAAGCGATGGTCGGTATTGCCAGGAAAATACCGGCTCCCGTCACCATGCCGTCTGGTCCCTACACCTTCCCACTGAGGGTGGACCGAGAGGTGTTCCTGGTGATCGGGCGCACTGCTGCGATTCGGGGCACCAGCGCTAACGGCGCACTGCGGCATCTGCTGCACCTCCCACCCTCTGATACGGCGAAGCAGGACACGGCCGATACGACGCGCGACGACACTTGAAGGCACTCTATTGCCGCCGGCAACGTGCTATCGGGGCCGTGGAGCGTCTGGTTCGCCGGCATCCGGTGACCAGTAGAGCGTTGCGGACCACCATGGGCCGTCCTCGGTTATCTCCTGGGCGATCGTCAGGTCAAGGATGTCCATCGGGTCGAGGTCGAGATCCTCGATCTCGTCTGCCATTCGCCTCAGCAGCCTGGGGAGATCGGTGCTGCCGTCGTCACGCGGGTTCGTCAGGCTGAAATGGCGAGACGTCCAGGATTCGGTCATTCGCCGATCTTGGCCTGTAACCCGACCTTCTGGATACTCGGTTAGAACGGTCAAACCTACATGATCAGCATCGAACTCATCTGCCGCCGAACGGGCGCAGACTGGCGAGGAGCCAGTCACGGTGGTCGAGTCTGTGCTGGCTCGACGGCCTGTCATGCCGACGAGAGTGTGGCGGCCAGGACAGTCCCTGCAGTGGATCTCCGATCCGAGGTGCCCGTCTCTGGACAGATCAGCAAGGTCCAGCAG
>NZ_BOMZ01000116.1 GCF_016862455.1 Actinoplanes utahensis
ATGAGAACCAGCCGGGGTGAACGCTAACCCCGTACACCCGGCCGGGGTTTGGGCTGGCACTTGGGGCAGCTGAAACTGGACCGGTTCATGAACTGCTCCCGGCGGATGATCGCCCCGCATCGGGAGCAGGGCTCGTTCTCCCGGCCGTAGGCGTTCAGCGACCGGTCGAAGTAGCCGCTCTCCCCGTTCACGTTGACGTAGAGCTCGTCGAAGCTGGTGCCACCGGCCACGATGGCTTCGCCGAGCACGTCGCGCACGTGACCGAGCAGGCGCTGCACGGCCGGGCCGGTGAGCTGGTCGGTGGGGCGGGTGCCGTGCAGTCCGGCCCGCCACAATGCCTCGTCGGCGTAGATGTTGCCGACCCCGGAGATCAGGGTCTGGTCCAGCAGGGCGCGTTTGACCTCGGTGTGCCGGCCGCGGATCCGGGCGGTGAACGCCGCGTCGTCGAAGAGCGGGTCCATCGGGTCACGGGCGATGTGCGAGATCTCGTCCGGCAGCTCGGCGCCACCCTCGGACACCGACAGGCCGCCGAAGGTGCGCTGGTCGACGAAGCGCAGTTGCGGCCCGCCGTCGGTGAAGGTGAACCGGATCCGCAGGTGTTTCTCGTCGGGGGCGTCGGCCGGCTGCATCAGCAGCTGGCCGCTCATCCCCAGGTGGCCGATGATCGCGTCGCCGGAGTCGAGCGGCAGCCACAGGTATTTGCCGCGGCGGGAGACGTCCAGGACGGTCCGGCCGGCGAGCACCGCGGAGAAGTGGGCGTCGCCGGGCAGGTGGCGGCGGATCGCGCGCGGGTGCAGCACCTCGGCGCCGGCGATGGTGCGGCCGGTCACCCACTTCGCCAGGCCCATGCGGACGGTCTCGACCTCGGGAAGCTCGGGCACTTCAGGGGTCCTTTACAGGGTGTATGGCCAGACGGTTACCAGGTAGGCGCCGTACCACAGACCGAACAGCGCCCAGGCGGTGATCGACAGGACCGCGACCCGGGGGCGGGCACGGGCCGCCGCCACGACGGCGGGCAGCAGCGTCAACAGTACGGGCAGCAGCAGCCGTGGCTTGGAGTGGTAGAAACCGGCCTGGCCGTAGACCAGGATCATCGCCACCACGCCGTAGACGACGAGCGGCGGCCAGTGCTTCTGCGTCAGCGCCACCCCGGCCGCGGCCAGAGCCACGAGCAGGATGAACGCGACGCTGAGCGGAATCCAGCCGTCCCCGGTGCGCAGGGTCTTCCCGAGGAACTCGACGGTGCTGCGGCCGTAGTCGAACGAGGTGCCCCACCCGGCGGTCTGGATCTTGAACCAGGCGCTCAGGTCACCGACTCGGTAGGCGACCCAGCCCAGGTAGAGCGGGACCCCGGCGAGCGCGGCCGCCGCCGCGGCCAGCGGCTTGATCTTGTGCTCCTCATCGCGCAGCGCCATCAGCGCGGCGACCGCGAGACCGAGCGCGGCGGCGGCGCCGGTCGGGCGGCTCAGCGCGGTGGCCAGGCCGAGCAGGCCGGCGGCCCACCACACCCGGCGGTGGGCGGCCACGAACATGCCGGCGACCAGAGCGATGAAGAGACTCTCCGAGTACGCCATGGACAGCACCACGGAAGCCGGGGCCGAGCAGCAGATCGCCACCAGCGCCCAGCCGGCCCGTTTGCCGTACAGCGACGAGCCGAGCAGGTGCAGGGCGACGCCGGCGCCGATCGAGGCGAGCCAGGCGACGGCGATCGCGGCCGTGCCCGGCTCGAGGCCGAGCGCCGCGCCGGCCCGGATCAGGATCGGGTAGGCGGGGAAGAAGGCGAGCTCGTTGCCTTCCAGGGCGCCCTGGGCGTCGTACGTGTAACCGTCCGGGTAGCCGTCCATGGCGACCCGCAGGAACCAGCCGCCGTCCCAGATCAGCAGCCGATCCCACACCGATTTCGGCTGCGCGGTGGCGCTCCCCAGCCAGGCGATCAGGAGGAGCTGGACCGCCCTGGTCAGAGCCAGGATGCCGACCGCGGTCAGGACACCGTCCCAGCTGCCCGCTCTCTCCCACAGACGTTCCTTCGTGGGTTGCTCCACGGTGGTGGTCATTGTTCTTCGGACTGCTCGGTCAGAGTCCGCCACGCGGCCGCGGCGGCCCGCTGCTCCGCCTGCTTCTTGCTGCGGCCCTCGGAGCCGCCGTACTTCTCCCCGGCCACCACGACCCAGGCGGTGAAGGTCTTCGCGTGATCCGGGCCGGAGTCCTCGATCTCGTAGTCCGGAACACCCAGCCCGAGTGCCGCGGTCAGCTCCTGGAGGCTGGTCTTCCAGTCCAGGGCCGCGCCCCGGCCGGCCGACTCGGCCATCAGCGGGTCGAACAGCCGGTGGATCACCTCGTCGGCGATCTCCAGGCCGTGCTCCAGGTAGATCGCGCCGAGCAGGGCCTCCAGGGTGTCGGCCAGGATGCTCGCCTTGTCCCGGCCACCGGTGGTCTCCTCGCCCTTGCCGAGCAGCAGGTGCGGGCCGAGCCCGGCCGGGCCCAGACCACGGGCCACGTCGGCCAGCGCGTGCATGTTCACCACGCTGGCCCGCAGCTTCGCCAGCTGGCCCTCCGGCAGGTCCGGGTGGTTGTGGAAGAGCGCGGAGGTGATGACCACGCCGAGCACCGAGTCGCCGAGGAACTCCAGGCGCTCGTTGGTCGGCAGGCCACCGTTCTCGTAGGCGTACGAGCGGTGGGTCAGGGCCCGTTCCAGCAGCTCCGGCTTGAACGGGACACCGAAGGCCTCCTCGAGCGGCTCGGTGGACGGACGACGGCGCTTGTCAATCATTGGCGATACCTCGCTGGGCTCTCAGCAGATCGGCGATCACCGCGACCGAGGCGCGGCGATGCAGGTCGGCCGCGAGCGCGATGCCCGCGGCGAGATCCGGGCCGGCCGCCGCACCATGGCAGACGACGACCGTGCCGGAAACCCCGAGCAGCAGCGCGGCTCGGGGCGGCAAGTCCTTCTCCGGGGCAGGTGGGCCGGTCAGCGCGTACGCCGTCTCCAGGCCCTTGAGCAGTACGTTTCCCGTGAAACCGTCGGTCACCACGACGTCGGCGGCTCGGCCGAGCACGACGTCGCCGCCCTCGACCAGTCCGGCGTAGCGGGCGCCGCCGGGCAGCGGCAGGTCGTAGAGCAGAGCGGGTAGCGTTCGGCGCAGGCGGTCACCCTTGCCGGGCTCGGTGCCGATGGTGAGCAGGCCCACACGCGGGGCGGGGATGCGGTGCACGACCGAGGCGTAGGCGGCCCCCAGGCGGGCGTGCCAGGCCAGGGTCTCCGCGTCGGAGTCGACGGCCGAACCCACGTCCAGCAGGATCACCCGGCCGGCGGCGGTGGGCAGCACGGCGGTGAGCGCGGGACGACGGACACCGGGCCAGCGGCCCAGCTCGCGGGCGGCGGAGACGACGGCGACCCGGGTGTCCCCGGCGGAGACGACGGCGTCGGCTCGGCCCTCGGCGACCAGGCGCATCGCACCGGGCACCGTGGCGGTGGGGGTGATCTCCGTGGTGACCCGGCGACGTTCGGCCGGTTTCAGGGCGGCGACCACCGCGTCGGCGGCTTCGGCCGGGCCGACGAGAGTCAGATGAAGGAACGGGTCTGCCCTGCAAGCGCGAAGAGCGCCGTCAACCACGACGGCGGGAGCCTGGTCCCCGCCGAGGAGGTCGACGGCGATCCTCGCGATGCCCGGCTCCCCGACAGTTCTCTGTCCGGGAGCCGTGGCACCGGTGGTTCGCCACCGCTCGGGCACGACCCGCCCGAAGATCGGGCGCGTCACGCGGCGACGTCAGACCTCGAGGACCTGACGGCCGTTGTAGGTGCCGCAGACACCACAGGCGGCGTGCGGCAGCTTCGGCGACTTGCACTGGGAGCAGGCCGCGGTAACCACCGCGGTCGCCTTCCAGTTGGCCCGGCGCGAGCGGGTGTTGCTGCGCGACATCTTGCGCTTGGGGACGGCCACGGTTCCTACTCCTCGTTTTGTGTCAGGTTGCGCAAAGCGGCCCAGCGAGCATCGATCTCCTCATGGCTGTGGTCAGCCGGGAGGTCGTCGAAGTGCACTCCACACTCGGAGCACAGTCCTGGGCAGTCCGGGCGGCAGAGCGGGGTGGTCGGCAGCGTCAGCACGACCGCATCCCGGACCGCCAGCTCCAGGTCTAGCAGGTCGCCCTGCATCCGCCCCACCTCGTCCTCCTCGGTGGTCTCCTCGGTGGTGCTGTCCGCATAGGCGAACAGCTCCGCGAGGGACACCTCGAACGACTTGTCGATCTCGTTGAGGCAACGCCCGCACTCGCCGTGGAGCGAGCCGCTGACGGTGCCGCTGATGTAGACCCCCTCCGACACCGACGTCATGCTCAGATCGAGCGTGAGGTCGGAACCCTCGGGAACCGAGATCATTTCCAGACCGAGGTCCGCCGGGGCCGGCACCACCCGTTTCAGGGCACGCGTCGCACCAGGCTGCCGTGGGAGCTTCGTCGTGTCGACGACCAGCGGCTTCCTGGGGTCAAGGTGGCTCTGCGGTGACTTGGGCATCGTGATTCCTCAGCCATGGGTAGGCCGACCGAAAACATTACCTGAGCTTGTAGGACGTCGTCGAATCGGGCGTACCTAGAACGGTAGGGGGCGCTCCGCGTCCTCACCCTGGAAGGTGCCGATCTCGCGGAGAGCGTGCATCTTGTCACGCCCGCGCTCGATCGAGGCCAGCGCCCGGGTCAGGAACTGCTCGAAGTTGGCCAGGGCGGTGTCGACGTAGTCGTCGACCTCCTCCCGGAGCCGCTGCGCCTCGGTCCGCGCCTCGGCGATGATCCGCGCGCCCTCGTGCTCCGCCGAGACGGTGATCTCATTGACCGAGACCAGACGGGCGTGCTCACTCTCACCCTCGCTGACGATCCGGTCCGCCTCACGACGGCCGGCCTCCACGATCCGGTCCCGCTCGTCCAGCACGGCGGCGGCCTTGCGCAGTTCGGAGGGAAGCTCGGCGCGCAGCTCCTCGAGACGCTCGACCATCTCGTGACGGTCGAACATGAAATTCGTCCGGGACATCGGCACCGATCGTGCGTCCTGAACCAGCTCGATGAGCTCGTCTATACGGTCGAGCGGATCCACCGGCGCCTCACTCCCGTCGACTAATTCTGCTTCAGCCGGCCCACCAGCCGGGCCAGCACATTGTCCGGCAGGTACGCCGAGGCGTCCCCACCCCACTTCACGACGTCCTTGACAAGGCTGGACGACAGGAACGAGTAAAGCGGATTCGTCGGCATGAACAGGGTCTCCACACCGGAGAGCCCGATGTTCATCTGCGCCATCTGCAACTCGTAGTCGAAGTCGCTCACCGCGCGGAGGCCCTTGACCACCACGGCCGCGCCCTGGTCACGGCAGAAGTCGACGAGCAGGCCGTGGAAGGAGGCGACGCGCACGTTCGGGTACTGGGCGGTCGCCTCGCCCAGCATCTCCAGGCGCTCCTCGATGGTGAACAGCCCGGACTTCGACTGGTTGATGAGGACTCCGATGATGACCTCGTCGAACAGCCGGCTGGCCCGTCCGACGATGTCGAGATGCCCGTTGGTGACCGGGTCGAAGGAGCCTGGACACACCGCTCGTCTCATGATCGGCGACCGTACCAAAGAGTGGTCTCCCCGTAACGCCGGGTACGGTCCCCGACCAGACCGTCCACCCAGCTCAGCGGCCCACTGCGCTTCGATCGCTCGAAAATCACCACGGCGTCCGGCGCCAGCCAACCGTTGGCCACCAGTTCCTCCTGCACGGTGTCGATCTCGTCGTCGCCGAGCGCATAGGGCGGATCGGCGAACACCACGTCGTACGGCCCCCCGGCGGGCGGGTCGCCCAGCACCTGGACCACCTTGCCGGTCACCAATCTGGCGGCCGCGCCGACCTTCAGGGCGACGATGTTGTCCCGGATCACCCGGGCGGCTTTCGCGTCCGCCTCGACGAGCAGCGCGTGCGCCGCGCCCCGGGAGAGCGCCTCCAGGCCGATGGCGCCGGATCCGGCGTACAGATCGGCGACCCGCGCCCCGGAGAGGTCGGTCATCGTTTCCAGTGAGCTGAAGAAGGCCTCGCGGACCCGGTCCGATGTGGGCCTGGTGTGCGCGCCGGCCGGGGCAGCGAGACGGCGCCCGCCGTGTGCGCCCGCGATAATCCTGGTCATCAGAGGCGACGCTACTTCACCACCCGCGTTCGCCCACGTGCGCGTGAACTTTTACCCCGAGATGAGAACTACGCGCGACGATACGCCTCCGTTCCGTAGAGCGAAGATCACAGATCGGCCACAAGAGCATTAGCGGCTGCTGAGACGTTTCTTTGACCATCCGAAGTGACTATCGTCGGGCGACGTTGCGGGTGCGTTCTATCGTCCGTTTCCGCGACCTACACCGGAAGGCGTCCGGCGGAGCCTCCGTCCACCTGCGAGTCTCCGCGTTCTTCCCGTGCAGCCACTTGATCCCCCCTTACACAGGAGTTGGCGTGAACGTGTCCAAGTCCCCGCTCAGCCGCGCGACGGCCCTCGTCGCCGGATCGCTGATCGGCATGGCCGGCGTCGTGGCGTTCGCCTCGCCCGCCCAGGCCCACCACAGCACCGTCGTCGGCACCGCCAACTGCGACACCGTTTCCGGCAAGTACGTCGTGGACTGGACCGTCAACGGCATCGGTAGCCCTCAGAAGCTGACGTTCCAGTTCACCAAGGTGGAACTGCTCCCGGCCGGAACCAAGTTCGAGGAGCCGGTGACGATCGTCGAGGGCAAGGACCTCGACAACGGCCGCTACACCGGCAAGCAGCTGGTGCCCGGTGACGCGAAGAGCGCCACCCTCACGGTCAAGGCGTGGTGGGGCGAGAACGCCGGCGACCAGTCGGACGTCTCCAAGACGGTCCCGCTCGGCGGCGACTGCAAGAAGCCCGAGACGCCCGCGGAGAACCCGAGCACCCCCGCCGAGCAGCCCAGCACCCCCGCGGAGCAGCCGAGCACCCCCGCGGAGCAGCCGAGCACCCCCGCCGAGCAGCCGAGCACCCCGACCGACGAGCCGTCGACCCCGGTGAGCATCCCCGAGGACGTTCCCGCGGAGCCGATCTTCAACGTCACCTGCGACACCATCGAGATCGGTGTCGACAACACCAAGAACACCACCCCGTTCAAGGTGGACTACGAGACCAGCAAGGGCGAGAAGCGCTCGCTGACCATCCCGGCCGGCAAGAAGGGCTCCGAGCTCTTCAGCGCCACCGAGGGCTTCTCGGTCAACGTGACCTTCACGGTCGAGTACAAGGGCAAGACCTACACCGAGTCCGGCACCATCCCGTTCGAGAAGCCCGCGGAGGGCTGTGACGACGGTGGCAACGGCGGCGGCCTGCCCGTCACCGGTGCGGCCGCGGGTGGCGTCGCCGGCGGCGCCGCGGTCCTGCTCGCCGTCGGCGCGGGCATGTTCTTCGTCGCCCGCCGCCGCAAGGTGAAGTTCACCGCCTGACAGCGGTTCAGAACCACAGAAAACCAGCAATGACCGGGGGCGCGTCGATCGAGTATCGGCGCGCCCCCGCCCATTCCCCCTTTCACGGAGAACAGATGAAGCACACCCCTCGCGTGCGTCGCGTCATGGCCGTTCTGGCCGGCGCGCTGCTGGGCCTGACGGCCCTCGCGAACCCCGCCGGCGCCACCCCCGCCGCGGAGAAGTCCTTCAGTCACACCTTCAAGGTCGAGAAGGGCGTTGCGGTGGCTACGGTCACCGCGCACAAGACACTCGACCGGCCCGTCGAGGTCACCCTGGTCTCCTACTTCGCGCCGAAGCCGAGCTACTCGGTTCCGCAGTACGTCTACCAGAGCAAGACCGCTGCCCTGTCGCAGAGCAACACCGTCATCGAGCTCAGCATCGAGGTGCCGGACTGCAACACGCAGGTCGACCTCTTCTTCGGCGGCCAGAAGGACGTCATCGACCCGCTGGACGGCAGCCGGCTCTACGGTGACAAGAAGCTCGGCGAGGACGGCTTCCCCGGCAACCTCTCCGAGGGCCCGCAGGGGTGGGACAACAGTGGCAACAAGGCCTGTGTGCAGCCTGCCGTGCAGGAGGTGCCCCAGTGCGACGGCGCCGTCGACATCCAGCTGAGCAACAACGGCAAGCTGAGCAAGTACGACGTCGAGTTCCGGGTCACCGCGACCGGCTTCGACAAGAAGGTCAAGGTCGCTGCCGGCAAGGGTGAGACCGTCACCGTTCCGGCCGGCGCCGGCACCATCACGGTGACCGCCCCCGGTTTGAAGGACTACACCTACACCTGGTCCCGCCCGGCGACCTGCGTGCCGTCGGCCGGTGGCGCCAACGACTGCAAGACCGTCACCATCACGGTCACCAACCCGAAGGGCAACAAGCCGGCCAAGGCCGACGTGACCTACGGTACGGAGACCAAGTCGGTCGTCGTCGCCCCGAACACCTCCGAGCTGGTCACCTTCCCGGCCGGCGAGCCGACCACGGCCACCGTCGCCTACCCGGAGATCACCGGCACCGAGCCGGAGACCGTGACGATCACCAAGTCGGAGTGCCCGGCCCCGACCACGCCGGCGACCACCACGCCGAGCACCACCACCCCGGCCACCACGGCGCCGACCACCGCCCCGGCGACCGAGACCCCAGGCGCGACCCCGTCGGAGACGGCCACCACCACCTCCGCCCCGGTCGACACCACCCCGGTCGCGGGCAACGACGACGACGGTGAGCTCCCGCTGACCGGCGCCGCCGCCGGTTCCATCGCGGGTGGCGCCGCGGTTCTGCTGCTCGCCGGTGTCGGCCTGTTCTTCATGGCCCGCCGCCGCAAGCTGAACTTCAAGGCCTGATCGCGGTAACGCAGTAACGGAAGGGCGCGCCGGACGGCGCGCCCTTTTGCGTCACCCCTTCTCCAGGTACTCCGCGCGGTCCTCGTCGACCAAGGCCGCCACCGAGGCCGCCAGCGCCGGATGCCGGGACAGATCCGGGTCGTCCCCGATCAGCTCGGACGCCTCCGCCCGCGCCTCCTTGATCAGCTTCTCGTCGCGCAGCAGCGACAGCAGCCGCAGATGCGAGTGCTTGCCGGACTGCGACGCGCCCAGCACGTCGCCCTCCCGGCGCTGTTCCAGGTCGATCTCGGACAGTTTGAACCCGTCGGTCGTGGAGGCCACCGCGTCCAGCCGCTCCCGCGCCGCCGAACCCTCCGCCGCCTCGGTGTGCAGCAGGCAGATGCCCGGCGCGGAACCCCGGCCCACCCGTCCGCGCAACTGGTGCAACTGGGACACCCCGAACCGGTCCGCGTCCAGGATCAGCATCACCGTCGAGTTCGGCACGTCCACGCCCACCTCGATGACCGTGGTCGCGACCAGCACGTCCAGATCACCGGCGGCGAACCGGCGCATCACCGCGTCCTTCTCCTCCGGCGGCAGCTTGCCGTGCAGCATGCCGATCCGCAGACCCTTCAGATATTCGTGCTCCAGCAGCGGCAGCACCTCGGTGACCGCCAGCGGGGGCCGCCGCTCCGGCTCGCCCTCCTTCGGCGGGGTCTCCTCGTCCTCCGGTCCCTCGCCGATCCGCGGGCACACCACGTACGCCTGGTGGCCGGCCTTGACCTCCTCCTTGATCCGCACCCAGGCGCGGTCCAGGTAGGCCGGCTTGTCCAGAGCCGGGATCACGTGCGAGGCGATCGGCGACCGGCCGCGCGGCAACTGCGACAACACCGACGTCTCCAGGTCGCCGTAGACGGTCATCGCCACCGTTCGCGGGATCGGCGTCGCCGTCATCACCAGCACGTGCGGTGGGCGGGCCGCTTTGGCCCGCAACGCGTCCCGCTGCTCCACCCCGAACCGGTGCTGCTCGTCCACGACGACCAGACCCAGATCCTTGAAGTCGACACCCTCGTACAGCAGGGCGTGCGTGCCCACCACGATGCCGGCGGTCCCGTCGGCGACCTTGGCCAGCGCCGCACGCCGGGCCTTCGCCCCCAGCGAACCGGTCACCAGGGTCAACTGGGTGCCCTCCGGGTCGCCGTCCAGTTCACCCGCCCGGCCCAGCGCACCCAACTGGGCGCTGATGCCACGGAAATGCTGGGTGGCCAGCACCTCGGTCGGCGCCAGCAGAGCGGCCTGCCCACCGGCGTCCACCACCTGCAACATCGCCCGCACCGAGACCAGCGTCTTCCCCGAACCCACCTCACCCTGCAACAGCCGGTGCATCGGATGCGGCCGGGCCAGGTCCGCCGCGATCTCCTCACCCACCTCGCGCTGCCCCTCGGTCAGCTCATAGGGCAGCGCGGCGTCGAACTTCACGAGCAACCCGGCCTCGGCGCGGGGACGGGCGGTGCCGGGCGCCGCGGCCGCTCTCGCCCGGCGTTGCACCAGCGTCAGCTGTACGGCGAAAGCCTCGTCCCATTTCAGCCGGTGCTTCGCCGAATAAAGGGCGGCGTCGGAACTCGGCCGGTGGATCTCCCGCAGGGCCGTGCCGATGCCGACCAGGTTCCGTTTCGCCCGCACCTCCGCCGGCATCGGATCCGCCGGCGGCTCGAACGTGTCGAGCAGCGTCCGCACACACTTCGCGATCGTCCACGTCGGCACCGCCTGCGCCGCCGGATAGACCGGGATCAGCGCGCCCGCGAACTCCTCGATCTCCGCCGCCGCGTCATCCTTCGACGCGTCCGCGCTGAGCAGCTGATAGGCCGGGCCGTTGAGCTGGCGCTTGCCCCGGAACTCGGTCACCTTGCCGGCGAACAGCCCCCACACACCCTTGCGCAGCTCCCGCTCCCGCCACGCCTGATTGAAGAACGTGCACGTCAACGTCGCACCCGAACCGTCACCGATGGTCACCTCGAGCATGTTGCCGCGGCGCTGGCGCATCGGCTTCACACTCATCCCCTGCACCTGGGCCAGCACGGTGACCTGCTCGTCCACCTGCAGGCTGCGCAGGTCGGTGTGCTCGCCCCGCTGGTCGTACCGCCGTGGGAAGTGATAGACCAGGTCACCGGCCGTGTGCAGGTCGAGGTGCTCGGCCAGGGCCTTGGCGGTCTTCGCCCCCAGCACCTTGGTCAACGGGGTGTCGGTCGTGGTCATTCGACTCCTGCCAGCAGGTGGTAATGGGGCTGTCCGCCCGCGAAGCACTGCAACTCGATGAACGGCCAGGTCCGGTGCACGTGACCGCGCAACTCCTCCTCGAAACCCGGCGGGGTATCCGCGCCCAGGACCAGGGTCACCAGCTCACCGCCGCCGCCCAGCATCCGGTCCAGCAGGCGGCGGCTCACCTCCGCCAGATCCTCGCCGATCACGTGCACCTCACCGTCGACCAGACCCAGCAGATCACCGGCACGGCACTGGCCGGCCACCGTCAGAGCGTCCCGCTGAGCGGTGCAGACCTCCCCCGACCGGCACGCGCCGGCAGCCTCGGCCATCGCGATCACGTCCTCGGCGAACGGGCGCTGACCGTCGCGCACCGCCAGCGCGGCCAGCGCCTGCACCGGAGACCGGGTCGGGACGACGCTCACCCGTACCCCCGTGGTCTCCGCCTCACGCGCCGCCGACACCGCCACCGCGTGGGTGTTGGCGTCGTTCGGCAGCAGCACCACCGAGGCGGCCCCGGTCGCGGCGACAGCGGCCAGCATCTCGGCGGTCGACGGGTTCCGGTCCACCACGACGGCGCCCTCCGCCTCGAACAGCGCCGTCAGGCCGTCGCCGGCAGCGACCACCACGGCGCCCCGGCGGTCACCTCCGGCACGCCGGTCCTCCAACGGGGTGACATTTATCCGGTACGGCTTACCGGCGGCGATGCCGGCCTCGATCGCCGGCCCGATCTCCGTGACATGGACGTGCACGTTCCACGTAGGTGGCTCCCCGTCCCCCGTCCCGACGATCACCAGCGAGTCGCCCAGCCCACCGAGCGTCTCCCGCAGCCGCCGAACAGCCACTTCCTCGGCATCGATCAGGAACTGCACCTCGTACCCGAAGCCGGCACAACCGTGCGGCTCCCCACCCGTACCCATCGCGCCCCCGCTCACCGGCTCACCCGCACCCGCGCCACCGCCCCAGGGCTCCTGCCCGGCCGGCGCGCACGGCTCGTCAGAGACACCCTCCCCGGCCGGCATGCCCGGGCTCGCGGGAGTGCCCTGCCCGGCCGGCGCCACGCCCTCAGGCCGGACACCCGGAGCCGCCAGGGCCTCGGGGGCGATGGGCTCGGACCCGACACCCGGGACCGCCATAACCTCGGTGGCGACCGGCTCGGGCCGGACACCGGGAACCGTCAGGGCGTCGTGGGCGGCTGGCTCGGGCCGGATGCCCGGAACCGCCGAGACCTCGGGCGTGACCGACTCGAGCCGGGTACCCGGAACCGCCGGGACCTCGGGCGTGACCGACTCGGGCCGGATGCCCGGAACCGCCGAGACCTCGGGCGTGACCGACTCGGGCCGGATGCCCGGAACCGCCGGGATGTCCGGGGAGCCGTCGGTGGCGATGGCGTCGACCAGTGCGTCCAGGAGGAGGCAGAGGCCGCGGCCGCCCGCGTCGACCACTCCGGCCTGAGCGAGGACGGGAAGCTGCTGAGGCGTACGCGCCAAGGCTTCGGAAGCGGCCCTCGCCGCCGCCCGGGCCACCGTGACCAGGTTGTCCGACTTGATCCGGCCGGCGCCCTCGGCGGCGGCCGCGACGACCGAGAGCACCGTGCCCTCCACCGGCCGGGCCACCGCCGCATAGGCCGCGTCGGTGGCCGTGCGCAACGCCCGCGCCAACTCGCTGCCCCGCACCGCCACCGCGCCGGCGAAGGTGTCCGCCATGCCCCGCAGGATCTGGGAGACGATCACGCCCGAATTGCCGCGCGCCCCGAGCAGCGCCCCACGGGCCATCCGCCGCATGACCCCGGCCAGCGCGCCTCTCTCCGCCGGCCCGGCGGCCTCCTGCGCGGCGGCCAACGCCTCGTGCGCGGCGGTCAGCGCCTCATGCGCGGCGGTGAGGGTGAGGACCAGATTCGTGCCGGTGTCACCGTCCGGCACCGGGTAGACGTTCAGCTCGTCGATCTCACGCTGATGTGCCCGAAGCGCCTCGAGCCCACCATCACACCAGCGGCGTACCGCGGCGGCATCGAGGGTCTCCAGCACGCGAAAATCGTACTTGCGACCTGTGACAATCGCTGGCCACGCACCCTGACCGGGGGCGATTGGCTGTCTGCCCAGGGGATCGGGTAACCTTGCCGGGTTGCCTGGGCGAGGCTCTTTCCCTGGGCGCCTTCAGTTTTCGTATCAAACCCAGGAGTATCCCGTGGCTAGCGTGTGCGACGTCTGTGGCAAGGGACCGGGCTTCGGCCACAACGTGTCCCACTCGCACCGGCGGACCAACCGCCGCTGGAACCCGAACATCCAGTCGGTGCGCACCCCGGCCGGTGGCGGGACCACCAAGAAGCTCAAGGTCTGCACCTCGTGCATCAAGGCCGGCAAGGTCGTCCGCGCCTGACCTGAGCCGCATTACCGGCTTTCCGAAGAGCCGCCGAACCTCCCAGGTCCGGCGGCTCTTCGCCGTTCCCGCTCGTCCTCCCGCACCGGTGACCGGCCAGACCCACCATCCCGCGCCTCATCACCGCTCCCATCCGGCATCGCAGGCCGGTCTCTGACCGAACCCACCATCCCGCGCCTCGTCGCCGCTCCCATCCGGTGGCCGGGTACACCCGCTATCCGGCAGCTCATCACCGTTCCCGCTCGGCATCGCGGGCCGATGGCCGACCAGACCCGCCATCCGAGCAGCTCATCGTCGTGATCGCTCCGCCCTACCGCCACGGAGTGCAGCGAATCCCGGAAGTGGAACTCTGGTGGAGCGGAGCCGGCCGCGTAAGGCGGTGATCCGCTGGTCCCCACCCGCGGTCACATCCGCTGGCGCTGTTCGACCGTGGCGCGCCGGCGATCCACAGCCACCCGAGGTTGTCCACAGGGAGCGCGATCGGCTCGCCGAGTGACGATCGGCTCACCAGGATTGCCGGTGTGCGAGCCGTAGACGACCCCCGACTGACGGATCTGCTCGCACGGCAGAGCGGGGTCGTGAGAAGGTCTCAGGCATTGCGGTACCTGACTGCCCCGATGGTGGAGCGCCGGCTGAGTTCCGGACGATGGCAGGTGGCCCACCGGGGCGTCTACGTCGCCCATTCCGGGCCGGTCGGGCGTCAGGCGTACCGATGGGTGGCCGTCCTCAGCACCGGCGCCGGCCGGATTGCGATCCTCGGTGGGCTCTCCGCACTCGAGACTCTCGGTTTTCGGGGTTTCCGCACCGACCGGATCGATGTGCTGGTGCCGGCGAGAATGACCCCCGCAAGTCTGCCGACCGGCGTCCGCGTCCATCGCACCACGATCCTTCCCAGCCGGGACGTTCACTGGCAGGGGCGCCCACCCGGCACCATGCCGGCCCGATCACTCATCGATGCGGCCCAGTGGTCCTCCTCCGACAGGCAGGCATGGGCGGTCATCGCGGCCGGATTCCAGCAACGGCTCGTCTGCGCGGACGACATCCGGCCCGTTCTGGCCAGACTGCCGAGGGCCCGTCGCCATGCCCTGATCGCGGAGGCGATCACCTGGTCGGCCGGTGGCGTTCACTCCTCGGCGGAGGCCGACTTCCTCCGCCTCTGCCGGCGGGCCGGGCTTCCCGAGCCCCGACTCCAGGTAGTCCGCCGAGATTCCCGTGGCCGGCAGAATTATCTGGACGCCTACTTCGAGGGTCACGGCCTGCACATCGAAATCGACGGCGGCCAGCACACCGATGTCCGGCAGTGGTGGGCGGACATGCGCCGCCAGAACGAACTGTGGATCCCCGGCGACCGCGTCCTGCGCTTCCCCGCGTGGGCGCTACGACACCATCCCGCCGACATTCTCACCCAACTACGAGCCGCCCTCGCCCATCCCCAACGCTCTTGACGCCGCCTGACCACTCGACCGCTCGGCGGACCGATTTGCTCACCATCCCACTCGGCGCGATCTTGAACGATTTCCCAGCGATTCCGACGGACTATCGACCAAGATCACCGCACGGTGAGCCGCGCGAATCGCAAGGCCCGCAAGACGTAAGCCGCGCGAACCGCGAAACGCGAGGCGCAAGGCGCAAGGCGGGCAAGGCGCAAGCCGCGAGGCAGGCGAGGCCCGCAAGGCGGGCAAGGCGCAAGCCGCAAGGCGTAGCCGCACGAACTGAGCAAGGCGCGGGCCGCGAAGCGCAAAGCCCGCGAACCGCGCAAGACCCGCGAGACGCGAGGCTCGAGACGCGCGCGAGGCCCGTGGCGTGCAGACGCGAGGCCCGAGGCCCGAGGCGGACGTAAGACGGCCACAGGTACGGATCTTGGACGATTCTCCGGCGAATCCGGTGGGAAATCGTTCAAGATCGCGATTTGTGGACCGCGCACAGCGGAGGCGTGCGCGGGCGGCACCTGGACGAAGACTCTCCGCGAAGTCCGGGAATGCGGGGTCAGAGGGCTTTGGCGTAGGAGAGGACGCTGTCGTGGCCGGCGTAGTAACCGAAGTCGGGGATGCGGTGGTAGCCGGCGGATTCGTAGAGGGCGACGGCCTCAGGCTGCTGGTCGCCGGTTTCCAGGATCACGCGTTTGCAGCCGGCGGCAGCGGCGGACTCCTCGATGGCGGCCAGCATCCGGCGGGCCACTCCGCGGCCACGGGCGGCTTTGGTGGTGAACATGCGCTTCAGTTCGGCGTCGTCGCCGTGGCGGCGCCAGCCCGCGCTGGCGATCAGTTCATCGCCGAGGGCCGCGACCAGGAAGGCGCCGTTCGGCGGGGTGAAGTCGGCCGCGCTGATCGGGGTGTCGTCGCCGGTGCCGCCGTACCGCTCGGAGAGGTCCTGCAGATTCTCGGCGACGAGCAGCTGGACGGCGGGTTCGTCGAAACCCACCGACTTGATCTTGATGTCCTGCACCGGGCCAGCCTAGCCATCGCCTCGGATACTCAGCCAGCGCGGCAAAGCCCTCACCACGACGACCGGATGAGCAGGACGGCCGGGGTGCAGACCAGCTCGACCGAGACCAGCCGGAGAACCGGCTGTCCGCGGCGAGACACGGAGACCAAATCGGCTGAGCCGAAGCAACGAGCCGCCTGAACGAGCTGCCTGAACGAGCTGCCTGAACGGGCCGGGATTTGCGCCGGACAGGCGGCAATGCCAGCCAAGGCAACCCAAGACACCGGGGCTGGACCGGCCAAGACGCCGGAACAGAGCCGGCCGGAGCGCCGGGACCGGGTCGGCCAAGGCGGAGCGACGAAACCGCGCCGGCCAAGAGCGAGCTGGCGGGACCAGGCCGACCGAGGCAAAGCGACGGAACCGCGCCCGCCAAGGCAAGACGACGAAACCGGGCCGGCCAAGGCGAAGCGACGGGACCGGGACCGCGCCGGCCAAGGCGAAGCGACGGGACCGGGACCGGGATCGGGCGGGCAGGTGGGGTGGAGGGTCAGCGGAAGTGGTCCCAGCCGAGGCCGCCGGTCCAGGGTTTGCGGTCGACGGTGACGCCGGAGCCGTCGTGGACGGAGCCGATCACGCGCCACTCCGGCGGCAGGTCCACCCCGGGCGGGAAGGTCGCCGCCAGCGGGTGGTCGTCGCCGCCGGCCAGCAGCCACAGATAAGGGTCGATGCCGAGGGCTTTCGCCGTGTCCCGCATCTGGACGGGCAGGTCGAACGCGTCACTGCGGATGTCGATGCCGACGACGCTGGCCGCCGCGATGTGCCCGAGGTCCTGGAGCAGGCCGTCGGACACGTCGATCATCGAGGTGGCGCCGAGGCGGGCGGCCGCGGGTCCGGCCGAGTACGGGACGGCCGGCCGCCGGTACGCCTCGACGAGCAGTTTGGGCGTACGGAAACCTCGGGAGAGAACCGTGAGTCCCGCCGCGGCGTGACCGATTCGCCCACATAGGGCCAGGACGTCTCCGGGTTGTGCGCCGTCGCGGCGGACCGGTGCCGCGCCGCGCAGGTCGCCGAGGGCGGTGACGGCGATGGTGAGGGTGGGGCTGGAGGAGGTGTCGCCGCCGACGACGGTGGCGCCGACCAGGGCGGATTCGGCGGTGAGGCCGTCGGCGAGGCCTTCGGCCCAGGCGATGTCGAGTCCGGTGGGTATGCAGAGGGCGACGAGCAGGGCGGTCGGTACGGCGCCCATGGCGGCGATGTCGGCGAGGTTGGCGGCGGCGGCGCGGTGGCCGATGTCTTCGGGGCCGCACCAGTCGCGGCGGAAGTGCCGTCCTTCGACGAGGACGTCGGTGGAGGCGACGACTCGCCGGTCGGGGGCGCTGATGATGGCGGCGTCGTCGCCGGGGCCGAGCAGGGTGGCTTCTCCTGACCCGAGCCGGGCGACGATCCGGCTGATCAAGCCGAACTCACCGGCCTCTGCGATGCTCACGTCTAAGTCCTTCGATGGTGGCGACCCGCTGCCGGATCGCTTCGTACGGTAGTTTCACCACCGGGGATCACCGACGGTGGCGGATAGGAGTCGATCGTGGTCCAGGCATACATCCTCATTCAAACCGAGGTCGGTAAGGCCCGTGACGTGGCCGCCGCGATCGAGAAGATTCCCGGCGTGGTCCGGGTGGACGCGGTGACCGGGCCGTATGACGTGGTCGTGCTGACGGAGGCGCACACGGTCGACGAGCTGGGCACTCTGATTGTGAGCAAGGTCCAGTACGTTCCGGGCATCACGCGGACGCTCACATGCTCCGTGGTAAACCTCTGACATGGTGGACACCGACATCCCGACGATCGACCGGACCAAGCGCGTTGCCGCCCTGTGGGCGACGGCGGTGGCCGTCCCCGTGACGATCCTCGTGGGCGTCATCGCTTTCTTCACCATTCAACCGGAAAAAAACGACAAATCGCCCCATAAGCCAATCCCTGACACGCCCGTGGTCATGGACGCGCCCCAGCTGGACGAGAAGTCGGCCCGGGCCTGCCTGGCCGTCACCTCCCAGCTACCGGACAAGATCCGTGATCTGCCCGCCCGGCCGGTGAGCGCCGGCCCCGAGCAGAACGCCGCCTACGGCGAACCGCCGGTCACGGTGGCGTGCGGCGTCCCGCAGCCGGAGACCTGCAAGGTTCCCGGCGACACGACGCCCGGCTGTGTCCCGATGGACACCGAGCTGCTCGTGATGAACAAGGTCTGCTGGTACGCCGCGTCCGCCGACGGGACGGACACCTTCACCACGATGGACCGCGAGGTCCCGGTGCGGGTGTCCGTGCCGTCGTCGTTCACGAGTTCCGCCCAGTGGGCCAACGAGTTCTCCGACACGGTGGTCGCGACGGTCAAGTCGAAGGACCCGGCGACCACGCCGTACGGCTGCAAGTGAAGATCAGTGCAGTCCGGTGCCGCGGTGCAGCGCGGTCCGGATCAGCCGGTCCACCACTTTCGGGTATTCCAGGCCGGTGGCCGCCCACATCTGCGGGAACATCGAGGTCGGCGTCATCCCCGGCATCGTGTTGATCTCGTTGAGGAAGATCTCCCCGGCCGCGGTGACGAAGAAGTCGACCCGGGCCAGGCCGGCGCAGTCGAGCGCGGTGAAGGTGCGGAGCGCGTACTCCCGCACCTGCCGGGCGAGAGTGTCCGGCACACCCGCCGGGATCGTGTAGCGGCTGCCGACCAGGTACTTCGTCTCGAAGTCGTACCAGTCCGCGTCGTCCACGTGGATCTCGGCCAGCATCGACGCCTCGGGCGCACCGCCGGACTCACCCTCCAGCACGCCGCACTCGATCTCCCGCCCCACGATGGCGGCCTCGACCAGCACCTTCGGGTCGATCTCCCGGGCGGTGGCGATGGCCGCGTCGAGGTCGGCCCAGTCGCTGACCTTGGTGATGCCGGTGGACGAGCCGGCCCGTGACGGCTTCACGAAGACCGGCAGGCCGAGCCGCTCCTTGTCCGCTTCGGACAGCGACGTGCCGGCGCGGAGCACCGCGTACGGCCCGACCGGGATGCCCTCGGCGGCGGCCAGCTTCTTGGTGAACTCCTTGTCCATGGCCGCGGCCGACGCGAACACGTTGGCGCCCACGTACGGGATACCGGCCATCTCCAGCATGCCCTGGATGGTGCCGTCCTCGCCGTAGGCGCCGTGCAGCACCGGGAACACCACGTCCACACCGGCCAGTTCGGAGACGCCTTCGGCCGCGTCCCGGACGATCAGCCCGGTCGCCGTCGGGTCGGCCGCCAGCACCAGAGCGTCACCGGACGCGGCGGTGATCTCGGGCAGCTTCCGGTCGTTGATCGACAGCTGGGAGGCGTCACCCGAGGCGAGTACCCAGCGACCCTCACGGGTGATTCCGACCGGCACCACCTCGTACTGATCGGGGTCCAGGGCACCCAGGATCGCACCGGCGCTGACGCAGGAAATGGCGTGCTCAGTGCTGCGACCGCCGAACACGATCGCGACGCGGGTCTTGCGGGGGGACGTCACTCTTCTCTGCGCCTTCCAGCTAGCGGGCATGCCGGGGGTGACCCTACTCTGCGTAAGCCAACTATGGGATTCCCGGCAGCGTCGATGAAGCATGTGCAAGGCAGGGAGGACGAAGCGTCCATGGCATCAGCACTCCACGTGATCGCCGGTCCGGGCCCGGGGCAGTTGGCGACGATGGCTCGCCCGCTGGACGAGCCGTGGTCGCCGCAGGAGCTCGGCGCTCTCGCCAGAGCCGGTGTACAGGTGCTGGTGTCCGTCTCCGATCCCGGTCCGGACACCGCCGGCATCGAGGTGGTGCCGTTCCCCGCCGGCGCCGGGTCCCCGCGGGAGACCCGGCAGGAGGCGAACCAGGTGGTCTCGCTCGCCATCCGGCTGGCCCGTGAGGTCCGCGCGGGCCGTTTCGTGGTCACCCAGTCCGCCGCCGACAACGGCCGCTCCACCCTGCTGGCCACGATGACCCTGGCCCTGCTCGGCATCCGCCCCGGCGAGGCCCTGCGCCGCACCGGCGACCCCACCCCGGTCGTCGCCCCGGACTGGCTGCACGAGTTCGTCGCCACGCACGGCTGAGACCCAGGATCGACCCCTGCGGAGGTACGCCGTGGGCCGCCCCCGCCGAATCCGCCCGTCCCGCCATCTCCGGGCGACGTAGGCGGGGCTTACCACCGAAACGCCCCTTCCGGGCGAGGCGGTGGTCCCGGCCGGTCGTCACGGCTGTCTCGGCGGACTTGAGACAGCCGTGACGACCAGCCGGGGTCTCACGCCGTGAACGTCTGGGGCAGCACGCCCGCGTCCCACAGCGAGTCGAGGTGGGCGAGGAAGCCGTTGAGGCTGCGCTCCAACTCCCGCCGCTCGGCGGTGGACAGCATCGCCAGCGGGTCGGAGAAGATCAGCCCTTCCGGGTGCCGGGCGCGGGTGCCCACGAACTTGTCGCAGGCCCCGCACCACACGTAACTGATCAGCGTCGGCCGTTTGGCGTTCTCCGGAGCCGTGAAATAGGCCCGCAGCCGCCGCTGTCCGCACGCCGGGCAGTCCCGCTCCCCCGGATCGGCGAAGAAGCTCTCGCCCTGGGTGAGCGCCGCCACCTGGTCACCGTCGAAGCTGCTCCAGGCGGTCATGAGCGCCTCCTCCCCGTCTCCGCGAGGCGAACAGCGGCGGTCACGGGAGCGCGGAGGCGTCCAGGGCCGCCGTGATGTCGGCGAGCAGGTCGGCGGTGTCCTCGATGCCGCAGGAGAAGCGCAGGAAACCGGGCGACGTGTCGTCCCCCCACTGGGCCCGCCGGTCGGCGGTGGTGTGCACGCCGCCGAACGAGGTGGCCGCGAACACCAGCTCGGCCGCCGACAGGAAACGGCCGACCCGCTCGGCGCTGCCCAGGTCGAACGACACGATCCCGGGGATCCGACGCATCTGGGTGGAGGCGACCGCGTACGACGGGTCGGACGGCAGTCCCGGCCACCGCACCCCGGTCACATCGGTACGGGCGAGCAGCAGCTCGGCGACGGCCGCGGCGTTGGCGGTCTGCTGCCGCAGGCGCAGGTCGAGGGTGGCGATGGACCGGTGTGCCAGCCACGCGTCGAACGCGCCGGGCACCGCCCCGGTCTGCTTGCGCCAGGTCTCGACCCGGGTGAGCAGCGCCGGGTCGGTGGTCGAGACGTAGCCGAGCAGCACGTCGGAGTGGCCGGTCAGCGCCTTGGTGCCGGACGCGACGACCAGGTCGGCGCCGAGGGCGAGCGGGTTCTGCCCGAGCGGCGTCGCCGTGGTGTTGTCGACGGCGACGAGGGCGCCGGCCGCGTGGGCGGCCGCGGACAGCGCCCGTACGTCACAGACGTCGAGTCCCGGGTTGGCCGGCGTCTCCAGCAGCACCAGCCGGACCCCGGCGAAGTCCGGGTAGGGGCCGGCCGTCGGCACCAGGAGGGTCTTCACCCCGAGGTCGGCCAGGAAACCGTCGGCGAACGCCCGTACCGTGAAATAGCCGTCCGCGGGAATCGCGACGGTGTCGCCGGTCCGCAGCACCGCGAGCAGCAGCGCCGTGATCGCCGCCTGGCCGCTGGAGAAGACCAGCGTGGGCGCGCCTTCCAGGGCGCCGATCGCCTTCTCCAGCGCGAGCCGGGTGGGGTGTTCGGTGCGCGCGTACCCGTTCACTCCGGGCCCGGTGACCGGATCGAGGTGGTAGGGGGCGGCGAACACCGGGCCGGGCAGGAAGGGCTCGCCGACCTCGGGGGTGGGCAGGCCGGCGTGCACCGACCGGGTGCCGTCGGAGAAGGCGGGGAAGGCGGGCACCGGACGGGTGCCGTCGGAAGAGGAGCTCATTCGGGTTTCATTTCTCGTGTCATCAGCAGCTTGACCGCGACCCGGGGGTCCACGCCTTCGTGGCACACCCGCTCGACCTGTTCGACGATCGGCATCTCGACGCCGTTCGCGCGGGCCAGGTCGCGGATGGACAGGCAGCTCTTGACGCCCTCGGCGGTCTGCCGGGTGGCGATCTGCGCCTGTTCCAGGCTTTCGCCGCGGCCCAGGTGCTCACCGAACATCCGGTTGCGGGCCAGCGGCGAGGAGCAGGAGGCGACCAGGTCGCCGAGGCCGGCCAGGCCGGCGAAGGTGAGCGGGTCGGCGCCGAGCGCGACGCCGAGGCGGGCGGTCTCGGCGAGCCCGCGGGTGATCAGCGAGGCCCGGGTGTTGTCGCCGAGGCCGAGCGCGACCGCCATGCCGTACGCGAGGGCGATCACGTTCTTGCAGGCGCCGCCGAGTTCGCAGCCGATCACGTCGTCGCTGGTGTAGGGCCGGAAGTAGGGCGTGGCGAGGGCGTGCTGGACCTGCCGGGCCCGGCTCTCGTCGGAGCAGGCCACGACGGTCGTGGTGGGCTGCTCGGCGGCGATCTCGGGGGCCACGTTGGGCCCGGAGACGACCACGACCCGGTCGGCGGCCACCCGGGCGGTCTCGACGATCACCTCGCTCATCCGTTTGAGGGTGCCGAGTTCGATGCCCTTCATCAGGGAGACGATCGTCGCGTCGGCGGGGAACAGCGCGGCCCAGTCGGCGAGGTTGCCGCGCAGCGTCTGCGACGGCACGGCGATGGCGATGAGCTCGGCTCCGTGGAGGGCTTCGGCGAGGTCGGTGGTCGCGGTCACGGACGGCGCGAGGCGTACGCCCGGAAGCGATCCCTCGTTGCCGTTCTTGTTCCGGATCTCCGCCGCGACGGCTTCCCGGCGCGCCAGCATGGTCACCGTGGACCCGGCGTCGCCGAGCACCTTGGCGAACGCGGTGCCCCAGGATCCGGACCCGATGACGGCCGCTCTCATGACGCTTCCTCCGGGGTAGTGGCCCGTCGTGCGGGCCGGTCGTAGAGCGCCGGCGGTTCGCCGTCGCGGATCTCGCCGAGCAGGTCCCGGACGTCCAGCATGATCTTCTCGGTCATCTCCTCGAGCACCGCCCGGCTCGGCTCGGCGCCGGCCCAGCGGCTCAGGTCGACCGGTCTCCCGGTGGTCACCGTGACCGGCGTGCGGCGCAGTCTCAGCCGGTTGGTGCGCGGGTCGAAGATGCGCTGGGCGCCCCAGTTCGCGATCGGGACCACCGGCGCGCCGGTGAGCAGCGCCAGCCGGGCCGCGCCGGTCTTGCCCCGCATCGGCCACAGGTCGGGGTGCCGGGTGGTGGTGCCCTCCGGGTAGATCACCACGGCGCTGCCCTCACGCAGCGCCTCGACCAGGGTGTCCAACGACTTCACCGCCTCCACACTGCCCCGTTCGACGGGGATCTGCCGGGTCTTGACCAGCAGGTACCCGATGACCGGAACCTTCCAGACGCTCGCCTTGCCGAGGAACCGCGGCCACCGGCCGGCCCGGAAGATGTAGTGCGCCACCACCAGCGGGTCGAAGTGCGAGACGTGATTGGGGACGAGGATCACCGGTCCGGTGGCCGGCATCTCACTCATCCGGAGCCAGGTCTTGCGGGTGAGGGCCGTCATCACCGGGACCACCAGCATCACCGCGACACGCTGCCAGAAGCCGAGCCTGAGCTGTGCCACAGCGTCCCCCGTCCCTCGATCGTCGGCGCCGCGCGCCGCCTCACCTCGTTCACCTGCGACGAAATCATGCCCGCTGACGGCGGATGGGACCAGGCAGGGGTACGCGGAGATCGCTGGCAGGATGGGCTGGTGCGTATTTGGACGGCAGTCATCCCGGTGAAACGACTCGGGGCGGCGAAGACCCGGCTGCGCGGCGCCGTGCCCGCCGACCGTCATCCGGAGCTGGCGCTCGCCATGGTGCGGGACACCGCGGCCGCGGTGCTGGCCGCCGGTTCGGTGGGTGAGCTGCTGGTGGTCACCGACGATCCGCTGGCCCGGGCGGCGGCACGGGAGCTGGGCGCGCGGGTGGCCCCCGATCCCGGTGGTGGGCTGAACGCGGCGATGCGGTTCGGCGCGGACGAGGCGGCCGGTCTGGCGGCGTACCGGGTGGTGCTCACCGGCGACCTGCCGGCGCTGCGCCCGGAGCAGCTGGACGAGGCGCTGGCCCGGGTGTCCGGCCGGGCTTTCGTGCCGGATGCGGCCGGCACCGGGACGGTGCTGCTGGCGGCGCCGCCGGGACGGCCGCTGGACCCGCGGTTCGGCGGTCCGTCGGCGGCGGCGCACGCCGACTCGGGCGCGGCGCTCCTGCACGGCGACTGGCCGGGTCTGCGTCAGGACGTGGACACCGCGGCCGATCTGGCGGCCGTTCTGGCGCTCGGCGCCGGCGGCCACACCTGTGCCCTGCTGCACGGGCTGGGGATGACGACGGAGTGCGCGCCCGCCGCCTGAGACCTGTAGCGTTCGTTTCCATGCAGGGCACGATCGCGACTTTCGACACAGCGACCCGCAGCGGTTCGCTGCTGCTCGACGACGGGACGCCGCTCACCTTCGCCGCGGACGCCTTCGACCGCTCCGGCCTGCGGCTTCTCCGGCTCGGCCAGCGTGTGACGGTCGAGTCCGATGCGACCGGTGCGGTGCGGCGGGTGACGATTCCCGGAGTCGCCTGATGTGATCATCCGGTAGTTCGTTTCACGTTTCTCCGGAAGCGGCAATGATGGACCCATGCAGACCTCGCCCCGGACCCCCGAGACCCGTCGGCGCGGCCCCAACGGCCGCTTCCTGCCCCGGCCGGAGCAATCGGAGGGGATAGATCCGGAGGACCTGGAGGCCCCGCTGCCCGCGATCGAGCGCCAGGCGACCGAGCTCGCCGCCGTCACCATGGTCGCCGAGCTGGCCGCCGAGGACGACGACGAGGACGAGGACGAGAAGGACGAGCAGACCGGCTTCATCCTCCCCGAGGACCGGTTCCTGAACCGGGAGCTGTCCTGGCTCGACTTCAACGCCCGGGTGCTGGCCCTGGCCGAGGATCCGGGCACCCCGCTGCTGGAGCGGGCCAAGTTCCTGGCGATCTTCGCGAGCAACCTGGACGAGTTCTACATGGTCCGGGTGGCGGGCCTGAAGCGGCGGCTCAGCGCGGGCCTGCCGGTCCGCGGCGGGGACCGTTCCTCGCTGCGGCACCAGATCGAGATGATCACCGAGCGGACCGCTGATCTGGTCACCCGACACGCGGCCTGCTTCGCCGACGAGGTCCGGCCGAAACTGGCGTCGGAGAGCATCGAGCTGGTCTCGTGGAAGGAGCTGGACGCGCCCGAGCAGGGCCGGCTGCGCACCTACTTCCGGGAGAAGGTGTTCCCGGTGCTGACGCCGCTGGCGGTCGACCCGGCGCACCCGTTCCCGTACATCTCCAGCCGTTCGCTGAACCTGGCGGTGGCGCTGCGCTACCCCGACGGCGACAACCCGGAGCTGTTCGCCCGGGTCAAGGTGCCGAACAACGTGCCCCGGTTCGTCACCGTGCAGAACGACCATCGCGGCGTGCGCTTCCTGCCGGTG
This sequence comes from Actinoplanes utahensis, assembly GCF_016862455.1. Classification (GTDB taxonomy): domain Bacteria; phylum Actinomycetota; class Actinomycetes; order Mycobacteriales; family Micromonosporaceae; genus Actinoplanes; species Actinoplanes utahensis. The sequence continues at coordinate 25,258 of NZ_BOMZ01000116.1, forward strand.
GAGGAGCTGATCGCCAACCATCTGGACCAGCTGTTCCCCGGGATGCAGATCCTGGAGTGGCACCTGTTTCGGGTGACCCGCAACGCCGAGCTGGAGGTCGACGAGGACCGCGACGAGGACCTGTTGCAAGCCCTGGAGCGGGAGCTCGCGCAGCGCCGGTTCGGCCCGCCGGTGCGCCTGGAGGTGGCCGCCTCGATCAGCGACCACGTGCTCGACCTGCTGGTCCGCGAGCTCGACATGGACAGTCAGGACGTGCTGCGGGTGCCCGGCCTGCTGGACCTGTCGTCGCTGTGGCAGGTGTTCGGCGAGTGTGACCGTGACGATCTGAAGGACCGCCCGTTCGTTCCGGCCACCCACCCGCACCTGGCCGACGGCGAGGTGCCGCGCAGCGTGTTCAACCGGCTGCGCGAATCAGACATCCTGGTGCACCACCCGTACCACTCGTTCTCGACGAGCGTGCAGCGGTTCATCGAGCAGGCCGCCGCCGACCCGAACGTGCTGGCGATCAAGCAGACCCTGTACCGCACCTCCGGTGACTCGCCGATCGTCGACGCGCTCGTCGACGCCGCGGCCGCGGGCAAGCAGGTGGTGGTCCTGGTCGAGGTGAAGGCCCGGTTCGACGAGGTCGCCAACATCGCCTGGGCGCGCACCCTGGAGCGGGCCGGGTGCCACGTCGTCTACGGCCTGGTCGGTCTGAAGACCCACTGCAAGACCTCTCTGGTGGTACGGCAGGAGGGCAACCAGATCCGGCGCTACTGCCACATCGGAACCGGCAACTACCACCCGAAGACGGCCCGGCTCTACGAGGACTTCGGCATGCTCACCGCCGACCCCGAGGTGGGCGCGGACGTCACCGACCTGTTCAACGTGCTCACCGGGTACAGCCGGCAGACCACCTACCGGCGTCTGCTGGTCGCCCCGCACGGCGTACGCAAGGGTCTCCTGGAGAGGGTCGAGGAGCAGGCCCGCATCGCCCGCGAGGGCGGCGAGGCGCTGGTGCAGTTCAAGGTGAACTCGCTGGTCGACGAGAAGACCATCGACGCGCTGTACCGGGCCTCCCGGGATGGGGTGAAGGTGGACCTGATCATCCGGGGCATGTGCGCGCTGCGGCCCGGCGTCCCCGGCCTGTCGGACAACATCCGGGTCCGCTCGATCGTCGGCCGGTTCCTGGAGCACTCGCGGGTGTTCCGGTTCGGCCCGGGCCACGACTCCGAGTACTGGATGGGCTCCGCCGACCTGATGCACCGCAACCTGGACCGCCGGGTGGAGGCGCTGGTCAAGGTGGTCACACCGTCGGCCCGCGAGGAGATCCGGCACGTCCTGGAGCTGTCGATGAGCGACCACACCGAGGGCTGGGACCTGGACGGTGACGGCATCTGGCACCGCAACCAGGGGACTCCGGGCCGCCCGCAGGTTCACCTGCAGGCAGCCATGCTCCGGCGGATCATCGGCAAGAAGTAAGCAGCCCATGACTGATGTGGAACGCGCGGCCGGCGGGGTCCTCCACCGCCGCTCCGGCGAACAGGTCGAGGTGTGCCTGGTGCACCGCCCCCGCTACGACGACTGGAGTCTGCCGAAAGGCAAGCTGCACGGCGGTGAGGAGCCGCTGGCGGCGGCGCTGCGGGAGGTCACCGAGGAGACCGGCACCGCCGGGATTCCCCAGCTGCGGCTGCCCGACGTCGACTACACGCTGCCCGATGGACGCGCCAAGAACGTGGCGTTCTGGCTGATGGCGGCCGCCGGCGACGGCCCGGTGCGGGACACCGACGAGGTGGACGAACTGGTCTGGCTGCCGCTGCGGGAGGCGGCCGCGCGGTTGACGTACCCCGATGAGCGAACCGTCCTGGCGCACGTCGCGGACCTGCCGCCGGTCACCGCGGTGATCGCGCTGGTCCGGCACGCCCGGGCCGGGGAACGCCGCAAGTGGGCCGGCCGCGACGAGCTGCGCCCGATCGATCCGGTCGGCGCGAAGCAGGCGGACCGGATCGCCGGCCTGCTCACCGCGCTGCGGCCGCGCCGGCTGGTCGCGGCGACCCCGCTGCGCTGCGTGCAGACATTGGAACCGCTGGCGGCGGCGCTCGGCGACAAGCCGATCGTGTCGGACGGGGCGTTCGCCGAGGTGGACGACCCGGACCGGCTGCCGGGACGGCTCGCCGAGGCACGGGCCCGGCTGGCCTCGCTGCGCAGCGCCGAGCGGGTGGTGGTGTGCAGCCAGGGCAAGCTGATGCCGCACCTGCTGGCGTCCCTGCACGGCACCGACGATCATCAGCGGTTCAAGACGCCGAAAGGTGAGGGCTGGCTGCTCACCTGGTCCGGCGAGCGGTTGCTGGGCGCCGCACGGCTGTGACGGCACGGCGGGCCGGCGGAGCGGCCGTCCAGTAACCGATCCGCTCGCCGGTCAGCCAGCGTGCCTGCCACAGCTCGTCCCGGCGGGGATCCCAGTCCCGGTACGGCAGCGACGCCAGCCGCCAGCAGAGGATCCCCGTCAGGTACCAGCCGTAGACCGGGATCGCCCCCGCCCAGCCGTCCAACCGTCGGTACGAGCACCGCGGCGCGTACCAGGCCACCGCGAGACCGTTCCACCCGCAAGTGATCAACCAGTCCAGGACCGGCCATCCGGTACGGTCCTCGGCCAGGTCACCGAGCGTCCACCCGGGCAGCACCGCGGCCGCGAACAGCACGGCCGCGATGCCGGACCGCGTCGTCAGCCCTCGTGGCGCAGATCTCATGCCCGGACGCTAGGACGGCCGGCGGATCCGCGCCGGAACACCACGAAGGCGTCCACCGTACGGGTGGACGCCTTCGTCAGGTCACTTCGTGTGTGGAGCCCGGCCGCTGTCCGCGCCCGGGATCCGCACCCGGCTAACGGGCCTTGCGTGTGGAGGCGGACCGGGCGCGGGCCGGCACGGCCTCCGGCTGAGACGTCTTCCGGGCGGTCCGCTTGGCGGCCGGGGCCGCCTTCGTCGTCGTGGCGGTCTTCTTCGCCGGGGCGGCCTTGGTGGTGCTCTTCTTCGCCGCCGGCGCCGCCTTGGCCGTCGTGGTCTTCGCCGCCGCCGTCGTCTTGGTGGCGGCCGCCTTGGTCGCGGTGGCCTTCTTGGTCGCCGCCGCCGTCGTCTTGGTGGCGGGAGCGGCGGTCTTGGTGGCCGCGGTCTTCTTCGCGGCCGTCGTCTTGGTGGCGGGCGCCGTCTTGGTGGCGGCCGTCGTCTTGGTGGCGGGCGCCGCCTTCGTGGCCGCGGTCTTCTTCCCGGCCCCCGTCGTCGTGGCCTTGGTGGCCGTCGACTTGGTGGCCGTCGACTTGGTGACAGCCGACTTCTTGGCCGCGGACGCCGCCTTGGCCGGCTTTCCGCTCGCCACCAGATCCTTGAATGTGTTGCCGACCTTGAAGACTGCGATCGACGTCTTCTTCACCTTGACCGGTTCGCCGGTTCGCGGATTGCGCGCGGTACGCGCATTGCGGGCCCGCTTCTCCCAGCTTCCGAATCCGGTGAGGGCAACCCGGTCGCCCTTGGCGACGGCGTTCTGCACCTCACTGATGAACGCGTCGAGCGCCAGGGCCGCGGTCTTCTTGTCCCCCAGCTTGACTGCGAGCGCCTCGATGAGCTCGGCCTTGTTCACGGTTTCCTCCCGGACGTGAGAACTGGCCCGTCGAAGGCCATTCTGCGCGCACGGTATGCCCTGTGACCTGGTTACAGAAACATTCGGGGGAAAAAACCGTTGTGTCCTAACGAATTGGCCCCTGCCGGGTGACCCGGCAGGGGCGAATTACGCGGTGGATTAAAGGGTTACGACCGGTTTGAAAGCGGGGCGGCTCTTCTCGTACGCGGTAATCGCGTCCGCGTGCCGCAGCGTCAGTCCGATGTCGTCGAGACCCTCCATCAGCCGCCAGCGACTGAAGTCGTCGATCGGGAACCCGTAGGCGGCGTCGTCCACCCGGACCACACGAGCGTCCAGGTCGACCGTGATCTCCTTCTCCGGCTCGCTCTCGGCGAGGTCCCAGAGGCTCTCCACGATCTTCTGGTCGAGCTGGATCGGCAGCAGACCCTCCTTGAGGGAGTTGCCGCGGAAGATGTCGCCGAAGCGGGAGGCGACGACCGCCTTGAAGCCCCAGTCGCGCAGCGCCCAGACGGCGTGCTGCCGGGACGAGCCGGTGCCGAAATTCGGCCCGGCGACCAGGATGGTGGCGCCCGCGTGAGCCGGCTTGTTCAGAACGAACGAAGGGTCCTCACGCCAGGCGTTGAAGAGGCCGTCCTCGAAGCCGGTCCGGGTGACCCGCTTCAGGTAGACCGCCGGGATGATCTGGTCGGTGTCCACGTCGGAACGGCGCAGCGGCATGACCTTGCCGCTGTGGGTGACGAACTTGTCCATGTCAGCTTCCCCTACTCAGAGGTCGGCGGGGGCGGCCAGCCTGCCCACCACGGCGGTGGCGGCGGCGACCTGCGGCGAGACCAGGTGGGTACGCCCACCCTTGCCCTGCCGGCCCTCGAAGTTGCGGTTGGAGGTGGACGCGGCACGCTGGCCGGGACTGAGCGTGTCCGGGTTCATCCCCAGGCACATCGAACAGCCGGCGAACCGCCACTCGGCGCCCGCCTCGGTGAACACCTTGTCCAGGCCCTCGGCCTCGGCCTGCTCACGCACCAGGTAGGAGCCGGGCACGATCATCATGCGGACGCCGTCGGCGACCTTGCGGCCCCGGATCACGTCGGCGGCGGCACGCAGGTCCTCGAGCCGGCCGTTGGTGCAGGAGCCGACGAAGACCACGTCGACCGGCACGTCCCGGAACGGGGTGCCGGGGGTGAGGTCCATGTAGTCGAGGGCGCGCTGGGCGGCGCCGCGCTCCACCTCGTCGAGGAAGTCCTCGGGGCTGGGGACGACGCTGTTCAGCGCGGCGCCCTGGCCCGGGTTGGTGCCCCAGGTGATGAACGGGCTGATCGCCGAGGCGTCCAGGATGATCTCGGTGTCGTACTCGGCGTCGGCGTCGGTGGCGAGGGTCTTCCAGTACGCCACCGCGGCGTCCCACTGCTCGCCCTGCGGGGCGTGCTTACGGTCCTTGAGGTACGCGAACGTGGTCTCGTCCGGCGCGATCATGCCGGCCTTGGCGCCCCACTCGATGCTCATGTTGCAGATGGTCATCCGGCCCTCCATGGAGAGCTTGCGGATGGCCTCCCCGCGGTACTCCACGATGTGGCCGTTGCCGCCGCCGGTGCCGGTCTGCGTGATCAGCGCGAGGATCAGGTCCTTCGCGGTGACGCCCTCGCCCAGCTCGCCGACGACCGTGACGGCCATCGTCTTCGGCTTGGACTGCGGCAGCGTCTGGGTGGCGAGCACGTGCTCGACCTCGCTGGTGCCGATGCCGAAGGCCAGCGCGCCGAACGCGCCGTGGGTCGCGGTGTGCGAGTCGCCGCAGACGATCGTCATGCCCGGCTGGGTGAGACCCAGCTGCGGGCCGATCACGTGCACGATGCCCTGGTTCACGTCACCGAGCGGGCGGATCTCCACACCGAACTCGGCGCAGTTCTTGCGCAGGGTCTCGATCTGCGTCCGCGAGGTGGTGTCGGCGATCGTGAAGAGCTCGCCGCGCTTGGTGTTGAACGCGGGGTCCGCATACCCGGTCGGGGTGTTGTGGTCCTCGGTCGCGAGCGTGAGGTCGGTGCGCCGCACCGGCCGCCCGGCCATCCGCAGGCCGTCGAACGCCTGCGGGCTGGTGACCTCGTGCAGCAGGTGCAGGTCGATGAAGAGCAGGTCGGGCTCACCCTCGGCCGTGCGCACCACGTGGTCATCCCAGACCTTCTCGGCCAGGGTCCTGGGTTTCCCGCTCTGGGGAGTGACTCCCACCATCTGGACATCCTAAATTCTGGAATGTATGTTTCGGCTTGTGGGACACAGTATGAGCGGTGTAGGCGTTCTCGACAAGGCGGTTGTCATCCTCGCCGCATGTGTCGACGGCGCCAGCCTTGCCGAGTTGGTCGAACGCACCAAGCTGCCGCGGGCGACCGCACATCGCCTGGCCCAGGCCCTGGAGATCCATCGGATGCTGGTGCGCGACACTCAAGGAAGATGGCGGCCAGGTCCGCGATTGGGCGAGTTGGCCAATGCCGCCCCGGACGTTCTGCTGACCGCCGCGGAGCCCCTGCTGTCCGCACTTCGGGACGCGACGGGGGAGAGTGCTCAGCTCTACCTACGCCGAGCCGATGAGCGGATCTGCGTCGCCGCCGCCGAGCGCGCGAGTGGTCTTCGCGACACCGTGCCGGTCGGTTCGGTGCTGCCGATGGTCGCCGGCTCCGCCGCCCAGATCCTGCTCGCGTGGGAACCGCCCGAGGCGGTGATGCCGCTCCTACCGCGCTGCAAGTTCACCGGCCGCACCCTGGCCGAGGTCCGCCGCCGCGGCTGGGCACAGAGCGTCGCCGAACGCGAGCCCGGTGTGGCGAGCGTCTCCGCGCCGATCCGCGACCGCACCGGCCGGGTCATCGCATCCATCTCGATAAGCGGTCCGATCGAGCGCCTCGGCCGCCGCCCCGGCGAACGGCACGCGATGGCCGTCGTCCGCGCCGGCCAGCGCCTCTCCGGTCTCTGACCCCTCCCCTCGTCCTCCCCCTCGTCCTCCCGGTCCGCCCCGCCTCCCGCGGGGCGGCCTCTCTTTAAGCCCACCTCCGGCCCTCCCGGCCCGTCCCGCCTCCCCCAAGGCGGCTTCGTTTCTCCCCCTCGCGCCTCCAGCTCTCCGCACCCCTCGCAAGGCAGCTCCCCTGCCTCCCCCTCGCGCTCCCCGCTCCCCACGCCCCTCGCAAGGCGACTTCCCACCTCCCCCTCGCACTCCCAGCTCTCCACGCCCCTCGCAAGGCGACTTCCCTTCCTCCAACCCCTGCCCTCCCGATCCGCCGCGCCTCCCCCGAGGCGGCTTCGTTTCTCTACCTCGCGCTTCCAGCTCTCCGGCCCCTTCGCAAGGCAGCTCCCCTACCTTCCACCTCGCACTTCCAGCTCTCCGCACCCCTCGCAAGGCAATGTCCCTTTCTCCCCTCATGCACATGGCCTTTCGGGGACATTAGGAAGGGATGGTCGGCGGGCCAGACGTCATCGCTCACCTGCCCCGCAAAGACCTTGTGACGTTGTGGTGGCATCGCTGGCGCAGGCCCACAAGATCGTGGCGGAGGAATGAGCGGGGACGATCAGTCAGGAAGGTCCGGCTACCTGCCGGGCGTGCTACCCGGTGAGCGGGAGTGCTGCCCGATGAAGGAGCGGGCTGATTCACGGCGGAGAGGGCGGGCCCTCGTGAGGCGCGTGGGCGAAAGCAGATCGGCCCACACCGAGTCCGGTGCGGGCCGATCTTTTCTGGTAGTCCCGAAGGGATTCGAACCCTCGCTACCGCCTTGAGAGGGCGGCGTCCTAGGCCGCTAGACGACGGGACCAGAACTTCGTTTCACCGCCCGTGTTCCGGCGGCGATCAGAACTCTAGCAGTCCCCGCTCTGCAGCCGAAATCGGATATCCACCCACCTCAACCGGGGTGACGACGGCCACTGCCCATCCCCGCCCAGCCTTCAGACGCTGCCCGGGTTCGTAACGCCACCTTCGCTCCACACCCGAGCGGAGGCTCAAGCCCGGGAGGCGGGCAAGCGGGCAGACGGGCAGACGGGCAAACGGGCAGGCGGTAGGCGGAGCGGGGGTGGGTGGTGCGGGAGCACCGACGGGCGGGCAGACGGGCGGGCAGAGCGGTGTGGCCGATCGGCTGGACCGGTGGCGGTGGGCCGGGGCCGGTGGACCGGCGCCGGTGGACCGGTGGACCGGTGGCGGTGGACCGGTGGACCGGTGGACCGGTGGCGGTGGGCCGGCGCCGGTGGACCGGTGGCGGTGGGCCGGCGCCGGTGGACCGGCGCCGGTGGACCGGTGGACCGGTGGACCGGTGGCGGTGGGCCGGGGCCGGCGGGCCGGCGCCGGGGAAGTTGCCGCGACCAGGCGCTTCGCCCGTTGGGGGCGTTTCGGTCGTCACCCCGGCCTACGTCGCGTCGGACTGGCACGGGAGGTGTGGTCGGTTTGGGGGCGGCCCACGGCGTACAAGATCGGGATTGGGAGAAGCGAAACGGCCCGCATCCGGAGATGCGGGCCGTTCTCGATGTAGTCCCGAAGGGATTCGAACCCTCGCTACCGCCTTGAGAGGGCGGCGTCCTAGGCCGCTAGACGACGGGACCAGAACGTGCTGTCTTACTTGCTACCAGCACTGCCCTCCCCGAGAGGAGGACTGCGCTGGGGTACCAGGACTCGAACCTAGACTAGCTGAACCAGAATCAGCCGGGCTGCCAATTACCCCATACCCCATTTGGCCCGGCTTGCCGCGCCGGAGAGAACTTTACCTGAGGCCAACCGGGCCGCCAAATCGGGTTACCCAAATAGATCTGCGTGACGGCGTGCCCACTCCACGTAGCGCATGCCGGGACGCCCGGTCAGCTCGGCGACGGTCGGCACCGCCGCCTGCGGATGCGAGGCGAGCTGGGCGAGGCCGTCCAGGTACCAGTCGCCGTATTCGCCCATGCGCTCGGCGAAGTGCGCCCGGGCCGCCTCGCCGGTGAGCTCGACGTAGGTCAGGTCGCGGCCGAGGGCTTCACCGATGGCGGCGAGCTTCTGCCGGCGGGTCAGCGACTCGGGGCCGGTCAACTCGTAGGAGCGCCCCTCGTGGCCGTCGGAGAGCAGCACCCGGGCGGCGACGGCTGCGATGTCCTCCAGGGCGATGGGGGCGTTGGCCACGTCGCCGAACGCGTCCCGCACCTCGTCGCCGGCGCGGATCTGCGGTGCCCAGTCGACCGCGTTGCCCATGAACTCCCCCGGCTCGAGATGGGTGAACGGCACGCCGCTGGCCTCCACCCCGTCCTCGATCACCTGCCAGTGGTCGCCTTTGGCGCCGGCCATGTCGACGATGTGCCGCACACCGGCGCGGGCGGCGGTCCGGCAGACCTCGAAGACCGTCTCCGGGTGTGGGGCGAGGTAGAGCTTGTCGACGCCGCGCAGTGCCTCGGCGACGATGTCGAGCCGTTTGAAGGAGCCCTTGACGACTTCGACGCCGGGCGGGAGGGCGGCCCGCGCCGGGTTCACGGTGAGCGCACGGATGTCGGCGCCGTTGCCGAGCAGTTCGTCGACGACGAGGCGGCCCACGCTGCCGGTGGCGCCGGTTACCAGGATCCTCATTCTCGTACTCCCTACGGGAACTGTTTCCCGTAGGGTATACGGAATCATGGAGAACTACCCACTGCTCTGGCGCCGGACCCGGCCGGCGAAGAAGGCCGCCGGTCGGCCGCCCAAGCTCAGCGTGGACGAGGTGGTCGCCGCCGCGATCCGGATCGCCGACACGGACGGGCTGGCTGCGGCCTCGATGGCACGGGTCGCGGGGGCGCTGGGGACGGCGACGATGACGCTCTACACCTACGTGCCGTCCCGCGCCGATCTGATCGCCCTGATGGTCGACGACGTGCTGCTGGCCCGGCGGCTCGAGTTCGGGGACGGCTGGCGGGAGCGGGTGGCGCTGTTCTCCGCACGGACCCGGGAGATGTACGCGGCGCACCCCTGGCTGACCGAGGTGTCACTGGTACGGCCACCGCTCGGGCCGGGCACGATGGCCGAGCGGGAGTTCCTGATCGCCACGATGACCGCGGCGGGCGTGCCGGTGGGGCAGATCAACCGGGCGGCGCTGACCGTCACCGCGTACGTCTACGCCTTCGCCCGGGAAGCCGGCGAGGACGCCCGCCTGAGCCGGGACAGCGGCCAGTCCACCGAGTCGTGGTGGCACGAGCGCGGTGACTTCTGGGAGGACTGGTTCGACGTCGAGGCGTACCCGGCGATGACCGCGCTGTGGAACGCGGGCGGATTCGAGGACCAGGCCGCGCACGACTACGGCCTGGCCCTGATCCTGGACGGGATCGAACGATCCGTCGGGAAAGACAGCGGGATCGAACGGCCCGTCGAGAAAGACGTCAGGATCGAACGGTCAGTCGAGTGAGACGACCGGGTTCCGCAGTTCGCCGATGCCCTGGATGCTGACCGACACGGTGTCACCCGGGGTGATCTGGCTGACGCCGGCCGGCGTGCCGGTCAGGATGATGTCGCCGGGCAGCAGGGTCATGACGTGCGACACGTACGAGATCAGGCTCGGGATGTCGAAGACCATGTCCTTGGTCCGGCCGATCTGGCGGACCTCCAGGTTCTCCGGGTCGCGGCCGACCTCGCAGCGCACCTCGATGTCGCTGACGTCCAGGCCGGTCACGATCCACGGACCGATCGGGCAGAACGAGTCGAAGCCCTTGGCGCGGGTCCACTGCGGGTCGCTGCGCTGCAGGTCCCGGGCGGTCACGTCGTTGCCGCAGGTGTAGCCGAAGATCGCCTTCTCGGCGCCGGCCCGGTCCACCCGGCGGGCGCCGCTGGCGCCGATCACGACGGCGAGCTCGGCTTCCTCCTCGACCCGGCTGGTGACGCTCGGGATGCGGATCGCGTCGTTGGGGCCGATCACCGAGGTGGACGGCTTGATGAAGATCAACGGCTCCTTGGGCACCTCGTTGCCCATCTCGGCGGCGTGGTCGGCGTAGTTGCGGCCGATCCCGATGACCTTGCTGGAGAAGATCGGGGCGAGCAGCCGGATGTCGGCCAGCGCCCATCGCTGGCCGGTGAAGCGCACCTCGTTGAAGGGGATGCTGTCGATCTCGGCCACCGTCAGTCCCGACGTGCCGTCGCCTTCGACGACGCCGAACGAGACTCCACCAGGGTGGACAAAGCGGGCGAAACGCACGGGTGAATCCCATCTGTAGCGGCTAGTGCAGGCTGGACCTTCACCCGAAATCTACGCCGGTCGGGTTTCCGCACCGAGCCGCGGGAACGGCTCCAGCGAGAAGATCACCTCGACCGGGACCTCGAAGTAGGCGCAGATCCGCAACGCCAGGTGCAGGCTGGGACTGAACTCGCCGCGCTCCAGGTAACCCACCGTCTGGTAGTGCACCCCGAGCGCGTCGGCGAGCTGCCGCCGCGTGATGCCGCGCTCGGCACGCAGCATCGCGATCCGGTTGTAGGTGATCTCGTTGGCCACGCGTTCCCTCACATGGTCCGGGTCATCGCCCGTTCGCGCCGGGCGGCGACCAGCGAGCCGGACTCCCGCCTGGCCATCCGCCGCAGAATACGCGGCGCGACAGCCAGCCCGGCCAGGGCCCAGAGAGCCAGCACACCGGCGGTGGCCAGCGCCTGCTCCGGCTCACCCGGCAGGAACGCCGACCGCAGGCCGGAACCCAGCCAGTACATCGGGAAGCCCTGTGCGACGCCCTGGAGCCAGCCGGGAAGCGCCGACAGCGGCGAGAAGATGCCGGAGATGCCGGTGAGGGCGAGCACCGGCAGCATCAGGATCGCGGCGCCACGGACGCTCTGGAAGAACGATCCCAGGATGGCGCCGACCGGCATCAGCGCCAGCATCGACAACGGCAGCAGCCAGAGCAGCGTCAGCCAGGTGCCGCCGTCGAACCGCAGCCCCTCGACCATCAGGGCGCCCGGCAGCAGCGTCACCGCACAGGTGATCAGCATGACCCCGGCCACCAGCACGATCTTGCCGATCAGGTAGCCGACCATGCCGTTCGGCGTGGCCTTGGCCCGCAGCAGGGTGCCGTCCTCCCGGTCCATCGTCAGATATTGCGCCATCGAGGTCACCCCGCCGATCACCAGCAGCAGGGCCAGCGAGCTGACCAGGCTGTAGGCGCCGAGCGAGACGGACGAGCCGGGCAGCTCGTCGCCCTCGATCAGCCGGAGCCAGCCGAGCAGCAGGGCGACCGGGAACAGGTAGCCGATGATGTCGGTCACATTGGTCACGGTCTGCCGCAGCTCGATCAGCCCGCGCTGGAGCCCCGCACGGATCAGCCCTCTTCTCACGCCGCACCCTCCGCCTCGCGGACCAGCCGCATATAGGTCTCCTCCAGGCTGGCCCGGCGGACCTCCAGGTCGCCGACGGCCTCGCCGTGCTGACGGAACAGCTCGCGCACGAACCCGGTGGCGTCGGCCGCCGAGTGCACGAACCGTTGCCCGTCCCGCGTCCAGCGGATCTCCGACTCGCCGGCCACCTGCCGGGACAGCTCGTCGGCCGAGCCGCTCGCCACGATCCGGCCGCGGGCCAGAATCAGGATGCGATCGGCCAGTTTCTCCGCCTCGTCCAGGTCGTGCGTGGTCAGCAGCACGGTCGTCGAGTCCACATCGGTCAGCCGGTGGATCAGGTCGTGGAAGTCGCGCCGTGCCTCCGGGTCGAACCCGACCGTCGGCTCGTCCAGGAAGAGCAGGTCGGGCCGGCCCACGATGCCGATCGCCACGTCCAGCCGGCGGCGCTGCCCGCCGGAGAGTCGGCCGATCGCGGTCTTCTCCGCACCGGTGAGACCGACCACCTCCAGCAGCTCGTCGACCGCCCAGGGGCGAGGCTTCCCCGGCGTGGAGTAATTCGCGTAGTAGGACCCGAGATGCTGCAGAAGCTCCCGGACACGCCACTTACTGTGATCACGCCACGACTGGAGCACCACACCGAGCCGGGCCCGCCAGGGCTCGTCGCCATCGGCCGGATCCACTCCGAGCACCAGGGCGTCGCCACCGGATCGCCGGCGGAAGCCCTCCAGGATCTCGATGGTGGTCGTCTTGCCCGCCCCGTTGGGCCCGAGCAGGACCACGACCTCGCCGGCCGTGGCGGTGAAGTCGACGCCGGTGAGCACTTCCTTGTCGCCATAACGCATGCGGAGATCGCGGACCTCGATGACCGGGCCGGTCCCCGGCGTGTCGACCACGCTCCGCGCGGCCACTGTCGATCCTGTCATGTCGCCTACGTTATCAAGGATGTAGTAGATGTACTACACATCGGCGTACATCTTCAGTGCCACATCGCGTGGCGGAACTCATTCGCGCCAAACGGTGATCGTGTTGATCGCTCCGGCTAGATACATTGGTGCGATGGGGATCAAGCAGGTGAGGGCGCTCACCACCACCTTGCCCTCGGTCAGCTGGATTCCCCTCGCCCGGGCGCACTCGGAGCGCGCCGACCAGATGACCGCGGGCCACCGTGCCCGCCGCGCGGCGGGCGAGAAACACGCCATCGAGGATTTTCTGTACGACTACTACGGCACCCGCCCCGCGCTGCTGCGCCGCTGGCACCCCGGCGTCGGCACCGGCCTGTCACCGGCCCCCGACGGGCTGGCCGAGCACGCCGGGTGGAAGTTCTACATGTCCTCTCCCGACGGTGTCGTCACCCTCGACCAGGACGCGTTCATGCACGCCCGCGCCGAGAGCGTGCGTTACATCCACGGTCTGCTCACCGCGACCGCGTCCCGCCCGGTCTTCTCCGGCTGCTTCGGCCTGCACGAGTGGGCGATGGTCTACCGGGACACCGAGCACCGCCACGAGCTGCCGCTGCGCCTCGGCCAGGCCGGCACCGACGAGGTGGTCGAGCAGCACAGCATCCGGTGCACCCACTTCGACGCGTTCCGGTTCTTCACCCCCGAGGCCGTCGGGCTCAACCGCCTGCAGCCCACCCGCGCCACCCAGGTCGACCTGGATCAGCCGGGCTGCCTGCACGCCGCGATGGACGTGCACAAGTGGGCGCAGAAACTCGGTCCCGCCGTTCCCGGCGCGCTGGCGCTGGACTGTTTCGCCCTGGCCGGCGAGATCCGCCTGCTGGACATGCAGGCCAGCCCTTACGACCTGACCTCCTACGGCCATCCCCCGGTCAAGATCGAAACCCCGGAGGGCAAAGCGGAGTACGTGGCCCGCCAGCGCGAGCTGGCCCGCCGCGCCGCCGGCCTGCGCAGCCGCCTGATCCGTGTCTGCGAGGCCCTGCTCGGCCCGGACGCCGCCGCCCAGAACCGCGAGGCGGTCGCCCCCTACAACCAGCGCTGACCGTCAGCGGCCCCCTCCGCTCATCCCGCGCCCCACGGTCTCCGCCGGTCGCTCCACACCCTTGCGTGGTACGCCGTGAGCGTCACCCCGCCAACTCCGCCAGCCCTGACGCGGCTACACCGCGTGGACACTTACGGTCCGATCCGAGCCGCGGCTGGCCGCAGCGCGCCCGGCCGGCCGAGGGGTGACCGTGGCGGGCATGCATGAGTGGCACCGGGGGACGGTCGTGGGGGAACGCCTGCCGCGGCCGCGGGGAGTCACGGAACCGGCGTGGCCCGTACCGGAAAAGTGGTCGAAGAGGGAGAGCCGCAGACCGGAACCGATCAGCGCGCCCGCGTGGTCGACCGCCTCGGCAGGGTCAGGCCCGTCGCGGGATCTCAGTCATCGTTGCTGCGGCGGTTGCGTTTGATCTGGGCGCGGCGTTTCTTCTCGCCGATGCGGCGTTCGACGGAGCCGCGGGACGGTTTGGTGGGGCGCCGCTGGCGGGGCGGGGTGGCGATCGCCTCGCCGACCCGCATGGCGAGGCGGGCGGCGGCGGCTTCCCGGTTGCGCAGTTGGGAGCGGTGTTCGGAGGCGGTGACGGTCAACACACCGTCGATCAGGCGGGCGCCGAGCCGTTCGACCGCCCGTTCCTTCAGTGCAGCGGGCAGCAGGTCGGAGCCGAGCAGGTCCCAGGAGAGCTCGACCCTCGAATCGGTGGTGTTGACGCCCTGGCCGCCGGGGCCGCTCGCGCGGGAGAAACGCCACGAGAGTTCGGCCGCCGGGATGGTCAGGCGGTCGTTCACCCGTACGTCCTCAAGCATGTGCCCCAGGATGGCACCCACCGTGATCATGCGCCACGGAGTAAAGCGGGAATCCCGCTCGACAGGGCATGATTGCACGGGTGACGTCACCAACCGCACCGGTCGCCGCGACCGGGTATCCGTGGCCCATCGAAACCACGCAGCTTCCGAACGGTCTGCGCGTCGTCGTCAGTGAGGATCGGACGGCTCCGGTCGTCTGCGTCAACCTCTGGTACGACGTCGGTTCCCGGCACGAGCCGCCGGGTCAGACCGGGTTCGCGCATCTCTTCGAGCATCTGATGTTCGAGGGGTCGCAGCATGTGAAGAAGACCGAGCACATGAAGCTGGTGCAGGGCAACGGCGGTTCGCTGAACGCGACGACCAACCCGGACCGGACGAACTATTTCGAGACGATGCCGTCGGAGCATCTGGAGCTGGCGCTCTGGCTGGAGGCCGACCGGATGGGCGGGCTGGTTCCCGCGCTCACCCAGGAGACGCTGGACAACCAGCGTGAGGTGGTGAAGAACGAGCGGCGCCAGCGGTACGAGAACGTGCCCTACGGCGACGCCTGGCTGCGCCTGCTGCCGCTGCTCTATCCGGAGGGCCACCCGTACCATCACGCCACGATCGGGTCGATGGAGGATCTGAACGCGGCCGCCCTGGAGACGTTCCAGGCTTTCCACCGGCAGTATTACGCGCCGAACAACGCGGTTCTCACGGTCGTCGGGGACACCACGCCGGCCGAGGTGTTCCAGCTCGCGGAGAAGTACTTCGGGGCGATCGCCACGGTCCCGGACATCCCGCCGGCTCCGGACGGCACGCTGCCCGGCCCGCGCGGCGAGGCGGTGCGGGAGACGGTCACCGCCAAGGTCCCGGCCGCCCGCATCTACCTGTCGCACCGCACCTACCCGTTCGGCACGGCGGGGTACGACGCGGTCACCGTGCTGGCCACGATCCTGGGCAACGGCCGGGGCAGCCGCCTCTACCAGCGGCTCGCCGACGGTTCCCGGATCGCCCAGCCGGACTACATCGGGTCGTACGGGGTGGATCTCGCGCACGCCCCCGCCCCGCTGATCATCACCGCCACCGCGAAGGACGGCGTCCCGGTGGAGGCCCTGGAGGCCGGGCTGGCCGAGGTGGTGCAGAGCCTGATCGACGAGCCGGTCACCGACGAGGAGCTGAACCGGGCGAAGGCGCTGCTGACCACCGCGTGGTGGCGGGGCGTCTCCACGGTCGGCGGCCGCGCCGACCTGCTGGGGCGGTACGCCACCCAGTTCGGTGACCCGGCCACCGCCGCCGACCGCCTGCCGAAGTGGCTGGCCGTCACCGCGGACGACGTCACCGAGGCCGCGAAGCATGTGCTGCGCCCCGAGTCCCGTGTCACCCTCACCTACGTTCCCGGGGAGCCCTCATGAGCCTCGTCACCACCCGGCCGGGCACCGGAGCGGCCCGGCCCTACGCGTTCCCGGCGATCCGCCGGGTCAGCGCCCACGGCGGCACGGTGGTCGCCGCGCACCTGCCCGGCCAGCTTCTCGCCAATGCGGTGCTCCTGCTGGACGCGGGCGCGGCCCGGGAGACCGACGGCCGGGAGGGCACCGCCACGGTGCTGGCCAAGTCGCTGGAGGAGGGCACCCGCAAGCGGGACTCGGCGGCGTACGCGCTGGCGCTGGAGGGACTCGGCGCCGAGCTGGTCCCGTCGGTCGACTGGGACAACTTCCGGGTGGGGGTGTCGGCGCCGGTACCGCTGCTGATCGACGCCGTCCGCCTGGCCGCGGAGGCTACCCGCACGCCGAAGCTGGACCCGGCGGATGTCGCCCGGGTCCGCGACGACGAGGTGACCGCCCTGCGGATGGACTGGGCGCAGCCCGGTCCCCGCGCCGACGCCGCGCTGCGTGCCGACCTGTTCGGCGCCGACGGACGATACAACCGTCCCCTGCACGGCGACCCCACCTCGGTGGCGGCGGTGACCGTGGCGGACGTGCTCGCCTTCCACGAGGCGTGGCTGCGGCGCCCGGGTGTGCTGCTGGTCGCCGGTGACCTGGACGCGCTGGATCTCGGCGCGCTGGCCGAGGCGGCGTTCGAGGGCACCGCCGGGGAGCCGCTGGAGCCGGCCGGGCCGCTCGGGGTGACGCTGCCGCCGGCGCGCCGGACGATCCTGGTGGACCGGCCGGACTCGGTGCAGTCGACGCTGCGGCTGGGGCACCGGGCCCCGGAGCGGGCGACCCCGGACTACGTGCCGATGACGCTGGCGGCGACGGTGCTGGGCGGGGCGTTCACGTCCCGGCTGAACCACCTGATCCGGGAGGTCAAGGGGTACACGTACGGGATCCGCGGCTCCTACGCGATGACCCGCCGTTCGGGCCGGTTCGAGGTGGCCGCCGGGGTGCAGACCGCGGTGACCGCCCCGGCGATCCGGGACACGCTCGGCGAGATCGCCCGGACCCAGGCCGAGGGGGTCACCGAGGCGGAGCTGGAGGTGGCGCGGTCGTGGCGGGCCGGGCAGCTGTCGGTGGAGATGCAGACGCCGGGCGCGATCGCCGGCGCGCTGTCCACCCTGGTGGTGCACGGCCTTCCGGACGACTACTACGAGACGCTGCGCCGGGACTACCTGGAGGCGACCGTCGAGGACGTGTCCCGGGCCGCCGCCGAGCACCTGGCCGTGGAGAAGCTGACCGTGGTCGTCGAGGGTGACGGCGCGGTGATCCGGGACGAGCTGGCCGAGTTCGGCGAGCTCACCGAAGCGGCCCTCTGAGGCACGCCGGCCCGTGGGGGTGTGCGGCCGCGCACCCCCGCGGGAGACGGCCGGTGGGCATGTGAGCTGGGACGCGTTGGCCGGTGGCGGGTGGCGGGAGCCGGATAACGTCGCGCCATGACGATCACCGAGGCGTCCCCGGAGGCGCGGCCGGCCGGCCGCCGCCGCGTCGTGTGGACCGTGCTGCTCTGGTTGTCGCTGATGCCGGCGGCAGTCTGGTTCCTGGGCCGGACGTTCGGGTGGGAGGCGGGGCTCTGGGTCCAGTTCCTCGCTTTCACGCCGTACGTCGCGGTCTGGACCTTGATTCCGCTCATCGTGTCGCTGTTCGCCCGCCGGTGGGCGGCCGCCGCGGTGGCCGCGCTGATCGCCTTCGGTTTCGCGATGGCCGTGGCGCCGCGCCTGACCGCGGACGCCGACCGGGGCCCGTCCGCCGGTGTCGAGCTCCAGGTGATGACGGCGAACCTGCTGTTCAGCGGGGCCGAGCCGAGCGAGATCGTGCGCCTGGTCCGGGAGAACGACGTGGACGTGCTGGCCGTTCAGGAGTTCACGCCGCGCGGCGAGACGGCGCTGCGGGACGCGGGCCTGGAGAAGCTGCTGCCCTACCGGCAGCTCGCCCCGGAGTTCGGGGCCAGCGGTTCCGGCCTCTACTCGCGGCATCCGTTCGCCGATCAGGCCGCCCGGCGCAACGACGGCGGTTTCCAGCAGGCGCACGCGACGGTGCGGGTGCCGGGCGCGGCGACGGTGTTCGTCGAGTCGGTGCATCCGCTGGCGCCGGCGCATCCGAACATGGTCTCCGGCTGGTCGGCCGATCTGCGGGACCAGTCGCCCGCCGACGGCGGGATCCCCCGAATCCTGCTGGGTGACTTCAACGCGACGCTCGATCACCGGCCGCTGCGTGACCTGATCGCCACCGGCTACCGGGACGCCGCCGACGTGGTCGGCAAGGGCGGGATCGGCACCTGGGGGCCGTACGACGGGGATCCGATCCCGCCGGTCACCATCGACCACGTGCTGGCCGACAAGCGGATCGGCGTCCGGGACGTAGCGGTTCACGACATCAAGGACTCCGACCACCGCGCGGTGATCGCCTGGTTGACGGTGCCCGCGGCGTGAAAACCGGTCGACCGCGCGCGGCGCCGCTTCCTAGCATCGTGGGCATGATGATGCTCAGCTCGATCACGACCACGCCGGGAGCACCCGGCGTCCGTCGACACTGAGCTGACGGCCCCGGGCGACATGCCCGGGGCTGTGTCGTCCGGGGTCCCCGACCTTTCAGGGAGACCCACGATGTCCGTAGATCACCGCAGGCTCGGCCGCGAGCTGGACCTCTTCGACTCCGACCCGTTGATCGGCGCGGGCCTGCCGTTCTGGCTGCCCGGTGGCGCGGCCGCCCGGCGCGAGGTCGAGTCGTACCTGTACGACCGGGAACGGCGGCACGGCTACCGCCATGTGAACTCGCCGGCGCTCGGCAGACGGCGGATGTACGAGCTGTCCGGCCACTGGGACAACTTCGCCGACGACATGTTCCCGGCGATGCGGGTCGGGGAGGACGATCTGGTGCTGCGGCCCAGCCTCTGCCCGCATCACGCGCTGATCTTCCGGTCGCGCGGCCGGTCGTACCGCGATCTGCCGTTGCGGATCGCCGAGCTGGGGCCGATGTACCGCGCGGAACGTTCCGGGGTGCTCGGCGGCCTCTCCCGGGTGCGGTCGATGCTGCTCAACGACGCGCACATCTTCTGCGCCGAGGACCAGGCCGCCGCCGAGGTGGCCGGGGTGCTGCGGCTGATGCGCGAGGTGCATGCCGCGCTCGGCATGGGGCCGGTCTCCTATCAGCTGTCGCTGCGCGGGCCGGGGCGGAAGTACGGCGGGGACGACGCGATGTGGGCCCGGGCCGAGGCTCTGCTGCGAGGCGCGCTGGCCGACGCGGTGGTCCCGTTCACGGCGGTCGCCGGAGAGGCGGCGTTCTACGGGCCGAAGATCGACATACAGGTCGCGGACCCGTCCGGCCGGGAGTGGACCCTCGCCACCGTGCAGATCGACTACCACCAGCCGTCCCGGTTCGAGCTGGAGTACGTGGCCTCCGACGGCGGCCGGAGACGGCCGGTGATGGTGCACCGCAGCCTGGCCGGCTCGATGGAACGGCTGTTCGGGCACCTGATCGAGGTGCACGAGGGCGCGTTCCCGCTCTGGTACGCGCCGGTCCAGCTGGCGGTGCTGCCGGTCGGCGCGGATCAGGACGCCGCCGCCCGGGAGTTCGCCGCCGAGGCCGCCGATCTGCGGGTGGAGGTGCTGCACGACGGTTCGGTCGGCAACCGGATCAGGAAGAGCCGGAAGATCCCGTACGTCGCGGTGATCGGTCCCCGGGAGGCCGCCACGGACCTGGTCGCGCTCCGGCTCCGGGACGGCCGACAGCTGGACCCGATGCCCCGGGCGGCGGCGATCGACCTGATCAGCGCCGCCGCCCGGGACCGGGACTGATCAGGCGGGAGCGGAGGTCCGGGCCAGGCCGAAGGTGAGGGCGTCGACCAGGGCCGTCCAGCTGGCCTCGACGATGTTCTCGTGCACGCCGACGGTGGTCCACTCGCGGTTGTGGTCGCTGGTTCCCAGCAGCACCCGGGTGATCGCGTTGGTGCCGTGGCTGCCCTCCAGGATCCGCACCTTGAAGTCGGACAGCTCGAACGTCTTCAGCTGCGGGTAGTGGTTCTGGAGGGCGCTGCGCAGCGCCTCGTCCAGGGCGTTGACCGGGCCGTTCCCCTCGGCCGTGGCGATCACCCGCTCGCCGCGCACCCGCACCTTCACGGTGCCCTCGCTGATCACCGTGCCGTCCTCCCGGTGTTCGACCAGCACCCGGTACGACTCCAGGGTGAACGGCTTCGCCAGGTCCGCGCCGGGCAGCTCGCTGCGGACCAGCAACTCGAAAGAGGCATCCGCGGCCTCGAACGAGTAACCGGTGGCCTCCAGGTCCTTGACCTTCCGGGTCACCGCCGTCAGGGTGTCCGGATGGCCGGCCAGGTCCAGTCCGAGCTCACGGCTCTTGAGCTCGATGCTGGCCCGGCCGGCCATCTCGGTCACCAGGATCCGCATGTCGTTGCCGACAACCGAGGGGTCGATGTGGTTGTACAGCAGCGGATCCACTTTGATCGCGCTCGCGTGCAGCCCCGCCTTGTGAGCGAATGCGGCAGCCCCGACGTAGGCCTGGTGGGTGTCGGGGGCGATGTTGGCGATCTCGGCGAGCGCGGCGGAGACCCGCGTCGCCTTCTCCAGGCATCCGTCCGGTAGGACCTTCAGCCCGAGCTTGAGTTGCAGGTTGCTGACGGTGGCGAACAGGTCGGCGTTGCCGGGGCGCTCGCCGTACCCGTTGGCGGTGCACTGGAAGTGCTTCACCCCGGCCTCGACCGCGGCGACCGTGTTCGCGACGGCGCAGGCGGTGTCGTTCTGGCAGTGGATGCCGAGGCGGTCCGCGGGCACCCCGGTCAGTTCCACGACCTCCTGGATCGCCCTGGTGACCATCGACGGGAGCATGCCGCCGTTGGTGTCGCACATGACGACCCGTTCGGCGCCCGCCTCGATCGCCGTCGTGACGACACTCGCCGTGTACGCGGGGTCGTAGCGGAAACCGTCGAAGAAGTGCTCGCAGTCGACGAACGCGCGGCGGCCGTTGGCGATCAGGTGACGGACGGTGTCCCGTACCATCGCCAGGTTCTCCTCGCCGGAGGTGCGCAGCGCCCGCTCCACATGCCGGATGTCGGACTTCGCGACCACGCAGACCACCGGGGTCTCCGCGTCGATCAGAGCCTTGACCTGCGCATCCTCGGTGACGTCCACACCGGCCTTGCGGGTCGCGCCGAACGCCACCAGGACCGCGTTCGTCAGGTCCAGCTCGGTCTTCGCCCGTTCGAAGAACTCGGTGTCCTTGGGCATGGCGCCCGGCCAGCCGCCCTCGATGAAACCCACTCCGAATTCGTCCAGCAGGCGCGCGACCGCGAGCTTGTCGGCGACCGTGTAGCTGATTCCCTCGCGCTGCCCGCCGTCGCGCAGCGTCGTGTCGAACACCTGGTAGTCCATCGGGGAGGTCCTTTCGGTCGGTCACCCACAAGCGACAACAAAAAGACCCCCCGCGGATGCGGGAGGTCTGCGCGTCGGCGCTGCGCTTGTATGAGTCAGCGTCAGCCGGCGCGCTCGGTGCGAATAATCAGCACGGAGTGGGTCACGTCCGAAGCATGCCACGCGTTACCGCCCGGGAAGCCGGAAATCCACCAGCTGAGACACGATCCACCGGCAAGAGTGACGAATTCGACCGGCTTCGCCGATGAGTCCAGCGGCTAGGTTGGAGGCGTGGTGGCCGAATCCTTTTCACGCAATGTCCCCTTCGCCAAGGCGTACAACTTCCGTGACGTCGGCGGCTACACCGGCCTCGACGGGCGGCTGGTGCGCTGGCGGCGGCTTTTCCGGGCCGACTCGCTGCACCGGCTCAACGCCGAGGACGCCGAGGCCTTCGCGGCGCTCGGGGTCCGCACGGTGATCGACCTGCGCCGCCCGCACGAGGTGGAGAAGTTCGGCCGGGTCTCCGAGGACCACGGCGTCGAGTACCACAATCTGGTCGTCAAGCACGTCGACTGGGAACAGGTCGAGCACCCCGAGGACACGCTGCACGAGCGCTGGCTGGCCGACCGCTATCTCAACTTCGCCGAGGACGGTCACGAGGGCATCGCCGAGTCGCTGCGCCTGATCGCCAGCCCCGAGGCCGCCCCGGTCGTCGTGCACTGCATGGCCGGCAAGGACCGCACCGGCACGGTCTGCGCCCTGACCCTCTCCCTGCTCGGCGTCTCCGACGACGACATCGCCGCCGATTACGCCCTGACCACCGAGGCGATGCGCCCGCTCACCGAGTACCTCCTGCGCACCGCGCCCGAGGCGATCAACGGCAACGAGCACATGTTCGACTCCCCCGCCGAGGCCATGCAGCTGTTCCTGAACGATCTGCGTGCCCTGCACGGCTCGATCGAGGCGTACGTCAAGGACATCGGCCTCACCGACGGCGAGCTGGCCAGTTTGCGGTCCCACCTGCTCACCGACAAGACCGCCTGAGGGGTACGCCTTTACCCGCACGAACTTGATAGGCGACTAGCGTGCACGGAGCATCTAGCCGTACGCTCAGTGCATGCCCTCTCAGGAACACGAGGTGTTCGTCGACATGTTCCGCGGTCGCCC
Source organism: Actinoplanes utahensis (assembly GCF_016862455.1). Lineage (GTDB taxonomy): Bacteria > Actinomycetota > Actinomycetes > Mycobacteriales > Micromonosporaceae > Actinoplanes > Actinoplanes utahensis. The sequence continues at coordinate 47,882 of NZ_BOMZ01000116.1, forward strand.
TTCCCTGGCCGCGGAGCTGCTCGACGGGCCGTTACATGACCATCTCCCCGACTACGACGAGGTCCACCTCGCCTCGGCCGACCTGGCCGACGTCGTCCCTACGGAATACCGTGCCGACGTCGTCGTCACCCTGACCCACGAGGGCAGCACCGTCCTCGCGGTCGTGGTGGAGGTCCAGCGCCGCATCGACACGCGGAAGCTGCTCAGCTGGCCCGCTTACGTCGCCACCCTCTACGCCCGGTTGAACTGTCCCGTCACCCTGCTGGTGTATTGCCCGCAGCGGAGTGTCGTCGGCTGGGCGGCGAAGCCGATCGTCTTCGGCTTTCCCGCGGGGCACATCTCGCCGGTTGCCGTCGGACCGGACCAACTTCCGGTGATCACCGATCCCGAGATCGCCCGGCGACTGCCCGAGCTGACGGTGATGTCCGCCATCGCCCACGCCACCCACCCGGACCCGGCGCCACTCCTCGAAGCGCTGCTCATGGCCTACCGAGCCGTCGAAGTCGATCGCGCAGCTCTATACCATGACCTCGTACTCATGGCGCTCCCGAACCAGACCCGCAAAATGCTGGAGGACCTGATGACCGCCACGAATTACACACCCCGAAGCGATTTCGCCAAACACCACTTCGCCCAAGGAAAGATGGAAGGTCTGGCGAAGGGCTTGGCGGAGGCCAAAGGGCAAGACCTTCTGACCGTGCTGGAGAGTCGCGGCCTGACGGTCTCCGACGAAGCGCGCACGACGATCGTCGAGTGCAGCGACCTGGATCAGCTCGACAGGTGGATGCGCCAGGTGGCGACCGTCGAGCGGGTGGAAGACCTGGGCGGCCCACTCGCCGTGTGACGGCGGGATCGATGTCACCGGTCGGCACGGCGACCGGTGAACGAAGGGCGCTGAGGACAGCGGGGGTCGCAGCGCTCGCGAGAAGACACGGAACGGGTGGGCGCGTTCGTGGCGCTCCCACCCGTACCGGTGAATGGTTTAAAGGACGCGGTGGACCCAGCCGAAGGGGTCCTCGGCGCGGCCGCGCTGGATGTCGACCAGGTTCTTGCGGATCGACATGGTGGTGTCGCCGGGGCCACCGTCGCCCATGGTGAAGTCGCCGGCCTCGCTCTTGATCACGCCGATCGGGGTGATCACGGCGGCGGTGCCGCAGGCGAAGGCCTCGCGGACCCGGCCGGAAGCGGCGCCGTCGCGCCACTCCTCCAGGCTGATCGGGCGTTCCTCCACCGTGCGGCCGGCCCGCTGGGCCAGCTTGATCACCGAGTCGCGGGTGATGCCGGGGAGGATGGTGCCGGTCAGCGGCGGGGTGACCAGGGTGCCGTCGTCGAGGACGAGGAAGACGTTCATGCCGCCGAGCTCGTCGATGTACTTCCGCTGCACCGCGTCGAGGTAGACCACCTGGTCGCAGCCGTGTTCGGCGGCCTCGGCCTGCGCCGACAGGCCGGCGGCGTAGTTGCCGCCGCACTTGGCCGCGCCGGTGCCGCCGGGGGCCGCGCGGGTGAAGTCGGACGACACCCAGATGCTGACCGGCTTGACGCCACCGGAGAAGTACGGCCCGACCGGCGACGCGATGACCAGGTAGAGGTACTCGGTGGCGGGGCGGACACCGAGGAAGACCTCGCTGGCGTAGGCGAACGGGCGCAGGTAGAGGCTGCCCTCGGGGTCCTCGGGAATCCAGCTCCGGTCGATCTTGATGATCTCGTGGAGCGACTGGACGAACGTCTCGACCGGCAGCGACGGCATGGCCATCCGCTGGGCGGAGAGGTTGAAGCGGGCCGCGTTCGCGTCCGGGCGGAACATCGCGACGCCGCCATCGGGCAGCGTGTACGCCTTCAGACCCTCGAAGATCTCCTGGGCGTAATGCAGGACGGCGCTGGCCGGGTCCATCGGGATCGGCGCGCGCGCCTCGACGCGGGGCTCGTACCACCCCTTACCGTCGGCGTACCGCACAGTGACCATGTGGTCGGTGAAGATGCGGCCGAAGCCGGGGTTGGCCAGCAGGACGGCGCGGTCCGCGTCGCTGACGGGTGCCGGGTTCGGACGGATCTCGAAATCGAGGTTGTCACCACCACTCATGGCGATTTGACCTGCTTTCTACAGAAGAATGTAAGCATGCGGGGGCACCCGTAGTGCCCCATGAATTTACCCCGAACGGTCGTTAAAACAATGACCGCACGGTGACGAAGCCCTGCAGGGCTCAGGTGACGGGTGGGATCCGCTCAGAGGGCGGAGGCGACCCGATCGCCGACCTCGGCGGTACGCAGCGGCGCGCCCGGAGCCCGGGACGCGACCTCGGCCGCGACCGCCTCGGTTACTCGCCGGGCCTCGTCGAGCTTGCCCAGGTGCTCCAGCAGCAGGGCCGCGGAGAGGATGGCCGCGGCCGGGTCGGCGATGCCCTTGCCGGCGATGTCCGGCGCGGAGCCGTGCACGGGCTCGAACGTCGACGGGTAGAGCCGCTCCGGGTTGACGGAACCGCTGGCGGCCATGCCGATGCCACCGGTCACGGCGGCCGCGATGTCGGTGAGGATGTCACCGAAGAGGTTGTCGGTCACCACGACGTCGAAACGCTGCGGGTTGCTCACCATGAACATGCTGGCGGCGTCGATGTGCTGATATTCCGTGGTGACCTCGGGGAACTCCGCGGCGACGGCGGCGAAGGCGCGCGACCACAGGTTGCCGGCGTGGGTCAGCACATTGGTCTTGTGCACCAGGGTGACGTGGCGGCGGTCGCGGCGCTGGGCGCGGGCGAACGCGTCGCGGACGACCCGCTCGACGCCGTGCCGGGTGTTGAGGCTCTCCTCGGTGGCGATCTCGGCGGGCGTGTTCTTGTGCAGGACACCGCCGGCGCCGACGTAGAGCCCCTCGGTGCCCTCGCGGACCACGACCATGTCGATCTCGCCGGGCTTGACGCCGGCCAGCGGGCTGGACGTGCCGGGCCACAGCTTGGAGGGGCGCAGGTTCACATACTGGTCGAAGTCGAAGCGGAGCCTCAGCAGCAGGCCGCGCTCCAGGACGCCCGGCGGGACGCTCGGGTCGCCGATGGCGCCCAGCAGGATCGCGTCGTGGCCGGCCAGCTCGTCCTGCACGGACTGCGGCAGGACCTCGCCGGTGCGGTGGTAGAGGCGGGCGCCCAGGTCGTACTCGTTGTAGTCGACTCCGGGGAGGACGGCGTCGACGACCTTGCGGGCCTGCGCGGTCACCTCAGTGCCGATGCCGTCGCCGCCGACAACCGCGATCCGCGCCACGCTCACGTCAACTCCCCACAACGCCTATGTCGAACCCTGGCCAGGCTACCCGCCGATCCCGATCATCGGAACAGCGGTCCCAGCAATTGAACGCTCGATAAAGGCCGGCTGGTTGTCGGTGCCGTCTCGGCGGCGCCGGCGACCAGCCCGGGGTCTGACATGCGAACAGCCCCCGGGTCGCGGCAAACGACCCGGGGGCTGCGTCGACGAGAAGTCCCGCCGGGATGCGCACCGCTCGCCCGGAGACGGGCGACGTCACCCGAAGACGGGCCCGTTCGGAACGTGCGGCTGGGACAACGCTAGCGAGACGGACTTATGACGCGCAAGGCGCACCCCCGCGTGTCGGGCTTCCGGTTCCCCGTACGAGGCGACGGCAGTGGCACCATGCGCCGGTGAGTTTCGACCTAGTGGTGTGGGCCATGGACCAGTCCGCCGAGCCGGATTCGGTCCGGGCCGCCAACGCGCGCTGCATCCGCGGGGAGCATCCGCAGCGCCCCGCTGATCCCCGCGTCGTCGCCTTCTATGACGCGCTGACCAGCAGTTATCCGGATCGCGGCCCGGGTGCGGTGGCCGCCGGTTCGCCGTGGGCGGCCGTCCCGCTGCACGCCGAGGCCGACCACATCCAGATGAGACTCGACGAGAACTGCGCCGACACGGTGCTGGAGACGATCGAGAAGTACGCCGCCCACTTCCGGCTGGACCTTCTCGACCTGCAGGACGGTTCGGTCTACCGCGCGTTCTGAGAACCGGCCGGCGCGTGTGCCGGCCTAGTCGTTGCGCAGGTCGGCGGTGGCGGTACGGGAGGCGCCGATCAGCTCGCCGACCCTGGTCAGCAGCTCCGGGGCGACCGCCGAGTCGACGGTCAGCGCCATCAGGGCCTCGCCTCCGGCCGCCCGCCGGGCCACCTGCATCGCGGCGATGTTGATCGCGGCCTCGCCGAACGCCGTCCCGATCGCGCCGACCACGCCCGGCCGGTCGGTGTAGGTGACGAAGACGAGCACCCCGTCCGGCGGCAGATCGAGGTCGAAACCGTCCACCTCGACGAGACGGGAACCGGCCCCGAGCAGAGCGGCGACGCTGATCGGCCGGCCGTCCGGCAGGGCGCCGAGCACCCGGATCAGGTCGGCCGGCGCCTCGACCGACGTCGTCGACACCGTGATCCCCCGTTCGGACGCCAGCCGGTGCGCGTTCACGTAGGTCACCGGCTCGCTCACCACCGCGGCGAACATGCCTTTCAGCACGGCCAGTTCCAGCACCGAGACGTCGTGACCGGCGGCCGCGCCGTGGACCTCGACGGTCACCCGTTCGGCGAGATGACCGGCGACCGCGGTGAGCACCCGGCCCAGTTTCTCGGCCAGCGGCAGCAGCGGGCGCACGTCCTCGTCGACCGGCCCGCCGGCCCGCACGTTCACCGCGTCCGGGACGAACTCGCCGCGCAGCGCCAGCCGCACGCTGCGGGCCACGGCCAGGCCCGCCTTGTCCTGCGCCTCCACCGTCGACGCGCCGAGGTGCGGGGTCACCACCACGTTGTCCAGGGTGAACAGCGGGGACGCGGTGAGCGGCTCGGTCTCGAAGACGTCCAGCCCGGCGCCCGCCACCCGGCCGTCGGCGAGGGCCTCGGCGAGCGCGCGTTCGTCGACCAGGCCACCGCGGGCGGCGTTGACGATCCGCACCCCCGGCCGGACCAGGTTCAGCTCCTTCTCCCCGATCAGGCCCAGGGTCTCCGGGGTACGGGGCAGGTGCACCGAGATGAAGTCACTCTCCCGGAGCAGGTCCTCCAGGCTCACCAGGTGGACCCCGAGCTGGGCCGCGCGGGCCGGCTGGACGTACGGGTCGTACGCGAGGAGCCGTACGCCGAAAGCGGCCATGCGCTGTGCGAACAGGACGCCGATCCGCCCCAGCCCGACCACCCCGACGGTCTTGCCGTGCACTTCGACCCCGGTGTACGCCGAGCGCCGCCAGGCGCCCGCCTTGAGTGCCGTGCTGGCCGCCGCGGTGTGCCGCGCGACGGTGAGCAGCAGGGCGACGGCGTGCTCGGCGGCGGAGACGATGTTGCTGGTGGGCGCGTTCACCACCAGGACGCCGCGGGCGGTGGCGGCGGGGACGTCGACGTTGTCCAGGCCGACCCCGGCCCGGGCGACGACCCTGAGCCGGGCGCCGCACTCCAGGGCCTCCGCGTCGATCGTCGTCGCGCTCCGGACGATCACCGCGTCGGCGGCCGGGAGCGCCGCGAACAGCGCCGCCCGATCAGCGCCGTCGACATGTCTGACCTCGTAGTCCTCGGCGAGGAGGTCGAGCGCGGTCACGGCCAGTTCCTCGGCGACGAGCACCACGGGACTCATGAACGTCGATGCTAGCCGAAACGAGAAGCCCGGCCTGTCCGGCCGGGCTTCTCGGGCATTTCAGGAGATGTCAGGCGGTCTCGGTGATCGGCCGGTCGACCCAGCTCATCATGCCGCGCAGCTTCGCACCGGTGATCTCGATCGGGTGCTTGGCAGCCTCCTCGCGGAACTTCTTGAGCTCCGGCGCGCCGGCCTCGTCGTCCGCGATCAGGCGGCGGGTGAACTCGCCGGACTGGATGTCGGCGAGGATCTTCTTCATCTCCTCCTTGACCGACGCGTTGATCACGCGCGGGCCGGAGACGTAGTCACCGAACTCGGCGGTGTCCGAGACGCTGTAGCGCTGGCGGGCGATGCCACCCTCGTACATCAGGTCGACGATCAGCTTGAGCTCGTGCAGGCACTCGAAGTAGGCGATCTCGGGCGCGTAGCCCGCCTCGATCAGAACCTCGAAGCCGGTCTGCACGAGCGCGGACGCGCCACCGCAGAGGACGGCCTGCTCACCGAACAGGTCGGTCTCGGTCTCCTCGGTGAAGGTGGTCTTGATGACGCCGGCCCGGGTGCCGCCGATCGCCTTCGCGTAGGAGAGCGCCAGCGCCAGACCCTCGCCGGTAGGGTCCTGCTCGACGGCGACCAGCGCCGGGACGCCCTTGCCGTCCACGTACTGACGGCGGACCAGGTGACCCGGGCCCTTCGGGGCGACCATCGCGACGGTCACGTCGGCCGGGGGCTTGATCAGGTCGAAGCGGATGTTCAGGCCGTGGCCGAAGAACAGCGCCTTGCCCGCGGTGAGGTTCGCCTCGATCGACTCGGTGTAGATCTTGCGCTGCGCGGTGTCCGGCGCCAGCACCATGATCACGTCGGCCCAGGCGGCGGCCTCGGCCGGGGTCTTCACGGTCAGGCCCTGCTCCTCGGCCTTCGGGCGGCTCTTCGAGCCCTCCTGCAGACCGACCACGACCTCGACGCCCGAGTCGCGCAGCGACAGCGAGTGGGCGTGGCCCTGGCTGCCGTAGCCGATGACGGCGACCTTCTTGCCCTGGATGATCGACAGGTCGGCGTCGCCGTCGTAGAACACTTCCGCGGTCATGACTTCCTTCTTCTCTAGCTGGCAGAGCCTTCAGTCCGCTTTAAGGGCGGCGGGTGGGGCGGTCGGACGGGGATGGGGATTCAGGCGGCGCGGAGCGCGGGGCCCGTGGTGATGGAGCGGGAACCACGGCCGATGGCCACGAGTCCCGACTGGACCATCTCCTTGATGCCGTACGGCTCGAGGTCGCGCAGCAACGCATCCAGTTTGTCGGGATTACCGGTGGCCTCGATCGTCAGGGTGTCCGGAGCGACGTCGATCACTCGCGCCCGGAACAGCTCGACGGTCTCGAGCACCTGGCTGCGCTGCGCCCGATCGGCACGCACCTTGACCAGCAGGAGCTCGCGCTGGACCGACTGGGCCGGGTCCAGCTCCACGATCTTCAGGACGTTCACCAGCTTGTTGAGCTGTTTGGTGACCTGCTCCAGCGGGGACGACTCGGCGTCGACCACGATCGTGATGCGGCTGACGTCCGGGTTCTCCGTCTCGCCGACCGCCAGGGAGTCGATGTTGAAGCTGCGCCGGGAGAACAGCCCACTGACCCGGGCCAGCACACCGGGCTTGTTCTCGACTAGCACGCTCAGCGTGTGTTTGGTGGTCACAGGTCGTCCTCTTCGAACGTCGGGCGCACGTCCCGGGCGAACATGATCTCGTCGTTGCTGGTGCCGGCAGCGACCATCGGCCACACCATGGCGTCCTTGCCCACCGTGAAGTCGATGACCACCGGGGCGTCGTTGATCTCCATGGCCTGCTTGATGACCTTGTCGACGTCGTCCTTCGACTCGCAGCGCAGACCGACGCAGCCGAGCGCCTCGGCCAGCTTCACGAAGTCCGGGATCCGGTGCTTGTGCGTGCCGAGCTCGGTGTTGGAGTAGCGGCCGTCGTAGAACAGGGTCTGCCACTGGCGGACCATGCCCAGGTTGCCGTTGTTGATCACGGCGACCTTGACCGGGATGCCCTCCAGGGCACAGGTGGCCAGCTCCTGGTTGGTCATCTGGAAGCAACCGTCGCCGTCGATCGCCCACACCGTGGTGTCCGGCGCGGCGACCTTGGCGCCCATCGCGGCCGGGACCGCATAGCCCATGGTGCCGGCGCCACCCGAGTTGAGCCAGGTGCCCGGCTTCTCGTACTTGATGAACTGGGACGCCCACATCTGGTGCTGGCCGACGCCCGCGCAGTAGATCGCGTCCGGGCCGACGATCTCGCCGAGCCGCTCGATCACGTACTGCGGGGCGAGGGTGCCGTCGGTCGGCTCCTCGTAACCCAGCGGGTAACGCTCACGGATGTCGTTGAGCGTGGCCCACCAGGCGGCGTACTGCTCGGTGCCGCCCGCGGTGGACGAGACCGCCGCGATCAGCTCGTCGATCACGTGCCGGGCGTCGCCGACGATCGGGACGTCCGCGTGCCGGTTCTTGCCGATCTCCGCCGGGTCGATGTCCGCGTGCACGATCTTGGCGTCCGGGGCGAACGAGTCGAGCTGGCCGGTCACCCGATCGTCGAACCGGGCGCCCAGCGTGATCAGCAGGTCCGACTTCTGCATCGCGTAGACCGCCGGGACCGTACCGTGCATGCCGGGCATGCCCAGGTGCTGCGGGTGCGAGTCGGGGAACGCGCCGATGCCCATCAGCGTGGTGACCACCGGGATCCCGGTGAGCTCGGCCAGCTTGCGCAGCCCGTCGGTGGCGCCGGCCTTGTGCACGCCGCCGCCCACGTACAGCACCGGGCGCTTGGCGGCGGCGATCAGCCGGGCCGCCTCGCGGATCTGCTTGCCGTGCGGGTGCAGGGTCGGGCGGTACCCCGGCAGGTCCAGCGTCGGCGGCCACTGGAAGGCGGTCTGCGCCTGGAGCACGTCCTTCGGGATGTCGACCAGGACCGGTCCGGGCCGGCCGGTGGACGCCAGGTGGAACGCCTCGGCCAGGATCCGGGGCAGCTCCTCCGGGGTCTGGACCAGGAAGTTGTGCTTGGTGATCGGCAGGGTGATGCCCTGGATGTCCGCCTCCTGGAAGGCGTCCGTGCCGATGAACGACCGGCTCACCTGACCGGTGATCGCGACGATCGGGACCGAGTCCATGTACGCGTCGGCGATCGGCGTGACCAGGTTCGTGGCGCCCGGGCCGCTCGTCGCGATACAGACGCCGACCCGGCCGGTGGCCTGCGCGTACCCGGTGGCCGCGTGACCGGCGCCCTGCTCGTGGCGGACCAGGATGTGCCGCACCTTCGAGTCGAACAGCGGGTCGTACGCCGGAAGGATCGCCCCGCCCGGAATGCCGAACACGACCTCGACCCCGAGCGCCTCGAGCGACCGGACGAGCGCGCCGGCACCGCTGGTGGCTACCGGAGCCACGGTGGCGGAAGTGGAGTTCACGGCAGCCGCGACGGTGGCCGGAGTGGCTCGATGGGCGAGGGTTTCAGGAGTGGGTCTCGTCATGGCAGTTCAGACCTTTTCGGGTTGGCGGTCCCGGCACTTGAGCAACAAAAAAGGCCCACGTGCGAAAAGCACGGGACCTAGCGCACCCTCCCTCAGGCGGGAGCGGTGCGCTCAGATAAGTACTCGGGACGCGAAGCACATGCGGCTAACCTTGCCCCATCTCACGGCCTGAGTCAACTGATCCCACATTTTGATCACGGGTCGTGGCGACGAAGTCCGGATCGCTCGGCAGCAGCGCCCTGACCTGCCGCATTCCCGGCCCGAGGCGGACCACCTGACTGCGCGCGGGGGCGTCGTTCGGCGGGGCGGAACGCGGCGCCGGGATCGGCCGCGGGCCCCGCGGGCGCAGCGTCCGCAGGCGCGACTCGAAGTGCTCGGCCGGCACACCCCAGCCGAACAGCGAGCCCTGACCCAGCCGGCAACCGGCCTCCTCGACCACCTCCCGCTGCGCCGGCGTGCCGATCCCCTCGGCCAGCACCTCCAGCCCGAGCCGGTGCCCCAGCCGGACCACCACGTCGACGAGCGGGGCCGCCGTCCCGGTCCGCGACTCGGGCTCGGCCACCAGCGCGTGATCGATCTTCAGGATGTCCACCGGGAGGGTCCGCAGCTGGGTCAGCGACGAATACCCCGCCCCGAAGTCGTCCAGGGCGATCCGGACGCCCGTCGCCCGCACCTCGGCCAGGCGGCGGACCAGCTCGTCCATGTCGGTGGCGACCGCGTGCTCGGTGACCTCCAGAACCAGGCGCTGCGGAGGCACGTTGTACTCCGCGAGCACGTCGGCGACCCGGGCCGCGTAGTCGGCGTCGTGCAGCTCCTTGGGCGACAGGTTCACCGACAGCCAGACGTCGTGGCCCAGTTCCCGCCACTCGGCGAGCTGCCGGCACGCCGTCTCCAGCACCCAGGCGCCGATCCGGTTGATCAGGCCGGACTCCTCGGCCACCGGGATGAACTCCACCGGCGGCACCCGGCCCAGCTCCGGATGGGTCCAGCGCAGCAGCGCCTCGGCGCCCACCGGCCGCATCGACGGCAGCGCCACCACCGGCTGGAACACCAGGCGCAACTGGTCGCGCTCGATGGCGTGCCGCAGCTCACCGGTCAGCGTGCCGCGGCGGCGCAGCAGCTCGTCATAGCTGGCCTGGTAACTCTCCACCCGGTTCTTGCCGCGCTGCTTGGCGTACCGCAGCGCCAGGTCGGCGTCGTGCAGCAGCTCACCGGTGGCGGCCACGCCGACGCTGGCGGACAGGAAGATCTGGCCCCCGTCCACCTCGTACGGCTCCCCGAGCACCGCGAGCAGCCGGTGCGCCGCCAGCACCGCCTCGTCGGCGTCCCCGCGCATCAGCACCGCGAACTCGTCGCCGCCCAGCCGGGCCGCCACGTCCCCGGCCAGCAGGTTGCGCCGCAGCCGGGCGCCCACCTCGGCCAGCACCGCGTCGCCGACGTCGTGCCCGCGCAGGTCGTTGACGGTCTTGAAACCGTCCATGTCGATGCCGATCAGCGCGGTGTCCGCACCGGAGTCGCGCAGCGCCCGCTGCAGGCCGCGCCGGTTGGCCAGCCCGGTCAGCGGGTCGGTGTGCGCCAGCTCGCGGAAGTGCGCCTCGCTCTGCCGCAGCCGCAGCGTGTAGCCCCGCACGTCGTCGAGCGCCAGATATTGCCGGGCGACCAGGGCCAGGCCCTCGATGCTGGCCCCGAGGTAGCCGAACACGTCCATGGTGCCGCCCCGGGCCAGGTGGTAGCCCAGGGCGCCGAGCATGGCGAGCATCGGCACCACCGCGTACGCCCCGCCGCGCTCCAGCACGTCACCGGACTCCTCGACCGGCCGGTCGGCGGCCCGCACCGCCCAGGCCGCGCACGTCAGCCCGCCGGTCAGCAGGGCGCCGCTGACCAGCGCGTATCCACTGTTGTCCCGGCAGATCCCGATGGCCAGCACGTTCGCCGCCATGGCCACCAGGCCGACCCCGGCCGCCACCCGGACGGTGTGCCGCCGCGGCCGGTGGGCGTGCAGCGCCAGCACCGCCGTCAGGCCGAGCCCCAGCACCACCAGAACCGCCGGCAGCAGGATGGCCGGGCACTGGTAGGGCGTCGCGTCGCCGAGGATCCGGGTGGGCTCGGTGAGCAGCACCCAGCCCACGAACCAGATGGAGGCGGCGATGACCAGGCCGTCCAGCACGTGCCGGACGGCGGCGGCGGAATCCCGGGCGGCGCCGGGGAGCGCCACCGTGCCCGCCAGCAGGGTCAGCGTGCCGAGGCCCATCCCGACGGCGACCGCGGTGGCCAGCGCACGGCTGTGCCCCGGCGTGTGGTGGTGGCTGGTGAGCAGGGCGGTGGCCAGGCCGGCCAGCGCCGCGGCGGTGGCGATCGCGCCACCGGCGGCCAGGAGCAGATGCGCGCGCCGGGCCGCACCGGTGTGCCGGCGGCCGGACCGGCCCAGGTAGGCGACCGCCGGGACGGCGACGAGCAGGCCCGCGAGGGCCGCCAGTTCCATACCGGACGGTGAGTGCACGGACACACTGTGCCCGATCATCGGCGTTTACGACACCCCGTGTGTCCCGAGCTGTGGACGTCCGCCGTGGTGGACGCCCTGCGCAGTGGCACTATGGGTGGCATGCCTGAGCTGCGCTCCCGGACCTCGACACACGGTCGCACGATGGCCGGCGCGCGCGCCCTTTGGCGCGCCACCGGCATGACCGACGACGATTTCGGCAAGCCGATCGTCGCCATCGCCAACAGCTTCACCCAGTTCGTACCGGGTCATGTGCACCTCAAGGACATGGGCGGTCTGGTCGCCGAGTCGATCGCCGCGGCCGGTGGCGTCGGCCGCGAGTTCAACACCATCGCGGTCGACGACGGCATCGCCATGGGCCACGGCGGCATGCTCTACTCCCTGCCCAGCCGGGAGCTGATCGCCGACGCCGTGGAGTACATGGTCAACGCGCACTGCGCCGACGCCCTGGTCTGCATCTCGAACTGCGACAAGATCACCCCCGGCATGCTGATCGCCGCGCTGCGGCTCAACATCCCGACGGTCTTCGTCTCCGGCGGCCCGATGGAGGCCGGCAAGACGGTCGCCATCGAGGGCATCGTCCACGAGAAGCTGGACCTGGTCGACGCGATGAGCGCCGCCGCCAACGACAACGTCACCGACGCCCAGCTCGACACGATCGAGCGGTCCGCCTGCCCGACCTGCGGCTCCTGCTCCGGCATGTTCACCGCCAACTCGATGAACTGCCTGACCGAGGCGATCGGCCTGTCGCTGCCGGGCAACGGGTCGACGCTTGCCACGCACGCCTCCCGCAAGGCCCTCTTCGAGGAGGCCGGCCGGCTGATCGTGCAGATCGCCAAGGAGTACTACGAGAAGGACGACGAGTCGGTCCTGCCGCGCTCGATCGCCAACCGCGACGCCTTCGAGAACGCGGTCGCCCTGGACGTGGCGATGGGCGGCTCGACCAACACGATCCTGCACCTGCTCGCCGCGGCCCGCGAGGCCGAGCTCGACTTCAGCGTCTCCGACATCGACGCGATCTCGCGCCGCGTGCCCTGCCTGTCGAAGGTCGCCCCGAACAGCCCGAAGTACCACATGGAGGACGTGCACCGGGCCGGTGGCATCCCCGCCCTGCTCGGCGAGCTCAACCGGGGTGGCTCGCTGAAGACCGGCGTGCGCGCGGTGCACTCCCCCGACCTGACCTCCTGGCTGGACAAGTGGGACATCCGCGGCGGGTCGCCGGCGCCGGAGGCGCTGGAGCTGTTCCACGCCGCGCCCGGCGGGGTCCGCACCGTCGAGCCGTTCAGCACCACCAACCGCTGGGCGAAACTCGACACCGACGCTGCCGAGGGCTGCATCCGGTCGGTCGAGCACGCGTACACGGTCGACGGTGGCCTGGCGATCCTCTTCGGCAACCTGGCGCCGGACGGCTGCGTGGTGAAGACCGCCGGCGTCGACGAGTCGATCTGGAAGTTCACCGGCCCGGCCCGGGTCTACGAGTCGCAGGACGACGCGGTCACCGGCATCCTCGGCAAAGAGGTCGTCGAGGGCGACGTCGTGATCATCCGCTACGAGGGACCGCGCGGCGGGCCGGGCATGCAGGAGATGCTCTACCCGACGTCGTTCCTCAAGGGCCGCGGCCTCGGCAAGGCGTGCGCGCTGATCACCGACGGCCGGTTCTCCGGCGGCACCTCCGGCCTCTCCATCGGCCACGTCTCCCCGGAGGCGGCCGGCGGCGGGCTGATCGCCCTGGTCGAGACCGGTGACGAGATCACCATCGACATCCCGGGCCGCAGCATCACCCTCAACGTCCACGACGACGTGCTGGCCCAGCGCCGGCACGAGCAGGAGCGGCGGCCCAAGCCGTACACGCCGGTCTCCCGGCAGCGCCCGGTCTCCGCGGCGCTGCGCGCCTACGCCTCGATGGCCACCGCGGCCAGCGACGGCGCCTACCGGCGCGTTCCCGAGTAGGTCTCCCCTGGTCCGGAGGCCGGTCCCCGACCGGTCTCCGGCCCTTTTCCCACCTTGCCCGGTACGCCCACCCGGCCGGGAACATGATCGCAAAGTACTCTCCCGGCTCGTGAGCGTCGATCCTTCTCCGCCCTCGTCCGCGCCGCCCTCGTCCGCGCCGCCCTGGCATCCGGTCAGCTCCCCGCCGCCGGCGGGCTCCATCCCGGCCGGCCGCGTGTTCGCCCTGGCCGCCGCGGGAGTCGCCCTTCTCGCGCTGGGTCTGGCAGGTGGTTACGCGATCGGACGATCGACCTCGCCGGTGCCGGCGAACGTGGCGGCGCCCGTCGTGTCCGCGCCCGCCCTGCCGGACCAGTCCGCGAAGTTCGCCGGGACCAGGGCCGCGAGTCTCGCCGGACCATGGCTGCCGGAGCTCGGCAACTGTCTGAGCGCCGCGGACCCCGGCGGCCCGAAACTGGAGAACGGCCGCGCCGAAATGATCAACTGCCAGATCGGCGACGTCCAGGTCTACTTCGAGACGTTCACGTCGGCCACGCAGTTCGGCTGGACCCGTGACTACCGCGCCGGGATCAGCCGCAAGAGCGGCACCCTGGTGCCGGGCGTCGAGCCACCACGCCAGAAGACCGGGCCGGTCAGCGGCCGCACGGGCACCTACTTCGAGTACGTCACCGGCAAGACCTGCGGCGTCTTCTGGGGTCCGGGCGGCAGCTTGACCGATGTGCGCCTGGAGGCGGACTGCGCGGCCATCGGCAACCACTGGCCGTCCCTGCGCGCCGTCTGGGAACGCTTCAGCTGACAGCGGCGCGTGCCCCCGCGCCGGTCCGAGACCGGCCGGGGCACGCGCCGCCCGGTGGGAGATGAGGGTGGGGACGGGAACGCATCCGGGAATTGGCCATCGCTGCTCAGCCCTTCCGTATGCCGGTGTCCGGCGGACCCTCAGCGTAGGGACCGGCCACAATGGTGGGTACAGCCGCTCGGTGGCGAGGGGAGACCCTGGCTGGTTGTCCGTGCCGGCTCGGCGTCGCCGAGACAGCACTGACCCTGCTGGCTGATTCGCCGCCCCTCTTGTCGATCGTGGAGAGTGCGCTGTCCGCCCCAC
>NZ_BOMZ01000117.1 GCF_016862455.1 Actinoplanes utahensis
AAACCCGTAACCCTGGGCCCCGGCGCTTTCGCGCCGGGGCCCTCGTCATGGAACGGCGCCTATCGCTCGTCGACGTGACCCGCTTCGCGAATCACGTCTCGGACGTCGGGTGCCGGCATCTTCTCGTTGCGGTAGGCGGCTGCTGCGGCTCGTTCCGCTGCGGCGAGGTGGCGGTCGCGGGCGGCATGCTCGTGGGCCTCCGGCAGGGCGTGCGTCACGTTGTCGTGGACCTCGGCGCTGAACTCGGCGGTGCGTAACCTTCAACACGTCCGGACAAGTAGTCCTCTCGAGCAGTCACCCGTGCTGGCGCTGGGTAGACCAGTGGTGTCTTCATTCCATCACCAGAACCGTCCGGGAGCCGATCATGAGCACCGTGTCCCCGCACCGCCTCGCGACGATGTTCGTTGAGGTAGCCGACACCAACAGCCCCGACTTCGACGTCGTGGAGTTCCTGCAGATGTTCGCCGATCACATCGCCGAGCTCGTCCCCGAAGCCACCGCCGGAACGCTGCTGGCCGACCAGCAAGGCCGCCTCCACTACACGGCTGCCTCGGACGAGACCACCAAGCTTCTGGAGCTGTTGCAGTTGCAGGAGCAGGACGGCCCGTGCGTGGACGCGTTCCATCAGCGCGAGCTGGTGATCAGCACCGACCTGCACAGCGCCGCGGAACGCTGGCCACAGTTCGCACCCCACGCCAGTGCTGTCGGGTTCCGCTCCGTCCATGCCTTCCCGTTACAGCTCCGCGACCAAGCCATCGGAGCGCTGGGCGTATTCAGCACCACCGCCGGCCGTTTCGACGACACCGAGGTACACATCGTGCAGTCCGTCGCCGATGTCGCCACGATCAGCTTGCTGTACCACCGATCGATCAAACACGCCGATGGCCTGACCCGACAGCTGCAGTCAGCGCTGAACAGCCGAGTTCTCATCGAACAGGCCAAAGGAGCGATCGCCCACGCCCACAACATCAGCGTCGACGAGGCCTTCAACCTGCTGCGCGCCTACGCACGGCACACCAACCAGCGCCTGCAACACGTCGCCAGCCAAGCCGTCACCGAACCCCACTCCTTGCCCGGACCGGCCAGCCACACCTAGCGGCGGCTCCAAGGGAGACCGGCAGAACCACCGGTTCACCAGTCGTCCACGGCGTACAGTCGGACGACTCCGTCGCGCGCACCGACGGCCAGGGTGGCACCGTCGGGTGCGTATTCCAGTGAAGTGACCGGGCCGTGCCGGCCGCCGAGGGTGTGGACCGGTACGCCGTTGCTGGCATCGAAGATCTGTATCCGGCCGTGGCCGTCGTCCGCGGCGATGCTGTTCCTGATCAGTGGGTTGAACGCGGTGACCGCAGAGCCGGCGTCGCTGCGCAAGAAGCGCACCGGACGGCCGTTGCTGGCATCCCAGATGCCCGGTGGTGCGCCCGCCGCGGCGACGGCAAGGGTGTTTCTTGTCAGCGGGTCGAACCGGACCGAGGTGACACGTCCCGGTATCTGTTCACCGACGCTGATGCGTGCGCCGTCGCTGCTGTTCCAGACTTCCAGTGCACCGTCGCCGCCGACCGCCAGGTGGCCCTCGTTGTGGCAGTCGAAAGCCAGGGTGGTGATGGCGGTAAGCCCGGTGTGCAGTTCGCGGACGATCTGGCCGGTATCCGTCTGCAGAATCCGGACCGTTCCGCTCTCGCCGATGGCGACGATCCCTCGTCGGCGTGGATCGAACGCGAAGGCCACCCTACGTGCGGTTGCCTGGCCCGTGATGCTGAGGACGGGCTTGCCGGCGGTGGTGTCCCACAGCCGGAGCAGGCCGTTCGTGCCGGCGGTCGCGAGGATGTTGCGGTTCAGTGGATCGAACTGCACGTCCGTGACCTGCTCATCACCGGTGACGAGGGTATGGCGCCGCACTACGGTGCGGGTGTCCCAGATCTCCACCACACCGCCGGCACCGGTGACGGCGAAGTCCCCGGCGGCGAACTTGCCGAACCGGCTGAAGGCCACAAGTGTCACCGCAGCTGGTCTCGCGACATGGACCTGGTCGGTGGTGGCGGGGGTCGCGTAGAGACCTGTCAGCGCGCCGAGCCGCGGCGCGATCATGCCGAGCAGCACCAGGGCCACTGCCCCCATCGCCAGAAGTACGGGTCGCCGTGTCCTCCGCAGCAGCCTGCCGCTGGTACATGCCCGATGCCGGATGCCCGACCGATCGACACGGGCAGAGCTGTCCTCACCGGGCACTGAGGCGGGTTCTTGCCTGGCCGGGCTCACCCCGGTGTCGGAGCCGGTGCGCGTCTGTTGTTGCGTCATGGTGCCTGCGTCTTCGAGCTCGGCAGCCTCCAATGGCGCCACGGACGTCTCCGGCACGGGGTTCCGATGCGGCGACAGCGGCATGCCGCGGGCGTGGCCGGATGCTGCGGCACGCGCCTCCTCCCAGCGTGTGACCCACTCGGCCGGATCGCCGCCGCAGGCTCGCACATACGCCTCGACCGTCTCCCACTGCGGCACGTGGTCACCGCCCGCGGCCTCGGCCAACGCAGTCCGGGAGCGGCCGGTCCGCCGGGCCATCTGCAGGTACTTCGGAGACCCCGCCGCGACGCGCAAAGCCCGCAGTTGCACCGCGAAGGCGGCGGCGGGCCCAGACGACGGATCAAGTGAACGCTCCGTACGCGGCATGCGACCCACCGTGCCAATAGGTCGTCGCCTCGCGCAATAGACCGTCGTCGACGGCGACGTCCTCGGAGCGGCATACAAACGGGGGACATGTCGCGGCGAGCCGATCGCGGCAACACCTTGAGGGCGTGACCGTCACCGCCGGCCAGTAACGCCTCCTCGAAGGAGAGCACATGTTCACTCGCGCAATGTCAGGCGTCTTCGCGGCCGCTGCCGTCGCCGCCGTTCTGGTGACTCCAGACGCGGCCCAGGCGGCCGCACCGCAGTGCAACCAGGGTTCATGGGGGCGCACCAGCGTGCCGAGCTACCCGTACGTCTACCACCCGACCTACAACGGCGACCTCAACTGCGTCCTCGGATATGGGTCGGCGGGTCAGGCGGTGTTCGCTCTGCAGAACTCGCTGAACAAGTGCAACGGTCAGGGCATCGCCATCGATGGCAACTTCGGCGTGGGCACCCGGCAGGCGGTGAAGAACGTCCAGCAGAGGTACGGCCTGACTCAGGACGGCGTCTACGGCCGCCAGACCAACCTGGCGATGAACTGGTCATTCAACGCGTTCACCTCCGTCGGCACGCCCTCGGGCTGCTACAACCCCGCATAGCAGCGTCGTTCCGTGCGCCGGCCCTGCCGAAGCTTCGGCAGGGCCGGCGCACGGATGTCAAGCTTCCGCCCATCGGCGGACCTGTGGGTGTCCCGGCGGAAGTAGCGGCTTGTGCCCGCTGTCCGCCGCCGGCTGATCACGTCCGCGTTACAGCTGGTGGAGGGAGCTCTGCCGGGGCGGCACGTGCCTAGACGGCGGACAGTCCCTGCCAAACCGCCAGCACGAATTCCGGGAGTACAGCCGGGTTCGTCGTCGCGGCGGGTTCGTCGTCGAGCACTGCACGCTCGATGCGGGCGCGAAGGCGCGCCTCGTCGGACTGTCGCAGGTCTGCGACATAGGACCGTACGTCCAAAGGGCTCAGAGGTGTCCGCCATGACCGCGCTGCTGGTCAGGTGACAGGCGGACAGGCCGGCCCCTGTCCACCGAGGCGCCGTGCTGGGCGCACCAGCCCTCCCAGCCCCGGGCCGGGTGCCGTGACGCCCGTACAGGGATGAGCATCCGATCGGGACTGAACTCGCCGTTCCGCCTCACGGCTTCCGCCCGCGCCGATGCCGTCCACACGATCAATCCGGACGGGGGCGGATCCCGCTCACACCACCCATCGAGCCGATGCGGGCCGCCGCAGTCCGCGACCTGCTGACACCGCGCACCCGCGGCACCCCGCAGTACGAGATCAATTTCGACGGATGCCGATGGAGAAGGTCAGCCCTCGGGCCCCATGGGGCCGGACCGCCGGTGCCGCGCGAGGAGAACCGGCACCTCGAGACGCGGGACCTCGAGCGCGCCCGAGGCCCGCCAGCGACCCTCGGGCGCCAACAGCGGCGGGGGTAGCCGTTGCTTGCCCGATCCCCTTCCAATGGAAGCCGTGCCTACGATGCGTCATCGCCTACGTGCAGCCCGAGCCGCGTGGAAGTCCGGCATCCCACCATCCACCAACGCTGTCGCGCGCCGGCGTCGACCTCTGCCGCGCGCCAGTGCCACTCCGACCTCCCAGGTACCACGCCGACTGCGTTCCGGCGGATCACGGAAGCTGCGCGTGGAAGGCGCCGGGCGGCCCGTGATGATCGACGTCAAACAACATTGGAGCCAGGTGGCCGCGCCACTCATCGGCGCCGTCACTGCTCTGGCGGCCCTGGGAGCGCTGCTGTTCACCTCGCAGCAGGTGCGCATCGCTTCTGACCAGATGCGGATCGCTGAACAGGGGCAGATCACCGACCGCTTCGCCAAAGCAGTGGAACAACTGGGCCAAACCGGGCCGGAAAAACTCGGCGTACGACTCGGGGCGATCTACGCGCTCGAGCGCCTCATGCAGGACTCCGTCGCCGACCACCCGACGATCGTGGAGGTCCTCACCGCCTTCGTCCGCATCCACGCCCCGGTATCGGGCGGTCCGGCCGCGTCCTCGGGAGCGGCGAAAGCAAAACCAAAGCCGTCGATCGACGTGCAAGCGGTGCTGACGGTGCTGAGCCGTCGCGAATACAACAACGACCGGCCCCGTCGGTACATCGACCTGTCCGAGACGAACCTCGCCGGCGCCGACATGTGGAGCACCACGCTGGCGGATGCGAACCTGTACGGCACCAACCTTTCCGGCGCCTTCCTCGACCGCGGGATTCTAAGTGGCGCAGTCCTCACGAAAGCGGATCTCAGGGGCGCAGAAGTGGCCGCCCTCCTCATGAATGCCGTCCTCGACGGAGCCGACCTGCGCGGCGCGAATCTGAGCGGCGCCGAGGGGGTGACCAGCGAGCAGGTGCGCTGCACCTTCGTCGACGACACCACCCGACTTCCTCGCGGAATCGAGCGACCGATGCCGGACGCCCCGATCGAAGATCCATCCTGTCGACGTGAGTAGTGGGGACCATGGATTCCGACCTTCCGGCAAAAACAAACCTCGGCTCGGCGCAAAGCATGGCGGTGTGGCGATGATGCCGTCCCCGGCGGCGCATCAGCGGGCAAACCGGTGTCTCAGACCCCCCGTCACGGGCGACCACACGACCCGGGTATCCGAGGAGGGTTCGGCGAGCGGCCTGGAGAAACGGACCCGCGGCAACGCGGCACCGCACTCCCTGGCCGGCCGACCGAGAAGAGAGCGACGAACACGCCGGGGTGCTGCTGGGGCAGGGTGAGGGCCCACCCGGTCAGCGGGGTGGCGGTGGTGAGGCTGACGCCGCCACCAGGATCCGGGCTCGGGGTGAGCGGCGGGCGGTCCGGTCGGCGGCAGCACCGGCGGCGACGAGCCCGATCAGGCCGATGAGGCCGAGGACGATGCCGGCGTTGACGGCCGCCTCGACGAGGGCTGGTTGTACTGCAACGGCACTCGGCAGGCGATACGTATCGATGATCGAATCGGTGAGTGTTGTGTGACGGCGATCGAGGTTGATCGGTGGTCGGTGAGCTGGACCGGTTGCATGCTCGGTTCGCGGATCGTTTCACCAGGTCGGAACCGCGGCGGCGGGCCCGGGAGCATCTGTCCGGGCTGGTCGCCGGCCTCGATCGGAAGAACGGCTGGACCTGGGCCGAGCAGGCCGGGGACGTGTCACCGGACGGGATGCAGCGGCTGCCGCGGTGGGCCGACCGGGATATCGACGCCGTGCGTGACGAGGTCCGCGATTACGTGATCGAGCACCTCGGTGACTCGAACGGTGTGCTGATCATCGACGACACCGGCTTCCTGAAGAAGGGCGTGAAGTCCGCCGGGGTGGCCCGGCAGTACTCGGGAACCGCCGGGCGGATCGAGAACTGCCAGATCGGGGTGTTCCTGGCCTACCGCTCGACGCGGGGACACGCATTGATCGACCGGCAGCTGTATCTGCCCGCGGCGTGGACCGATGACCGCGATCGCTGCCGGGCGGCCGGAATCCCGGACGAGGTCGGTTTCGCCACCAAGGTGCAGATGGCGCGGGAGATGCTGGAGCGGGCGTTCGCCGCCGGGGTGCCGGCGGCGTGGGTCATGATGGACGAGGCCTACGGGCAGTCGCGTTCACCCTGCTGACCGACCCGGCGTTCGGGCCGGCGGGCGGCCGGGTGTATCTGGGATACGGCGCGTGGAGCCGCCGGCTGCGGGACCCCGCGATGACGTACGCGAACTGCCGGCTCCTGATCTGGTCCTGCTCTCGCATCTGCACGGGGATCACTTCGACATGACACGCTGTTCCGGCCGTTCCTCGCCGAGATCCGCGAGCGGTGCGGCGAGGTCGACGCGATGCTGATCCACCTCGGCGGGACCCGGCTGCTCGGGCTGCTGCTGACCATGGACGCCCGGCAGGGCGCCGACCTGACCGGCCTGATCCGGCCCCGGCTGACCCTGCCGATCCACTACGACGACTACCGAGGGATGAAGTCCCCGCTCAGCGATTTCCTCACCGAGTGCCGGGACCGGTCCCTGGCCGGCGTCCAAACCCTGGGCGGTGGGGAGGCCTTCGATCTGACACCGGGCTGACCGGCAGGGGCCTGTCGCATACGATGCGCCGGTGCAGCGGATCGAGGTCACTGAGGACGGTTTCACCCTGACGGTCGTCGAGGAGGCCCGGTACTCCGTCTTCGGCAACGAGGTGTATCCGCGCCGGACGTCCGTCACCGAGCAGCCGTGGGACGACATCTACCGGATCCGGCTGACGAAGGTCGACTGGTGGCCCGAGGAACCACCCCGGATCTGCCTGGAGGTCGATCTCACCTACGGCGAGTATTTCGAGGTCACCGAGGACGCGGAGGGTTTCGGCGAGGCGGTGGCCGAGATCTGCCGCCAGGTCGGCGTCCCGGTTCCCGACTGGACCGCCGTGCCGGACGGCGGGCTGGAGATTCTGTGAGGACACCGGGACGGCGGGGGAGCCGCGGCACCGGTGCGGGTCAGCCGAGACGCCAGTTCTGGGTGGCGGTGCCGTTGCAGGGTTAGCCCGAAGTAGGCGCCCCTCTGTGTCAAGACGCGGTGAGAGACGTCTGATTAACGTATTTTGTGGTGTTATGTGATTTGGGGTATCGCCAGGTTGGGGTGGTTTCGCCGGTGAGCCGTCGGGCGAGGTTGTCGATCATGGCGATGGTGATCATGATGGCGGAGTTGCCGGGCAGGGCTTCGTAGTCGCGTACGAGGCGGCGGTGCTGCATGAGCCAACCGATCGTGCGTTCGACGATCCAGCGGCGCTTGACCACGCTGAACCCTTTGACCTGCGGGTCCTTGGTGACGATCTCGACGTCGATGCCGAGGGTGGCGCCGTGCTCGACGGTTTTGACCTTGAGTCCGGCATCGACTCAGGCCTTGGTCAGAGACGGGTGGATCATGGCGACTTGGTCCAGCAGGTCGTTGCCGATCGCGTTGTCGCTGACGCTGGCGGCGGTGACGATCACGGCGAGCAGGAGGCCGAGGGTGTCGGTGATGATGCCGCGTTTGCGGCCGACGATCTTCTTGCCGGCGTCGACGCCTTGGGTTTCGGTGGGCACGCTGGTGGATGTCTTCACGCTTTGGGTGTCCATGATCGCCGCGGTCGGTTCGACGGCGCGACCGTGGTGGTCGCGGACGAGTCCGGTCAGGTGGTAGTTGAGTTCGGTGAAGATCCCTTCCTTGCTCCATAAGGCGAAGTAGCCGTAGACCGTCGCGTGTGGAGGGGGGTCGTGGGGCAGGTAGCGCCAGGCGATTCCGGTGCGGTTGACGTAGAGGATTGCATTGAAGATCTCGCGTAGGTCGTGGGTGGGGGTTCGGCCCTTGATCCCGAGGGCGGTGCGGGCGTCAGTGCGGGCCTGGCGCCAGGCGGTCAGGCGCGGCTCGATCAGGGCCCAGCGGGCGTCGGACAGGTCGGACGGATACGCGCGTCGTTCGGTCATGACCTGGGGGATACGGGTGTTCGTGCACTACGGCGTCGGCCTGTGGGTGCCCGAGGTCGGTGGCGCCATCGACCCCGGTTCCGACGCCCACGATCTCGTGATGGCGCTCTACGGCGGGATGAGCAAAGGCGAACGCAACCGCATCAAGATCCGCGTCCACTCCGCGATGAAGGCACAGACCGAACTCGAAGGCCGCTCCCTCGGCGGACGACCGCCCTACGGCTACCGCCTCGCCGACGCCGGCCCACACCCCAACCCCGGCAAAGCCGCCGAAGGCAAACGCCTCCACCGGCTCGAACCGGACCCCGTCACCGCCCCGGTCGTTCGGCGCATCTTCGAGGAGTACGCCGCCGGGCGTGGCATGACCACCATCGCCCGTGGCCTGACCCAGGACGGCATCCTGTGCCCGTCCGCCTACGACCGCGAACGCAACTCCCACCGCAAGACCCAGGTCTGGGAGCTGTCGGCGGTCCGCGCCATCCTCCGCAACCCGCGCTACACCGGCTGGCAGGTCTGGGACAAACAGCGCACCGACGAAGTCCTGATCGACGTCGAAGACATCGCGCTCGGCCACGAGAACAAGCAACGCTGGAACGACCCGAGCCAGTGGATCTGGTCCCAGCGCGAATCTCACGCGCCCCTCATCGCAGCGGATCTCTACGAGCGGGCACAGAACGCCATCAAGACGCGTGGCACCAACGGCGAGGTAGGCCGGGCACCACCTCGCAGCGTCCGCCCCTACCTCTTCCGAGGACTCACCGAGTGCGGCCCTCTGCGGACGCAACATGGCCGGCAACCCCAACCACGGCCGCCTCTACTACCGCTGTAAGGCATCCCGCGACTTCGTCCGCCAACACGATATCGCCCACCCGCCCGTGCTCTACCTCCGCGAAGACACGATCACCCAACCTGTCGACCGGTTCCTGCGGGACGAACTCGCCGGTGACACGCTCACCGCCACCCTGCGCGGACTCGCCGACGCCCACTACCGCGCCGAACTCGCCCGGCACCAAGGCGCTGACCAGACCCGCCGCCTGCGGCAGAGGATCGAGGACTGCGACACCAAGATCAAGCGCTACCGGGCCGCTCTCGACGCGGGCGGCGACCCGGTGCTCATCGCATCCTGGATCAGCGAGACCTCCACCGAACGAGACAACGCGACCGCCGCTCTGCGCCTGAGCGCGGTCCCGCCGCAGCGGCTTAACGAGGGACAGATCACGGCGATAGTCGACGGCCTCGGCAGCCTGCTCACTGTCCTGCGCGACGCCGACCCGCGCGACAAGGCGGAGCTGTACAGCCGCATCGGCCTGCGGATGACCTACCAACCGGGCCTAGAAACACTGAAGGCCGAGGTCGTCAGTGACGACTTCGGCCGTGTGCTTAATGTGTGTCCGAGGGGGGACAATTCCCCCTAAATGCGGCATTCTTTACACATTCGGACATCTGGTCAACGAGTGCGCCTGAACACCGTGCTGCGGCATTTTCGCCACCCCGGGTTCAGGCTCATCGCCTGTCCACCGAAGGCCGAACTACCGCCTGCCGGGTTGGTGAAGCCCCTGGCTGTGGAGTTGTCGGAGCAGTTCTCCTACTACTGACTGTAGACCCGCAGCTCTGCTTGCGCAGTCACTCGGGCGGGTGGCGGCTGTGGTGAGGGGCATTCCGCTGCCGGCGCTGGTGCCTTCGATGAAGACCGGCGACCGCGAAGGCCATCGCCGGGAGACTGTCCGCCGGGCTTCGGTGAGCCGTAAACCGTTGCCTCTTCCCGACGCGCCGCCCCCTCCGCGCCGGGATGCTGTCTTCGGCATGTGCGCCCTGGACGACAAGGGCCGGATCTCCGACGTACGGGTCATGGCCGCACTTGGGTGGGAGCCAGGGCAGCGGGTCGCGTTCTCGGTCGCGCACGGCGTGATCGTGGTCGACGCTGACGAGGCCGGCGGGCAGGCGGTGTGTGGGCGTGGCTGTCTTCGCCTTCCCGCGGGTCTGCGGCGGGCGGTGGCGATCGGTCTGCGGGAGCGGGTGCTGCTGGCCGCGCTGATCGAGCCCCGTCGGCTGGTGGTGCATCCGATGGTGCACCTGGACCGCTGGTCGATGCCGGTCCACACCGCCGTGCTGGGCGGTGAACTATGACCGCCAGCCGGGTCAAACCCGAGGTCCTCGAAGCGGCACGGATGATGCTCGAGCAGATGGGCATCACCACCGACGACCTGCTCCAGGCACCAGGCGTGCGCAGGCATGTGCCGACGTTCGCCGAATACGTGCCCGTCGTCCTGGCCGCGATCGGCGCCGGAGCAGCGCGCACGTATGGCAACTATCTGCGCAAGATCGTGGACCGGTGGGGTGACCGCCGGTTGGACGAGGTCACCCCGACCGAGGTCGAGACGCTGATGCGCCAGTTCCAGGCCAACGCGGTGCAACGCCGCAACTTCCGGGGCGGCACCGGCTCCGGAGAGCATCTGATCGCCGCGTTGCGGTGCGTGTATCGGCGGGCGGTCGCGGACCGGCTGATCGCCGACGCCGACGACCCGGCGAAGAAGGTGTCCAAGCCACGACGTCCGACCTCGCAACGGATCGCCCTGCCCGACGAACGGCTCGGCGAGCTCGTCGCGGCCGCGGCGACGGGCGGGAGGGATCCGGAGCTGGATGCGTTGATCGTCCGGTTCCACATCGAGACCGCCTGCCGCCGCGGCGGCCTGCTCAAGGTGCGGCCGATGGACCTGGACGACC
Organism: Actinoplanes utahensis; assembly: GCF_016862455.1. Classification (GTDB taxonomy): domain Bacteria; phylum Actinomycetota; class Actinomycetes; order Mycobacteriales; family Micromonosporaceae; genus Actinoplanes; species Actinoplanes utahensis. The sequence goes on from NZ_BOMZ01000117.1 coordinate 10,800, forward strand.
GCATCCACTCGCCTTGACCGAAGAGGAGCAGCCGTAGGAGGGCGATAGATGCCGCGGTGAGGGCTGTGGAGCCCTCACCGCGGTACCTCAAGCTGGCCGTGGCCGCTTATGCCGAAGCCAGGTGTCCGTCGGCCTCTGTGCGATGTGCCATGGGAGTCTTCGTCTATTCGCCGTAGATTGACCGGACGGTCTGGCGGGCGTTCCGTAGGAAGAATTGGTAGCGCTGATTCTGACTGATTCGGGCGCGAATGGTTTCAGGCGTGACGCCGGAGCGCAGAAGCAGTAGGCACCAGAACATCCATTTTAAGGACTCGCTGATCGCGTACATTTCATCGATGTGGTTTTCTTCGATGAAGCCGCTCGTGCGGTGCGCGAAGGAATTTCGAGCCTCGGCAACGCGTTTCACCCACTCTTTTTGATTTCCGAATAGTTCGGGGATGGCTGTGGCTGCCTCGTTCGAAAGGTGTTGGAGGCGGCTCTTGTAGTTGGGCTCGTTGAGGAAGCCGAGAACTGTTCCCGTGGTGATGTCGACGTATCGGGGGTTGGCTTCTTCTTTGAGTGCATCGGCGATCAGGGTGCGGATGCGCTTTGCGTCTTCCTTTGGCATCCGCTCCTGTTGTGGGAAGAGGCGCCGGTGGAGTCCTTCGGCGACCGTCGTGAATTCCAGGACTTGGGTGTCGAGCGTTGCTTTGCGCTGGTTCGACAGGGCGTCTCGAGTGATGGGAGCTACAGGTCCGACCTGCCGGTAAATGTCAAGGAATGCGCTCATGGCTGACAGTCCTGTGTCGGCTAGGGGCAGGATGACGCCGCGGTCCATGGTGCTCCCATCGGGCTCTTCAGTAACGCCGGGATGGATGACGGTGACCCAGGTTCCATCGTGCAGCGCCTGGATCGCCGTTATTGGGACGGTCTTGCCGATGGCGAAACTGAGGTAGCAGAGGAGGGCGGTGATGTACTCGGTGTCGATTTCGCGGTATGTGCGCCCATCTATTTGTGTTAGCTGTACCCACGTTTCCCGTTCGACCGTGGTCCGCCCGTCGCTTTGTCTCCAGGCGCTGCGGACGTTGAGGGTGAGTTCCGCTCCGCACGGGGTCGCAACCGGGGCTATCGAGAACGGCTCGAGTACGACTTCGAGATGCCCGTGCTCCCCGCGCGCGACAACAGCACCAGGTAAGCCTGCCCATGAATCGATTCCCGCGACTCGTAGGCGTACGCCGGAAAAACGGTCCGCATCAGTCAAGTGTTGACCGCGTAACATGCGTCCGGCCCGCACGGTTTGTTTGTTCCAGCGATCCCGTTGCGGTGTGGGTCGTGGTACGCCGTGAGGTCCAGCAGCCAAGGAAAGACACGGCCCGAGGACTATCTGTCAGAATGCCGTGAACGACGAAATCAGCCGGGTCCTGTGCCGGCACGGATGTGGTCAAACCGGTGTCCGGATCGTGCGATGTGACCTCGAACTCCGGCGTCACGCCACCCAGCAACTCGACGCTGGTAGTCCCGTCGCCGTCGATGATCATTCGGCCCGGGACGGTGATCTGTGGGGTTTCACGAAGCCAGAACAGGCCATTCTCCACGCTCATGATGCCGCACACTAGCGAGGACAGTCGGGCCGTCGCGCAGCGTGGCGGCGAGGAGGGCGGCGGAGACCGCGACCGTCTCCCCGCGTTGCCGTTGATTGCGATTGCAGTCTGGTGGCAGTGCAGGCCGTTGCGACCACGGGCTCGCTGATGCGGTGGTTGCCCGAAAGCGGTCCGCACCATGCTTTAGTGGCGGCCGCTCTGGCGATCGTCGTCGGCGCCGCGATGGTCGGCCGCAACACCTGCTCTGTACCTGACGGCCCTTCGATGTGGATCGACGCCATGGTCCGCGCGGCACGGATCCTGACCGTCACCGTCGTGCTCCACCGGCTGGCCGTCTGACCCACGATCTGTCGCCGTCAGCTAGCTGACGGCGACAGATCGTGGGTCAATGGGTATCGTGGCCGGTCAGGACTCGCGGAATGAGGCGATGAAGCGTTCGGCGTCGAGCGCCGCGGCACAGCCGGTGCCGGAGGCGGTGATGGCTTGCCGGTAGGTGTGGTCGACCAGGTCGCCGGCGGCGAACACGCCGGGGACGTTGGTGCGGGTGCTGGGCGACTGCACCTTCACATAGCCCTCGTCGTCCAGCTCGACCTGGCCCTTGAACAGCTCGCTGCGCGGGTCGTGGCCGATCGCCACGAACACGCCCGTCACGTCGAGAACCTTGGTCTCGCCGGTGTTGACGTCGCGGAGACGGGCGCCGACGACCTTACCGTCGGTGCCGAGGATCTCCTCGACGACCGTGTTCCATTCGACCTTGATCTTCTCGTTGTCGAGCGCCCGCTTCTGCATGACCTTGCTGGCCCGGAAGCTGTCGCGGCGGTGCACGATCGTCACGGTCTCGGCGAACCGGGTGAGGAAGGTCGCCTCCTCCATCGCCGAGTCGCCGCCGCCGACGACCAGGATGTGCTGGCCGCGGAAGAAGAAGCCGTCACAGGTGGCACACGAGGAGACACCGTGGCCGAGCAGCTCCTGCTCGCCGGGCACGCCGATCGGGCGCCACGCGGAACCGGTCGCCAGGATCATGGCGCGGGCGAAGAACTGCTGCTCACCGACCCAGACGGTCTTGAGACCCTCGGTGCCGGCCTCGGTCGGCTTGTCGGTCAGCTCGACCCGGGTCACGTCGTCGGTCAGGAACTCGGCGCCGAACTTCTCCGCCTGGGCCCGCATGTTGTCCATCAGCTCGGGGCCCATGATCCCGTCCCGGTGACCCGGGAAGTTCTCCACCTCGGTGGTGGTCATCAGGGCGCCACCGGACTGCACACCCTCGATCACCAGGGGCTTCAGGTTGGCGCGGGCCGCGTACAACGCCGCGGTGTAGCCCGACGGCCCGGAACCGATGATGATCAGATCGCGGATCGACTCCATCAGGAGGTGGGGAGCAGGTCGGCGAGCAGGACCTCGATGCGGGCCTTGATCTCGTCGCGGATCGGGCGGACCGAGTCGACGCCCTTGCCGGCGGGGTCTTCGAGTTTCCAGTCCTCGTAGCGTTTGCCGGGGAAGACGGGGCAGGCGTCGCCGCAGCCCATGGTGATGATGGCGTCGGATTCCTTGGCGGCGTCCCAGGTGAGCTTGGTGGGGGTCTGGTCGGTGATGTCGATGCCGACTTCCTTCATCGCCTCGACGGCGGCCGGGTTGATCTGGTCGGCGGGCTCGGAGCCGGCGGAACGGACCTCGACACGATCGCCGGCGAGGTGGCGCAGCCAGCCGGCGGCCATCTGGGAGCGGCCGGCGTTGTGGACGCAGACGAACAGGACGGTGGGCTTGGTGTCACTCATGATTGGATCTCTCTTTCGTGGTGCAAGGGGTGTCAGCTGACGGTGGGGCTGCGGCGTTCGAGCAGGATGACGTCACGCCAGCGGCCGTGGTGGCGGGCGATGCGTTCGCGGGTGCCGATGACGCGGAACCCGCATCGGGTGTGCAGGGCGAGGCTGGCGGTGTTCTCCGGGAAGATGCCGGTCTGGATGGTCCAGATCCCGGCGGCCTCGGTGGAGGAGATCACCGTGCGCAGCAGGGTACGGCCGATTCCCTGACCGCCGTGGTCGGGATGGACGTAGACGGAGTGTTCGACGACGCCGGCGTACACGGCTCGGGTGGAGACGCCGAGCAGGCGATCCAGCCGGTGACGGTGCCGTCCGCGTCGACGGCGACGTAGCGATGCTCAGCGAGCCGGGCGGCGTCGAAGGTGTCCCAGGTGGGTGCGGTGGTCTCGAAGGTGGCGTTGCCGGTGGCGATCCCGGCGCTGTAGATGGCCAGCACCTGTTCCGTGTGTTCGGCGGTCATCGCGATCACCCGTACCGGGGAAGGACTGGCGCTCATCCGTTCAGCTCCGCGCACAGGGCCTGGACGCGGGTGTCGATATCGTCGCGAATGGCGCGGAGGCCGTCGAGATCGTTACCGGGCGGGTGAGGCAGGTCCCAGATCTCGTAGCGGGGTCCGGGCAGGCGCGGTACGGCTTCGCTGCCGCCCGCGATGACGACCACGTCGACAGCCGCCAGGATTTCGGCGGTGATCGGTTTGGAGTAGGCGTCGTCGAGGGTGAGGCCGAGGTCGGCCAGTACGGCCGCGGCGGACTTCGACACCGTCGCGGCGGGCTGGGATCCGGCGGAGTGCACTTGGACCGCGCCCTGGGCGTGGTGGCGCATCAGGGCGGCGCCCATCTGGGAGCGGCCGGCGTTGTGGATGCAGATGAACAGCACCGAGGGCGTGCTGTCGGCCGGGGCGAGGGCGGTGAGCCGGTCGGTGGCGAACCGTTCTGCCAGTTTCGGAAGCCTCGGGTCGGCGAAGGCGGTGCGGTGCAGGGCGACGTAGGAGTCGCTGACCAGGCGGGCCACGGTGTCGTGGGGGTGCGCGCCGTCGAATTGGGCGGTCAGCTTGGCAGTGGTGGCCGCCAGCAGGGCGGGGATGTCGGTGCTCATGCGCGGGTGGCCGGGTCGGCGTCGTGCGGGACGACGACGGCATCGGCGTTCTCGCCGGCGTGCGGGTAGAGCGCCAGCACTAGTCCCACCCCGATCAGCAGACCGACGAGCTGAGCTACGACGAAGCCGGGGACGGAGGCAGGGGCGATACCGGCGAAGGTGTCGGTGAAGGCGCGGCCGATGGTGACCGACGGGTTGGCGAAGCTGGTGCTGCTGGTGAACCAGTAGGCGGCGCCGATGTACGCCCCGACAGCGGCGGGGGCGGCCGAGGCCCGGCCGGAGCGGCCGAGGGCGAAGATCAGCAGGAGCAGGCCGGCGACGGCGACGATCTCGCCGAGCCACAGGTTGACGGCGGCGCGTTCCTTGGCCGACATGGTGACCGGGGCGAGGTCGAACATGAGGTTGGCCAGGATCGAGCCGGCGATGGCCCCGAGGGTCTGCGCGACGGCGTACCCGGCAAGGTCTTTGATCGTGAGGCCGGTGCCGGTGCGGCGGCCGAGGAACCAGTCGGCGGCCGACACGACCGGGTTGAAGTGGGCGCCGGAGATCGGTCCGAAGGTGAGGATGAGGGCGCCGAGGGCGAACGCGGTGGCGACCGAGTTCTCGAGCAGTTGCAGGCCGACGTCGTCCGGCGACAGTTCGACGGCCATGATTCCGGAGCCGACGACGGCGGTGACCAGCAGCGCGGTGCCGAGGAACTCGGCGAGCAGCCGCCGCCACAGGGTTGTCTGGTGCATGAGAGTGGTGTGACTCCGGGTCGTGTCGGTGTTTGGTCAGCGTGCGGGGATGGCGAGCTGGTCGAGCAGGTGGTGGATGCGGCGTTCGAGGTCGTCGCGGATGGGGCGGATCTGTTCGTGCGTGAGGCCGTCGGGGTCTTCGACGTCCCAGTTCTCGTAGCGGGTGCCGGGGAAGACGGGGCAGGCGTCGCCGCATCCCATGGTGATGACGACGTCGGCGGCGCGGACGATCTCGTCTGTCCACGGTTTGGGGTATTCGCCGGTGATGTCGATGCCGCGTTCGGTCATCGCGGTGATCGCCGCCGGGTTGATGGTGGTGCCGGGTTCGGAGCCGCCGGACCAGGCGACCGCGTGGTCTCCGGCGAGGGTGGTGAAGAAGCCGAGGGCCATCTGGGAGCGGCCGGCGTTGTGGGTGCACAGGAACACCACGACGGGTTTGCCGTCGTGGTGGTGGCCTTCGACGCGGGCGAGGGCTTGCAGGCGCTGGCGGGTGAACCGTTCGGCGAGCAGGGGCAGGTAGTTCGGCACGGTGTGGGCGGTGGCGAACTGCTCGTAGCTGGTATGCAGAAACCACTCGATCGTCTCGGGGCCGTAGATGCCGGTGAACTCGCCGGCCAGCCGCACGGCGGCGGTCCGCAGGGCGAGATCCTGGTCGACGGACAGGTCGCGTAGGTCGGGGTGGGTCAGGTCAGCCATGGTCGGCTCCGGTGGTGAGGACGGGCGCGATCCGGTCGATGCGGTCGGCGAGGTCGGTGTAGGCGGCCTCGAACGCCTCGTCGGTGTCGACGCGGACGGGGTCGGGCACGGACCAGTGCAGCCGCGGGCGGATACCGCCGGTGAGGTCTTCGTGGGCGTTGTCGCAGACCGCGATGATCAGATCGCCGTCGTGCACCACGTCGTCGACGTGGTTGGTGCCGGTCGGGTCGAGAGCCAAGCCGTGCTCATGGGCCACCCGGACCGCGCGGGGATGAACCCGCTGGGCCGGGACGGTGCCGGCGGAGGCGACCTGTCCGCCGATCCGGTCCCGCCACAGGGCCGCAGCGAGCTGCGATCGGGCGGAGTTGTGGGTGCAGACGAACACCACCCGCTCCGCAGTGTCCAGCCGTGGTGCGGTGAGCGAGGACAACACTCCCGGGACCAGGCGCAGGTAGGTGCGGCGGCGATCGCCCTCGGACCGGGTCCGCACCAGCAGACCGGCCTCTTGCAGGACCTTGACGTGATGGGCGATCAGGTTGGTGGGCATGCCGAGATCGGCGGCGATCTCGCCGGGCGATGCGTCGCCGAGGGTGAGCGCGTCGACGATCGCGAGGCGGGCGGGGTCGCCGAGGGCCGCGTGCACTCGGGCCCGCGCCGTCAGCGACGAAGTTTCAGCGTTCATTGACTCAATGATCGCTGAGACGATATTCCGGGGCAAGCGAACGGTGGATGAACAACCCCGGCAGGCGGCAGAGAAGGTCAGGCGGGGACGGGTTCGCCGACGGCCAGCAGCGCCGACAGCTGACGCATCAACTCGGGGCGGGCGCGGTAGTACACCCAGCTGGCCCGCCGCTCACCGTCGATCAGCCCGGCTTCGCGCAACACCTTCAGGTGATGCGAGATGGTCGTCCCCGAGATCGTGAACGCCGGGGTCAGGTCGCAGACGCAGATCTCACCGTCCGGCGCGGACGCGATCATCGACATCAGCTGCAGCCGGATCGGATCGCCGAGGGCCTTGAACGCCTGTGCCAGCGCGCCGGCGGCGGGGGCGGGGATCGGCTGCTGCGCCAGGGGAGCGCAGCAGGCCGCTGACGCCTCGGCGGGTGACACCATCGGTGACTTCGACATGAGTCGAGGTTGACAGATTTCGAATCCGGGTGCAACGTTGGCTTCGACAAACATCGGATTCGAGGAACATCGAAACTGTGTAGGGTGGGTCTCGGGCCCGCCGGTTCCCGCTTCCTTTCAACCTCAACGAGGAGTACCGCGATGAGCAGCGACGCTTCGACCACCGTCCCGGCCGCCGACGCCGACCCCTGTTGCGGCACCGCGCAGGCGGCTGCCGCCGCGGACGCGTGCTGTGCTCCCGAGGCCAAGGCGGACGCGGTCGCCGAGGGGGCCGGCTGCTGCGGACCGGCCGAGCCGACCGCGCCGCAGGAGCAGGGCTGCTGTGCTCCGGCGGCCACGGCCGGCGCCGTCGAGGTGCTGCCCACGCCCACGACCCGGCCAGCTGAGGTGGTCGCCGGCCAGCCGGGTGAACTCCCGATCGTGGTGATCGGCGCGGGACCGGTCGGTCTGGCCGCCGCAGCACACCTGCACGAACGGCAGGTGCCGTTCCTGGTACTGGAAGCCGGTGACAGCGCCGCGGCGTCGGTGCGCCAGTGGGCGCACGTGAGCCTGTTCAGCCCGTGGCGGTACAACATCGACTCCGCGGCCCGCCGGCTGCTCGACGCCGCAGGGTGGGCGGCGCCGGACGAGGAGGCGCTGCCCACCGGCGCGCAGCTGGTCGAGGACTATCTGCAGCCGCTGGCCAAGCTGCCCGCCATCGCGCCGCATCTGCGGTTCGGCGCCCGAGTGGTGGCGATGAGCCGCGTCGGTGTCGACCGGGTCCGCACCGCCGGCCGGGTAGACCTGCCGTTCGTCGTGCGTCTCGCCGACGGCACCGAGATCACCGCCAGTGCGGTCATCGACGCCTCCGGCACCTGGCGCAGCCCCAACCCGCTCGGCGTCAACGGGCTGCCCGCCCACGGCGAGCCCGAGGCCGCTGATCTGATCAACCATGCGCTGCCCGACGTGCTCGGCACCGACCGCGACACCCACGCCGGAGCGCACACCATCGTCGTCGGGTCCGGACACTCGGCGGCGAACACCCTGCTCGACCTGGCCCGTCTCGCCGAGGAAGCGCCCGGCACCCGCATCACCTGGGCGGTACGCGGCGGCTCCGCCCAGCGGGCGTTCGGTGGTGAGGACGCCGACGAGCTGCCCGCCCGCGGCGCGCTCGGCTCCGGCCTGCGCGCTCTCGTCGACACCGGCAAGATCACCCTCGTCACCGGGTTCGGTGTGCACAGCGTGCGCCGCACCGACACCGGCATTGAGCTGGCGGCCGCCGACGGGCGCACGATCACCGGCGACCGGGTGGTGTCGGCGACCGGGTTCCGGCCCGACCACTCTTTCGCCACCGAGCTGCGCCTCGACCTCGACCCGATCCTGGGCTGCACCCGCGCCCTGGCCGACCTGATCGACCCCAACGAGCACTCCTGCGGCTCGGTCGCCCCGCACGGCTACCGCGAGCTCGGCCAGCCGGAGCCGAACTACTACGCCGTCGGCATGAAGTCCTACGGCCGGGCGCCGACGTTCCTGATGGCCACCGGCTTCGAGCAGGTCCGCTCGATCGCCGCCGCGCTGGCCGGGGACTTCGACGCCGCCGACGACGTACAGCTGGACCTGCCCGAGACGGGGGTGTGCAGCTCGAACCTCGGCGCGGAGAACGCCGCCCGCGAGATCGCCGCCCGCTTCGGCCTCGCCCCCGACGTGCCGGTCAAGCTCGCCACCGCCACCATGGCGCTGCTGCCCGGCGCGGCCAGCACCAGCGACGCGGTGCGTGCCGCGGCCGACGAGATCGGCCTGGACCACGAGACCGCCCTGCAGATCGCCGCACTCACCGAACAGCCGGGTGCCCTGCCCACCGTGACCGGGCTGATCAGCCTCACCCCGTCCGCCGGTGGCAGCTGCTGCGCGTGAACCCGTCCACCTCGAGCACCTCGATGCCCGCCGGCGTGACCGGCGGGCATCACCCGTCACCGCCCGGCAATCGGCCGCTTTTGGCCGCGCTGGCGATCAGTCAGACGATCGGGTACGGCGCCCTCTACTACGCCTTCGCCGTCCTGCTCGTCCCGATCGCCACTGAGCTGCACACGTCCACCACTGCGGTGACCGGCGCGTTCACTGCTTCGGTGCTCGCGTCCGCGGTGCTTGCCGTCCCTGTCGGGCGCCTGCTGGACCGGCGCGGCGGCCGCGCCCTCATGACCTTCGGCTCCCTGCTCGGCACGGTGCTGCTGGTGGCATGGTCGCAGGTCGACCAGCTGTGGCAGCTGTACGCGGTGCAGATCGGCATCGGCGCGGCCGGCGCTGCCAGCCTCTACGAAGCGGCGTTCGCCGTGATCATCGCCTGGCACCAACCGCAGCAGCGATCGTCAGCGCTGCTGGCGCTCACCGTGGTCGCCGGGTTCGCCAGCACCATCTTCCTGCCCCTGACCGGCTGGCTCGTCGACCAGCACGGCTGGCGCAGCACTCTGCTGATCCTCGCCGCCATCCACGCCCTCACCGCGCCCCTGCACGCCATCGCCGTCCGCAGCCCACCGCAGCAAGGACCGCATGCTGCCGTGCGCGAGGGTGACTCCGGGGTCCGGGCGACCCGGGCCGCGCTGGCCGACCGCGGCTTCTGGCTGCTGGCCGCCGGGTTCACCGCCCACACCGCCGCGATCAGCGCCTACACCGTGCTCCTGATCGCCGCTCTCATCGCCTGGGGACACCCGCCCGCTTTCGCCGCCACTATCGCCGGGCTGCTCGGCGTCCTCTCGGTCGCCGGGCGACTGATCACCACAGGGCTGCAACGCCGCTATCGCACCACCACGATCACCGCGGTCGTCTTCGCGATCCAGGCCGTCGCGGCGTTGCTGCTCCCGGCCGCCGGCGCCGATGCCACGACGACGATCGTGGCGGTCGTCGGATTCGGGCTCGGTTTCGGCGTCGCCACCATCGCCAAACCTGTCATCCTCGCCGAACGCTACGACACCCGCCGCTACGCCACCCTCGCCGGCATCCTGGTCGCACCCATGACCCTCGCCAAAGCCGGCGCCCCCCTCGCGGCCGCCGCCCTGCACGCCACCACGAACTCGTACACCCCGGTCCTGGCCGCCATCGCGGGCTGCTGCACCGTCGCCGCGATCGCCATCGCCGCCTGCTCACGCCCCGCCGAACGACCCTGAGCGCACACCGCGGTACGACGGCGGGCAAGTCCGTGATCACGCGGGCGTACCGGCCCAGTGGTGGTGTCGTTCTGGATCATGCGTTCCAAGTCGGAGAGGTGTGCCCGGGTGCTTCTTGGCGCCGGTCCGCGCCACGGCGTTGAGGGCGGTGAACTCGTCGCGAAGCGCCGCTACCGCAGGACCGTGCACTGTATACAGCTTCTGTAGCCGGCTGGCCGCAGATGTCTGAGTGAGTGTTCGAGAGGGCTGTTGTCCGGGCGTGGTGAGCAGGTTGCTGATCATTCGGTGGTGGAGTGTTTCCAGACCTTGATCGATGACAGCAGGAGCAAAGCGGCCAGACCGGGGACCAGGATCGCTTCGGGGACCACGCCGAGCAGCATGCCGCCGGCGATGGTGCCGGTGACCGAACCCAGCGCCAGGACGGTGACGAGACGGGCGTGCCGGCGTAGGACCGTGAAGCTGCCGTCGCGGCTGTAGCGGGCGAACGCGACGAGCATGGTGGGCAGTGACACCGCGAGCGACAGGCTGCCGGCGGTCTTGATGTCGGTGCCGAACAGCAGCACGATCGTCGGGATCAGCAGTTCGCCGCCGGCGACGCCCATGATGGCGGCGACCACGCCGATGAAGAATCCGGCCACCACGCCGGAGACGATGACCGTGGCCGGGGCCAGCGCGACGTGGTGCAGGGTGCCGACGTGGTTGGCGATCAGTGCTGCGGCGATGAGCACGAGCATGACGGCGAGGACCCGGTAGAGGGTGACCGACCGCATCCGGGTGGCCCAGGTCGCGCCGGCCCAGGCGCCGACGAGGCTGCCCGCGAGCAGGTTCACGACCACGTCCCAGTGCGGCGTCAGCGCGGAGACCGGCACGGCTACGAGCCGGGCGGGCAGGGCGGTGAGCACGACGATCAGGCTCAGTGCCTTGTTGACGATGACGGCCTGCAACGCGGCGAACCCGAACAGCATGATGAGCAGGGGCAGCCGGAACTCGGCGCCGCCGAGGCCGATCATGCCGCCGAGTATCCCGACGGCGGCGCCGCCGGTGAAGGCCAGCGGGAGTGAGCCGCGCAGACGGCGGGCTGGAGTGCTCTGCGGCGCGTTCACGCCGGTGACCCTACGGTTCGGCGCTGCTGGTCGCTTTTTCAGGTGTCCATTCGTTGGCATCGTCGGGCGACCTCGGGCAGCCTGTTTCCGCCAGTCGCGGTCCCGCCGCTATTCGCTGAGCTGGGCGGCGATATCGGCGACCGTGGCCTTTGCCGTGCGGCCGGCGCCGACCAGAGTGGCGGACGCGGGACCGGTCCAATCGCCGTACCCCAGCAGGTACAGGCGGGGTTCGTCCACCGATCGGGTCCCCTCGGTAGCCACCGTCCCCTGGTGCGCGGCCGGCAACAGCGCCATGAGGTGGGCGAGGTTCGGCCGGAACCCGGTGCACCAGAGGACGGCATCGCAGGACTGTTGCGTGCCGTCCGCCCAATACATGCCGTGCGCGGACAGCCGCTCGAACATCGGACAGGCGTGCAGAACCCCGCGCTCGCGTGCGTTGCGGACGCTGGGCACCATCACGATGTCGCCGAGATCGCTGACGCCGCCGTTGACACCACCGGCGGCGGCACGGGTGGCCACGCCGAACAGCACCCGACCGTCGACGTCGTCGGGCATGAGCCGCGGCGGGCGCAGGCTGACCCAAGTCACCTCGGCGACCCGCGACACCTCGGCCAGGATCTGCGCCGCCGAGTTGCCCGCACCGACGATGACGACACGCCGACCCCGGAACTTTTCGGGCGAGGTGTAGTCGACCGTGTGCAACTGCCGGCCGGTGAACTCGGCGCGGCCCGCGATGTCGGGCACGTACGGGCACTCCCAGGTGCCGGTGGCCGAGATGACGTACCGAGCCAGGTAGGTCCCGGCATCGGTCTGCACCGCCAGACGTCTCCCGTCCGGCCGCACCTCATGTACCCGGACCGGCCGGCGTATCGGAAGGTCGTACCGCTGCTCGTAAGCGCGCAGGTAGTCGACGACGTGCCCGGCGGTCGGGAAGTCCTCGCCCTCCTGGCGGGGCATCCCCATCCCGGCAGCGGGCTGTGCTCTGCGGGGGAGAACAACCGCAACGAATCCCAGCCGTGCCGCCACGCGCCGCCCGGCTGCGACTGGGCATCGAGGATCACGAAATCCAGACCGGCACGGCGCAGGTAGTAGCCCGCGGCCAGTCCGCCCTGCCCACCCCCGGCTACCACTACATCGAACGATTCTGGCACTCCCGGCACCTCCTCACTCCGCTGATCAGCATGCCCAACACTGCCCAGCCGGATGCGGAGACGGTGGTACCAGCTCCGTCTGTGTGGGCTGCTTCTTTGCGGTCCGAACGGGACGGGAGGGGGTGGCCGGTTGGCTTCTACTGTTCGATGCGACGACCTTCGGCGGTCTGCGCGTCCCGGCGCCGTAGCCGTGGATTCTCGATGTGCCGGCCGGGTCCGGCTCGATTGACTCCTTTCGGTCGGCGGGCTGAGCGGCGATCGCAACCTGCCGTACGTCCGTGTCCGTGCCGACCGCCGGCATCGACGCGACCAGCAGCACCGCGACCACCGCCATGCTCACCGCGCTGCCGCCACATGCCGGCCCGAGCGGCGCAGCAGCCCGTCCAGTACGAAGGCGGCATCTCGGCCGGCGCCCCGCAGCGTGGCCGAGGCGAAACTGCGCTGCCGCTCCAGCCCTACGAACCCGAGCCCCGGCACCGTCGTCGACAGCCCACCGGCGTGCAGGGGGCGACCGTCACTGTCGAGGGCGCCGGTTCCGGCGAGGTACGGCAGGTTCGGCCGGTAACCGGTTGCCAGCAGCACCACATCGACCCGTTCGGAGGTGCCGTCGGCCCACATCACTCGATCGCCGTCCAGACGGTCGAACAACGGCTGGTGGTCCGGCCGGCCCGCGGCGATGGCCGCCCGGTACCGGCCGTCGTCGATCACCGACACCGAACCCGGGATGAGCCGTGGCCCCCACCGAGACGTGTCCAGGCCGGTCCGGGCGAGCCACCAGTGGAAGTCCCGGCCGAGGATGTGCTGCCGCTGGAACCGCAGCGGTCCCCGGGTCGTGAGGGTCACCGATGCGACCGCCGCGAGTTCCACGGCGATCTGCACTGCCGAGTTGCCCCCGCCCACGACCAGGATCCGGGCGCCGGCGAAAGCGTCGGCGTTGCGGTACTCCCCGGAATGCAGCACCGTTCCGGGGAATACCTCCAGGCCCGGCAATTCCGCCCGGTACGGGGCGCCGAAACCGCCGCTGGCCGCCACCACCGCCGGTGCTCGTACCGGTGCGCCGCCGGTGACCGCGACGGTGAAGCCGTTCCCGTCAGCGGTCACCTGCTCGACACGGCTGCCGAACCACACGTCCGCGTCGAACGAGGCGGTGTACGCGGCCAGGTAGTCCACGACCTCGTCGCGGTGCGGATACCGATCCGGGTCTCCGGGGAACATCCGGCCGGGCAACGCGGAGAACCGGGCCGGGGAGAACAGGGTCAGGCTGTCGTAGTACGACGGCCACGAACCCCCGGGCCCGGACGAGGCATCCAGGACCAGAGGCTTCAAGCCGCGGCGAGCGGCAGCGTACGCGGTGGCCAGGCCGGATTGGCCGGCGCCGATGACGACGAGGTCGGCGGAAGTCATGCCAGTAATGTATCGTCACATCGGGAAAAGCCGAAATGAAGTTGTGAGGGACACTGGTAACCGATGACCACGCACACCGCACCCCTCGACGTGCCCGTGCAGGACTTCCTCAAGGCCCTCGCCAGCGAGACGCGTCAACAGATCCTGCTGCTGTTCGCCGACGGCCGCGAACTCACCGTGGGTGAAGTCGCCAGCTGCTGCGGACTCGGCCAGTCCACCACCAGCGAACAGTTGGCCGTTCTGCGGCGAGGCGGCCTGGTCACCTCCACCCGCGACGGCAAACTGGTGCGTTACCGCGCCGACCCGGCCACCATCGGCGCCCGCCTCGCCGACCTCCAGGGCTACCTCGCCTGCTGCTGCCCGCCCACCTCCGGCACGGACTCTCAGCCGGACCCGCCGCCGAGCAGGTAGGGGACGTCGTTCGGAAATCTCGGCGCGTCGTGCTGGAAGGCTCGCAGTCGATACCCGGGTACAGGCTTACCGTCGTTGCATGACCACCACGACCCCCGGGTGGGTGCCGCAAGCGTGCACCCTGCCCACCGCCGAACAGCCGTTACGGCTCGCTGAGTTCGATGGCCTATTCGCCGCCGGTCTTCAAGCTGTGTGCCCCTGAACTGGTGATTCTTTGCGCCGCGCTGGCTACCTCGGGACAGCCTTCAACCCTGTCTGCCGGGAGCGCCTCCGGTGTCGCGGGCGCCCGTATCAATCTCGCGTCACTCATCCGGGTGATATTCATCGATGACTCGATGGTTGTGGCGAGGCCAGGGCATCGACATGAAGACACCTACCGTTCTCGGTCTTCTGGTGATTCTGATGCTCCCGTCGTTGATGACAGCCGCCGACACGACTCCTGATGACTTGTTCACGGTCTGGGTGGACGGATCATCTGGTCCGTCGCGGGTGCGTGGTCGGCCGTCCAGTCAGACGGTGGGGGAGGTGAGGTTCGCGTTCTACGGGCGGATCTCGACCGAGGGCTACCAGGATCCGGTGTCGTCGCGGCGGTGGCAGTTCGAGATCGCGGAGTTCATGACGCATGGTCTTGGTCGTATCGGGGTCGAGTTCTTCGATGTCGGCTATTCGCGCAGCCTGTCCTGGCATGACCGGCCCGCCGCTGCGGAGTTGCTCGCTGAGGCGGGGAGCCCGGATCGCCGGTTCGACGCGGTGGTGATCGGTGAGTATGAGCGGGCGTTCGCCGGCCGGCAGGCGTTACAGGTGATCCCGTATCTGCACGCGCAGGGGGTGACGGTGTGGCTGCCGGAGTTCGGCGGTCCGGTGGACCTGGACGATCCGACGCATCGGGCGTTGTTCCTGCTGCTGGGGCATCAGTCGGAGCGGGAGGTGTTGCGGGCCCGTCGGCGGACCACCCGGGCGATGCGGACACAGTTGCGGGAGCAGGGCCGGCATCTCGGTGGGCGGCCGCCGTACGGTTACCGGCTGGTGGACGCGGGTCCGCATCCGAACCGGATCCATGCGCGGTGGGGCCGTCGGCTGCACCGGCTAGATCCTGATCCGGTCACTGCGCCACACGTGCGGTGGATCTTCGCCCGGCGGCTGGCCGGGGATAGTACTGCGGGGATCGCGAGGGCGCTGAACGAGCGGCAGGTGCCGTCGCCGTCTGCTTATGATCCCGACCGGAACAGGCATCGTTCGGGTACGGAGTGGACGTTGCGGACGGTGGCGGAGATCCTGGCGAACCCGCGGTACACGGGGCGGCAGGTGTGGAACCGGCAGCGCACCGACCGGCACGAGACGATCCCCGGGGACAAGAGCACCAGCCTGGGGATCTCCCGGGTGTGGAGTCCGCGGAGCGAGTGGGTGATCTCCGAGCGGCCGGCGCATCCCGCTCTGGTCAGTGAGGCCGACTTTCTGGCCGTGCAACAGGTCACCGCGATCCCCGTGCCGAAGGACCAAGGCGCCCGCACGTATCTGCTGACCGGGCTGGTGATTTGCGCGGTGTGCGGGCGGCGCATGGACGCGCATTGGGTACATGGCCGAGCTATGGCGGAGAGTTGCAGTTCCTGGCGGATTCAAGTGATCTGCTCGATCACGTTCGGAGCCGTCGGCTGGTCATCGTCTGCGGTGCGGACACGCTCGACGTGGAATCGGTTGAACTGGGAAAACAGGTAACCCCCACCACAATCATCACTCGAATGGATGACTCTGGTGGGGGTTAACGTGTCCGAAATAGTTCACGAGGAACCCGTCCGGGAAGACTTCACCCGGACGGGTTCCTCGTTTATGGGCCTGCGCCTGTACCCGCTGTCCAGCACCACCACCACCGGCGTCGGCGGCTCTCCGTCGGCGAGGATGCCGCCGCGCGGAGTGGGGACGACATATTCGGGTTTTCCACGGATGGTCGAACCTTTGAATACCCGCAATGACAAATTCGGTGGGTCGCGGGCTCCCGTTGATAAGCCAAGAAAGGTTCGGGGCTCCAGCGAGCACCCGCTTCCGACCCGAAGCGCACATGATGCGTGAACCGGGCGGCGCGCCGCCGCCGCGGCGCTCTTTCCGCTCATTCGCCTACAGGACCTCGGTCGTTCCGCTGCACCTGTCGGACGGCGCATGCAGTGGACCTCTTCAAGGTGGCCTTAGTCGAGTATCCATCTGAGTCGGTCCCGTTGATGCCGACAGGCTGCCGGGTCGCCGGCGGCCGCCATCTCCGCTATCTCGGCGTTCCTGCCTTCCCGGGCCAGCAGCCTAATCAGCATCTTCCGCGCCTCGTGGTCACCGCCATGCGCCATGCGGCGAATCTCTTCTTCCCGGCCTTGGCGTGCTAACAATTCGAGCAGACACTGGTGAGCGTCCTGCCTGGATTTGTTTTGATGGGTGAGCGCCTTTAGCTCCTCCACAGCTCCTGCCTCGGCCAAGGCTCGGTACAATTCCATCCGCGCAGCTGATGGATCTCTCTCCGTTAGCTTACGCAGTTCCTCAATTCGGCCCAGCCGGGAGAGTAGCTTGGCGAACCACATCACTTCAGGAAAGCTGTCGCCACTTGTAGCTAGGTCGCGAAGCTCGTCGACGCGGCCTTCTTCCGACAGGAATTCGGCGTAGTACATACGGGGGACACCGTAGCCATGGGTGTCTGCCTGCACCATCCACTCTCTGAGTTCTTCACCCCGGCCTGTCTCGACAAGAAGGCCGGCTAGCGAACGAGACGCCTCGTCTGGATAATCGCCTGAGCCGTTCTCGATGAGGTCGTCGTACTCCTCGATCGCCTCCTCGACTTTGCCTTGCTGCACGTACAGGTCAGCCAGCTTCATCTGAGTGAGTGTTTGAGAGTGCTGTCGCCCGGCGTGTCCCTGGCTTCGGCGGAGGCGGCCCGATGCTGACCTGATGGAGCGTGAGCGTCGATATCCGTCGGATCTGACCGATGCGCAGTGGGAGATCGTGGAGCCGATGCTTCCGTTGATCAAGTCGCCGGGGCGGATCCCGAAACACCCACGCAGGGCGATGGTCGATGCGATCTTGTACGTGGTCCGCAGTGGCTGCTCGTGGCGTCAGTTGCCGGTCGATTTCCCGCCCTGGCAGACGGTGTACTGGCAGTTCCAGCAGTGGGAGAAACGCCAGGTCACCGAACGCATCGTGGAAGAGCTACGCGAACAACTACGCGTGGAGCAGGGGCGCGAGGCCGAGCCGTCGGCCGGCGTCATGGACTCACAGTCAGTCAAAGCCGCCGACACGGTAGGCCGCGACACCCGCGGCTACGACGCCGGAAAGAAGATCAACGGCCGCAAGCGGTTCATCGTCACCGACACCCTCGGCCTGCTGATCGTGGTCTGCGTGATGTCAGCGTCGCGGCAGGATTGCGACGGAGCGAAGACGACCCTGCTCAGCACCTATCTGTTCTCGCCGATCCGGCACGTATTCGCCGACCAGGGCTTCGCCGGCCGGCTGGTCGACTGGGCCGCCGCAACGCTCAACACCACCGTCGAGATCGTCCGCAAGCCCGCCGATCAGGTCGGCTTCGTCGTCCATCCGAAACGGTGGATGGTCGAACGCAGCCTCGCCTGGCTGACCGCCCACCGTCGCCTGGCCCGCGACTACGAACGTGATCCCGCAGTGTCCGAGGCCTTGATCCGCTGGGCGGCGATTAACACCATGATCCGCCGCCTCGACCGCGGCCGACCCGCCACCCGCCAGAGCCGCCGGACATTCACCACGCCCGGATAACGGCACTCTCAAACACTCACTGAGCATCTTGGTCACCAGCTGCCGCCAAGTCGGCCAGATCGGCTTCTCGGCCTTGGTCTTGCAGCAGTCGTACGAGGTAGAACCTGCCCTCACCATGACCTGCGTCCATGAGTTGCCGCAGCACAGCCTCGGCTCCTCGCTGGTAGAGCATTTCGGCGAGATTGTACCATCCATCCTCGCTCACGTCGTCGTCTCCCCAGCACGACATCAGTTCGTCGAGGCGATCCTGATGGATCATCAGCCAGACGATCCCCCAACGAGCTGCCCCGATACCTTCGTCGGCCAGTTCGCGGAGACTGCCCTCACGGCCTTGTTTCATGAGCGCATACGTCAACCGCCACGAGCACTCCCGTCGATCATGTAGGTGCGCGATAACAGTGGAAAGGCATGGTCGGTGAGTCCACGGTCGTCGGCGGCTAGCGCCAGTCGGCTCAGGAGATCCATGTCGGTGACGTGTATGCCAATGACCTCCCACAAAGCCGCCGGCACGGGAACGTAGTGACGTTCGAGCTCGCCGCGCTGTTGCAGGTAATCGTCCAATTTGTAGCCGCCATGTGCACCCAACTGGGGTCCGCGTCGCGGGCGTAGTGCCCGCACACCACCTCGCAGCTCTGCCGTGGCGTATTTCAGCGCATCCTCAGCCGCACCAGGCGAAGCTTCAACGAACTGCTCGTCGGTCAGATAGGTAGCCATCGCTTCGGTCAGTAGGGCCGAACTGAGGACTCGTACTCCCAAGCAGGTAAGGTCTATCGCCGCGGTCAGGACAGCTGCCCCGTAGGGTTGGCTGGCCTGGCCGAACTTCCAGTGTTCGATCAGTTGTGGAGCACCAGCGAGGTACTGCGTGAATCCGTAGTGGCCATCGCGAAGCGCATCCCCAATACGAGAATCACCGGTTTCCGCAGCGAGGGCCGCGGCACGCCTCTTTTCGATCTCAGTGAGCGTGGCGCCGACCCAAACGGCAGATTCGACCGCCAGACTTAAGCAATCCCAGGTGGAGCGCCAGGGGTCCGGCGAAGGCCTCGAGTCGAAACGCGAAACCGTAGGCGGAGCCATAATCTCCTGATACGCAGCTGGCCACAGCAGGTGAACAACGATGGTTGGCCCGGATTGAGCACTGCTCCCGGTCCATTCCGAGATGTCGCCTGCGGTCAGCCCGCTTGGCGTAAGGAAACGCGGGCTTCGCGTGTCATCAAGCCACATCACGATGCGTTCCGACGAAGCTGCCCTTGCTTGCCGGATACCGTCCGGGTCTTCGGCCAACAAGATCTGCCAACCGGCCAGAACCTGCCGGCAGGCCTCATAGAGACTCCGAGACTTGCCCGTCGAGGAGTCACCGATCACCACGACGGTTCCTCCGCCGTTTTCGGCCGCGCGTCGCAGTTGGGCGCGAAGCTCTGAGTCGTGGTCGCGGCTGACATACGGAGGAAGGCGTGGCACGTCCGCTTCCGGCTCCGATGCGGGATGGATCCCCAGTTCAAACGCAGAGCAAGAATCGACGGGGACTAGACGCCATGTTCGGCGGCGAACCGCCGGCCGCGTATCAGCAACGCCAGACGGCGCGAGGCTCTCGCGTGTGTCTCCAGCAATCTGGCTTGGCTCAGCGGCGAACACATCGCCGACGACGTCGAACATTCTGGCGAGCACATCGCCCGAGGTGATTAGGTGTGAGAAGCTTTTCCTCACGTCGGGGTAGGCATTGAGAGGGCGGTCACGGACTGTTTAGGTTGATCTATACGGTGGGTCCGTTTGGAGATCGTTCTGCGGGTTCGCGGTAGATAGTGATCACTCGATGGCGTGAAAGATGAACATCGGTCACGTCACTAGCGCTGCCTGCCTAGTTGAGCCGGGCATGAGCGCGCGTAAGCCGTACCCCAGTGACGTCACCGATGAGCAGTGGGCGCTGATCGGCCCTTTCCTGGACGCGTGGAGAGCCAAGCGGGTCTCGGTGGCCGGCCGGCAGGGCGAACAGGATCTGCGGGAGATCGTGAACGCGATCCTGTACCAGAGCCGGACCGGTTGCCAGTGGGCGTATCTGCCGCACGACCTGCCGCAGAAACCGGTGACCTTCTACTACTTCGCGTTGTGGCGTGACGACGGCACCGACGCCGCGATTCATGATCTGCTGCGTTGCCAGGCGCGGGAGAAGGCCGGCCGCCGCGAGGACCCGTCCGCGGTCGCGATCGACACTCAGTCGATCCGGGCGGCGAACCACGTCCCGGCCGCGACGACGGGCAAAGACGCGGGTAAGAAGGTGCCGGGACGCGAGCGGGGCCTGGCCGTGGACGCCCTCGGTCTGATCATCGCGGTCGTGGTCACCGCCGCGAGCGTCACTGACAACGCGATCGGGATCGAGCTGCTCGACCAGGTCGCGCAGCACACCCCGACGGTGACGGTGGCCTGGGTCGATGCGGGGTTCAAGCAGGACGTCGGTGTGTACGGCGCGGTGACCGGCATCGACGTGCAGGTCGTCAAACGATCCGACACCAAGCCCGGGTTCGTGCCGGTCAAGAAACGGTGGATCGTGGAGCAGGTATATGGCACCTTGATGCTGCACCGCCGCCTGGTGCGCGAGTACGAGAGCAAGCCCGCCTCGTCGGTGTCGCGCACGTTGTGGGCCTCGATGGCGAACATGGTCCGCCGGTTGACCGGCACCAGCACCCCCACCTGGCGAAACGCGTAAGGCCAGCCGGTGCACCTCGACACCCTTCTCGGCCTGATCGGCGAACGCGAGACCACCGCGGCCGCGACAGCCGGACGCCTGCGCGAGCAGATCAGCCTGCTGACCGCCGAGCTCACCCGCATCGATCGTGCACTGGCCGACCTGGCCACCACCCGCACCACGCTGCGAGATCTGGCCGCGACGGAGTTCACCGCCGAGGACCCGACCATCGTCAGCGCCGCCTACCAGCAGATCCTCGCCGTCCTCGGCGAGGCGAGCGCCGGGATGCGCGCCAAGGACGTCTGCCTCGCCCTCGGCATCGAGCCGCTGCCGAAGCACGTCGAAGGTGCCCGCGCGAAGCTGAAACGCCTGGTCACCCGCGAACTCGTCACCGAAGAAAAGCCCGGAGTCTTCACGCTGATCCCGAAACGGACCTAATCTCCCTTACCGCCCTCTCAGAGGCAGTCCAAGCAGCTCTGGAGCGTCGCAGCCACCGGCTTGCACAACACCTGAACACCACTCAGGAGATATGGCAGGAGGAGATCTTTCTGCCCACCTTCCTGAGGAGGCACGCTGGCGTCACCAACGAGCTCGTTTCCCAAGTCAAGGATGACTCGAAATTCGTAAAGGCGGCCAGCGCCCCGAGTCTTGAGCGTCTAGTGGCCCGGATCACGGGAATTGGCGCTCCGTAGTCACGAAACGCGGCTGGGCCTAGCCTCGGCGCCTCAACAGGGGCGGTGAGGCCTTGGCCGCGATGCTGCGCCGGCAGGAACACCGCCGCCGATCCGCCAGGCCCGCATTCGTCTCGTCCCGGATCGCCCTGGCCGACGCGATCGCCGAGTCTGCGAGCCACGCCGACGCGGCAACGCACCGGCTGACAGCCGTGTTCGCCTTAAAGCTCCTAACACGATCTGTTGAATCGATGCCGATCAGCGCTGCGAGGTGAAGATCAGTCTCGTTCGCTGGTCGTGGGTAAGCCGTGGAACGTCGATGACGAGTTGTGGGAGTTGATCGAGCCGGTCCTGCCGCCGTGGCCGGAGAAGGCACCGGGGCCCAAGACGATCCCGGACCGGCTCTGTCTGCAGGGCATCCTGTTCGTGCTGTACACCGGCGTCGGATGGGAGGACCTGCCGCAAGAACTCGGCTTCGGGTCGGGCATGACCTGCTGGCGGCGGCTGGAACGCTGGACCGAGGCGAGAGTCTTCGACCAGGTCCATCAGATCCTGCTGGGCAGGTTGAACGCGGCGAACCGGATCGACTGGACACGGGCGGCGATGGACGGCAGTCACATCGACGCCAAAAAGGGGGCGCCGGGACCGGTCCGTCGCCGGTCAACCGCGGCAAACCCGGCTCGAAACATCACCTACTCTGCGACGGCAACGGCACCCCGATCTATGTGTTGACCAGCGGCGCGAACGTGCCCGACATCAGCCGCGCCCTCGACCTGCTCGACTGCTACCCACCGATCGCCGGCCGACCAGGGCGGCCTCGGCGCCGCTTCGACGTCCTGCTCGCCGACAAGGCTTACAGCAGCGAGGCCTTCCGCCAGGCCTGCCGCGAACGCGGCACCGAACCGATCATCCCCAAGCCCAAGACGCCGGGCATCAAGGGACTGGGCAAGCTGCGCTATGTCGTCGAACAGACCTTCTCCCTGTTACACCAGTTCCGCCGACTCGCCGTGCGCTGGGAACGCCGCCTCGACATCCACGACAGCTTCGTCGGCCTCGCCTGCGTCCTGATCTGCTGGCGCAGACTGATCAACTGGACGAACCCGAGATCGTGTTAGGGACTTTTAATCGTCAAGTCGTAGATCATTGACTCGTACGGCCCGGAACCCTGGACGGGACCGCCAAAGGCCGAGCGATGACATCAGATGGTGCGTTGCCATGTCGCCTCCTATCAGGCAGCCGTGCTGCCAGCACTCGCTTACCTCCCTCGCGGGGCGAGTTGAAGGAGTAGATCGTTACAGTCAGGTCGATCTAGGAACGCCTCTTCCGCGTACAAGGCTTGGTGGCAGCTCAGTCAGGTGCTCGCTCCGCACCGACGAGCCGACCGCCGGCATCAGCAGCACCGGACGCCGTACCCAGAGACCGCGTGCTCGGGAAGTCGAGCCCACCCAAGCGGTAGCCGATCCCGCCGATGCCCTATCGCTCAAGAAGCCCGGCCTTCACCGCACGAGCACGCTCGCGCCCGTTGAGGTACGCGCGTCTTCCCAGGTCACGGCACATACTGCTCGGACGGTTCGCGTACCGCCCACTCGGTTTTCACGTCTTCCCAGCTCAGACGCTGTTGGTGGACCATAGTTGGCAGAATAAGAACCGCATACCCGCAGCTCAGGGCCCGACTGTGACCCTACCGGCCGTCCGCCGACGCGCGTCCTGACCGATCCATCCATCACGCCGCTCTCGCTCGCCGCGCGAGCCAAGGCTGTTCTCACGGCTGACAGCACCGTCCCGATGGAGCACAAACCTATGACGCTGCCCCGCCAGGAGCAGCCTCATGACCTCATGACGATCATCGTTGTTCCTGCGGTGTACCGGGAGACCTTGCGCACCCACTTCCTTCGATGGCACACTGCTTTGGTACACCAAGGGAACAACGGAGGATGCAGTGAGGTACTACACGGCGACGAAGAGTCGCAATCAAGGCCGGGACGCCTGGTCGGTGATCTTTCGGCATCCAGTGCGCCTGGATGTAAGCACCAACAAGCCGGGCCGTCGAGTACGTCGAGGTCTGGGCACAGCTGACGAGGTGGAGGCTGCAGCCCTGATTGACGAGTTGAACGAGATTCTTCGGACACCATCCCTATGGGAACCAGCAGCGCGGGTCGGCGCGGCAGCCCGGTTCGACTCGCGTGTGGTCGACATCTTTTATGACGGCCTAGAAGCGACACAAGTCGACTTCTCCGCAGTGAGAGACCAGCTGCTTCCGCTACCGGGCGCCGAGCAGGGCTACCGCACGGTGCTCCTGCTGGGCACTACCGGAGCCGGCAAGACCACAGTTGTACGGCAGATTCTGGGCACCGGAAAACGAAGCGAGCGGTTCCCGTCAACCTCCACCGCCAAGACGACAGTCGCCGACACCGAGTTGATCCCGACCGAAGATCCGGTTTTTCGCGCGGCGGTGACTTTCGTTCCGCGAGATGAGGTCATCGACTATCTAACAGAAAACGTATCAGCGGCTGCGGTATCGGCACTCAAGGGGAAGAACGATCGGGTTCTGACCCGAACACTCCTTGATCACGTCGGTCAGCGTTACCGGTTCAGCTATGTTCTCGGCCGCTCTGTCGACGAGGAAACCGATGATCTAGTTGACGAAGACGAGACTGAAACCGACGATGTTGATCCAACAGAATATGGCGCGGTTGACCTCGCCGCGACAATGCAAGTGGTGCAGCGGGCAGTACAGGCAATCCGCGTAGTAGCCGAGCGACACGCAGACGTAATCCGGCAAGAGGTGGAACCGGACGAGACTGATGAACGGGTCATCTCTGAGTACATCGAGGAGAATCTCGACACCGTCTTGCGGGAGTCTGACGAGTACCACGAAATCGTCGACGCGCTCATCGACGAAATCGAGAAGCGCTTCACAAGCGTAGCAGTCGGTGAACTTCGGCGAAACCGTCAAGGCTGGCCGCTTAGCTGGACCTGGACCACTACGGAACGACGAGATTTCCTAAGGGTACTTGCCCAGTTTACCAGCAACTACGCGCCCCTATTCGGGCGCTTGTTGACACCCTTGGTCAACGGCATCCGAGTCAGCGGCCCGTTCACACCAGCATGGGGTGGACCTAGCGCCAAGCTTGTACTGATCGACGGCGAGGGACTCGGACATACGCCAAAGTCCGCCGCCGCTCTTTCGACGCACGTCACCGAGCAACTACTAAAGGCCGACGCTGTGCTACTGGTCGACAATGCCATCCAACCTATGCAGGCCGCACCTGTCGCCGCCCTCAAGAGCATCGCCGTGTCTGGAGATGCCGCGAAGCTGCACCTCGTTTTTACACACTTCGATCAAGTCCGTGGGCCCAACCTGCCAAGCTTTCAGGCAAGGGAGGAGCATGTCCTGGCGTCGGTCGAAAACGTCCTAAAGTCAATTGGGGAAGACCTAGGCCCGGCGGCCGAACGTGCGTTGCGCCGCAGGCTCGACCGAGCCCGGTTCTTCGTAGGCGCCATCCAGACGCCGCTCGAAGCCACCGTTGGCACCAAGATCGGCCAACGATCGATCCAGCAATTCGAAAATCTACTAGCCGTGCTAGCCCATCCGGAACTAGCCGTCGATGCCGGAAATAGCAGGCCCGTGTTCGACCGGATGAACCTTTCCCTAGCTGTCGCCGAAGCTACTAAGGAATTCCATGCCAGGTGGCGGGGATTGCTCGGCCTGGAGACCAATACCGATTCGCCGAAGGCACACTGGACAAGGGTTAAGGCGCTCAGCCGTCGGCTAGCAGAGGGCTGGGCCGACGGATACGAAGACCTTCAACCCGTTGCTAACCTGCGGTATGAGCTGCAGCGTCAAATCTACCTTCTCCTTCAACGCCCTCTCCGCTGGGAGGGAGGTATTCCCAGCGAAGATGAACGACAAGCAATCATCGACGACCTGGCCAACGCCGTCACGACTGAACTCATCGAATTCACCCGCCGACGGCTGAAGGACGACGTCCGGCTCGGCTGGCAGGCGGCGTTTGCTCAACGAGGTCCAGGCTCTACGTTCATACGCGCCCGCATGATCAGCTCAGATGTTCTCGACCGCGGCGCACCTATCCCCACGGTCAGCGCCTCCCCAGACCAGAACCGATTCCTCAAAGACGTGGCAGCGATCGTCACGACGGCCGGACAGGAACGCAACGTCGTGCTCGAATGAACCTGAAGGCCATCGGAATGGCTGTTGGTTCGCGCTATGTGGAATCTCTTTCCGAAGGCTCTGCGCTTGGGTACGGCAGGACATCACCAAGTCACTACCTGCCGGGCCGCGCTGCGTTCGCTACCCGGCAAGGTCATTAATCGACGTGAGCACGCGTACAAGACTCCTCAGCGCGAAAGACGCGGCCTTGGCCGGTGCAGCTTCTGCACCGGCCAAGGCCGCGGTGCGCCAACATCATGATCCGCTGCGAGAGGCAACGACCGCCTGACGGCGCGGGAGGGTTTCCTGGGGGCTGGTCGGGATGGCGACGACTTCGACCTCGATGTTGTCGAGGCGCAGCCGGCGGGCCGCCCGGTAGAGAGCGACCTGCGAGAACGTGAACAGCGTGTCGGCGGTGAGCGGCTTCTTCGCGTCGAGCGCGATGGCATAGATGACCTTGCGTGGGCGGAAGTCGGTGTCGATGGGGTGCCCGGGCTGTTCGAAGTGGACCTGCGTGACGAGGCGCTGGCGCGCGTCGGCCTCGTGGATCAGGGCGTCGACAGAGACCTCGCCCTGGGCGAACAGATGACTCAGGGGCGCCGACCGTTCGGCACGCTTGACGTGGATCAGTTCGTTGTCGGGGCCGAGCAGGTCGCATGCTTCGATGCCGTGCCCGCGGCGGTGCTGCCGGGTCTTGAGGAAGTGCTTGTCGAGCAGGACGTATCCGGTGCAAGTCGCAGCGACCATCTTGTTGTAGGCGTCCTCGTCGCCGAGGTCGTCGGTCCACGGGGGCAGGACGAGGCTCGGGGTCTTCGTCAGAATCTTCTGGATCTCGTCGCGCAGGAGTTCGAGGTGCTCTGCGCCGATCTCGTACCACCGGCCCTCCTGGTAGATCATGCGGGCTGCGTCGACCGAAATCTCGGCGGTGATCCACTTGTGCGCCGAGACCGGCGGGGTGAGCAGTTCACGGCCAGACGGGTCGGCGCACATGCCGATGGAGCCGATCTTCAGCGCCTCCAACCGGCGTCCGGTCGGCCGCTGGCGGGTGCGTTCGAGGATGTCCTCCAGGTGGAGATCCATCATGCGGACCGTGCGGTACGGCACCTTGACCAGGTAGGACTGGGCCATGGCTTCGTGGTCCACCTGGGAGGCGGGCAGTGCGAGGCCGAGGTCGGTGTGCTCGTCGGCGCCGAGAAGGTCGTCGAGGAGTGCGTCGAGCCGAGCCGTGCGTTCCCCCGGCGGTACAGGGCGGACCTGTGCGATGAATTCGAGGTCGGGTGACGGGGAATCGCCCGCGCAGACCCGGCCGATCTCACGCAGGTCCTTCAGCAGGCCGGCAGGCTCGGTGCTGACAGCGATCTGGAGGGAGTCGGCTCCGGCGATGGTGACCGGGCGGGTGCCGCCCCGGGTGCCGGCCAGCCGCTCGTTGGCGAGTACACCGCACAACTGGCCGACGATCTCGCCCCATCCTTCGATGCCGTAGCGGCGGATGGGCTGGCCGCCCGCCACAAGGCTGCGTTCAACGCGGCCGGTGGAGGCCAGAACCCGGCGGGTCACCCGGCGGATCCGCTCGGGCTCGATCGCCCGGATCGCGAAGGCGATACCGAATCCGGGGTCGATCCGGTCGGTGTCAAGCACGAACCGGCCGAGGGTGCCGTAGGTGAGTGCATAGACGTGGCCGTCGAAGGACATCAGCAGGGCGCAGCCCGCGCTGCTGTGGCTGATGGTTAGGGGGGCGCCGGTCAAGCCCGTGATCACCGGGCACCAGTCGGCGACCGGCTGCGGGACGCTGCCGTGGACCAGCAGTGCCGGGACTCCAGCCACCTGCGTGTGCACGACGGTGAAGTCCTTGTCGCGCAGGTAGCGGTGGTTGAGGGCACTCCTCAAGCTCTCCTCGTCCGGGTCGATGCGCATCCGGTACAGGGTGGTGCGGTAGGTGGAGGCAAGGCGTGCCTTGCGGCGCCGGGGGCGCGTCGTGTCTGCCGGGCGACCCTCGCGGTGGCGGCCGGGCGGGCGGGTGTTGGCGGACTCGTTCATGCGATGGGTCTCCCTGTTCGCGGCGTGACCCCCAGACCGTCGATTCGGCGATGCCGGGTGGTGTCGGTGAGCGTTGAGCGAGGCGGAGGAGTCGCGGTGCGTCCGCCTCGGTGAGCCGTGGTGCGCGAGGGGCAGCGAGCCGCCTCACCGTGAAAGCAACCCCATGATGCACCTCAGTGAAAGCGCTGTCAAACCGTTTACAGGTTCATGGAGTCGTGTAAGGTGAGCGGTAGAAGATCCACGCGCCAACCGAGGGACCACACATGCCGGACCTAGCCCTGATCACCGCCGCCGAGATATCCCGGCTCGCCGGGGTAACGCGCGCCACGGTGAGCAATTGGCGCCGTCGGCATCCAGACTTCCCTGCCCCCGTCGGCGGAACAGAGACCAGCCCGGCCTACGACCTTTCTGCGGTACGAACCTGGCTGGCGGCCCGAGGGCAGCTACCAGCGAACTCCGCAAAAGACGACCTACGAGCCGCGCTACGTTCTGATGCCCCTGACAGCGCAACGCTGGGCCTACTCCCAGCGGCTCTTGCCGCCGGACTGCTGGGTCCTGAAGAGTCCAAGAATCTAATCGCACTCCCCGACCGGGAGATGCTCGCCGGCCTCACCGCTGCGATCGAGTCCCGCAGTGATCAGATCCCGGGGGTCGACGACGTCTCCGTTGCTGCTCAATATCCGGATCTGGTGCGCACACTGCTGCGGTGCGTCGCCGAGGACGGCGCTGTTCCGGCAGCCGAAATCCTGGTCGAAGAGCATCTCGACGAGACCGCGGGCGGCAGCTATCCGACGCCCGCACCCCTAGTCGAACTGATGGCCAGCCTGTTGTCCGCTCCGGATAAGTCCTACCCTGCCAGAGTTCTCGACCCCGCCTGTGGAAGCGGCGGCCTCTTGGTCGCTGCCGGGAAACGCGGCGCAACCCAGCTGTACGCCCAGGATGTCGTCACCGGGCAAGCCGCGTTAGCAGCGATCACCATCGCAACGACCTTGCCAGAGGCCCAGCTCGACGTACGTGTCGGCGACAGTCTGCGAGCTGACGCTTTCCCCGGACTGCTGGCGGATGCGGTCCTGTGCGCGCCGCCATACGGGGAACGGGACTGGGGAAACGAGGAACTGGCTTACGATCCACGATGGATCTTCGCCCTACCTCCTAAGAGTGAATCGGAACTTGCCTGGTTGCAGCATTGCCTAAGCCACACCCAGCAAGGCGGGACTGTCATCATGCTCATGCCTCCGGCTACAGCAGAACGCGCTGCCGGACGCCGAATCCGGGCAGAACTACTGCGCAGCGGCACGCTGCGAGCCGTGATAGCCCTGCCGGTCGGTGCGGCACCCCCGCTGCACATCAGCCTGCACCTCTGGTTGCTTCACCGCGACCCGACATCCCCGGGACAGAACGTCCTGTTCATCGACACCGCCGAAACCGACGGCCGCCCCACCGGGGATACTGGCACGCGCCGCGCCGCCACTGACTGGCATCGACTGAGCACCGTCGTACTCGACAGCTGGCGCGAATACGACCTCCGCCCGGACGCGTTCGACGCACTTCCCGGCACCGCACGTACCGTGCCTGTTGTTGAACTGCTTAACGAAGCTGTGGACCTAACTCCCGCTCGTCACGTCCGAGTGACAGCAGCGCCGACTCAGCCCGAGGAACTCGCAGCGACCGCGCATGCGGTTCGCGACCGGCTACGCCGCGCCGCGGCCGGACTCACCGCACTCAGCGGAGGACAGAACTGGCCACCGGCAGGAGCCGAGCCGCAGACGTGGCGCCAAGCGACGATTGCTGACCTACTACGCGGTGACGCCCTGAGCTTGGTACGAGCCCCGACGATCGGCAGACGAGCAGCCGACTCCACGCGCCCTGAAACATCATCCACGAGAACGCTGACGGTTCAGGATGTGCTGACCCGCCGACCCGCCTCTGGGCCGATAGACCATGCAGGCGACGAAATCAAGATCGAGGCGGGCGACGTCATCCTGCCCGAACTTCTGCACCACGGCCGCAGCGTCGCCCGCGTCGCCGACACCGCCGACGCCGGCCAGCTTCTCGGTCGCCACCTGCACCTCCTGCGGCCGGATCCCACCCGCTTCGACCCGTGGTTCCTCGCCGGATTTCTTGCTGCTGAGGAAAACCTCAACGCCGCGGCAAGCGGCACAAGCATCGTCAGGGTCGACGTACGTCGTCTGCGGATCCCGCTCCTGCCGACATCCGAGCAACACCGCTACGCGATGGCGTTCCGCCGACTGCACACGATCCGCGTCGCCGCCGACCTCGCGAACCGGCTCGCCGACGAAACTGCCCGCGTGCTCAGCGCGGGGCTCACTGAGGGAGCACTCCTCCCACCCGAGACAGCCACATGAACACCACCGACAGTACGCCTACACCTGGCCCGGTCCAGACGGAAGGAACCCGTTGAACAGCAGCAAGCACACCGAACTGGCTAACCATGCCTGGTCGGTAGCCGACCTCCTCCGCGGCGACTACAAGCAGTCCGACTACGGCAAGGTCATCCTGCCGTTCACCGTGCTGCGCCGCCTCGAGTGCGTCCTCGAACCCACCCGGGAAAAAGTCGCGTCGGAATACGAACGGCTCAAAGGCCAGGAGAACTTCGACGTCCCCAAGTGGCTGCGCCGCGCTTCCGGACACAGCTTCTACAACACCAGCGGTTACACCCTGAAGAACATCACGAAGGACGCCAGCCAGACAGCGAAACACCTGATCGCCTACATCGGGGCCTTCTCCGACAACGCCCAAGAAGTCCTGGACAAGTACGACTTCCCGCAGCAGATCCGGCGACTGGACAACGCCAACCTGCTCTTCCAGGTGGTCGGCCGGTTCGCCGACCTCGACCTGCGGCCCGTCGAACTCAAGGACGGCAAGCCGGTACTCGGGGAGGACGGCCAGCCCAAGGTCATCGTCTCCAACCATCAGATGGGCTACGTCTTCGAGGAACTGATCCGGCGTTTCGCCGAACAATCCAACGAGACCGCCGGTGAGCACTTCACCCCGCGCGAGGTCATCGAACTGATGGTCAACCTGTTGATCGCGCCGGACGACGACGCGCTTAGCATCCCCGGCACCTCGCGCCGGGTACTTGACCCGGCCTGCGGCACCGGTGGCATGCTCTCGGCCGCCGAGGAGCACATCAAACGGCTGAACTCGTCGGCGACTGTCACCGTCTTCGGTCAGGAACTCAACCCGGAGTCCTGGGCGATCTGCCGCTCCGACATGATGATCAAAGGCCAGGATCCGGACAACATCAAGTTCGGCAACTCCTTCAGCGACGATGGCCACCGCAACGCCACCTTCGACTACCTACTGGCCAATCCGCCGTTCGGCGTGGAGTGGAAGAAGGTCAAGGACGACGTAGAGCACGAGTACGAGACGCTCGGCGAGAGCGGCCGCTTCGGCGCCGGCCTGCCCCGAATCAACGACGGCTCGCTACTCTTCCTACAGCACATGATCTCCAAGATGAAGCCGGTCACCCCTGACGGCAAAGGCGGCAGCCGCATCGCCATCGTCTTCAACGGCTCACCGCTGTTCACCGGCGCCGCCGAGTCCGGCGAATCCCGCATCCGGCAGTGGATCCTCGAGAATGACTGGCTCGAAGGCATCGTCGCTCTACCCGACCAACTCTTCTACAACACCGGCATCTCCACCTACTTCTGGATCTTGACCAACCGCAAATCCAAGGGTCACCGCGGCAAGGTCGTCCTGCTTGACGCCCGCGACCAATTCGCCAAGATGCGCAGGTCCCTCGGCGACAAGCGCAAGCTCATGGAGCCGGCACAAATCAAAACCATCACCCAGCTGTATGCCGAAGCACTCGACGCCGCCCAGAACGCGGATCACCCGATGCACGCCAAGGTGAAGGTCTTCGCCAACGAGGACTTCGGCTACCGCCGCATCACCGTCGAACGCCCCCTCAAGCTTCGTTTTGAAGTCACCGAGGAGACCACGACCGAACTGGCCGCCTCAAAGCCCATCCAGAAGGTCACCAACGCCGACGCCTTGGCCACCGCCCTCAAACCGCTGGTCGATCAGTCCTGGTCGACGAAACGCGAAGCCTGGGACACCCTGCGTAAGACAATGGCCGAGGCAGGCGTGCCCTGGCCCACCGGCACCTCGTTCCAGAAGGCCATGCGCGAGATCATCGGCGTGCGCGACCCGGACGGCGAAGTGCAGCTGATCAAGGGCAGCCCCGAACCCGACCCGGAGTTGCGTGACTACGAAAACGTGCCCCTCGATCAGGACATCGAGGAATACCTGCAACGCGAGGTGTTGCCACACGTCCCAGACGCATGGATCGACCACGAGAAAACCAAGATCGGCTACGAGATCCCCTTCACCCGCCACTTCTACACCTACAAGCCGCCCCGCCCCCTTGCCGAGATCGACGCCGAATTGAAGGCCTTAGAGTTGGAGATCCAGGCGCTGCTTGGTGAGGTTGCCAAATGACTTCCAATACCCATCGCCTCCCTTACGGAAATTCGCCACCGGGCCACTGGAGCGTTGTCCCTCTCAAGTATCTGGCAACACTTGATAACGGCTACGTATTCAAATCAGAAGATTGGCAATATTCCGGTACCCCCATCATTCGGATTGAGAACCTCAATGGGTCCAGCCGGTACAATTACTCTGCCTTGACGCTGGACGATAAATACAGGGTAAGGTCCGGAGATTTACTCTTCGCCTGGTCGGGGAATCCGGGAACTTCTTTCGGTCCGTTCAGGTGGACCGAAAGCGGCCACTATTTCCTAAACCAGCACATCTTCAAGGTTTCAGTCCAGAGTTGCGAAAAAGACTGGCTCTATTGGAGCCTTCGGGCCGCAACATATTGGATCGAACGGGAACTGACGAGCGGCATGATCGGAATGGTTCACGTAACGAAGGATGAAGTGGGCGCTGTCCCGATCCCCGTTCCTTCGCGTGACCAGCAACGTCGCATCATCGACTTCCTCAACGCCGAAACTGCGAGACTAGACAGACTTTCTGAACTGCAGCGAAAAGTCATCGCAGGCTTGGACGAGCGCGACTCGGTGCTGCTGGATGTAGTAATTGATGAACTATTGGCAAAGCATGGCACCCTTCCCTTCCGAAGGTTTATCGAAGGCGTGGACCAGGGTTCCAGCCCACAATGCGAGGCAACGCCCGCAGACGACGACGAGTGGGGCGTTCTAAAGGTCAGCTCCCTCAGGCCGGGAGATTTCTTCCCTGAACAGAATAAGCGTCTACCTGAGAATTTGACCCCTAACCGCAGCCACGAGGTTAGAGAAGGCGACCTGCTCATAACACGGGCTAATACCCCGCAACTGGTTGGCTCGACTGCTGCTGTTCCCGCAACGCGGCGTAAACTCTTGCTGTCAGACAAGATATTTCGCGTGCGACTCTCACCTGCCTTAGACGCCCGATATGCCGCCTTGATCGCGCGCGGCAGCCGCGTACGATCACTTTGCGGAGCAACCTCCAATGGTGCCTCGCAATCCATGGCCAATATCCGCTTCGAAGAGGTAAAGAGCTGGCCAATTCCGCCGGCCGACCTTGACGAGCAACGCAGGGTGGTAGCTCGAGTAGAGTCCGAAAATCTGGGCACTCGGTCTCTTCGGGAAAAGATCGAAAGGCAACTTGCATTACTATCGGAACGCCGACAGGCGCTGATCACTGCCGCAGTAACCGGCCAGATCGACGTGTCTACCGCCAGCGGGCGGGGAATCGAGGACTGACAGGCCATGAGTCCCATCCATCACGAATCTGCGTTCGGTGACGCGATTGTCGCCTCTCTATCCGCTGCGAAGTGGGAGGTCGGAAACAATTCAGACTACCGAGCCGACGTCGGGTTCGACACTGGGCGGCTGTTCGAGTTCATCGGGGCTACCCAGGCTGCCGAATGGGAGGACTTGGTCGCGTTCTACGGCGGCGACCGAGATGGCGCGCAGCAGGGCTTCGTCAAGCGGCTCGACCAAGCCATCACCTCGGACGGGCTTCTCGAAGTATTGCGTAAAGGCGTGAAGGACCGCGGGGTGCGGATCCGGGTCGCGTACTTCAAACCCTCGTTGGTGGAGTCCGAAGCTGTGCTGGGTGACTATCGGAAGAACCGGCTCAGTGTCGTACGCGAGCTGGCGTACGCGACCAAGCAGGCCGACAAGGGCCACCGCCTCGACCTGGCACTGTTTCTTAACGGGATCCCGGTCGCCACAGCGGAGCTAAAGAACCCGCTGACCGGGTCAGGCGTCGAGGACGCCAAGCAGCAGTACAAGTTCGAGCGAGACCCTACCGAGCTGATCTTCACGCGTCGGGTGGTGGCGAACTTCGCAGTGGATCCGGATCTGGTGTTCGTGACCACGCAACTGCGGGGGAAGGCGACCCGATTTCTGCCCTTCAACATGGGGTCGGCAGGTCCGGGCCGGCCGGGCGGGAAGGGTAACCCGTTGGCAACCGAGTTCGGCAAATACGCCACCTCGTACCTGTGGGAGCAAGTCTGGCAGCGAGACAACTGGCTTGACCTGCTGGAACGGTTTGTGCACCTGCACAAGGTGAAGGGCTCGGACGGGCGTACCCGCAAGAATTTGATCTTCCCCCGGTTCCATCAGTGGGACGTCGTCAAGAAGCTGACGGCGCACGCGGCCCGCCACGGTGCCGGACACAACTACCTGGTGATGGCTTCGGCGGGTTCCGGCAAGTCGAACACGATCGCGTGGCTGGCGCATCGGCTGTCGTCGCTGCACACCTCTACCGACGCGGCCGAGCTGGATTCGGACGCGCTGGCAAACGGGTTGAAGCCCGGTGAGGCGGTGTTCGACAAGGTTCTGATCATCACCGATCGGCGCAACCTGGACAGTCAGCTGCGCGAGACGGTCGGCAGTTTCGAGCAGACGGCCGGCTTGGTTGTGCGGATCGACGACCAGCACGGGTCGAAGTCCGAGCAGCTCGCCAAGGTGCTCTCGCAGGAGAGCGGGAAGATCGTCACGGTCACGCTGCACACCTTCCCCGCGCTGGAGGACTATCTACGGCGCAACCCGACCGAGATCCAAGGTCGCCGTTTCGCGATCGTGGTGGACGAGGCGCACTCGTCGCAGTCCGGCGACGCCGCAGCCTCGGTCCGAGCGGTCCTGCGCGATCTCGGCCTGGACGCCGACTCTGAGGACCCGGGTGCCACCAGCGCCCCGGCCCCCGACGTCGAGACACAGCTGAAGGCAAAAGCGCGTAGGCGACAGCGAGCCGCGAATCTGTCCTATTTCGCGTTCACCGCGACCCCGAAGGCCAAGACGCTGGAGGACTTCGGAACGCTCGGCGACGACCAGCAGTATCACCCGTTTCACACCTACTCGATGCGGCAGGCCATCGAAGAGGGTTTCATCCTCGACCCGCTGCGCAACTACGTCACATACAACACCTACTGGCATCTGGTCAACGAGAACCCCGACGAGCGGAAGGTGGACCCGGCAAAGGCGAACCCGCTGTTGGCCCGGTACGCGCTGACCCACGATTCCACCGTCGCGCAGCACGCGCAGATCATCGTCGAGCATTTCCGTGCCCACACTGCGGGGCGGCTCGGGGGCCGGGCCAAGTCGATGGTGGTCACCGCGTCGCGGCACAGCGCCGTACAGATGGCCCGGTCGATCAAGCGCTACCGCGACGACCGCGCCCGCGACGATCGCGGTTACGCCGGGATCGGGGTGCTGGTGGCTTTCTCCGGCACTCTGACCTATGACGGTGAGGAGACCACCGAGGCCAAGGAGAACGGCGGACTGCCCGAGTCAGCACTGCCGAAGGCATTCGCATATACCCGGGCCGACGACAAGCTGACCCGATCTGGCGGGGCCAGTCAGCCCGAGTATCGAATTCTGGTGGTCGCGGAGAAGTATCAGACCGGCTTCGACCAGCCGCTGCTTACCACGATGTACGTCAACAAGCGGCTGGCCGGTATCGCCGCGGTGCAGACGCTTTCCCGTCTCAACCGCACCACCGACGGCAAGGACCAGTCTGACCTGGCAGTGCTGGACTTCGCCAACCAGGCCGACGACATCAAAGACGCGTTCCTGCCGTACTTCGAGGAAGCCGCCACCCTGCCCTCGGACCCCAACCTGCTGTTCACCGCCCAGAGCAGGGTGATGGCCGCGCAGCTGCTCGTCGACGACGAGATGCAGGAGTTCGTCACTGCCTATCTAGCCGCAGAACAGCAGGCGGCCGGCAGGACCGCGAAGTGGGAGAAGCTGCACGCCGAGCTCTATCGGCATCTGGACCCGGCGGTGAGCCGCTTCACCGACCTGCTCGACAGCGACGACGAAGAGGACCACGCCGACGCTGAAGACTTCCGCGCCAACCTTAACGACTACGTCCGCAAGTACAGCTTCCTGTCCGGGATTGTCGCCTACGCCGATGCCGAGCTGGAACGCCTTTACCTGTACGGGCGACACCTGCTCAACCGGCTGCCCCGCCGAGACGACGGCGGCGTTGACATCGGTGAGGTCGACCTCAGCCATCTGCGGGTGGAGCACACCGGCGACCACGACATCAAACTCGTTCCCGAGGACGAGAGCATCCTGAAAGGCTTCGGGGAAGGTGGCGGCGGAGCCCAGGAACCGGAGAAATCGCTGCTGTCAGAGCTCATCGAGCGGTTCAACGAGAAGTACGGCACCGAGTTCACCGAACAGGATGTCGTGACCCCGTTCAACGAGGCGCTCGAAGACCCGAAGGTTCGTCTGGCGGCCGTAGCCAATGACGACGAGGAGAACTTCGGTCACGTTTTCGATCCAGTCTTCGAAGACAAGATGATGGACCACTTCGACACGATGGCGGACATGGGACGCAGATACTTCGATCCCCAGCAAGACTTTCGCAGCACACTGAATCGCAGCGCCCGTAGCGCCGCCTGGCGGATGATTCGCCGCCAGGAGGGCCTCGACGACGACGCGGCATGATCCTCCGGTCCGGCAGCAGGCTGGACGGAGCAACATCCACAGGAGACACTGTCTGCTGATCCGTAGCACTGACGCACGGGGGTAAGCAGGTGCAGCCAGGACCGATCGCCGGCCGCTACGAGTTGGTTGACGAGATCGACTCCGGCGGTATGGGTCAGGTGTGGCGCGGCTATGACGGCGTCCTCGACCGCGAGGTCGCCGTCAAGCTGATCCGCCCCGACAGGGTCTTCTCCCCTCAGCAAGCAGAGGAACTCGCCAAGAGATTCCGACGCGAGGCCCGAGTCACTGCACGTATCCAGCACCACGGCGTCCCCCAAGTATTTGACGCCGTCCTCGATCAGTCCTTCGACCGGCTCTACCTGGTCATGGAGTACGTACGCGGCACCACGCTGCGCTCCTACATCAACCCGTCCCGCCCGTTGCCCGTCGACTGGGCAGCGGCCATCGCCGCACAGATCTGCACCGTACTTTCTCACGCCCATGCCATCCCGGTGGTGCATCGTGACCTCAAGCCCGACAATGTCCTGATCTCGGCCGGAGGCGAGGTCAAGGTCCTCGACTTCGGGATCGCCGCCATCCTGCGCACGGACGTCACCCGTCTTACCGCAACAGGGAGCCTCATAGGTACCCACCGCTACATGCCGCCAGAGCAAATTCAAGGCGGCCAGATCAGCCCTCAGAGTGACCTGTACGCGCTCGGCTGCGTGTTACACGAGCTACTCGCCGGCGCGGTGATGTTCGACGGCAGTAGCGAGTTCGAGTTGATGCGCCAGCACGTGGACGTGCCACCGCAGCCTTTGCGTCAGATCCGTGCGGACATTCCGGTCGCCCTCGAGTCGCTCGTTCTGGATCTCACCGCAAAGCAACCTGAGCAACGCCCTCACGATGCGTATGACGTCTACGACCGGCTATTCCCGTTCCTTCCTACGCCAGGTGCCGAGCCGCCAGCGTCGAACCGGACACCAGTCGGTGTCCCTGATCCCACGCTCCTGTACCGGCGTCCGAATGCACCGCGACCCCGGGTCGACCCCCAGCCGACAACTGTTCCCGAGAATGCTGAGACGCTTTCTCCGCTTCCCAGCGTCCCACCCGGCGAACTTCGCGAGGCGATCAAGGACGCGATCGCGCACTCAGACCAACTACTCGATGAGGAACGTTTCGCCCAAGCCGCCGAGGCGCTCAAGCAGGTCATCGAATCTGCTGCGGAGGTGCTGGGCGTCGACAACCGGCAGGTGCTCTCCCTACGTAAGCGCCGAGCGGCAATCCTGATCATTGGTGGGGATTTCCGGGCAGCGCTGCCGGAGTTTGACTCGCTATATGAGGCTTTTGTCCGTACATCCGGGCCTGCCAGCCGTGACGCGCTCGACTGCCGACGGGAAGCAGCACACTGCCGGGCCGAACTCGGTGAGACTACCCTCGCCATCCGGCAATTCCGCCACGTCCTCGATCACGTGCGAGCCCGCGAGGGGGATGTCTCTGCTGACGCGGTGGAGCTTCGGCACAACATTGCGATGTTGCTGCTTGCGGAAGGCGATCGAGAGCAAGCGGAGGCCGAACTGATTCCGCTGTACGAGGACTTCGTCGTTCTTTACGGCCCAGATCACGAAGAGACACGAGCGGTCGGTGAACTTCTGCAACGCCTCCGACGAACTCCACGCGCCACCGACGACTGACTGTTGTTCCGGCGAGAAAGACGGTTACGCGACGCGGGACTTGTGCCGGGAGCGGTGTTTTCGGCCTGACACGCCGGACCGAGAGGCTGGCGAGATGGGCACTGTGAGTGATGACATCGAACGTTGTGAGTCCACGAAAGAATGAGCATGGCGAGCGGGATGGAACCGAGGTTTTCCCGGAGCGCTTGCCGCGCCGGTGGGCACGGGAACGGGGCACCGCACGTGCGGCAATCCCATGAGGTCCGGTCCGGACGATGATCGCCGACACTGAATTCTGGGTCGATCACCTGGCTGCGCTTCCCGTCAGGCTGCTGTGCGGTGCGCTCGGATCGCTGGGGTGGCGGATGGCTGATTCTGCTGCGTCGAGAAGCTGGTTGATCCGGGTCAGGCCAGTAGTGGGGATGTGTCCCCGGTCGAGGCCGCAGTCGTTGACGACCGCGAGTAGCCGTTGCCGCCGACGGTTCCCGGCGAGGCGGTGACAGCCGGTGTGGGCGAGGACCTCGCGGGCGGCGTACCCGTCGGTTGTCCGGAGCAGAAGATCATTAGCGACGGCTTTGGTTGTCGGGTGGTCGATGCCGAGGGCGTCGATGATGCTCAGGTCGTGGCGTGTCCAGAACACCTCCATGCCTGGTGAGCGAACGTGGCCCGGCGGGAACGGAGATGCGTCGTGTCCGCCGGTGGTGGTGGTGCAGAGGAGGTTCAGCACGATGGTGACGGCGTTCTCCCACGGTTCGCCGGGCGTCGTCGTGCGCAGCAGCTCGGCGGCGTCGTGGTGGCGTCCGGCAAGGGCGTGGGAGATGACGGCGATCTGGCGGCCGTCGAGCATGCGGTGGCCGATGCCGTGATGATGTTCGAGGCGTTGCCGGGCGTCGTCCCAGCGGTTGGCGGTGGCCAGGGCGTGGGCTCCGGTGCCGAGCAGGACGGTCCAGGTCCATTGGCGTAGTTCGGCGTGCTCCGTCGCTGTGGCGGTGAGCGCTGCGGTGTCGATAGTGATGCCGTCGGTGGTGACCGTGGCCTGATCGGTGACGGCCTGGTGGAGGGTTTCGAGGATGGTCCAGGCGGTGGTGCCGTCGCCCGCGCGGATGCGGAGCCGGGCGATGTTGACCAGGGGTTCGAGGGCGTTGCGGCCGGGGTGGGGTCGGCCGAGGGTGGCGTGGGCGAGGCGGTGGCACCAGTGGCGGG
>NZ_BOMZ01000118.1 GCF_016862455.1 Actinoplanes utahensis
CTACGAGCAGGCGATGGCTCTCGGCAACGCCCGGGCCCAGGCGCACTCGCTGCTCCCGGTGCACCGGCGCATGCTCAAGGCCCTGGAGGAGCGCGGCGCGCTGAACCGGGAGCTCGAGGCCCTGCCGTCGGACAAGGAGCTCGCCGCCCGCTACGAGAACGGGGACGGGCTCACCGCACCGGAGTTCGCGGTGCTCCTGGCGTACGTCAAGATCAGTCTGGAGCGGGAGGTCCTCGCCGACGTCCTCGTCGACGAGCCCTGGACCAGCACGGTCCTGACCGACTACTTCCCGACGCCGCTACGGGAGCGCTTC
Source organism: Actinoplanes utahensis (assembly GCF_016862455.1). Lineage (GTDB taxonomy): Bacteria > Actinomycetota > Actinomycetes > Mycobacteriales > Micromonosporaceae > Actinoplanes > Actinoplanes utahensis. Next base: position 314 of record NZ_BOMZ01000118.1, read on the forward strand.
GCGGACCGGATGGCCGGGCACCGGTTGCGGCGGGAGATCATCTCCACGTCGCTGGTGAACGAGGTGGTCAACCGCGGTGGTACGTCGTTCGTGCACCGTGCCATGGAGGAGAGCGGCGCCTCCGCGGCCGACGTGATCCGGGCCTACGTGGTGATCCGTGACGTCTACGGTCTCGAGGAGATCTGGGCGGCCGGCGAGGCGCTCGACAACGAGGTGCCGACCGACGCGCAGACCCTGGTCTTCCTGGAGACCCGCCGGCTGCTCGACCGGGCGGTCCGCTGGCTGGTCAGCACCCGGCGCTCGCCGATCGACGTGGCCGGCGAGATCGCCAAGCTGCGGCCCGGTGTGGCCGAGCTGCTGCCGCGGCTGCCGGAGGTGATGGTCGGCTCGGAGCGCCGCGCGCTGTCGGAACGGATCGCCGAGCTGGTCGGCCAGGGTGTCCCGCAGCATCTGGCCGAGAGGGTCAGCCGGGTGTTCTACGGGTTCGGCCTGCTGGACATCCTGGAGACGTCGGCGGCCATCGACCGGGACCCGGGCGAGGTGTCGTCGGTGTACTTCGTGCTCTCCGAGCGTTTCGGGGTGGACGTGCTGCTGTCGCACATCTCCCGGCTGCCGCGCAACGACCGGTGGCAGACCCTGGCCCGGATGGCGCTGCGCTACGACCTGTACGCCGCACTGGCCGCCCTGACCGCCGAGGTGCTGCAGTCGACGCCGTCGACGGCCGCACCGGGGGACCGGGTCTCGGAGTGGGAGCAGGTGAACGCGGCGTCGATTGCGCGGGCGTCCAACGCGATGGGGGACATCGAGGACTCACCGGCCGATCTCGCGGCGCTCTCGGTGCTGCTGCGCCAGATCCGCACCCTGGTCAAGACGTCCTCGGCGGCCTGACCGCCGCATGGTGCGTGTGTATCTCGGGCGCGAACAGCGGCCGAGATGCACACGCACGCTTTTTCAGGTGGTGAGCCGGGCGCCGGCGTGCTGCTCCCGAAGTCACGCCGTGCCCGGCTCACCGTCCGCGTCGCGGTCCCTGCTGGTCCCGAGCGGGATCCGCGACGTCCCCAGACCCACCTTCTGGCCATGACGCTACGTGACGGACGCCAGCGGGGGGAACGGTGCCGGTTGCGGATTGTCCGTTCGGTTGGCCCGATTCAGGCAGAAGTTCCGGTCATTCCCTGACATGGGCGACAACGGGTACGCCTTTAGTGACCGTACGTGATGTTGATGTTCCGGTCAGCGGGTGAGGCCGAGCGCCTCCGCGGCGACCCGGCCGCTGGCCCGGCTGGCACCGTGCGTGATCACGAAGGCCCGTACGCCGGCCGGGCGCCACGAGGACGGCCAGCCCATCTCGACGACCCCGGCGGGCCGGTCCGCGGCCAGCTTCTCGATCAGCGTGCGGGCCGCCGCCGACTCGTGCAGGCGGCGCCCGACCAGCACCACGGGGCGATCCCCGGCGTACCCGGCCAGCTCCTCCGGAGTGGTTCCCTCGACCGCCACCTCGATGTGCTCGACGCCGTCGAGGTGCGGCGCGAGACCCCACGGCACCCGGCCCTCGGCGATCGAGTGCCCCGCGCCGAACCGCACCACCAGCGGGGACCGCAGCGCCGTCACGTCACCCTCGACGGTCATCGCCCGCCGCGCGGCGGCCAGGCCCAGCTCGGTGTCCGGGGTGAACGGCCCCGGCGTCCCGGTCGTCGTCCACGCCGCCAGGGCCGCCGTCCGGGCGGCCGCCTCCTCCAGCCGGCTCAGCGCCAGACGCCCGTCCACGGTCGCCGCGGCGATCTCGGCCGCGACCGCCTCGACCAGGGGCAGGTCGACGTCGGCGCCGATGCAGAGCAGGTCGGCCCCGGCGGCCAGGGCGGCGACGGCGGCCCGCGGGATGCTCCCGGCGGAGGCGGCCGCGCCGCGCATCTCCAGGGCGTCGGTGACGATCGCGCCGCGGAAGCCGAGCTCGCCGCGGAGCAGGCCGGTCAGCGCGGCCCGGCTGAACGTGGCCGGCCCGTCGCCGGTCAGCTCCGGGACCCGGATGTGGGCGCTCATCACGGCCTGGACCCCGGCCTGCACCGCGGCGGCGAAGGGGGGCAGGTCACGCGTACGCAGAAGGGCGAGGGGCACGTCCACGGTCGGCAGCTCGAGGTGGGAGTCGGTCACCGTGGCGCCGTGGCCGGGGAAGTGCTTGGCGCAGGCGGCAACTCCGGCCGACTGGAGCCCGGTGACGGCCGCGCGGGTGTGCCGGGCGACCAGTTCCGGGTCGGCCCCGAACGACCGGGTGCCGATGATCGGGTTGTCGTCGGCGGTGTTGACGTCGACGGTCGGGGCCAGGTCCAGGTTGATCCCGGCAGCGGCCAGATCGGCGCCGATGGCGGCGTGCACCCGGTGGGTGAGTTCCTCGTCGTCGGCGGCGCCGAGGGCGGCGTTGCCGGGGTACGGGCTACCCGTCCGATGTCCCAGCCGGGTGACGTCGCCGCCCTCCTCGTCGATGGCGATCAGCGCGTCGGTGCGGGCCGACCGCAGTTCCGCGGTCAGCCGGGCGAGCTGCTCAGGGTCGGCGACGTTGGTGCCGAAGAGGGTATGGCCGGCCAGCCCGTCGGCGAGCAGATCGCCGGCCCACCGCGGGGCGGTGCCGCCGGGGAAGGCCGCGAGGAGGGTGTGCAGGGCCAGCTGACGCAGGGCGGGGTCGATCGCCATGGGGTCCTTCCGGTACGGCGAGTCTGGCCGGACTGGTCGGATATACCCGAGAGCTGCCATGATCGCTCGGAGTCGATAGCCGAGCACCCTCCGGTCAGGCGGCATTGCCTACCGTTACGCTGCTCGCGATCGTGCGTCGACACTGTAACAGGAAAGAATCTTTAGTATTAGGGGACAACGCTATGGCCGCCACCCGCCTTCCGGGCACCCCCCGGTTGCTGCGCGCCCTCAACGACCGTGCGGCTCTGGACCTGCTGCTCACGCGCGGTCCGCTGACCCGGGCGCAGCTCGGCGAGATGACCGGCCTCAGCAAGGTCACCGCCTCCCAGTTGGTCGAGCGGCTCGAGGAGCGTGGCCTGGTCCGGCGGGTCGGTGAGCAGGCCGGCGGCCGCGGGCCGAACGCGCAGCTCTACGCGGTGACCCCGTCCAGCGCGCACGTGATCGGCGTCGAGGTCGGCCCGGACTGCGTGGTCGCCGCCTGCGCGGACATCACCGGCACGGTGACCAGCCGGGTGGAGCAGAGCACCAAGGACACCGACGACCCGGTCGGTGTCGTGCACAACGCCGTGGTCCAGGCCGCCGGTGAGGCCGGCGCCGACATGTCCTCGGTACGCCGGGTCGTGCTGGGCACCCCGGGCCTGGTGGACCCGCACTCCGGCGAGATCTCCTTCGCCCACGACCTGCCCCGCTGGCACCGCGGCCTGCTCGCCGACCTGCGCCGCGACCTGAACATCCCGGTCTTCTTCGGCAACGACGTGAACCTGGCCGCGGTCGCCGAGTCGAGCACCGGAGCGGCCACCGGCGTCACCGACTTCGCGCTCATCTGGATCGGCCGTGGTGTCGGTCTGGCCACCGTCATCGCCGGCCGGCTGCACCAGGGCGCCACCGGCGCGGCCGGTGAGATCGGCTACCTGCCGGTCGCCGGGGCCGAGGTCCCGCACAACGCGTCCCGCCGCGGGGTGAAGGGCGCGTTCCAGTCGATCGCCGGCGCCGACGCGGTCAAGGCGATCGGCAAGCAGTTCGGCTTCCGCGGCGCCGAGGCGGCCGACGTGGTGCGCGCGGCGGTCGCGGCCGGGCCCGCCGGTGAGCCGGTCCTCGACGAGCTGGCCCGGCGACTGGCCCTCGGCGTGGCCGCCACCTGCGCGGTCCTCGACCCGCCGCTGGTGGTGCTGGCCGGCGAGGTGAGCCGGGCCGGCGGTCCGGCGCTGGCCGAGCGGGTCGAGGCCGAGGTGGCGGCCATCACACTGGTCTCGCCGAAGGTGGTGGTGACGGCGGTGCCGTCCGAGCCGGTGCTGCACGGCGCGCTGCGGATGGCCCTGGACGCGGTCCGGGACGAGGTCTTCGGCTCGACGACCGACTGACGCTCTCTCCCCGGCTGGTTGCCGGTGCCGTCTCAGCGACGCCGAAACGGCACCGGCAACCAGCCGGGTTCCCTCGCGGGGGCGGGTCACCGGCACGCCGTCCGGTTCCCGCGCGCGGACGTGGTTGGATGGACGCGTGCTGGAGGCTGCCGTACCCATTCCGCCCGACGAGGACACCGTCATCGCCTTCGACCGCGTCAACGTGGTGCGAGGCGGAAACTTCCTGATCAGAGACCTGTCCTGGCAGGTCGAGCTGGACGAGCGGTGGGTGGTGCTGGGCCCCAACGGCGCCGGCAAGACCACCCTGCTCAACCTCGCGTCCGCCCGGATGCACCCGACCCGCGGCACGGCGTACGTGCTGGGCGAGAAGCTCGGGCGCACCGACGTCACCGAGCTGCGCACCCGCGTGGGCATCACCACCGGCCGGTTCGCCGACCAGGTGCCGCCCTCGGAGAAGGTGCTCGACGTGGTGGTGACCGCCGCCTGGTCGGTGGTCGGCCGCTGGCGGGAGAGCTACGACCCGCAGGACGAGGCCCGCGCCCGCGAGCTGCTCGACCAGCTCGGCATCGCCGGGTTCGCCGACCGCGAGTTCGGCACCCTGTCCGAGGGGGAGCGCAAGCGCACCCAGATCGCCCGGGCGCTGATGACCGACCCCGAGCTGATGCTGCTCGACGAGCCGACCGCCGGCCTCGACCTGGGCGGCCGCGAGGTGCTGATCGGCCACCTGACCGAGCTGGCGCTGGACCCGGACGCCCCGGCGATGGTGCTCGTCACCCACCACGTCGAGGAGATCCCGCCGGGCTTCACCCACGCGCTGCTGCTGCGCGAGGGCACCGTGGTCGCGGCCGGCCTGCTCGGCGAGGTGATGACCGCGGAGAACCTGACGAAGACGTTCGGCCTGCCGCTGATCGTGGACCGGGTCGGGGACCGTTACACGGCGCGGGCGGGCTAGATGGCGACCAGGGTCGTCGTCGCCGGCAGCGCGAACATGGACCTGGTCGGGCTGGCGCCCAGCCTGCCCCGGCCGGGCGAGACGGTGCTCGGCGACGACTTCGTGATGACCCCCGGCGGCAAGGGCTCCAACCAGGCCATCGCCGCCGCCCTGGCGGGCGCCGAGACGACGTTCCTCGGCGCCATCGGCTCCGACTCCTTCGGTGTCACCCTCAACGCGCGGTTGGCGGCGGCCGGCGTGGACGTCGAGCTGGTACGCACCAGCTACGGCTCCTCCGGCGTCGCGGTGATCATGGTGGACCGTGCCGGGGAGAACTCGATCCTGGTCAGCCCCGGTGCCAACCGCACGTTCGTGGAGCTGTCCGAGGACGAGTCCGCCGCGATCGCCGCCGCCGACGTGCTGCTCTGCCAGCAGGAGATCCCGATGGACACGGTGCTGGCCGCGCTCCGGGCCGGCCGTGCGGCCGGCACCCGCACCATCCTGAACGCGGCGCCCGCCCGGGAGCTGCCGCCCGGCCTGCTCGACCAGGTGGACCTGCTGGTGGTCAACGAGACCGAGGCGCGGGCCATCACCGGCGGCCACGACCCGGACGTCGGTTCCCTGCTGGCGCTGGTCCCGCGGGTCGTGCTCACGCTCAGCGGCAACGGCTCGCGCTACGCCGACCGGGACGGCGCGGACGTGCACGTGCCCGCCTATCGGGTGGAGGTGGCCGACACCACCGCCGCCGGTGACGCCTTCACCGGCGCGCTGGCCGTGGCCTGGGGCGAGGGCCGGGACCTGCCCGACGCCGTGCGCTGGGCGAACGCCGCCGGCGCCGCCTGCGTGCGCCGGGTCGGCGCCAGCAACGCGCTGCCCGGTCGCGCCGACATCGA
>NZ_BOMZ01000119.1 GCF_016862455.1 Actinoplanes utahensis
CCCCGGCGTGTCGATTCGGGCGTTCTACCAGCGCGGCTGACACCCTGGCGTGTGAATTCGGGGCGCGGACAGCGGCCCGGATTCACACACCGGGTCGTGGTCAGGAGTCGCGGATCGTGGTGACGAAGCGGGAGACCTCGGCCCGCAGCACCTCGGCGAGCTGCGACAGGCCGCCGTCGCCGGCGCGGTTCCCGCCGTCCACCGCCAGCGCGATGCTCTCCACCAGCCCGCTCATCTCCCGGATCCGATCGGTGACCGCCTCCAGCACCCGGATCGCGTCGGCCGCGGACTGCTGCACCGTGTTGACCTGGTTCATGATCTCGGAGCTGGAGGCGCTGGTCTCGTTCGCCAGGTTCTTCACCTCGTTCGCGACCACGCCGAAGCCCTTGCCCGCCGTCCCGGCCCGCGCCGCCTCGATCGTCGCGTTGAGGGCCAGCAGCCGGGTCTGTGCCGCCACCTGGTTGATCAGATCGACCGCGTGCCGGATCTCGTCCGACGAGGTGCGCAGCGACGACACCGTGCCCAGGCCGTGCTCGGCGTCGGTGACCGCGTCCCGGGCGAAGTCGGCCAGATTGTTCGCCGACCGGCCCATCTCGGTCGCGGCCGTGGCCACCTGCTCGGAGACGGTCAGCACCGCGGACTCCAGCTCGTCGGCGAGCGCCTGCCGGGCCCGCGCCGCGTCCGCGAACTGGGTCGCCGTCCGGCTCATCACCTGGTTCGAGTGGGTGATCTGCTCGGCCGCCGCCCGGTACGCCCCAGCCAGCCCCTGCGTGAGGAACCGCCGGTGGAACCGCCCCTCGGATGCGGCCGCCGACGCGGCGCCGGCCTCCCGGACGAACGCGTCGATGTGGTCGAGCAGCCCGTTGATCGCCGCCCGCACCCGGGTCGCCCGCTCCGACTCACCGATCGGCGGCACCCGCGCCTCCAGATCACCGTCGCAGGCCCGCTCGCAGACCTCGGTGACGATCCGCACCGCCTCGTCCAGGGCGGCCATGTCGACGCCGGGCGCCTGCCGGGCCCTCACCGGACACCGCCGTCGGTGATCTCCCAGATCAGTTCGTCGTAGGTGCGGCCGCGCTCGGCGAGCATCCGCTCCAGAGCCGCGGTCCCGGCGGCCACCGCGTCCGGGGTCCGGGTCTGCGCGCGCTCCGCCGTCAGCATCCCGGCGTACACCTCCCGGATCGTGCGGACCGCCGACGGCGCCGGGCTGCGCCGGTTGGAGTGGTAGCCCAGCAGCCGGCCGGACCTGTCGAACGACGGCGTGACGTGGGCGAACACCCAGTAGTGCGCGCCGTCGGCGGCCAGGTTCAGCACGTACGCGAAGATCTCCCGCCGGTCCTGGATGGTGTCCCACAGCAGCTGGAACACGGCGCGGGGCATGTCCGGGTGCCGGATCACGTTGTGCGGCCGCCCCAGCGCCTCCCCTTCGGCCAGGGCCGAGACCCGGAGAAAGACCTCATTGACGTACGTGATGACGCCGCGCGCATCGGTCTTGGAGACGATCAGCTCGTTCTCCCCGAAGGTCCGCTCGACGCCGGTGGGCCGTACCTCGGTCGCTCTCATGGTTTCCTGATCGTCGCGAATCAGGAGGTTTCGCACCGGGGAATCACCGAATCAGCGAGCCACCCGCAAGGCCCAGGCGATCAGCGAGCCACCCGCAAGGCCCAGGCGATCAGCGGGGCCTGCAAGGGCAACCGGCCGAAGGCGATCGCCCGCCGGGCCGGGGCGGCGTGCCGCCAGTCCACGGCCATCTTCACATTCGCCGGGAAGACCGCGACGAACAGCGCCGCCGCGGCCAGCCCACCGGCGCGGCGGGTCCGCGGATGCGCGACGGCGGCGGCCACCGCGAGCTCGGCGACCCCGCTCAGATAGGTCCAGGTGCGCGGCGAGCCGGGCAGCGACCTCGGCACGATGCCGTCGAACGGCCGGGGCGCCACGAAATGCAGCACACCCGTGCCCGCCAGCAGCGCCGCGAGACCGGCGGCGTCCCGCCTCACCGGCGCACCGCCGGCTCCAGCGCGCGCTGCAGGGCGCGGTAGACGCGGCCGAACCGCTGTGCGTTGTCGGTGCGCATGAGCAGCACGTCACCCTCCCGGACCCGGCCCCAGATCTCGATGCTGCGGCTGCCCCGATCGTAGGAGGCATCCACCCGATCCAGAAGAAGGTCGGCGACCGGGACCACGGCCACCCCGACCAGGATGCCGCCGACGGCCAGGGCGACCGTGTCACCCAGTGAGATGTCGAGCGCCAGCGCCAGCAGCACGGCGAACACGCCGATCACCACCGGCAGGAGGATGGTCAGGCCCAGCGCGCCCCGCCAGGCGATGACACCCCAGGAACGGGAGCCCTTCGAATACCAGACCTGGAGGAGCTCGGACAGCCGGAACTCGCGCCCGTTCATCCAGACACCGGTCGATGTGATCAGCACTTCCGGGTCCCGGTAGTACGTGGTCATTTTCGCCTCCCCAGAGGGCCCACGTTATCCCGTACCCGTCGTAGGCTGGCAGGCAAACGGCGCGGTTCAGGGGGTTCCTGTGGGGGAGTTCGTGCGGCTCGAGATCACCGACGGCATCGGCACGATCCGGTTGGAACGGCCACCGGTGAACGCACTGAACACCCAGGTGCAGGAGGAGCTGCGGGAGGCCGCGCAGGCCGCGGCCACCGACCCGTCGGTGCGGGCCGTGGTGGTGCACGGCGCCGGGAAACACTTCGCGGCGGGCGCCGACATCACCGAGTTCACCACCGTGACCTACCCCGAGATGGTCGCCCGGGCCGGCGCGCTGTCCAGCGCCTTCGACGCGGTGGCGCGGATCCCCAAGCCGGTGGTCGCCGCGATCACCGGCTACGCGCTCGGCGGCGGCTGCGAGCTGGCGCTCGCCTGTGACTGGCGGGTGATCGCCGAGGACGCGAAACTCGGCCAGCCGGAGATCAAACTCGGCATCATCCCGGGCGCCGGCGGCACCCAGCGGCTGGCCCGGCTGATCGGCCCGGCCAAGGCCAAGGACCTGATCTTCTCCGGGCGGATGGTGGACAGCGAGGAGGCGCTGCGGATCGGCCTCGCCGACCGGGTGGTTCCGGCCGCGGAGGTGTACGAGACCGCGGTCGCGCTGGTCAAGCAGTACACGACGGGTCCCGCCCTGGCCCTGCGCGCCGCGAAGCAGGCGATCGACGGGGGCCTCAGCCTGGACCTCGCCTCCGGTCTGGCCCTGGAGTCCCACCTGTTCGCCGGCCTGTTCGCCACCGACGATCGGCTCGAAGGGACCACCGCGTTCGTCGAGAAGCGGAAGCCTGAGTTCAGCGGCAGCTAGTCGATATCCCGGATACGTGCCGCGATTGCCTAGACTGCGGGCATGTCCCTCGACCAGGGTGGTCCGCGGTACGCCCTCGGCGTCGACTTCGGCACCTCCAACACCGTGGCCGTCGCGCGATGGCCGGACGGCCGCGCCCGGCCGATCCTGGTCGACGGCTCGCCGCTGCTGCCGTCCGCCGTCTTCGCCGGCTCGGAGGGCGACCTGCTCGTCGGCCGGGACGCCGTGCACAGTGCCCGCCTCGACCCGGCCCGCTTCGAGCCCAACCCGAAACGGCGCGTCGACGACGGCCTCGTGCTGCTCGGCGAGCGTGAGTTCGAGGTCGTCGACCTGATCGCCGCGGTGCTGGCCCGGGTCGCCGAGGAATGGCACCGGGCGGTCGGGCCGTACCGTCCGGACGTCACCCTCACCTGCCCCGCCAGCTGGGGCGCCACCCGTCGCACCCTGCTCGCCGAAGCCGCCGCCCGGGCCGGGCTGGAAGGCGCCCGCCTGGTCGCCGAGCCGGTCGCCGCCGCCACCTACTTCGCCGAGGTCCTCGGCCGCGACGTGCCGATCGGCTCGGTCGTGATGGTGCACGACTTCGGCGCCGGCACCTTCGACACCAGCGTGGTCGCGCGGACCTCCTCCGGATTCGAGGTGCTCGCCGTCGACGGGCGGGACGACCTCGGCGGCCTCGACGTCGACGCCGCGGTCGTCGAACACCTGCGCACCGACGACTGGGGCCGGCTGATGGAACCGGCCACCGTCGAGGAACGCCGGGCCCGCCGGCAACTCTGGGACGACGTGCGGATCGCCAAGGAACGGCTGTCGCGGGCACAGTCGGCCGACTTCGTGGTGCCGCTGCTCGACGTGGAAGCGCACCTCACCCGGGAGGAACTGGAGACGGTCGCCCGGCCGGTGCTCGAACAGACCGTACAGATCACCCAGAATCTGCTGCAGTGGGCCGACCTGCCGGACGGCCGGCTCGCCGGTGTCTTCCTGGTCGGCGGCGCCAGCCGGATCCCGCTCGTCGCGACACTGCTGCACCGGGCGCTCGGCGACCCGCCGGTGGTCATCGAACAGCCCGAACTGGTCGTCGCGGAAGGCAGCATCCTCGCCGCGGCGGCCCTGCTCAGCACCGAACCGGCCGCGCCCGGCCCCACCGAGGAACTGCGGCTGCCGTCGCGATATCTACCCGCCCGCGCCGAGGACGACCAGGCCGCCCCACGACCCGGCGATCCGGCGACCGTCGTCACCCCGAGACCGGTGGTCGTGCCGAATCCGGCCACCGGCGACCGCGCGACCGTGGTGGCACCCGAACCGGTCCAGGACGACCGGGCGACGGTCGTCGCGCCCCAGCCGGGCCGGGACCAGGGGGCGACCGTCGTCACGCCTCATCTGAACGCGGACGACGGGGCGACGGTTGTCGCGCCTCATCCGAACGTGGACGACCGGGTGACCGTCGTCGCGTCTCATCTGAACGCGGAGGACCGGGCGACGGTTGTCGCGTCTCATCCGAACGTGGACGACCGGGCGACGGTTGTCGCGCCGAAACCGGGCGTGGACGACGGGGCGACAGTGGTCGCGAGCAAGGCGACCACGCCGGTTCAGGCCGTTCCGTCGGCACAGGGGCCCGAGGCCGGTCGGCCGGGCGGCGACAGCGAGCCGAAGACCGGGAAAGCCGAGGCGAACGGGGCGGCGGCACTGCCGAGACGCCAGCCGCGTTCCGGGGACCAGCCGGGGCGGCCCGGGGGCCAGCCGGGGCGTTCCGGAGACCAGCCGGGGCGGCCCGGAGACCAGCCCGCGCGTTCCGGGAACCGGCCCGCGCGGCCCGGTGACGGGCCCGGTGGCACGTCGCGGCAGAACCGGGTGGACACCCCGCCGCATCTGCGGCCGCCGGTCGACCCGTGGCCGCACGCCGCGGACGCCTGGCGCCCCGACCCCGACGCGACCGTCGCCACCAGCCCGCCGGAGCACGAGAGCCGGACACCCGTACCGCCGCGGCAGCCCGGATCACCGCAACGCCCGTCCCGGCCGCAACCGCCGGTGGTGGCGCACGCCCGGCCGATCTCGCCGGTGGCGCCACCAGCCGCACCCGCGGTGGGTTCCGCACGTCCGCCGTCGCCGGTGCGGGCGACCGCCGCGCCGGCCAAGCCCGCTCCCGAGCCGGCCCGGGTCCGCCGCCCGCGTCGCCGCAGCAGGGTGGTCCGTGCTCTGCAGGTGCTGCTCAGCCTCGTGATGATGGTGACCGTGCCGTTGGTGGCGCTGGTGCTCGCCTACGGCTACGGCAATGCGAAGCCGATCGAGCAGGACGCCATCCAGGTTTTCGAGGACATCCGGGAACTGCTCGGCCTCTGAGAAGCGGTGCCCGGCCGGTGAGACGTCGGGCCTCAGGGGATCAGCCTGCCGTTCGCACTGCGGGCCGGCGGTTGCACGGCCGGCGTCGAGACGGGGACGGATGCCGTGACGGTCCGACCGCGTCCGAGATGTCGCTCTGCTTTCCCGGGAAGGTTTCCGGCCTGCTCCGGCAGCGGGCCCGCCACTTCCCACCGCCCCGCGAGGCGTCCCCCGCCCGCGACGCGGTCCCCTGACTACTCACCTCGCTGGGCCGGGGTCGGCGGCCGATCGTGGGGTCGAACGGGTCAGCAGCCACAACCAGCCGGGGTAGCCGGGACGGGCATGCATGAGTGGCACCCGGGGACGGTCGTGAGGGGATGCCTGCCGTGGCCGCCGCGAGTCACGGGACGCAGTGTGGCCCGTACCGGAGCACGGTGGGAGAGAAGCCCCGGGGACCGGAAGTGGACAACCGCCGTAGTGGTGTTGAGAAGGCTCGGCCAGGTGTGGGCGGGTTCGCTTGGCGGGAGTGAGCTCGGTGACGGCGCCCCGGGTTCGGGATCTCGGGCTTGGTTTTCGGGCTTCGGTGAGCGGCGGGGGGTCAGGGTTGTTGCTCGTCGTCCTGGTGCATCTCGCGTTCCAGGCGGGCCAGCAGTTCGCGGTCGCGGCGGGACTGCTCACTGTCGACGGAGCGCAGGAATTCGGCGTCGTCGTCGGGGGAGGAGGGGCGGCGGGTGGTGCGCCGACCGGTGGTGCTGAGCGGGCGGCCGGTGAGGAAGTAGGCGATCGGGCCGGCGATCGGGACGAGCAGGATCAGCAGAACCCAGAGCACGCGGGGCAGATTGCGGACGCGATCGGCCGAGAGGCTGCTGATGAGTGCCAGGATCAGCAGCACGAGCGCGATCGCGGCGAAGAAGATGAACACCCGGACCATGCCGCAATGATGCTCCTCGCAAGCGCCGGCGGCGACGATCAGAGCATGACAACCCATCCGCTGAGGACCGCGAGGGCCGTGATGACGAGCGCGTAGGCGCGGATCGTCCGGGGTGACGGCTGCGGGAAACGGCGCCGAAGATCCCGCGCCCGGTGGAGGGCGACGGCCACCATCGCCGCCCAGCCGCCCATTGCGGCCGCCGCCACCAGGGACTCGCCAACCCCGGCGCCGGGCGCGAACGCGGGCCGCAGGAGAAGCAGCGCGACCGCGGCGGCCGAGAGGCCGGTGCGGCGCCAGGCCAGCCGGGTGCGGACCGCCGACGCGCCCGGATCACGGGCCACCCGGGCGCAGGCGCCGGGATCGCGGCGATGGTCGGCGCACGGCCCGGACATCAGAAGCCCCGGGCGCCCGGGCGGGGCAGCGAGGACATCCGGGCGTATGCGCTGGGGATCGGGGATGCCTGGGTGGGTGGACCGGGCGGCGAGGACGGCTGGGCCGGGTTGGGCATCGGGGATCGAGCGCGTGGGCCGGGCATCAGAAGACCTGGATCAGGACCGCGATGATGATGGCTAAGGCACCGAGGGCGACGGCCACGGCCAGCACGGCGGGGAAACGGGATCGGGGCAGGTCGGTGCCGTGGCGCATGGCTCGTTCGGTGCGGACCCAGTGGTCGACGGCGCGCAGCGCCACGAGGGCGCCGAGCACCAGCAGCAGGATGGCGATGATCTCCCGCAGGTGGGGGACCGGCAGCGGGGGCAGGAACTGCGCGCAGGCCAGGCCGCCGGCGATGAGGGCCAGGCCGGTGCGGATCCAGGCCAGAAAGGTGCGTTCGTTGGCGAGGGAGAACCGGTAGTCGGGGGTGCTGCCGGACTGCGACGGGTCGAACCATTCCCTCAAGCCACCGGACACGTTGCCGATTATTGACCCACTGGGTCAAGAAGGTCGTGCCAGAGACTGCGGACTTCGTCACTCACGCAGGCTTCTCGGGGGCGTCCACAACGGCACCACGGCGAGTCGGGCCCCGCTCGACCATGGGACTGCGGTCCCGTCTGATCGGAACGTGAGGGACTATGGGGCGTAGATGGGCTCATGCCCCTCGCGAGCGAGACGTTTTGACCGGGCATGTCTGACACCTCCTCATCGCCCACTGTAGCGATCGTGATCGCCACGTGGGTGAGGTGTGTCACTCTGGGTGGCCGGCAACAGTGAAGCTACTGACGGGTAACCTGGCTGACATGTCCGCCGCCCCGGCATCGTTCCGGCGCCAGGACAGGGTCGACCGCAACGGTGCGTTCAATACAGGAGGGTCGTAGGAACGCGATGAACATCGTCGTACTGGTGAAGCAGGTACCCGACTCCGGTGCCGAGCGCACTCTCAGCGCTGATTTCTCGGTGGACCGGGCGTCGTCGAGCAACGTCATCAACGAGATGGACGAGTACGCCATCGAGGAAGCGCTGAAGATCAAGGAAGCGCACGGTGGCGAGGTGACCGTCCTGACCGTTGGTCCGGCCGGAGCGACCGAGTCCATCCGCAAGGCCCTCTCCATGGGACCCGACAAGGCCGTCCACGTCCAGGACGACACCCTGCACGGTTCCTGCGCGGTCGCCACCTCCAAGGTGCTCGCCGCCGCGCTGCGCACCCTCAACCCCGACCTGATCCTCAGTGGCGCCGAGTCCACCGACGGCCGGGTCCAGGTCGTTCCGCACATGCTGGCCGAGCTGCTCGGCGTGGCCGCTCTCACCGGCGCCCGCAAGCTCACCGTGGACGGTTCGCAGCTGACCGTCGAGCGCCAGACCGACGAGGGCTACGAGGTCGTCACCGCGGCCACCCCGGCCATCGTCAGCGTCTGGGACACCATCAACGAGCCGCGGTACCCGTCCTTCAAGGGCATCATGGCCGCCAAGAAGAAGCCGGTGCAGGCGCTGTCCCTGGGGGACCTGGGCGTCGCGGGCGACGAGGTCGGCTTCGCCGGCGCCACCAGCCAGGTGCTGGAGTTCTCGAAGCGGCCGGCCCGCACCGGCGGCGCGAAGGTCGTCGACGAGGGCAACGGTGGCGAGCAGCTCGTCGCGTACCTGGCCACCGAGAAGTTCGTCTGAGTTCGAGGGGATAGAGAACAATGGCTGAAGTACTGGTCGTCGTCGAGAACGGCGTCAAGAAGGTCACCCTCGAGATGCTGACGATCGCTCGTGGCCTCGGGTCCGTCTCGGCTGTCGTGTTCGGCGACGCCGACACCGCCAAGCTCGGCGAGTTCGGTGCCGAGAAGATCTACACCGCGTCCGGTGAGGACGTCGACGGTTACCTGGTCGCCCCCAAGGCCACCGTGGTCGCCGAGCTGGTGAAGCGGGTGCAGCCGGCCGCCGTGCTGCTCGCGTCCACCCAGGAGGGCAAGGAGATCGCCGCCCGTCTGGCGATCAAGTTGGACAACGGCCTGCTCACCGATGCGGTCGCGCTGGACGCCGACGGCACCGCCACCCAGGCGATCTTCGCCGGTTCGGCGATCGTCAAGTCCAAGGTGACCAAGGGCCTGCCGATCGTCACCATCCGCCCGAACTCGGTCACCCCGGAGCCGTCCGCCGCGTCCCCCGCGGTCGAGCAGCTGACCGTGGCCGTGTCGGACACCGACAAGCTCACCAAGGTCGTCCAGCGGGTCGCCGAGCAGAAGGGCTCCCGCCCCGAGCTCACCGAGGCCGGCATCGTCGTCTCCGGTGGCCGCGGCGTCGGCAACGCCGACAACTTCAAGCTGGTCGAGGAGCTCGCCGACCTGCTCGGTGGCGCCGTCGGCGCGTCGCGTGCGGCCGTCGACTCGGGTTACTACCCGCACCAGTTCCAGGTCGGCCAGACCGGCAAGACCGTGTCGCCGCAGCTCTACGTGGCTCTCGGCATCTCCGGCGCGATCCAGCACCGGGCCGGCATGCAGACCTCGAAGACGATCGTCGCGGTCAACAAGGACGCCGAGGCGCCGATCTTCGAGCTCGCCGACTTCGGCGTGGTCGGTGACCTCTTCAAGATCGTCCCGCAGGCCGCGGACGAGATCCGCAAGCGCAAGTAACACCCCGCTTCTCGCACGGCCCGGCGTCGAACCCCGGCGTGTGGAGTCCGGCCGCCATCCGCGCCCGGACTCCACACGTTCGAACGGGGTTTCCCGCCGGGCCGTTCCGGTTCGCGGGCAGGCTCCGCCGACGGGGTTCCACCGGGCCGTTGCGACCGGCGGGGCGGTCGGGTGGGGTGGCCGTGACCACCGCATCCGGCCCGGCGGTCGCGGGTCGGCCCGGTCCCGGGACCACCTCGCGCGGTACGGGCGGGACGGGGAGTTCGGCGGGGGCCGCGCACGGCGTACAGAATCAAGGTGTGGAATCTGATCTCGATCTCGATCTCGGGGTCGAGGGTGTGATCTTCCCGGACGGGGATCGCGCGGGGAGACGGCCTAAGCTGGGGGCGATGGCCTACCTCGATCATGCGGCGACCACGCCGATGCTGCCCGCCGCGCTCGACGCCTACGTCGCGGCGGCCCGTGCGCTCGGCAATCCGTCCTCCCTGCATGCGGCCGGGCGCGGGGCCCGGCGGCTGGTGGAGGAGTCCCGGGAGCGCATCGCCGCGGCCCTGGGCGCCCGGCCTTCCGAGGTGATCTTCACCAGCGGCGGCACCGAGGCGGACAATCTCGCCGTCAAGGGGATCTTCTGGGCGCGGCGTGACGCCGACTCCCGGCTGCGGCGCGTGGTGGCCTCCGCGGTCGAGCACCACGCGGTGCTGGACGGGGTGGAGTGGCTCGGCCGGCACGAGGGCGCCGAGGTCACCCTCCAGCCGGTGGACGAGCTCGGGCGGGTCGATCCGGAGGCGTTCGCCGAGCTGGTGCGCGCGCATGCCGGCGAGATCGCCGTGGTCAGCGTGCAGTGGGCGAACAACGAGGTCGGCACGGTGCAGCCGGTGGCCGAGCTGGTGGCGATCGCGGCCGGGGCGGGCATCCCGTTCCACACCGACGCGGTGCAGGCGGTCGGTCAGGTCGCGGTGGACTTCGGCGCGAGCGGCGCCGCCGCGCTGACGCTCACCGGGCACAAGGTCGGCGGTCCGGTCGGGGTCGGCGCGCTCCTGCTGGGCCGGGACGTCTCCTGTACGCCGTTGCTGCACGGTGGCGGCCAGGAGCGCGACGTCCGTTCCGGCACCCTGGACACGCCGGGCGTGGTGGCGTTCGCCACCGCCGTCGAGGCCGCGGTCACCAGCCGCGAGGAGCACGTGGGGCGGATCACGGCGCTGCGCGACGAGCTGGTCGCCCGGGTGCGGGCCGCGATCCCGGACGCGATCCTCAACGGCGACCCGGATCAACGGCTGCCCGGCAACGCGCACTTCTCCTTCCCAGGCTGCGAGGGCGACGCGCTGCTGCTGCTCCTGGACGCTCAGGGGATCTACTGCTCGACCGGTTCGGCCTGCTCGGCGGGGGTGGCCCAGCCGAGTCACGTGCTGCTGGCGATGGGCGCCGACGATCGGCGGGCCCGCTCGTCGCTGCGGTTCAGCCTCGGTCACGACAGCACCAAGGCGGATGTGGACGCGCTGCTCGCGGCGCTGCCGGGCGCGGTCGAGCGAGCCTGCCGGGCGGGAGCCTGGAAGACACCCAGATAGGCTGGCGTCATGCGAGTTCTTGCGGCCATGTCGGGTGGTGTCGACTCCGCGGTGGCGGCCGCCCGCGCCCGGGATGCCGGCCACGACGTCACCGGTGTGCACCTGGCGCTGGCGCGTAATCCACAGACCTTCCGGACCGGGGCGCGCGGCTGCTGCACCCTGGAGGACTCCCGGGACGCGCGGCGGGCCGCCGACGTGATCGGCATCCCGTTCTACGTGTGGGACATGGCCGAGGAGTTCCACGACAGCGTCGTCGACGACTTCGTCAACGAGTACGCCGCGGGCCGCACGCCGAACCCCTGCCTGCGCTGCAACGAGAAGATCAAGTTCGCTGCGGTGCTGGACCGGGCGGTGGCCCTCGGCTTCGACGCGGTGGTCACCGGCCACCACGCCCGGCTGGGCGCCGACGGGCTGCTGCGCCGCAGCGTCGACCTGCCGAAGGACCAGTCCTACGTGCTCGCCGTGCTGACCCGCTCGCAGCTCGACCGGGCCGTCTTCCCGCTCGGTGACTCGACGAAGGAGCAGGTCCGGGCGGAGGCCGCCGAGCGTGGGCTGGCCGTCGCCGACAAGCCCGACTCGCACGACATCTGCTTCATCTCCGACGGCGACACCCGTGGCTTCCTGGAGAGCCGGCTCGGGTCGGCGCCCGGCGACATCGTGGACGGGCGGACCGGGGAGAAACTCGGGACCCACAACGGGGCGTACGGGTTCACCGTCGGCCAGCGCAAGGGCCTCGACCTGCGAGTCCCCGCCTCCGACGGCCGCCCGCGGTACGTTCTGTCGATCACCCCGGTGAACAACACGGTCACCGTGGGCCCGCGTGAGGACCTCGAGGTCGACGTGGTGACGGCGGACCGGCCGATCTGGCACGCGTCCTCCGGCGTCGCGGACTGCGAGGTGCAGTTGCGGGCGCACGGTGAGGTGGTCGGCGCCTCCGTCACGGTGACCGGCGACGCGCTCGTCGCGACGCTGAAGGCGCCGGCCCGGGGAGTCGCCGCCGGGCAGGCCATCGTGGCGTACCAGCCGGACCCCGGCGGGGACATCGTCCTCGGATCGGCCACCATCACGGCCGGATCGCGTTCTCTTCCGGCGGCGTCGCATGTCTGACTTCCCTTGGGCGCCGGGGTCGGCCACCGGGATCGGCTCGCTGCCGGGGGACGACATCGCCGAGGCGCAGCGGATCGTGTTCGGCGAGTTGCCGGCGCTGCCGCATCTGGCCGAGCTGCCCGAGCGGGGGCCGGGCGCGGACATGATCGGCCGGACCGCGGGTCTCCTGGTCGACCTGCCGGTGCAGGTCTACGCCGGGCGGTGGCAGATCGCGGCACGGGCTGGGAAAGATCTACGGCGGACGTCCGACCTGCTGGAACGTGACCTGGACCAGCTCACCGAGCAGGCCGGGGGATACACCGGCCCGCTCAAGATCCAGGCGGCCGGTCCGTGGACCCTCGCCGCGAGCCTGGACCTGCCGATCGGCGGCCGGCTGCTGCGCGACCCCGGCGCGGTCCGTGACCTGACCGACTCGCTCGCCGAGGGACTCCGGCGGCACGTGGCCGAGGTGCGCAAACGGGTGCCCGGCGCGACCGTGCTGCTCCAGCTCGACGAGCCGTCCCTGCCGACCGTGCTGGCGGGGCGGGTGCCGACCGAGAGCGGCTTCAGCGTGTACCGGAAGGTCGACGGCCCGGCCGCCGCCACCGGTCTGCGGACCGTGGTCGAAGCGGTGGGCACCCCGGTGATCGTGCACTGCTGCGCGCCGGACGTGCCGCTCCAGGTGATCCGGGACGCGCGGGCCACCGCCGTCGCCTTCGACCTGTCGCTGCTCAAGGACCTCGACCCGCTCGGCGAGGCGATCGAGGCCGGGCTGGGGATCTTCATGGGCGCCGCGCCGACCCGGGCGCCGGCCGGGGAGCGGCCCGAGTCGAAGAAGATCGCCGAGAGGGTGCGCACGGTGTGGCAGCGCCTCGGCTTCCCGGCGGCCCGGCTGCCGGAGCAGGTGGTCGTCACCCCCGCGTGCGGGCTGTCGGGCGCGCCGATCGGGTACGTTCGCGCGTTGCTCAAGGCGTGCACGGAGGCCGGCCGCCGGCTCGCCGAGGTCTGACCGGGCCGCCCCTCCGCGTCCTCCGTCCTTCCTTCGAGGGCTTGACGGCGGGCTGCGAGAAATGTCGGTGGGTGGGACTAACGTGCCAGTTGGATTCACTGACACGGAGGTTCCGGTGCCCGACGATTCGACTCCTTCGCTGGACACGCCTGCCGGTGCCGACCCGGCGCAGGCGGCCGCTGCCCGGCACACCGAGCTCGCTGACGAGATCCGCGAGCATCAGCATCGTTATTACGAGCTTGATGCGCCGACGGTGTCGGATGCGGAGTTCGACCGGCTGCTGCGGGAGCTGGAGGGCCTGGAGGAGCGGTTCCCCGAGCTGCGCACGCCCGAGTCGCCGACGCAGCGGGTCGGTGGCAAGGTCTCCGGCGACTTCCCCACGGTCGAGCACATCGAGCGGATGATGTCGCTGGACAACGTGTTCAACCTCGACCAACTGGCGGTCTGGGCCGAGCGGACCGAGCGGGACGCGGGCGGCCCGGTCCGGTTCCTGTGCGAGCTCAAGATCGACGGTCTGGCCATCAACCTGACCTATGAGAAGGGCCGTCTCGTTCGCGGCGTCACCCGCGGCACCGGGCGGGCCGGCGACGACGTCACCCCCAACGTGCGGACCATCCGCGACATCCCGGAGCAGCTCACCGGCGACGACGTGCCCGACCTGGTCGAGGTGCGGGGCGAGATCTACTTCCCGGCCGAGGCGTTCGCGGCGCTCAACGCGATGCTGGTCGAGCAGGGCAAACCGACGTACATGAATCCGCGTAACGCCGCCTCCGGCAGCCTGCGCCAGAAGGATCCACGGGTCACCGCCGCGCGCGGGCTGGGCATGGTGGTGCACGGGCTGGGCGCGCGGGAGGGCTTCAGCCCGGCCTCCCAGTCGGCGGCCTATGCGGCGATGAAGGCGTGGGGTCTGCCGGTCAGCGAGCGGTGGCGGCTGGTCGACGATCTGGCCGGGGTGCGCGAGTTCATCGATCACTACGGCAAGCACCGGCACGACGTCGAGCACGACATCGACGGCGTGGTGGTCAAGGTCGACGACGTGGCCATCCAGGGCCGGCTCGGTTCGACCAGCCGGGCGCCGCGGTGGGCGATCGCCTTCAAATATCCGCCCGAGGAGGTCACCACCAAGCTCCTCGACATCCAGGTCAACGTCGGGCGCACCGGCCGGGTTACCCCCTATGCGGTGGTGCAGCCGGTGACGGTGGCCGGGTCCGAGGTCGAGTTCGCGACCCTGCACAACGCGCAGGAGGTCGTTCGCAAGGGCGTGCTGATCGGCGACACGGTGGTGCTGCGCAAGGCCGGTGACGTCATCCCGGAGATCCTCGGCCCGGTGCTCGATCTGCGGCCGGCGGACGCGCGGGCGTTCGTGATGCCGACCGAGTGTCCCGACTGCGGCACGCCGCTCGCCCCCGCCAAAGAGGGCGACATCGACATCCGGTGTCCCAATTCGCGGTTCTGCCTCGGCCAGCGTCGCGAGCGCCTGGCCTACATCGGTGCGCGAGCGGTGCTCGACATCGACGCCCTCGGCGAGAAATCGGCGCGGGCGCTGATCGACTCCGGAGTGATCGCCGACGAGGGTGATCTGTTCGCGCTCACCGAGGAGGATCTGCTCCGAGTTCCGTTCTTCGTGAGGAAGGACGGGACGCTCGGGGCCAACGCGGCGAAGATGCTGCAGAGCCTGGCGGAGGCGAAGACGCGGCCGCTCGCCCGGATTCTGCGGGCCCTGTCGATCCGGCACGTCGGCCCGGACGCGTCCGGCGCGCTGGCTCAGGAGTTCGGCTCGATGGAGGCGATCGAGGCGGTCGTCGCTCAGACCTCGGCGGCCCCGATCACCTCCCCGTCCTCCTCCCCAGCGGACCCCTCGCCCTCCGCCTCGGATGAGCCGTCGATGGCGCCCGGGTCTGCGCCGCCCGCCGGCTCACCCGTTCCTTCCTCGCCGTCGCCGGACTCCGGGGAGCGGGCGGAGCCGACGGTCCCGGATGAGCCGGCGGGCTCGGAGATCGTCGGCGAGCCGGCGGCCGCGGGCGATGCCGATGATGAGACGCCGGCCGCCGGGAAACGGAGGGTCAAGGAGGTCGATCCGCTCGCGGCGGTGGAGAAGGTCGGGCCGACCATCGCGGAGAGTCTGCGGGAGTGGTTCGCCGTCGACTGGCACCGGGAGATCGTCGAGAAATGGCGGGCGGCCGGAGTGAAGATGGCCGACGAGCGGGTGGAGACCGGGCCGCGGACGCTCGATGGGCTGTCCGTGGTGGTCACCGGCACGCTGGCCGGTTATACCCGGGACAAGGCGGCTGCGGAGATCACCAATCGGGGCGGCAAGGTGAGCGGTTCGGTGTCGAAGAAGACCGGGTTCGTGGTGGTCGGTGACAACCCCGGCAGTAAGTACGACAAGGCGATCGCGCTCAAGGTGCCGGTGTTGGACGAGGCTGGTTTCGGGGTGCTGCTGGCCGACGGGCCGGTGGCGGCCCGCGCGGTGGCGGAGACCACTCCGGAGAGCTGACCGGGAGTGGGTTCGCGGGTGGGCCGCGGTCACCCGGGAGGATGAAACGTGGGAGATCGTACGTTCAGGAGTATATGAGCGAGTAGCAACGTTTAGGTGCTTTAGGGCAAAAAGCGCCATATGGATCTATGGTGTATGCGACCGGTGATCGAGGCCATCGTGGAGGTCGCATGGATGCCGCTCGCCCGCGGACGGCCGTCTCGCGGCACCGCCGGACAGCCGTCCTCTCCACCGTGTCGGCGGGGATCGCCGCCGCCGTCCTGCTCTGGTCCGGTGGTGCGCTGCCGCCCGCGTTCTGGGTGATGGCGGTGCTCGCCGTGGTGGCCGACGTCCGGCCCTATCTGGTGCCGGGCCGCCGAGCCAGCGCGGTGATCCTGCCGTCGATCTGCTTCACCTTCGCGGTGGCGCTGGCCTGGGGAGCGGCTCCGGCGTGCGCGGTCCAGGTGGTCGCCGTGGCGGTGGCGGGGGTGCGGATGCGGCACTCGGTACGCCGTACCCTGCACCTCGCTCTGCAGCACGCCGCGGCGCTGATCGCCGCGGCGACCGTCGCGGGTCTCGCGTCCCCACGCCTCGGCGGCAGTCTCGAGGGAGCCCCGGCCGGTGGTGACGGCGGCCCGGCCGGTGGGGACCGGAGCGGCCTGAGCGGCGGGTGGGACGGCGGCGAGGGCGGCCTCCTCGGTGCGATCGGTGGGGGGCCGGAGTGGTGGGACGCGGTCGTCATCTGCGCCGCGGCGCTCGCCTGGATCGGTGGGCGGTACGCGGTCGCGGCCCTGGTCCGCGGGCTCACCACCGATGGGCGCACCCCGGCACGGCGGCGTCGAGGGCGGGCCGATCTGCTGGCCACCGCCGCGTTGCTGCTGCTCGGGCCGGTGGTGCTGGTCGCCGCCCGGGTCAGTCCGGCGCTGCTGCCGCTCGCCCTGCTGGCGCTGCACGCCGTGCACCGGATGGTCCGCTGGGCGGGTGAGTCCGAGCGGGCCGCCCGCTTCGACGCGCTGACCGGGCTGCCGAACCGGCGCAGTCTGCAGGTGGCGATGTCGGAGCGGGCGCCGGATCGGCGGCGGGCTCTGCTGCTGCTCGATCTGGACCGGTTCCGGACGGTCAACGACGCGCTCGGTCACGGCGCCGGCGACCGGCTGCTGACCCGGGTCGCGGACCGGCTGACGTCGGTGGTTCCGGCGCACGACATGGTGGTCCGGCTGGGAGGCGACGAGTTCGCGGTGCTGGCCACCCGGGTCGAGGACCCGGCGTCGGCCCGGCGCATCGCCGAGCACCTGACCGAGGCGCTGAGCCGCCCGTTCCCGCTGGACGGCACCCCGGTCGAGTTGAGCGCGTCGATCGGGATAGCGCTGCAGTCCGGCCGCCGGGACGGCAGCACCCTGCTGCGCGAGGCCGAGTCCGCGATGTACGAGGCGAAGCAGCGCGGCGATCAGGTCGCGGTGCACGGGCCGGACGCCGCCGGGCTCACCCCGGACCGGCTGACCCTGGTCGCCGACCTGCGGACCGCGTTGCGCCGGGAGCCGCCGGACGACGGGATAGTCCTCTACTACCAGCCGCAGATCGCGATCGCGACCGGCGAGGTGGCCGGAGTGGAGGCGCTGCTGCGCTGGCGGCACCCGCGGCGGGGCACGGTCGGGCCGGAGGAACTGCTCCGGGCGGCCGAGCCGACGCCGGTGATGCGGCTGCTCACCGCGCGGGTGCTGGAGGAGGTGGTGGTGCAGCTGGCGGCGTGGCGCGACGAGGGCGCCCCGCTGCGGGCGGCGGTCAACGTCAGCGCCCGCGACCTGCATGCCGGGGACATCGCGGACCGGGTGGGTGATCTTCTGGAGCGGTACGGCGTACCCCCGCGGCTCCTGCAGTTGGAGATCACCGAGAGTGCGCTGATGGCCGATCCGCACCGCGTCCTGGAGACCACCACGCGGCTGAGCCGGATGGGGGTGGCGATCTCGCTCGACGACTTCGGCACCGGGTACTCGTCGTTGCAGCATCTGCGGCGGCTGCCACTGGCCGAGGTCAAGATCGACCGCTCGTTCGTGCTGGGCATGGCGACCGACCCGGGGGACGCGGCGATCGTACGGTCGGTGATCGGTCTCGCCGGGGATCTCGGTCTCCGGTCCGTCGCCGAGGGGGTGGAGGACGAGGTCACCTGGCGCCTGCTCGCGGCGGCCGGCTGCCACAGCGCGCAGGGCTGGTTCCACGCCCGCCCGATGCCCGCCGCCGATCTGAGGAAATGGCTGGCACGGTACCGCCCGGTCCGACCCGGGAAACGCGGCGAAATAGACTCAGGCTTCGCACGTACTACGCCGAACAACGAGGGGGCAGGATGGCCGCCATCTCCCGCGAAGAGGTAGCGCACCTGGCGCGCCTGTCGCGGCTCGCCGTGACCGAAGAGGAGCTGGATCGATTCGCGGGTCAGCTCGACGTGATCCTGCAGTCGGTCGCCCGGGTCGGTGAGGTGGCCGCGGAGGACATCCCGCCGACCTCGCACTCGGTTCCGCTGACCAACGTGTACCGCGACGACGTGCCGGTGCCGAGCCTGACGCAGGACGAGGCGCTCTCCGGCGCTCCGGACGCGTACGAGGGCCGTTTCCGGGTGCCGCGCATCCTGGACGAGGAGGAGTGACCATGAGTGACCTGACCAGGCTCTCCGCCTCCGCGCTGGCTTCGCTCATCGCCTCGCGTGAGGTCTCCGCCGTCGAGGTGGCCACCGCCCACCTGGACCGGATCGCCGCCGTCGACGACCGCGTCAACGCCTTCCTGCACGTGGACCGCTCCGGGGCGCTGGAGGCGGCCGAGGCCGTCGACCGGGGCGAGATCACCGGGCCGCTCGCCGGTGTGCCGATCGCGGTCAAGGACGTGGTGACCACCAAGGGCGTCCCGACCACCGCCGCCTCGAAGATCCTCGAGGGCTGGAAGCCGCCGTACGACGCGACGATCGTCGAGCGGCTGAAGCGGGCCGGCATGCCGATCCTCGGCAAGACCAACATGGACGAGTTCGCGATGGGCTCGTCGACGGAGTACAGCGCGTACGGCCCGACCAACAACCCGTGGGACCTGGGCCGCATCCCGGGTGGCTCGGGTGGCGGTTCGGCGGCCGCGCTGGCGGCCTACGAGGCGCCGCTCGCGATCGGCACCGACACCGGCGGCTCGATCCGCCAGCCCGGCGCGGTCACCGGCACGGTCGGCGCCAAACCGACCTACGGCGGCACCTCGCGGTACGGCCTCATCGCGTTCTCCTCGTCGCTGGACACCCCCGGCCCGTGCGCCCGTACGGTCGAGGACACCGCCCTGCTGCACGCGGTGATCGCCGGCCACGACCCGCGCGACTCCACCTCGATCCAGCAGCCGGTGCCGGACGTCGTCGCCGCCGCCCGCCTGGGCGCGACCGGTGACCTGACCGGCGTCAAGCTGGGCCTGGTCAAGGAGTTCGCCGGCGACGGCTCCGAGCCCGGCGTCGTCGCCGCGTTCCGGGAGTCGGTGGAGGCCCTGGTCAAGCTGGGCGCCGAGATCGTCGAGGTGTCCTGCCCGCACTTCCAGTACGCGCTGCCCGCCTACTACCTGATCGCCCCGAGCGAGGCCTCGTCGAACCTGGCCCGCTTCGACGGCGTGCGGTATGGCCTGCGCACCGGAGACGACGGCAGCCGTTCGCTCGAGGAGGTCATGTCGCTGACCCGGGAGGCCGGTTTCGGTCCCGAGGTGAAGCGCCGGATCATCATCGGCACGTACGCGCTGTCCAGCGGCTACTACGACGCCTACTACGGCCAGGCGCAGAAGGTCCGCACCCTGATCACCCGCGACTTCCAGGCCGCGTTCGAGCAGGTCGACGTGCTGATCTCGCCGACCACCCCGTTCGTGGCGTTCCCGTTCGGCTCGCGGACCAGCGACCCGTACCAGATGTACCTGGCCGACCTGTTCACCATCCCGACGAACCTGTACGGCGGCCCGGCCATCTCGGTCCCGTGCGGTCTCTCCGAGGGCCTGCCGGTCGGCTTCCAGATCATGGCCCCGACCATGGCCGACGACCGGATGTACCGGGTCGCCGCCGCCCTGGAGTCGGCCGTCGGCACGTTCACCCCGCCGGCTCTCTGAGTTTGTGGGGAAGGGGGCCCGCGGGTCCCCTTCCCCGGGCTCAGGCGGGTGTCCTCGGCGAGTCCAGCCAGGTGTCGATCAGCTTGGTGAAGTCCTTGCCGGTCTGCTTGTCGACGAAGGCGATGAAGCCGGCCCGGTCCTGGTTGGTGTTCCGGTTGTCCCGCGCCCACGCGGTGGCCAGCGCGAAGAACGCCTTGTCACCGAGCGCGTCGTTCAGCTCCTTCAGCATCGCGGCCGGGCAGATGTAGACGTTGCTCTCGGCGAACGTGCCCGCCTTCGGCTTCCCGGGCGGCCCCACCTCGGCCCGCAGTTCGGCGTCGGCCTCGCGCAGGTACGACTCCAGCTGGGCGTCGGTCGCCTTCTCCTGCTCCTGCTGGTAGAGCAGCTCGAAGTACATCGCGAAGCCCTCGCTGAGCCACAGGTCGGTCCACGTCTTCGGGGTGACCGTGTTACCGAACCACTGGTGGGCGTACTCGTGGACGAGCACCTGCTCGAAGTAGGCGATCTCCTTCGCGGGGATGGTCTTGCGGCCCATGCTCAGCATCTGCTGGGTCTCCATGGCCGAGATCGAGCCGTTCATCAGGGCGCCCGCGGTGGGATAGGGATAGGTGCCGAGCCGCTTCTCCAGCCAGGTGATCATCGCCGGGGACTTGCGCAGCGCCGGCAGCCACACGTCGTCGGCGCCCGGCAGCACGAAGTAGGTCAGCTTCATCCCGTGCGGGCCCGCCTGCTCCACCTTGCGGTAGCGGTCGACGGAGAGGGTCGCCACGTACGCCGCCACCGGATCGGTGCTCGTGTAGTGGTAGGTGTTGCCCTCCACCGGGCCCGGCGTGCCGTGCCCGGCCGCCATCCAGCCCTTCGGCACGGTCACCGCCATGTCGTAGAGCGCCTCGTCGGACGGATGCTCGTTGGCCGGGTACCAGGTCAGGGCGCCCCACGGCTCCTGCATCGTCCACAGGGCCCCGCTCTTCTCCGCACGCATGCCGATGCCCTCGGAGGCGTCGCCGCGGTTCGACGGGATCGCCACCTGCTTGGGAGTGCCGTGGTACGCGACGGTCAGGGTCACCGGCTCGTCCGCGACGACCGGAGTGGGCACGACCAGCTTCGCCTTCTCGACGGTCCCGGTGGCGGCCTTGCCGTCGACGGTCACCTTGTCGACGGTGAGCCCGGTGAAGTCGAGCGTGATCCGCGGAGCGTCGGTGACCGGCCGGATCCGCAGGGTCGCGACCCCGGTGAGGATCTTGCCGGCGGGCTGCCAGTCCAGCTCCAGCCCGTAGTGCAGGACGTCCAGCCCGGCGTTGCCCTTCTCCGGGTAGAGCGGGTCGGTGACCGGCGTGGACCGGCCCGCCGCCCAGACGCCGTAGTCGGTGCCGGCCGCGCGGGAGGCGGTGGGCGCGGCGGTGGACGGCGCGGGGGCGGGTGGGGACGACGTGCAAGCGGTGGTGAGAACCGTCGAGGCGAGCGCGGCGACGGCCAGGGTGCGGCGCATCCGCGCACCGTACACCGAGATCGATCTTATTGACTCCTTTCGTCCCGGGCCGCGTTGCCGTCTATCAGCCGCGCCCGATCGGCGAGATCCCCCAGCTTGTGCTCGGTGAAGATGCGATGGAGCTGATGCTCGAGAAGGTAGCGAGCGGACGGGTTCGCCCGGCGCTCGAACTCCGCGAAGATCTCGTCCCAGCTGTCGCCGTTGCTCTCCCGTACCTCCTGACGGTGGCCCGTCAGATCCGCGCGGAGCTCCTGGAAGGTGCGTGCGATTTCCGGAAGCTGACGAACCGCGTCCGGATTCTGACGGAACCACCATGCCGTGGCCTTCGTGGGATCGTCGATCATCCGGCTCAGGTAGGCGATCTCCGCCTCCTCCGTCTCGCGTTCCCACACCCGTAGGGTTTCCGACCGGCGAAGCTCCTCGTAGCGCCGGATCACCTCGATGTGCTGGGTGGCGGCGTAGACCCCGAGACAACCGGCCCAGGCGACCACTCCGGTGGATTCGACCTCGTCCTCCCCGTTCAGGGCGACCTCGAGCTCCCGGCGGACCCGCTTGGCCTCGGTGATCGGATACTGGCGGGCGATCCGGCGGACCCGGCGATCGATGCCGGTCTGGGCGATGAGGAACGGATCGGGTACGGAGACACCCTCCCCTGTCCAGTAGCGCACCACCAGATGCACCTCGAACGGGAAGTGGTCGTCGCGGCTGGCCGGACGGATGACGAGATTGGGACTCGGGGCCGGAGCCGGTACGGCGTCGAACGGAACAGCTGGACGCTCCGGAGGACCATCCATCGAGCGTTGCCACCAGCGAAACATTTAGCGGTCCTCCTCCTCGCCAGCCCAGCTGGCGGGCAGCATTTCGTCGAGTTGTAGGCGAACCTGCTGGAACAGGTCATTCAGCGGGCCGTCGACAGCGGGGTCCTGATCCGCCGGGCGAGTGGCGTAGAAGAGCTGACCGATCCGGCGGAGATCCGTCCCTGCGGCGTCGCACAGAACCTGGATGCTCGTGTCCCGCTCGCCCGGAAAGGCATCGGCGAATCGGAGCAGGGAGCGGATGAGGCCGGCGACTGTCTCCGATGGCAGACAGTCCATCGACTTCCGCCAGAAGGCGACACTGTCGGCAGCGGAACCGGACCGTGCTCGTAACGTGCCCGGTGTGGCCATAGCACGAGCAGCGGCCGCTGCTGCCACCTCGGCCCGGCGGGGATCGTCGTCGGAGAACCACTCAGTCAGGTACCGCAGAAGCTGTGCGAGATCCATCTCACCTGCCAGACGGATCACTGCCTGCTCTACCGCCGTCGTCACTTCTTCCTCGGGACCACGCGCCAGATGCTTGAGGCGGGTCATTGCCGCTGCCTGGTGGGAGATGTCGAACCAGCCAATAGCCTCGGCCAGTGCGGCGCGAAATCGGGGAGATTGACTTCGGTAATAGGACTTCTCGTACGTACGGCGGCGCATGTCGTGGCCGATGCGCGGGTGGAGGCAGGCAGCCCTGAGCACCAGCACCGTGGCCCCGCGCCGGGCGGAATGGAAGCGAGCAGAGACATTGGTCCATCGTTGGGCCACTTGCACCGCGATCTGCCCACTGCCATCGTGTGCCGCCAGGGCGACCACACTCCGCGTCAAGCCGTCGAGATCGGTCGCAGACTGTCCCAGGATGATGGACGGAATTCGATCAATCCAGTTGAGGAGTACGGGCTGTAGCTTGGGATATTCGCGCCATGCCAGGTTCAGCAGAGCTGACCCGAATCCAGCACGCTTGAACCGCGTGGTGCCGGCTTGCAGGAGGTCCTCGTCGAGTGACTGCAACTCGGTGACGACATCGGTGCCTTCGAGCACGTTGACCTGATCAACCGGATATCGGCTCGCCTGGAGCAGGAGATCGCGTGCCGCCACGATGGTCAGGGGTTCGCAGCCCTCCAGCAGTGCGGTCGCCAGAAGGAGTGCCCTGGTGGGGCCGGGAAGGTGTTTGTGCAACTGCTCCCGAGCCTGCTCCCGCCAATTCGACAGCGCCCCATCGATGTGCCCGATGATGCCGCCGACGTCAGTGATGCCGCTGGCATGTGCTTGGGCCGCCAGTTTCGCCAACCAGGTGGCATGTGGTGGCCAGGCATCTTTCAGGTGTCGCGTGATCCGCTCATCGGAGACCAGGTCATCGACGATGGCCGGTGGCAGGCGGTTCGCCTGAGCGCGAAATACCGTCTCCGGCGGGGTTCGCCTCAGCGTGTGAACCCGTCTCGGGAACTGCTTGTGTGCCTCCTCGGCGTGATCGTCCGAGATCGCCATGATCGCGACGCAACCGGCGGCGGCAAGCTCGGGCTCCAGCACGCTCAACTGCCGTAGACGGTCCGCGGTTGCCGGGCTGCTGCCCTGAGCGGCGAAGTCGAAGTAGAGCGCGACGTCGGCGGCGCTGCGGGCGGTCTCCTCCAGCTCCATCTCCTCGTCCTCGAACTCCTGGAGATCCAGGGCTTCACCGGACGGGGCGCTCTCGTTGATGCGATGAACCAGATAGGCGGCTGCCGCCCGCTGGCCACAGCGGCGTACCTCCGCCGGGCAGAGCAACACCAGCACCCGGTCGGTCGCCAGGCGCGACGTCATTTCTTGCAGCCCATCCGGCGGCCGATACCGGCGAAGCTGCTCAGCGAGGGTCTCGGCAGTGGTGTGACGCTTTTTCAGGATCGAGGTGACCGCGGCAGTCACTTGCTGGAAGATCACGGTGCTGTCGACGTACTGGTCGCGGGCCACGTGCACGGAGTGCCGGCTCTGATCCACATCGCGGCCCGCATGTACCGGCGAGTAAGTCTCGATATCCTGGTAGGTGCCGATATCGGTCTCTGCGTCCAGATCGGGCGGGTCGTCGGACAACGGCGCGGTATCGGTGTCCATCACCGGCCCTCCCGCCGGACGGTCATATTGCGGGCCGCCTGGTATTGATCGCCGTGGACGGTCGTGGTGTGCGTGGACTGGTTGACGTCTCGGCCGGCTGTGACGTTGCCGTGCCCGATGACCCGTACCGGGGTCGTTCCGCCCGCAATCGGCTTCTTTCGCTTGCCGGAGGGGGCTGGGGAAATTTCCACAGGATCCGTGGGGAGCACCCCGATCAGTCCGCGCCGGAGGAGATCTCCGGAGAGCGCCGGCACGTGCAGGAAGGCTGTCGCCGCGAAGTCCTTGCCACTGATCTCGAGCGGACATGCGACGAACTGTGAAGCTTTCAGCCGCCTGGTGTGACCGGGTGCGACGACATCCGACATGACCCGCTCCGAAAGCGCGACCGCGAGCATCGTCACGTCGGGGTCGGAATGCTCCAGGAGGGCGCGCAGTGCACCCGCGTCCACCACCCGATGCGTGGTGATCATGGCCGACCCGACTGGCGAGTCAACGTTCGCCAGCACTCGCGCCGGCCCGAGGTTCACGCTCAGCCGCATTCGAAGGCGCATACCCCGTGACCGTAGGCGGGCGGTCCTGGCTGCCAGCACCTCCTGCAGGCTGGCGAGATATCGGTCGATCACGTGGGGCAGGAGCCGGGGCGCGAACCCGATGATGAATCCGTCTCCGGTGCTGTCGGGGAACATCTTTTGTTCCCATAGCTCTTCGAGTCCGCAACGGTGACAGGCGTCCTCGAGCACCTCGGGGATCAGTTGGGCGAGTTCGTCCTGCTGAAGGTCGTTGTGGCGGCTGAACTTCTCGACGTCGACAACCATGATCGCCGTCAGGTCAGGCAGATCGGTGGCGTCATCGGGGTGGTGTTCCGGCATCAGGTCCTCCCAGCGGTGCGGTCCGTATCGAACAGATCCGATCGTTGGCGGCGGAGGGCGTAAGCGTTGTCCAGATTTGGACCCAGGGCGGGGAAAGCGTCGGCGGTCACAGTTCACGCTGGAGCGCTTCGAGATCGAGGACTGTCATGTGGGACCGCGTGATGGACACGATGCGTCGGCGTTTCCACTCGGCGAGGACCGGAGTGATGGAACTCCGTGCCAGGCCCAGCCCGCGCGCGATCTCTTCCTGCGACATGGGGATGGTCAGCGGTTCCGGCGACCGGGAGCGGCCGGTGCTGACGATCTCGAGAAGGAGCGCGGCGAGACGTTGCGCGGGGCGGCACCGGGTCAGTTGCCAGGTGACCTTGGCAGCTTCCCGGGTCTTGGCTAGGACGTACCGGTCCAGTTGACGATGGTTCTGGTGGGCAGCGAGCCAGGCGGTGAAGTGGCTGTCCGTGACCAGGCTGCCTAGGCACGGCTCGATGGCGATCACTGAAGCGGACCGGGGCTCGCGATCTCCGTAACCGAACTCGCCGAGTAGATCACCCGGGCCCCGGATCGCCAGAAGGATCTCCGAGCCGGAGGCGGCGTGGTAGACCACCCGCGCGCGGCCTTTGATGATCGCGACGACCCAGCTGCCCTCTTCGCCCTGCCGAAGGATGTGCTGGCCCGGTTGGTAGGTGTGCCTGACGCCGCTCTCGACCAGCGCGGCCCAGCTAGATGGCGGCCAGGAGGTCACAGGATGTGGTTCATCGTGCACGCTAAGTCATACTTGTCGATGTTTCTCGTCTCGACAAGAGGGCGTGATCATTTGGGCGGTGGAACGCTCGTAAACCCGGCGACGGGGCGCCATAGTGGCCGACTAGGCTTGTCGGTTGTCCGTAACGACGTCCCAGAGCCGGAGCCGCATCCACATGACGACCATCGCGCTGCCGTCCTACGAAGACGCCACCAGCCGTTACGAGCCGGTCATCGGCCTGGAGACGCACGTCGAGCTGGGCACCCAGACCAAGATGTTCTGCGGCTGCAAGACCGACTTCGGCGCCGAGCCGAACACGCAGGTCTGTCCGGTGTGCCTGGCGCTGCCGGGCGCCCTGCCGGTGGCCAACCGGGCCGGCATCGAGGCGACCATCCGGATCGGCCTGGCGCTCAACTGCGACATCGCGCAGTGGTGCCGGATGGCCCGGAAGAACTACTTCTACCCCGACATGCCGAAGAACTTCCAGACCTCGCAGTACGACGAGCCGCTCTGCACCGACGGCTACGTCGACGTCGAGGTCGGCGGCAAGACCTATAGGGTGGAGATCGAGCGGGTGCACCTCGAGGAGGACACCGGCAAGACCCTGCACGTCGGCGGTGCGACCGGCCGCATCCACGGCGCCACCGAGTCGCTCGTCGACTACAACCGGGCCGGCATCCCGCTGGTGGAGATCGTCACCAAGCCGGTCACCGGCCTCGGTGACCTGGCCCCCGAGATCGCCAAGGCCTACGTCGCCGAGCTGCGCGACATCATCCGCTCCCTCGGCGTCTCCGACGTGCGGATGGAGCAGGGCTCGATGCGCTGCGACGTGAACACCTCGCTGAACAAGCCCGGCGAGGAGTGGGGTACGCGTACCGAGACGAAGAACGTGAACTCGCTCCGTTCCGTCGAGCGCGCCGTCCGCTCCGAGATCATCCGGCAGGCCGGCCTGCTCGACGAGGGCGTCAAGATCTTCCAGGAGACCCGGCACTTCCAGGAGACCACCGGCGACACCCGGCCCGGCCGCTCCAAGGAGACCGCCACCGACTACCGCTACTTCCCCGAGCCCGACCTGGTCCCGATCGCCCCGGACCCGGCCTGGGTCGCCACGCTCCGGGAGTCCCTTCCGGAGAAGCCGAGCATCAAGCGCGCCCGCCTGCGCGAGGAGTGGGGCATCTCGGCGATCGACATGCAGTCGGTGGCCAACGCCGGCGCGGTCGAGCTGATCGAGGAGACCATCGCCGCGGGCGCGTCCCCGGCCGGCGCCCGCAAGTGGTGGATGGGCGAGCTGGCCCGCCGCGCCAACGAGCAGGACATCGAGCTGTCCGCGGTCGGCGCCACCCCGGCCCAGGTGGCGGCCCTGCAGAAACTGGTCGACGCGGGCAAGCTCAACGACAAGCTGGCCCGCACCGTGCTGGAGGGCGTCGTCGCGGGCGAGGGTGACCCGGCCGAGGTGATGGCCGCCCGCGGCCTCGAGGTGGTCAACGACACGGGCGCGCTCACCGCCGCCGTCGACGAGGCGATCGCCGCGAACCCGGACATCGCCGCGAAGATCCGTGACGGCAAGGTTGCCGCCGCCGGCGCCCTGGTAGGCGCGGTCATGAAGACCACGCGAGGCCAGGCGGACGCCAAGACCGTCCGCGAGCTCATCCTCTCCCGCCTCGGCGCTTCCTGACCCCTTCCGGCTTGTACGGGTGAGCGCCCGGTCCCGCCTTCACCGGCGCCGGGCGCTCCGCCTCACTTCCGCTCTTCGGGCCCCTGCTCCACTGCCCGTTCCGCCACGGCAGTCTCCGCCGGGGCCGTGGCCGTCGGCGAGGCCGTGAGTGGGGCCGTCGCCGTGAGCGGGGCCGTGACCGTGAGCGGGATCGCCGTCGACGCCGTGCGGGCGACCGGATCGGGCAGCGTCGGCACCACGGCCGGTGCCACCTGCTGGAACCCGGCGCTCCTGCGGCCCGGCCGGCCCAGCTCCCACACGCCCGACGTGGCGAACGCGTGCCGGACCCGTGCGGCGATGATCAGGATGCCGGTGACGAGCACGGCGATCCCGGCGACGCGGACGGCGTTCTGGACGGCGCTGACCTCGACGGCCCGGCGAAGCGTGGCGGTGCTGTCGACGACCTTGGGCGCCAGAAAGAATCGGATCACCAAGGAGACGACGAACGCCATGTTCCACGCCGCCAGCGTCCAGTGCTGGGTCAGGTGGGCCGGATCGGCGGTGTAGCCCCGCGTGATCGCGGCGGTGCGCTTGCGCCAGACGAGCAGGCCGAAGAGGCAGCTGAGCAGGAACAGCAGGTTCAAGCCCGCGATGACCGTCTCGTACTCGACGTACCAGTTCAACGGTCCGGACATCACCAGGTCATCGGTGATCAGCTGGAAGGCGATCGCGATGTGGGCGGTGAGGAGCAGGGCGCTGAGCACGCCTGTCCCGCCGGCGGCCAGCAGCAGTGCGAGTGTGCCGAGTTCCCAAGCTTGCGGTGGACGTGCGGGCACCAGCCCTCTGTCGCTCATGAATCATCCCCATGGGTCGATGTGATCCCGCGACCTTAATTGATCTTGTGGATCCCCGTCGTCCCACTTTCCCGCGCTTCCGTGGCGGGGTGGGCAAGCAGCCGGATTCACCGAGCATTCCGGCCACTTTGTCATATTCTGCCGCAATGGCAGCTACCTTCGCGGTGACCGTACTCGCCGCAGCGACCCTTGCCGCACCTCCGCCCGGCGCCCCACTCACCACCGGCGGGCCGGGCGTGCTGCTCGATCTCACCCGCAACCCCGGGGTCGTACGCTTCGACGCCACCGCCGGGCAGCGGCTCACCGTGCTCGCCCAACGCCGCACCCTGAGCGCCGCCGACAACACCGACCTGGTGATCCAGCGCGACGGCGCCGAGATCGCCGCCGGCACCCTGCTCACCACCTGGTCCAACGTCAGCGTCGACTTCACCGCGCCGGCGAGCGGCGGCTACACCGTCCGGGTCACACCCCGCGCCAAGGACCGCGGCACCCTGCTGCTCCACCTGACCGGCGCCACCACCGGCGACCTGACCGTCGGCGGGCCGTCCCGCCGGATCACCATCACCAGGCCGGGGGAGCGGGCCTTCCTGACCTTCCCGGCGACGGCTGGCCGGCGGCTCACCCTGGTCGCGCGGCGCGGCACCCTGCCCAAGGACGAATACACCCATCTGGAGGTACGCGGCCCCGACGGCGCCGTGGCCACGGCCGGCGCGGTGGGCTACGACAGCGACCACCGCACCCTCGACTTCGACGTCACCACGACCGGGCGGCACACCGTCGAGATCAACCCGGACACGATCCACACCGGCACTCTGACGGTCCAGCTCGCCGGCACGATCAGTGCCGTGATCGCCCCCGGCGCACCCGTTCCGATCACGATCGGCCGGCCCGGCGAGCGCGCCTACGTCACCCTCCGGGCCGCCGAGGCCGAACAGTTCCACCTCGTCGCCCGCCGTGGCACGCTGACCGGCACCGATCAAACCCGCCTCCGGGTACGGACCCCGGCCGGCCTCACCGTCGTCGACGGCCTCCTCGACGGCGGGAAGTCCAGCGTGACGCTCGGGTTCAGCTCCTCGGCCGGCACCTACACCATCGAGATCGACCCGGAGGGCCTCGACACCGGCACACTCACGCTGGAACTCCGCCGACTCCCCTGAGCCCGGCCGCCCGACGGTCGTGCCCCCTCAGCGGCACCTGAGCCCGGCCGCCTGACGGCTCAGCGGCACCTGAGCCCGGCCGCCTGACGGCTCAGCGGCTCCCTGAGCCCGGCCGCGCGCCGGTCGTACCCTCGCAGCTCTTGCAATCCCTGGCGTCGCCCGGGGGCCGGCGCCAGCCCGGCGGCTGCTCCTACTGCGAAGGCTGAACGCTCGGAACCACCGGGACGGCGTCCGGCTCCAGGCCGATCACGTTGCGCTGCATCTCCACGTTCGACTCGCCGGTGCCGCCGAGCCGGATGTCGTCGTAAGCCTTCAGATCGTTCTTCTCGTCGAAATACAGCACCGACAGGCTCAGCGGGGTCGGCTCCTCGTCCTCCAGACCGCGCAGCCCGGCACCGCCGGTGGAGCCCTCCACCATGATCCGGGTCGTGATCGGCGTGGTCGCGGTCGCCGACGGAAGCGGCGCCGGAGACGACGACGCGGACGGGTCCGGGGCGACCGGCGTGGGCGCCGGCAGCATCGACACCGACCGGGCGTGCTGGTGACCGGAGAGGACCAGCGGCACCACCCCGGAGAGCGGCTGCGCCATCGCCGGGTCGTGCACGAGTGCGATGTCCACCTTCTTGCCCGAGTTGCGGATCGTCGTGGCCAGCCGCTGCCCGGCCTCGGTCAGCAGCTGCGGACCGGCGTCGTCCCCGGTCGCCGAGTTGCCCTCGCTCTTGTCCGGGGTGAACTGCGGGTCGCCGATCCCGGCGATGGTCAGGCCGTCGATCTCGGTCAGGCCGTCGTCCAGCACGATCGCGTTGCTCTGCGCTTTCACCGCGGCCTGGATGGCGGCCGAATCGTGGTTGCCCCGGACGTAGATGTAGGGCACCTGGATCGACGGGATGGAGGCCACGTACGACGTCTCGGCGCTGCTGCCCCAGTCGACGATGTCTCCGGTGTCGATCACCGCGTCGATCTCGAAGGCCTGCACCACGGTCCGGATCAGACCCCACGACGACGGGTTCAGATGCAGGTCGGAGACGTGCAGCAGACGGGTCGTGTTGCCGGCCGGCTCATAGACCGGCAGCGCCGAGATCGTCGAGTAGACCCGGCTCACGTTACCGAGGATGGCCTGCAACTGCTCCGAGTACCGCCCGTAGTTGTCGGCGATCCGCCGGGCGTCACCGACCACCGCGGGCGCGTTGATCAACAGGCCCTCGTAGCGGGGCTCGCTGATCGACTCGGGCCGCAGGGTGGCGGCGGCCAAGCCGAAACTGCCGCCGGTGACCAGCAGCGCGGTCATCCCCGCCGCCGCGGTCCGGCGCATGTCACGGAACACGAGCGCACCCAGGATCAGCCCGCCCAGCACGGCCAGGCCCAGCGTCCGCAACCCGAGACGGGCCACCCCGGAGACGACCTCGTCGATCGCCCGGTCACCGGCGGTGCTGATCGAGGCCGGATTGTCGATCAGGGCCTCGGTCCGGCTCTGATCCAGCGAGCCGAGCGCGACCCGCAGATGAACCGGGCCCCGGTGACTGTCCAGGTGCAACGAACCCAGCGGCGGGATGTCGATCTCGGTGCCGCCGTCCACCGACGGCGAGACCGACATCTCCGCGCTGAACGGGCCGACGTTCAGATCGGCGCGGGCGAACAACATCACCGCGACCGCCGCGCCGGCGACACCGGCCAGCACGACCACGGTCGCCACCCGTATCCGGCGGGTCCACCGATGCCGCAACACCCGGCCGGCCACCTCGGCGACGGAACCCATCGTGCGCAGCCACCTGGGGCGTTCTCGCATCATCGGGGCCTCACCTGCCCGATCCGGGTCGGCACGAAACAGTCATGGCCGTCAACTCCGGCCGGCGCCGCCGTCGGAGAAGACCAGCCTGATGACGCGGTCGTCCTCAGGAGCGGGGGTGCCCGCGTCCTCCCGGTTGGAGGTGGTCACCCAGAACGAGCCGTCCGGTGCCGCGGCCAGGCCACGCAACCGCCCGAACTCGTCGGTCAGCAGCTCCTGCGGGCTCCCGAGAACCGTGCCGTTACCGGTGACGCTGAGCAGTTTGAACCGTTTGCCGACCACACACGCGGTGGCGACGAGCGTCTCCAGCGCAGCGACCCCGGCACACGACGAAGCCTCAGACGGCCAGGACACCAGCGGATCGGTCAACGTGGGATCGGCGCCGTTGCCGTCCGCCTTGGGCCAGCCGTAATTCTTCCCCTTCTGAATCACGTTCAGCTCGGCGTTGCGGGGCTGGCCTCGGTCGGTCGCGAACATCCGCTTGCGCTCGTCCCACGTGATGCCCTGCACATTGCGGTGACCGGAGGACCAGACCGGCGACGTCGCGACCGGATTGCCCGGCGCCGGCTTGCCGGCCGTGGTGATCCGCAGGATCTTGCCGCCCAGACTCTTCGCATTCGCCGCCTGGGCGCCGGTGGGGGTGCCGTCGCCGGTGCCGGCATAGAGGAAACCGTCCGGGCCGAACGCCAGAGCGCCGCCGTTGTGCTCGATGGAGCGGGGGATGCCGGTCAGAATCGGTTGCAGGGCGCCGTCACCGGCCAGCTTGCCGATCCGGTTGTCCCGGTCGGTGGAGTAATAGACATAAAGCGTGCGGTCCGTCTTGTAACCGGGGGAGACCGCGATGCCGAGCAGGCCACCGTCACCGGCGGCACGAACCTCGTTGAGCCGCTTCACCTCGGTGACCTCGAGCCCGGAAGCCGTCGACTCGGGACCGATCCTCAGAATGCGGGCGGTGTCCCGCTCGGTGACCACCGCCCCGCCGTCCGGCAGGAAGGCGATCCCCCACGGGACCTCCAGCTTTCCGGCCAGCACGGTGACGGCGGCCTGACGCTCGCTCTCGTCGCCGCCGGCGGTCGGCGCGACCGACGGGCGCGGCAGATTGGGCGGGGACCCGGCCTGGTCCGGGCCGGGTGGCCCGAAGCTGCACCCCGCGGTCAGCGCAAGCACCGCCACGGAACACGCGGCCACGGCACGGCTCCGGCGCAATCGCACGGCCGATCCACCCCCTTCAGTCATGCCGACCAGGGTAGCCGTGGGATCTGACAAGACCGCCTCATCGACCGCCGGCCCCGGAAGAACCGGCGGCCGAGGCCGCATCCGGCCGCTCCCCGGAGCCGCCACCCACATCCGAGCGCCCCGCCTCCGAGCCTCCACCCGCCTCCGAGCGGCTCGCGTCCGACCGACCTGCGTCCGACCGACCTGCGTCCGAGCGTCCCGCGTCCGAGCGTCCCGCGTCCGAGCGGCTCGCGTCCGAGCGGCTCGCGTCCGAGCGGCTCGCGTCCGAGCCAGCGGCCGCAGGCGTGCGGATGGCCGAATCCTGACGGGCGGCCCCAGCCGACAGGGATGCTGCCGAAGAAGCGGCATCCGGCACATCGGCCGATTCCCCCTCTCCAGCGGAGGCGGCGGCCGTCGACTCATCAGCAGACGAGCCGGCATGCGCCGCATCATCGGAGGAGACCGCATCCGTCTCACCGGCGGAGGGAACCTCATCGGGCTTCCCAGCGGAGCCGGTGGAGCGGCCAGTGCCCGGCTCCCCGGCGGAGGATCCGGTGTGGGTGGCGAGCGCCTCGTCGGTGGAAGTCCCGGTGTGGGTGGTCTCCGGCTGGCCGGTGGAAGTCCCGGTGCCGGTGGAGACCGGCTCACCGGCGGAAGGGGCGGACGCGGTGGGCTCCGGCCGGCCGGTGGGAGAGGTCGCCTCGTCGTCGGCTGAGGAGGGAGAACTGATCGGATGGCCGCTCGCCCGCAGCACCAGGGGCAGGTTGTCCCGGGTCACACCGGTCAACCGGATCATGTTGCCGTTGTCGAGCAGTGCCGAGACGCGGCCGCGGGCATCCGGGGCGAGTTCGACGATCCGGTTCCACGGCACCCGGGTCCCGCCGATCAGGGCCCGGACCCGTAGCTC
Organism: Actinoplanes utahensis; assembly: GCF_016862455.1. Taxonomy (GTDB): domain Bacteria; phylum Actinomycetota; class Actinomycetes; order Mycobacteriales; family Micromonosporaceae; genus Actinoplanes; species Actinoplanes utahensis. Next base: position 33,407 of record NZ_BOMZ01000119.1, read on the forward strand.
GTCGGGATAGACATCGGTGCCGGCCCGCCACGTCCACACCAGGACGGCGATCGGGATCAGCAACAGCGGGCTCAGCGCCCAGGACGACCCGGCGAGCGGAACCGTGCCGACGAACGCGATCAACGCGGCGACCAGGACGGCGCCGGACTTGCGGACGCGAATGACGGGACGACTGCTCACCGCCTCATCTTCCCACCCGGCCGAAGCGCCTTCCCACCCGGGCAAACCGGTACACCCGGGGCGAGACGGCTCGTCGGAGCGGGCCATCGGAGCATGACGGATGGTCCACGCCGAGCCGCCGCAACCAGATGCTCCTGACGGATTCCTATCCCACCTGTCATCGGGTCGATCCCACCCCGCCTGTCATCAAGAATGAACAGGACAGTCCACGCAGCGGCTGATCTCGCCCGGCTGGTCGTCACCGCTGTCTCGACCGGCGGGAGACAGCGGTGAGAGCCAGCCGGGGTTCTCCGGCTGGTAGTCAGGGCTGTCTCGGCGCCGAGACAGCCCTGACTACCAGCCGGAAGCAACTCGGCGGCTCCGAAACAGCGGTGAGAGCCGGCCGGAAGTAACCAGCGCCGGGCTGGCCCGCCCGTCAGCGGACAGTCCCGGATGAGCAGGCGCGCCCATGGCGAAGAGGGCGGCGGCCCGGAGGGGCGCAATGGCGAAGGGGCGGGGGCGAAGGGCTCGAGGGGGAGTGGGCGAATGGTGAAGCGGGCGGGGCGGTACGCGGAACGGTGGGGAGGATGAGTTGACCGTCATCGTTGGGTGACAGATCGTGTAGGGCGACACGCCGTGCCGTAACCCGATTCGGGGAGCATCGTTGACCCGGCGAAGACGAAGTGCCCTGAGCCTGAGACCCCGGAACCGGAGGACTCGTCGATGACCGCCGCGCTTTCTGGCCCGGTGGTGCTGGCGTGGGCGGTCGGCCTCGCCGGTCTCACCGCCGGCGTGCTGCTGATCCGCGCGGCCCTCGCCATCCACCACGCCGAACGTGCTTTCGCGGGTTGCCGTGGCGCCGGTTTCGTCGGTATGGGCGCGCTGGCGACCGGGCTGACCGGTCTGGTTCCGTGGCTGTTCCCGGCGGATCCGGTGCCCTGGCTGACGGCCGGCCTGGCGGTGGCCACCGCCTGTTTCGTGGTCGGCACGTCGCTGTTGCCGGGTGCGGCCCGTGATTGGACGGCCCGGCTGCGGCGGGCGTACGACGGGGTCGGTCTCGGGGTGAGCGTCGGCTTCGCGGTCTATCTGATCCCGGCGGTGGCGGCCCGTCCGGCGGCGGTGCCGGCGCTGCTGATCGCCGCCGGCGGTGTGGCGGTCGTCACGGTGATGGTGTTGCGGGCGCGGCCCCGGCCGTCGCCGGTGCTCTGGTGTGGCGCCGGTTCGGTTCTGACCATGCTGTCGTTGACGCTGCTGGCGTTGCAGGCGAACATGCTGCTCGCCGGCGTGGGTGTGCTGGCGGGCCTGGCGGCGTCGGCGGCGGGCGGCTCGCGCCGTGATCTGCCGCCGCCGCCGCTGGAGCCGCGTCATCCGGATCAGTACCTGGCGAGTTATCCGTTGCTGGCGGTGCCGGCCGGGGTCGGGGTGATCGCCGCGATCTGGCATCTGCTGACCGTCGACGAGTTCGGCACCGAGGCGATCATTTTCGGTCTCGTGATGGTGAGTGTGCTCGTCGTCCGGGAGCTGCTGGTGGTCCGGGACATCCGCCGGTACGCGGGCCGTCTGCGCACCGCCGAGGCACACTTCCGTTCCCTGGTCGCCGGCGCCACCGACCTGACCCTGGTGCTGGACGAGCGCCTGGTGGTGCGCTGGCAGTCACCGGCCGCGGCCCGGCTCTTCGGGTTGCGGGACGAGCAGGTGCTGGGCCGGGAGTTCGGCGCCCTGATCCATCCGGACGACGTCACCGACGCGGAGGCGGTGATCCGGTCGGTGCTGGCGGGTGAGCCGTCGGGTGGGCCGCCGGTGCTGCTCAGCGCCAAGTTGCGGGACGGCGCCGAGTTGTGGCGGGAGACCGAGTCGACCATCTCCGACCAGCGTTCGGTGCCGGAGGTGGCGGCGCTGGTGGTGCACGTGCGGGACGTCGGTGACCGGCGGCACCTGGAACGCACCCTGGATCGGCTCTCCTTTCTGGACCAGCTGACCGGGCTGGCGAACCGGCGCGCGCTGATGCGGGATCTGCTGGACCTGCGCCGCCGGCCGGGTCAACGCGGCACCCTGCTGGTGATCGACCTGCACGGGCTCTCCGAGATCAACGACCGTCACGGCCGGGAGGTGGGCGACGCGGTGCTGGTCGAGGTGGCGCGGCGGCTGCGCGGGCTGATCGGCGGGGACGACGTGGCGGCCCGGCTGGGCGGTGACGAGTTCGCGGTGCTGTGCGCCGAGTCGGCGGTGCCGGCGTACGCCCTGGCCTGCCGGATCGTCACGGCGCTGGGCGAGCCGTGCCCGCTGCCCGGCGCCACCGTCGAGGTGCACACCAGTGTGGGCCTGGCCGAGCTGGCCGGCGGCGCCGACTCCGACGAGGTGTTGCGGCACGCCGATCTGGCCCGGCAGCGGGCCCGGCAGCTGGGCCGGGACCGGGTCGAGTGGTACGACCCGGATGTGGAGATCCAGTTGCACCGCCGGATGGAGCTCGAGCAGCAGCTTCTCGGCGCGGCCGGGCGCGGCGAGCTGGACCTGGCCTTCCAACCGGTGTCCCGGCTGCCGGACGGCGGTCCGGCGGGGGTGGAGGCGTTGCTGCGCTGGCGGCACCCGGAGCTGGGCACGATCCCACCGGCCGAGGTGCTGCAGATCGCCGCGTCGCTGGGGATCACCGCCGAGATCGACGAGTGGGTGCTGGACCGGGCCTGCCGTCATCTGGCGTCGTGGTCGCTCGAGGACGGCTTCTGGCTGTCGGTGAACGTGGGGCCGCGGGAGTTGCTCACCGCCCGGTTCCCGGAGAAGGTGGCGGAGATCCTGAACCGGCACGGTCTGGCCCCGGAGCGGCTGGTCGTCGAGGTGGCCGAGACGTGGATCGCCGAGGACGTGCCGGCGATCGTGGCCGCGCTGGCCGGGCTGCGGAAGCTGGGTGTGCGGGCGGCGCTCGACGATTTCGGCGCGGGGCAGACGTCCCTGTCGCACCTGCGCCGGCTGCCGGTGGACATGCTGAAGCTGAGCCCGACGGTGATGACCAGCCCATCGGTGATCGAGGTGGTGGTCAGTCTCGGTCGCCGGCTCGGGCTGGACGTGGTCGCCAAGGGCCTGGAGACGGCGGAGCAGATCGAGGCGGCCGGCCGGGCGGGCTGCCGGTTCGGGCAGGGGTTCGCGCTGGGGCATCCGGGCCCGGCGGAGCGCGTCGAGGCGTACCTCGAAAGTCGTCGCTCCTGAAAAGGTCTCAGCGGGGTGGCGCGGTGCTTCCGCGAGGGGTCAGGTGCACCCGGCCCGCCTCGGCGTTGCCGACCTTGTTGCCGTCGATGGCGTTGAGCAGTTCCCGTGCGGCCTGGGCGCCGTAGGCCGCGATGTCCCGGCTGAGCGCGGTCAGCGGCGGATGGACGAGGCTGCACAGTGGTGAGTCGTCCCAGGCCACGATGGACAGATCGCCGGGGACGGAGAGTCCCATCTCCTGTGCCACGGCCAGGCCGGCGACGGCCATCACGTCGTTGTCGTAGATGATCGCGGTGGGCCGGTCGCCGCCGATGAGCAGCCGCCGGGTGGCCCGGCTGCCCTCCTCGCCGGTGTAGTCGGCGGGGATGGTGACCGCGTCGTCCAGCCCGAGGGAGGCGCACACCTCTTCGAAGGCCTTCGTCCGGTTCTGGGAGTGGAGCAGGCCGGGCACACCGCTGACCCGGGCGATCCTGTGGTGGCCGAGGGCGACCAGGTAGCGGACCGCCTCGGTCATCGCGCCGGCGTCGTCGGACCAGATCTGCGGGATCGACCCGGTGTCGCCGGGTCCGCCGATCACGACCGCGGGGAGCTGGATCTCCTCCAGGACCGGGATGCGGATGTCGTCCTCGCGGGTGTCGGTGACGATCACGCCGTCGATGCGGCGCTCGCCCCACCAGCGGCGGTAGACCTCGACCTCGGCCTCCGGGGAGGTCACCACCTGGAGGGTCAACGCGTACGACCGCTCGCCGAGCTCGGCCTCGAAACCGCTGATCAGGCCCATGAACCAGGGCTCGATGCCGAGGAGCCGGGCGGGCCGGGACAGGGTCAGGCCGACGGCCCGGGCACGGGCGCCGGAGAGTGCGCGAGCGGCGCTGTTGGCGTTGAATCCGATCTCCTGGGCGATGGAGAGGATCCGTTTGCGGGTCGCCTCGGAGACGCCCGGCTGCCCGTTGAGGGCATAGGACACCGCGCCCTTGGACACGCCGGCTCGCCGTGCGATGTCGGCGATCGTGGGCCGCTTCACTCGATCTCCTCTGTCCCCACTGGTGCTGAGCTTATCGGTCACCGGGTGCGGAACGAGAGCCGCCTGGAGCGCTGAACACCCGACTTGAGCGGTTAAGTGTTACGGGATCGGTCTTCCGATGTAAACCATCGATGTTTGGAAGTCCGTTAAATCCGGCTTGGACGGCACTGGGAGCGTTCCCGTAACCGGCTATTGACAGCCGTGAAAGGTCGGCTTACCGTTCCCACAACTTACCCGGTTCAGTGATATGGATCTCCTTGCGGAGGAAATGACATGCAGACCTTTGGACGTCGCGCCCTGGGCGTGACCGCCGCCGGCCTCGCCGCGGCCCTGGCCATCTCGGGATGTAGCGGGGAGAAGCTGGCAGGCAACGGCGGCGACTCGGGCGGCGGCGAAGGCCAGATCACCCTCAAGGTCAACTACTTCGGTGACATGGGCCAGCAGATGCTCAAGGAGCGTTTCGAGAAGGCCAACCCGAACATCAAGATCACTCTGAACTCGGCCGAGTTCAACGCCCACCACGAGGACCTGCAGAAGAAGCTGGTCGCGGGCAGCGGCGCGGCCGACGTCGTGGCGGTCGACGAGGGCTTCATGGTCAAGTTCAAGGCCCAGGGCGACCAGTTCGTCAACCTGCTCGACCACGGCCTGGGCAGCGCCGAGTCGCGCTACCTGCCGTGGAAGTGGAAGAACTCGCTGACCGCGGACGGCAAGCAGATCGGCATGGGCACCGACGTCGGCGGCCTGGCCATGTGCTACCGCACCGACCTCTTCAAGGCGGCCGGCCTGCCGACCGACCGCGACCAGGTCTCGGCGCTCTGGCCGACCTGGGACAAGTTCATCGCGACCGGCCAGACCTACACCAAGGCGTCCGGCAAGAAGTTCATCGACTCCGGCACCAACCTGTTCAACCCGGTGCTCGGACAGCAGCCCGTCGGCTTCTACGACGAGAAGGACCAGCTGCAGATGGAGGGTGGCCCGAAGGTCGCCTTCGACGTCAGCATGAAGGCGATCGAGGCGGGCATCTCCGCCAACCTGGTCAGCTTCCAGCCGGGCTGGAACCAGGGCTTCAACGCTGACAAGTTCGCCGTGCTCGCCTGCCCCGCGTGGATGCTCGGCCACATCCAGCAGACCGCTCCGGGCACCAAGGGCAAGTGGGACATCGCCGCGATCCCCGGTGGCGGCGGCAACTGGGGCGGCTCGTGGTGGACCATCCCGGCGCAGACCAAGAACGCCGCGGCCGCTGCCAAGTTCATCGAGTTCGCGACGGCGCCGGAGCAGCAGATCGAGGTCTTCAAGACGGTCGGCAACCTGCCGTCGCAGCCGGCCCTCTACAAGGACCAGGCGGTGCTGGACTTCAAGCACCCGTTCATGAGCAACGCCCCGACCGGGCAGATCTTCGCCAAGACCGCGGAGAGCCTCAAGCCGCAGTACCTCGGCGTGAAGCACGGCAAGACCCGTGAGGACGTCGAGAAGGTCATCACCCAGGTGGGGGAAGGCAAGGTGAAGCCGGGCGAGGCCTGGCCGAAGGCCGTCGAGGCGGCCCAGAAGGTCGCGTCGTCCTGATTCATCTTGCAGGCGGGGCGACGCGAGTCGCCCCGCCTTCGGCTTAGGAGTTCCCCGTGTCCCTGACTCAGATCCGTCCGGCGCCGCCTGCGCCGGAGCAGCGGTCCGCGTCGATCAGCAAGTCGAAGCTGTGGTGGCACCGCTTCGACACCAAGGCCGTCCCGTACCTGTTGATCGCACCGTTCTTCGTCCTCTTCGCGATCTTCGGGCTGTTCCCGCTCATCTACAACGCCGTGGTGTCGTTGCGTCACTGGCGGCTCGACGACCCGAAGAAGACGGGCTGGGCCGGCTTCGAGAACTACACCAAGGTGTTCGCCGACGACGTGTTCTGGAACGCGCTCGGGAACACCTTCGGCATCTTCATCCTCTCCACCGTCCCGCAGCTCGTCCTGGCGCTGATCATCGCCAACCTGCTCAACCACAAGCTGCGGTTCACGACGTTCTGGCGGGTCGCGGTCCTGCTGCCGTACGTCACCCCGGTCGCCGCGTCCACGCTGCTCTTCGCGATGTTCTTCCAGCGCGACAGCGGAATGGCCAACTGGTTCCTGTCCATGGTCGGCTTCGGCCAGGAGGAGCCGCTGAACTGGCGTGCCGAGAAGTGGAGTTCCTGGATCGCCATCGCGACGATGGTGAACTGGAAGTGGATCGGCTACAACGCGCTGCTCTACCTGTCGGCGATGCAGGCCATCCCGAAGGACGTCTACGAGGCGGCGGCGGTCGACGGTGCCGGCCCGCAGCGGCAGCTGTGGCAGATCACCGTGCCGATGATCCAGCCGGTGCTCATCTTCACCGTGGTGCTCTCCACCATCGGCGGCCTGCAACTGTTCAACGAGCCGATGCTCTTCGACGAGAACCCGGCCCTGGCCAGCGGCGGTTCGGACGGCCAGTGGCAGACCATCGCCCAGCTCATCTATCAGGTCGGCTGGCGTAACGGGAACCTCGGCTCCGCGGCCGCGATGTCCTGGATCCTCTTCCTCATCATCCTCGTCGTGGCCGGGATCAACGCCCTGCTCACCAAGCGTCTCGGAGGTGGCCGGTGAGCACCCTGACGTCTCGCGCGCCGCAGGACACCCGCGGCAGCTGGAAGACCTACCTCGGCCTGGCCGTGGTGCTGTTCATCTCGGCGTTCCCGCTGTACTGGATGTTCGTCATCGCCACCAGCGACGACGCGGCGCTGGCGAGTTACCCGCCGGCGCTGATCCCCGGCGACCAGTTCCTGGTCAACCTGCGCGAAGTGTTCACCCTGCAGAACGTCTACTTCGCCGCCTCCCTGATCAACAGCGTCATCGTGGCGGCCGTGGTCACCGCCTCCACGCTGTTCTTCTGCTCGCTGGCCGGTTTCGCCTTCGCCAAGCTGCGGTTCAAGGGCAACAACGTCCTGATGTTCGTCGTCATCCTCACGCTGACCGTGCCCAACCAGCTCGGCGTGGTGGCGCTCTACATCGTGATGGGCAAGATCGGCTGGAACGGGACGCTGCTCGCGGTCATCGCGCCCGGCCTGGTCACCGCGTTCGGCGTCTTCTACATGCGCCAGTTCATCGACCACGCGGTCCCCACCGAGCTGGTCGAGGCGTCCCGGATCGACGGCGCCTCGACGCTGCGGGTGTACTGGAGCATCATCCTGCCCGCGGTGCGTCCCGCCCTGGCGGTGCTCGGCCTGCTCACCTTCGTGGCGACCTGGAACGAGTTCCAGTGGCCGCTGATCACCCTCGGCGGCACCGAGTTCCCGACCTCGATGGTCGCCCTGTCCGACCTGGCCAGCGGAAACTTCGTGATCTTCCGCCGGGTGCTGGCCGGTGCGTTCGTCGCCACCGTCCCGCTGCTCCTGCTGCTTCTCCTCGGCGGCCGCCAGCTGGTCCGCGGCATCATGGAGGGCGCGCTCAAATAGGACCCGTCGCGCTGAGAGAAGGCCCGTTCATCGCTTGCGGTGGGCGGGCCTTCCGGTTGCCGAGGACCGAGACCACCGCGGAGGTACGTGCCACACCTCCCACAACCGCATCAACCTCGAACCCCGCCTCCGGCGGCTATCGCCCGCGACTCCACACCACCCTCTCAGCGAAGCCCGAACCCGGCCCGGAGCTGATCCCGCCGCACCGCCGCTCGCCCGGTTCGCGAATCCCGGCTGGCCGTCAGTGCGATTCGCGAATCCCGGCTGGCTCTCAGTGCTGACCCTGCCGGCCAATTGCTTGCCCGCCGGTCGTCGATCTTGTGAGGTTGTGGTGAATCGGTTCGCCCGAAACTCACAAGATCTCGCGCGTAAGAAGTGGAAGGGGTGGAAGGGGTGCATCCGTCGCGGGCGTGCGGGTTCTCGTCCGCTGGGTTGGATCTGGTGAGCGGGTC
>NZ_BOMZ01000120.1 GCF_016862455.1 Actinoplanes utahensis
CGGCGGATCTCGTCGTAGCGGCGGCCGCCGACCAGAGCCTGACCCGACGTCGGGCGGTGCAGGCCCAGCATCATCCGCATCGTGGTGGACTTCCCGGCCCCGTTCGGGCCGAGGAAACCGGTCACCACGCCCGGTCGGACCTCGAAGGACAACCGGTCCACCGCGAGTGTCGATCCGTATCGTTTGGTCAGCTCCAGCAGCTCGATCATGTGGTCGATCGTGGCAGCGGAGACCTCCCCGGCGCGTCAGACCGAGGTCGGAACTCGATGTATGACCCAGGTCAGATGTGCTCGCCCACCCGGCCCGATTAGCGTGATCGCCATCGCCATCGCCATCGCCATCGCCGAATCGCCTACCGCCGCTGCCGGGGAGGTCACGTGACCGCACAGCCCGTACCGGACATCAGTGTTCTTCTCGCCGACGACCATCCGCTGATGCGGGAGAGCTTCCGGACGCTGCTCGACGTGACACCCGGCCTCGTCCTGGCCGGTGAGGCCGGCACCGGCGCCGAGGCCGTCGCGCTGGCCCGGCTGCATCGGCCCGACGTGGTGCTGATGGACGTGCAGATGCCCGGGATGGATGGCATCGAAGCGACCCGCCGGATCCGGACATCCCCGGAGACCTCGACGGTACGGGTGATCATGTTGACCACCTTCGCCCACGACGACTTCGTGTACGCCGCCCTCGCAGCGGGCGCCAGCGGCTTCCTGGTCAAGGACTCCACCGCCCTCGACCTGCTCAACGGCATCCGTCAGGTCGCCGCCGGCGGCTCACTGCGTCCCCTCCCGGTGGGCTGACCCGCCCTACTTGTCGAACTCGCCGTCCCGGACCCCGTCGGTGAACGCCGCCCACTCCGCGTCGGTGTAGACGATCACCGCGTTCTCGGGCTTCCGGCTGTGCCGGACGGCGACATGTCCGGGCGCCTGCGGCAGGTCCAGAGCAACCTCGACACAGTTGCCAGTGCCGGACCGAACCGACTTCCGCCACTCCGCGCCGCTCAGGTCAACATTCACTGTCACTCAGCTCCTTCAGTCGTCGGGACATCAGCGCTGCGGACCGGGATTGGTCAAGCGCAGTCGCGTCGAGTCCCTTCCATACTTGTCGATATCTGTTCAAGTCCTGCGGTCTGTCGAGATACATGCCCTGTATCTGACTCTCGAGGTAGATCGTGCTCGGCGGGCGATGACCGTTCTCCAGCGGAAAGTCCAACAACACGAACCCGCTGATCTGCGAGGCTCGATGCAGCCCGACGGACAGAGGCAGCACCCGCACCGACACGTTCGAGAGGCCGGCGACCCGGAGCAGGTGCCGGAGTTGAGACCGCATCACGCCCTCGGGCAGAGCCACCCTCAACGCCGATTCGGCAATGATCACCTCGAGCCGCGACGGCTGAGGAGACGCCCGGGTCAGTTGCCGTTGACGTGACCGCCGGACCTCGACACGGGCCGCAAGCTGTTCCGGCGTCAAGTCGGGGTCCACGGCCAGAATCGCCGTCTCCATGTAGGCGGCATCCTGCAGCAGACCCGGAATCAGCCACGGCTCGAAAGTACGCAACCGGTCAGCCGTCTGCTCCAGAGCCACATAGAGCTCGAACCAGGTCGGCACGGCGTCACCATAGGAATGCCACCATCCCTTGGAACGGGTCTCGCCGGCCAGTTCCTCGAGCACGGCTCGGGTCGAGTCGGGAACGCCGTACCGCATGCACAGCAGGGTGACCTTGCCCTTCGGCGTGGAGACCGTGCCGCGCTCGATGCGCCGCAGGCTCTGCACCGTCTGCCCGATCACACCCGCCGCCTCGGCCATCGTCACCTTGGCGTTCTCGCGGGCCTTGCGCAGAGCGATGCCGAGCGTCCGCCGCGGGATCGTCGACCCCACGCTCGCGGACTCGGTCACCTCCCGGCTCCTCTCGACCCTCACGATTGCGGATTGAGGTATTCCGTCACCGCCTCTCTCTGGTCGAACAAATGATTCATGTGGATCGAACTGGAAAGGCCGTATGTGGCATCTCCGGTTTTCAGCTAACAGCCAGACCCTCGAACCCCACAAGCCACTCGACCATTCGAGAATGACGCCGGCACAGCACCACACCGACCCGCCGCGGACGGAACCGCCGGACGGGGCCTTCGGCATCCCCATGCCTGAGCTGCGACGACGGGCGGGCCGCGCAGCCTCGCCGGCGACCACCCGCCCGTCGCCGCGAGCGTCGACCGCACCCGGAGCGCCCCCCAGAAGTGGAACACCTTCGAGCACCCCGAACAGGCCCCGCGCTACGAGCACCGACCCGTCACCGAGCGGCGCCGCACCCACGAAAACGCCGTCATGAGCTCCGCCGGTCTCACCGGGCCGCCATCGGTCCTGCCGGACCGCCGGCGTGAAGGCTAACCGCGTGCCTCGATCCTGTCCGCCCGATCGCGCAGCTCATGGGCGTGCCGATCCCAGTCGGGGCCGAACGACAGCAGATCCGCCGACGCCTCCCGCAACACGGAGACGTCATCCGGCCGCTGAAGGCAAACCAACCGGTACGCCAGATTTCGTGCCCAGGGCGGCATCGCCATCCAATCCTCGTCCGCGATCTCCCGCAGCACGCGCAGGATCTCATCCGCCGGCGCAAAGGTGACCACCTCGACATACGTCCGTATCGCGTCGATCATGGCCCGGTGGCCGGCGTTGTCGTCATTCGGAATGACGTTGCGGGCGGCGGCGCCGAGGTCGGTCATGGAGTGCTGCTCTCCTTCGAGTCCGGGCAACATGCGCTCGATCATCCACGAGCCCCGGACACCCCGTGCACGGTGGCGCTGCGGGCGATGCCCCATCTGTGGCTCCCACCCGTCAGCGCTTCGGCGTCGGTGAGCAGCAGGAGCGTGTCGCCGGGCCGGATGCCGAACAGGTCGCGGGCGCCTTTCGGGATGACGACCGTCCTTTCCTTCCGACCTTGACGGTGCTGGCGAAGTTCCCCTGCGCACGCTCAGAACGGGACGAGGACGGCCGAACGTCTTGGTGACGGCGTCGATGGGAGGACTCCTTGACCCCGTGGGCCGGGTATGCCGGATTCGCCGCGGTGCTGCTCACGGCGTACACCCTCACGCTGGTGACCGGGGCGCCGCAGAGCGTGACCGACGCGCTGGGCCTGATGGGGCTGCTCGGCGGCCTCGCCGCCATGCTGTACGGGATCCGCCGCCACCGGCCCCGCTCCCGATGGCCGTGGCTGCTGGTCCTCGGGCAGTCGCTGGTCCTGAGTTCGTTCGCGATGCCGCCCGGGGTGATGTACGGCGGCCGGGTGCCGAGCGTGGGCGACGTGGTGCTGCTGGGCGCGAACGCCGTCGGAGTCCTGGCCCTGCTCCTGATCGTGCGGCGGCGGAGTCCCGGCTGGGACCTGCCCGGCCTGATCGACGCGGCGATCCTGACGGTGGCGGCGGTGTTGCTCTCCTGGATCTACGTTCTGGAGCCTATCGTCGGCGGCAGCGCTGATCTGTACACCCGGACGGTCGCGGCCGCCTATCCGCTGAGTGACCTGCTGCTGGCGGCGCTCGGGGCGCGGCTGCTGCTGGACGCCGGGCCCAAGCCGGTGGCGGTGCTGAGCGTGACCGGCTATCTGGTGCTGGTCATCGTTCCGGACACGATGAGCACTCTCGCCACGCTGTCCGGGGATCAGCGCTGGCGGGCCGCGGCGGCCCCGCTGTGGACGGCGTCGGCGCTGCTGCTGGGGATGACCGGGATGCACCCGTCGCTGCGGGACGTGGACGCGCCGGTGACCGGAACCGCCCAGGACCTCGGGCCGGGCCGGCTGGCCGCGCTCGCGGTCGCCTCGCTGCTCGCCCCGGCGGCGCTGCTGGTGCAGTACCTGCGCGGGGCGCGACTGCACGTGCCGCTGGTCTGCGTGTCCTGCGGGATCCTGTTCCTGCTGGTGATCGGCAGGTTGGCGGGGCTGGTCGCGGTGCAGCGGCGGATGGCGGTCACCGACGAACTGACCGGTCTGCGTACCCGCCGGTTCTTTCAAGGGGTGCTGGGCGGGCCGGTCAAACCGACCGCTGTGGTGCTGCTCGACGTCGACCACTTCAAACGGGTCAACGACACGTACGGGCACGACGCCGGGGACCGGGTGCTGCGCGAGGTGGCCCGGCGGATCAGTGGCGCGGTGCGCGGCGGTGACGTGGTGGCCCGGTACGGCGGGGAGGAGTTCGCCGTGCTCCTGCCGAACGCCACGCCGGAGGAGGCCCGGGCGATCGCGGCGCGGATGCACGGGGCGGTCCGGGCGACGCCGATCACGGTCAGCGACACGGCGGCGATCACCGTGACGGTGTCGGCCGGTGTCGCCTGCACGCCCGCCGACCTACCCGAGCCGGGCACCCTCCCACTCGTCGCCGACCGGTTCCTTTATCAGGCCAAGAACGCCGGGCGGGACCGGGTCGTCGCCTCCTGAGCCGACGAGGGCTGACGAGGGCCGACGAGGGCCCACGAGGACCGGCGAGGAGTCACGCGTCCAGACGCAGGTCCGGGTGACGGCCGGCCACCGTGCGCATCCGCCACCGGTGCGGGAAGACCGCGAGCAGAGCGTCGTCGCGGACCCGGGTCATCACCTCGACGTTCGACTCGGCCTTCAGGATCTCCCGACCGGCGGCGTCGGTGCGGGCCGCCACCTCGTACGGCAGATGGTCGAGCTGCACCTTCACCCCGAACTCGGCCTCCAGCCGGTAGGCGGCCACCTCGAACTGCATCGGCCCGACCGCGGCGAACACCGGCGCCTGGTCACCGCGCTGATCCGAGCGCAGCACCTGGACCACGCCCTCACCGTCGAGCTGCTCGATACCGCGGCGGAACCGTTTGAACGCGCCGGTGTCGGAGGTCCGCACGACGGCGAAGTGCTCCGGCGGGAACGACGGCAGCGGCGGGTACTGCACGGCGCCGCCCGCGTACAGGGTGTCGCCGATACCCAGAGTGGTCGCGTTGACCAGGCCGACCACGTCACCGGGGAACGCCTCGTCGATGGTGTCCCGGCCCTGGCCGAAGATCTGCTGGGCGTACTTGGTGGCGAACGGCTTGCCGGTGCCGGCGTGCGTGACGATCATGCCGCGCTCGAACCGGCCGGAGCACACCCGCATGAACGCGACCTGGTCCCGGTGTGCCCGGTTCATGTTCGCCTGGATCTTGAAGACGAAGCCGGAGAACGGGCCGTCGACCGGCTGCTCCGAACCGGTCGCGGTGGGGCGAGCGGACGGCGGCGGGGCCAGTTCCACGAGCAGGTTCAACAGCTGGCGTACGCCCAGGTTCGCGACCGCCGCGCCGAACAGCACCGGCGTCGTCGCCGCGCCCAGGAACGCCTCCTGGTCGTGGTCGGCGCCGGTCATCTCGAGCAGCTCGAGCTCCTCGCCGGCGGTGACCCAGTCGGCCCCGAACCGCTCGGCGGCCTCCTCGGCGCTCATCTCCTCCTCGATGGCCAGGTCGGCGCCGCCGGGGGAGCGCTGCATCCGGGTGAACACGCCGGTGCGCCTGTCGATGACGCCGTGGAAGTTGCCGGCGATACCGACCGGCCAGGTCAGCGGGGTCGGCTTCAGCCCGATCCGCTCCTCGATCTCGTCCATCAGCGCGAGCGCGTCGTTGCCGGGCCGGTCCCACTTGTTGATGAAGGTCATCACCGGGATGGCCCGCTGCCGGCACACCTCGAACAGCTTCAGCGTCTGCGGCTCCAGGCCCTTCGCCGCGTCCAGCAGCATCACCGCGCTGTCCACCGCGGTCAGCACCCGGTAGGTGTCCTCGGAGAAGTCGGCGTGGCCGGGCGTGTCGAGCAGGTTGATGACGATGCCCTGATATTCGAACTGCAGCGCCGCGGAGGTCACCGAGATGCCGCGCTGCTGCTCCATCGCCATCCAGTCGGAGACCACACCCTTGCGGTCACCCTTGCCGTGCACCGCGCCGGCCTGCCCGATCACCCGGGCGTGCAGGGCGAGCGCCTCGGTCATCGTCGACTTGCCGGCGTCCGGGTGGGAGATGACCGCGAACGTCCGCCTCCGGCCCGCTTGAGCGGCGACCCCCGCCGACGACGCCGGCACGTTCTGACTCACGCTATGCACTCCGATTTCACATCCCGGACAACGATGACCTGACGCACGGTATCTCCTGGCACTCGACTTTGAGTCACGCCGGACCGTGATGACCCTCACCGTCACCGGGCAGGATGGTGCCATGCGTCTCCTGGGAGTGTGCCTGATGCCGGTGATCGCCGCCCCGATGGCCGGCGGTCCGTCCACGCCCCGGTTCGTGACCGCCGCCGCCAGGCCCGGCCCGGCAGTGTTCACGACGTGCTCACCGCGCTGATCCCGTAAAGGGCTTGCCGGTACTGATAGACATCCGTGCGTGACGAACCCACTGGACCACCCTGCCCTGCTGCGCCTGATCGGTGAACGGTCCACGGCGTTCCGGGACGCGGTCACCGCCGCGCCCGGCCTCGGCACGCAGGTGCCGACCTGCCCCGCATGGACGCTGTTCGACCTGGTCCGGCATGTGGGCGAGGTGCAGCGCCGCTGGGCGGCCACCGTCACCGCGGGTCCCGCCGACGGCCCCACCCAGGGTGTCGCCGAGGATGCGCCGGAGCTGCCGCGGGAGAAGGAGGCGCTGCTGGCCTGGTCGGCGGAGTCCACCCGGGCGCTGCTGGACGCGCTGCGGGCGGCCGGACCGGACCGGGAGTGCTGGACCTGGTGGGGTGGCTCGCAGACGCCGCAGACCAGTGGTGGCGTGGCCCGGCACCAGCTGCAGGAGGTGGCGGTGCACACGTACGACGCGCAGGCCACCGGGGACGGCGGGCGGCCGCTGCCGGAGGAGGTCGCGCTCGACGGGGTCGAGGAGTTCCTGGAGACCTGCTGCGCCGGACCGTACTCCTGGCCGTACGAGCCGGGCGCCGTCGACTACGCGACGGTCGAGGGTCCGGCCTGGCGCCTGACGCTCACCGGCGACGGCGTGCACAGCGCGCCCGTGCCGACGCCGAGTGACGAGGCCGCCGCCACCCTCACCGGGACGGCGAGCGACCTGGTCCTGGCCCTGTACGCCCGGATCCCGGTGGACCTGCTCAAGATCGACGGGAACCGGCGGGTCTTCGACGAGCTGCTCGCCTGGGATCCGGAGTAGGGACGCTCTTCTACGTTTCTACGTAATTACGTTATGGTGGAGGGGTGAGCGACCCCGAACGCCTCGACGCCCTCGAACGGCGCGTGGCCGATCTCGAACGCCTCCTCCACCGCGAGCCCACCCCACCGCAGACCCCCGACCCCGACACGTTCTGGGCGCTCGAAGGACTGATCGCCCGGGTGGGCGACCCCGGCGCCGTCATGATCACCGGGCATGTGGCGCTGCCCGACGGCCGTGCCGCCCGATGGCAGGAGACCGCCGGCACCGAGGACCTGCTCGACGGCGACTGGTCGCAGCACGTCGCCGCGCTGGCCGCGCTCGCGCATCCGGCGCGGATCCGGCTGCTCCAGCACGTGCTGCACGGCGCCGCCACCGCCCAGGACCTGACCCGGCTCGACGGCATGGGCACCAGCGGGCAGGTCTATCACCACCTGCGCCAGCTCGTCGCCGCCGGCTGGCTGCAGACCATCGGCGGAGGTCGCTACGAGGTGCCGGTCGCCCGCATCATTCCGCTGCTCACCACGATCCAGGGAGCCCGCCGATGAAACGTTCGATCGCCCGCCTGCAGACCTGGTGGTTCCGGCTGTTCATCCTCATCGTCCCGGCGATGCTCGTCATCCCGGTGCCGCAGCCCTTCGACATCCTGCTCATGGCGGCGCCGCTGGCGCTCGCCTTCGTCCGCCCGCCCCGCTCCACCAGGGACCCGGTCGAGCTGGCCGCGCCGGTCCGGGGCCGCTGGGTCGTCCTCAACGGTCCCGGCACCGCGGTCCCCAGCCACGGCGTGCGGGCGCACGGACAGACCTACGCCGTCGACATCCTCCAGCCCTCCGCGGACGCCGCCGACACGATCAGCTGGTCCCCGCGCACCCGCGCCCCCGAGTCGTACGCCTGCTTCGGCGCCCCCGTCCTCGCCATGGCCGCCGGGACCGTCGTGCACACCGCCGCCGGCCGTCGTGACCACCGCAGCCGCGACACCTGGCCGGCTCTGCTGTGGATGATGACGGTCGAGGCGTTCGCCCGTGAGCTGGCCGGCGCCCCCGCGATCCTCGGCAACCACGTGATCGTCCGCCACGACGACGACACCTTCGCGGCGTACGCCCACCTGCGCCGCGATTCCGTCACGGTCCGGCCCGGGGACCGGGTCGCCGCCGGGCAGCAGCTGGCCGAGGTCGGCAACAGCGGCAACACCTCCGAACCGCACCTGCACGTCCAGCTCATGGACCACCCGCGGCCGACCGCCGCCGCCGGCCTCCCGATGCGGTGGGCCGGCCTGACCCTCGACCCCGCCGGCCGGGACCCGCGCTGGACCACCGGCGACGCGAAACCGTCCGCCCTCCCCGGCTTCCCGCAGAACGGCCAGATCGTCGAGGCCGGGACGGTCCCGTCCGGACAGAATGGACCGGACCGTCTACCGTGATCCTGGTCCACCCCCGGCTGGTTCTCAGTGCTGTCTCCCGCGCCTCGAGACAGCCCGGAGAGCCAGCCGGACCCCGGAGAGAGGACCGCCGACTGTGCACGTCGATGACGGGACCGCCGCGTTCACCGACCTGATCGCGGCGGTGAAAGCGGCGGTGAAGGCCGCGAACACCCATGCCACCTTCGACCGTCTGCTGCGCGTCAGCGAGCTGACCCTGATCGTCGCGATCACCACGAAACGCAGCGGTGGCGCCGGCCTGCAACTGCGGGTGCCGGTCGTCGGGACGAAACTCGGCGGGAAGTACACGCACAGTCGCAGCGACAGTCAGCGCGTCGAGATCGTCCTGGTGCCGCCGCCGGACGACGAGTTCGAGGTGCGCGGCGGCACGGTCGAGGACACCCTGCTCGAGGCGATCCGGACGGTGCAGGCGACCCTCGCCGCCGCGGCCGCCGGCGACGACCCGTTCCTGCTGCAGACCAGCACGGTCAGCCTCGATTTCGTCGTCACCGACGCCGGATCGGTGGAGCTGATCGGCTCCGGCGCCCTGGAGGATCAGGCCGTGCACACGGTCAAGCTGAAACTGTCCGCCGCCGGCTGACCCGCCCGCCATGAAGCCCTCCGACATCGCGGCGCTGGTCACGTCCATCGCCGCGGCCGTGGACGGGCGGGGCGACCTCGATGCGGCTGTCGCCGGCCTGCATCGGCTGCCCGCCGGCGTGCCGGGTCGCGGCGGTCTCGCCGCCGGGCTGCTCGCCGCCATCATCAGAACCGGCCGGAAACCCGGGTTGGAGCGGCTGCGGGAGGTCGGCTACCTGCTGGCGGTGGCCGACGAGGACCCGCCCGACGATCCCCTGTGGCAGCGGCACCGCGTCACCGCCCGGCTGATGAGCCTGCTGCACGCGTCGGAGCAGGGCGAACTCGGCGACGCTCGGGCGGCGCTCGACGAACTCCCCGCCCTGGAACGCGCCGGCGCCGACTTCCCCGATCTGCGCCCGCTGTTCACGGCGGCGAAGGCGGAGTTGAACTTCGCCCTCGCCATGCAGGAGGGCGACACGGACGCGATGGCCCTGCTGTTCGCCGGCACGACGTTCTTCGACTGGGCTCCGCCGCCGCCCCCACCCCCGGCGCTGCTGGAGACCCGGCCGGTGGAGTCGCTCGACGACCGGGAGAGGCGCCTTCGGCGGCTCGATGCCACGCTGCGGTCACCTCGGCTGCCAGCGGTGAACCGTGTCATGACCCGGTTGGCCCTGGGCCGGATACTGCTCGACCGGGTGACAGGCACGCTGCCGGGCGGCCCCGGAGAGACGGCGGCCGATCGCGGCAGCGACGATCCGGACCTGGCCCGGGCCATCTACAGCTTCCGCGAGGTGCTGGCCGAGCCGGTCATCGGCTCCTGGGTGACCGCGTCGGCCCGAGTGCTGCTGAGCACGGCGGAGACGCTGCGCGACGGTGTGCCGGACGCCTCGGACCCGGCGGATCGGAACCCGGTGCTGGGCGGGATCCACGGATCACCGGGAGGCGGACCCCGTCCCTGGTGGGGTGGGCGCCCGACGCCGGGCGCGACGCCGTTCGAGGAGCCGTGGGTCTCCGAACCGTCCTCGACGAGATCCGTCCCCCCGGCCGACGAGCCCGAGGACGGGCGGTTCCTCGTCGGGAGTCTGCCGGCCCAGGCGCCGCTGGGCGCCGAGGTGAGCCTGACCGTCCGCGTGACCCAGCACGTCCGGGCGCTGGAAGGCGCCCGGTTCACCGCGCTGCGCCCGATGACGATCGGCAGGGCGGGCACCACGGTGACCCTCACGGTGGAACCGGATACCGGGATGACCGTGCTCGGGCCGGGCCAGTACCGGCTGCACGTACCCGCCGAAGGGGACAGCGATCCGGTGCGGATCGAGTTCCGGTGTGATCGGATCGCACTGCACCGGGTGCGGGTCACGGCGTGGTCGGGGGGCACGTTCCTGGGCGAGCTCGACTTCGAGGTGTCGGTGTCGGCCGGTGGCCCGGCGACCGGCCCGTACATGAAGGCCGCGCCGATCGGCCGGGTCACGCCCGAGGACGGCGAGGTCACGCTGCAGGTCCGCCGCGACGGCGGACGGTACCTGTTCCAGCTGCTCAGCGCCGAGCAGATGTTCGACCCGGTGATCGTGGAGTCGATGGCGGCGGGTCCGGAGACCGCCGTCGACCAGGCGATCGCCACGTTGCAGGTGCTCGCCCGGGGCAGCGGCGGATACGAGCCCCGCCACACCCGGATCCTGTTGCAGAACACCGGGGTGGCGCTGTGGAACAGCATGGTGCCGGAGGCGATCCGGGAACAGTTCTGGCAACTGCGGCCACGGATCACCACCTTCACCATCGCCACCGGGCTCGACGTCATCCCGTGGGAACTGCTGTACCCGATGTCGCGTACCGAGGACGAAGGTTTCCTGGTCGAGCAGTTCGCGGTCACCCGGCGGGTCTACAACCAGGCCCGGGCGCGGGAGATCGGCCTGCGCCCGGCCCGGTTCGTGGCGCCCGCCGACGGTCCCCGCAACGCGGCCGCCGAGGTCGGCGCCGTGCACCGCATCCTGTCCGGGACCGGCTCGCCGGACGTGGTCGGCGACCTGGCCGGGCTGCTCGCCCTGCTCGACCGCGGCGACCCGGGACTGATGCATTTCGCCTGCCACAACAGCTACCGGCCGGACGCGGGGTCGTCGATCGCGATGGCCGGTGGCGCGTTCGTGCCCACCCTGCTGGAACGGCCGAAGGCGAGGAAGGCGCTGGCCCGTACCCGGCCGCTGGTGTTCGTCAACGCCTGCCGGTCCGCCGGGGCGGTGCCGCACTACACCCGCATGATGGGCTGGGCCGAGCAGTTCCTCGGCGCGGGCGCCGGCGCGTTCGTCGGTACCCTGTGGGACGTGCGCAGCAGCGCGGCGCAGACGTTCGCCGAGACCTTCTACGACGCGTTCGCCGGCGGCGCCACGCTCGGCGACGCCACCCTGTACGCCCGTACCGCCACCGCTGCCGCCGAAGGCGATCCGACCTGGCTGTCCTACACCGTCTACGGCGATCCGCACGCGACGGCGGCCGTCGCCGTCGATGACGACGGCGAGCACCCTCGGTGACGTCACGTTCGCCGTGACGTCGCCAGACGACTTCGCCTACACCTGGGAGAACTTCGTCGACCTGCGGGACTTCTACCAGCGAGCCGCTGCCGCCGGCCGCGCGGTGATCTTCACGGCGACCTGGCGGTCCCCGTCGGCCGTGAGGTCGTCGATGAGGGCTTCGGCCAGCGCGCCGGTGCGGGTCTCGTCGTCGTCCAGCGCGAGGATGACGAGACTCGCCCTCCGGTCGGGCACGCGGACCAGTTGCGCGGTCAGGCCGGCCCAGGAGCCGCCGTGCCGGAAGACCCACAGACCCGCATGGGTGCGCACGTCGATTCCCCAGGCGTAGTCGAGGTGACCGAGAGCCCGCAGCACGCGGTCACTGGTGCGGTCGAACCCGGCCCGGTGCAGCTCCGCGAACGAGACACTCTCGGGCAGCCCGCTCGTATGGTGGATCAGGTGACGCACCGCCACCCCGGCCGGCAGCCCCGGCAACCACCGGACCAGGTCGTACTCGGCGTCCAGCAGCCCCCGCCGGATCAGAAGCGCCGCGCGGGCCGCCGTGACCTGCTTGGACGTGACGCGGTGTAAGCCACGGTGCCGCCGGTCATCCCGCCCCGGGTCACGAAGGCCGCCGGCGCGCCGCCCACCCGCACACCGATGACAAGCGGATGAGCGGTGTTCTCGATCAGGGCGGCGGCTCGTTCCGAAAGCGGGAGGACCATGCCGAACGTTGTATCAAGCCCTCGCGAACCCGGCCGCCCTCTTTCACTTCCGGTCCGCGGTGCTTCTCTCCAACCATTCTCCGGTACGGGCCACGCACAGCCCCGTGCCTCCCCGCGGCAACGGCAGGCGTCCCCTCACCACCGTCCCCCGGTGCGGGTCATGCATGCCCCTTACGGCTACCCCCAGGCACAGCGCTGACTGGCAGGAGACCTCGGCTGGCGCTCAGTGCTGTCTCCCGCCGGTCGAGACAGCACTGAAGGTCCGCCGCCTGGCCTCTTCCGGTTGAGTGGCCCGCGAGGGCGGTGATGTCGGCCACGCCGTGGGCCGACGGGAAACAGGGGATCCGCCGGTGGCGTTGTCCGTTCTGTGACATTCGTCTTCACTGTTCTCGGGGACTCCATCGCGTACGGGCAGGGCGCCGGCCGGGCGGCCGACACCATCGGGGCGCGTCTGGTCGCTGCTCTGGCCCGTACCGGGCAATCTGTCGATCTTGAAGTTTTCGCCGTTCCGGGCGCGGACAGCCGCGGGCTGGCCGCTCAGGTCGCACGCGCCGCCGCCGCCGCTCCGGACCTCGCGCTGGTGATCATCGGCGCGAACGACCTCACCCATCTCGTTCCACCCCGGCAGGCAGCCGCGCTGCTCGGTGACGCGGTACGTGCCCTGCGGGCCGCCGGCGCCGAGGTCGTGGTGGCGCCCGCGCCGGACCTCAGCGTCGTGCCCTGGGTGCCGCCGCAGTTCCGGATGCTGGTCAGCAGCGGCAGCCAGGCGTTACGTCAGGAGCAGATCCGCGCGGCGACCGCGGCCGGCGCCCGGATCGCCGACGTCAGCGGCGTCACCTCGGTTGCGTTCGCGGCCGATCCGGCCCTGTTCAGCGCGGACCGTTTCCACCCGTCCAGCGCCGGCTACGCGGTCATCGCGGACGCGCTGGCGCCGACCGTCCACGAAGCCGCCACGGCAGCGGCGCACCGCGACCGGTCCGACGCCCGCTGACGTCTCAGGTCCTGTGTGGCGGACCCCGCAGGAGCGAGACCAGGTCCGTTGCACAGGACCTGATCTGGCTCCCGGGAGTAAGACCGGGTCCGCCGCGCAGGATCTGTTTCAGCCCTCGCGGGAGTGAGACCAGGAGGACCTAGTCTGGGCCGGTGCGCGATGACTACACCGCCGGCCTGCCCCGCAAGCGGATGGGGGCCGGCGCCCTGCTGACCGACGATCGAGGGCGGGTGCTGCTTGTCGAGCCGGCCTACAAGGACTACTGGGAGATCCCGGGCGGCGCGGTGGAGGCCGACGAGTCGCCGTTGACGGCGGTCACCCGCGAACTCGCCGAGGAACTCGGGCTTCGGCTGCGGCCGGGCCGGCTGCTGGTGACCGACTGGGTGCCGCCGCGGGCCGGGCGGACCGAGGGCCTGATGATGGTGTTCGACGGCGGGACGCTCACGCCGGAACAGGCCGCCCGGATCCAAGTGCCCGCCGAGGAGCTGCGGGGATGGGCGTGGTGCACCGAGCAGGAGGCCGGCGAACGGCTTCCGGAACTGCTGGCCCGGCGGATCGGCGCGGCGCTGCGGGCCCGCGCCGACGGCACCGCGATCTATCTGGAGAACGGGTACGGGCGCTGACGTCGCGGATGTGCCGGCATCGGGTCAGGCGACGCAGAATTCGTTGCCCTCCGGGTCGCGCATGACGATGTGGCCGAACTGACCGCCGTACGTCTGCTCCCGTACGACTGTCGCCCCGATCGCGGCGAGGGCGGCCGCTCTCCGGCGGATCAGGTGCTCGCGGTCGGCCGGTTCGCCGTCCACCAGTGTCCGGGGGCGGCGCCGGGACCGGGGCAGCCCCTACGATGGCCGGTGCCGGTGAAGGGGGACGCATGGCGCTGTTCGATGACGCGTACACGGCCGATCCGCATCCGGTTCTGGCGCGGCTGCGGGGGAGTGGGCCGGTGCACCGGGTGCGGTCGGCGGCCGGCATCCCGTTCTGGCTGGTGACCCGCTGGGACGAGGCGCGGCAGGTGCTCACCGATGCGTCGCTGTCCAAACGGCAGCCGGTCGATCAGCTGCCGGCGCCGCTGCGGGCCGCGCTGGCGACCCAGATGCTGCTGCGGGATCCGCCGGATCACACCCGGCTGCGGCGGCTGGTGTCGGCGGCGTTCACCGGGCGGCGGGTGCAGGCGCTGGAGCCGGAGATCGTACGGATCACCGACCGGCTTCTCGACGGTCTGGCCACCGAGGCGGAGCCGGATCTGATCGGCCGGTTCGCCGTGCCGCTGCCGTTCGCGGTCATCTGTGAGCTGCTCGGTGTGCCGGAGGAGGATCGCGGCCCGTTCCGCGCCTGGTCCGACGTGATCATCACCGGTGGCTCCGGGCCGGCCGGGATGGCTGAGGCGATGGCGGAGATCGTCGCCTACTTCCGGGATCTGATCGCCCGTAAGGCGGCCCGGCCCGCGGAAGATCTGCTGAGCGCGCTGCTGGACGTGCTGGACGACGGTGACGACCTGGTCGGCATGGCGCTGCTGTTATTGGTGGCGGGCCACGAGACCACGGCGAACCTGATCGGCAACGCGGTCTACCTGCTGTCCCGGTGGCCGGACCAGCGGGACCGTCTGCGCGACGACCCCGATCTGCTGCCGGCGCTGGTCGAGGAGGTGTTGCGGCTGGCCAGCCCGGCGGCGACCAGCACGTACCGGGTCACCACCCGCCCGACGACGATCGGGGCCACCACGATTCCGGCCGGGGAGCAGGTGCTCGTCTCGCTGCTGGCGGTGAACCGGGATCCGGAACGGTTCGCCGCTGCGGACACCCTCGACCTGGAACGCGGCGACGCCGGGCACCTCGCCTTCGGGCACGGTGTCCACTTCTGTCTCGGCGCGCCGCTGGCCCGGCTGGAGGCCCGGGTCGCTCTGGGCCGGTTGCTCGGCCGCTTCCCGGACCTCCGGCCGGCGGTGCCCGCGGAGGATCTGCGCTGGCGTTCGGGTCTGCTGATGCACGGACTGGAGGCTCTGCCGGTCCGCCTGACCGGGGCGACGGGGCCCTGACGGGGTGACGGGTCCTGACCGGGATGACCGGATCAGGTCAGTCGGCGGGTGGGTCGGCCAGCGGCCAGCCGCCGGCGGCCAGGTGCGCGGCGACACGGACGGTGTCCTCCGGGGTGGCCTGCTGGAGGACCGTACCGCTGATCATGGTTTCGATGTCGGCGGTGGTGATCGGGTTGGTGGACTGCTGGGACTGCTCCGCCAGGGCGCGGGCGATCTGGCGGATCTCCGCTTCGGTCAGTTTGCGGCGCAGCAGGCCGAGCAGGGCCACGTAGTCCCGGCGGGGGACGCCGTCGGGATAGCCGGCGCGCAGCCACTCGACGGCACGGGCCACGAAACCGGCGCGCTGTTCGCTCATTTGTCCACCAGGGTCGGGACGGCGTGGTCGAAGGTCAGGGTCTTGCCGAAGCCGGTCGCCACGATGTAGGTCAGGCCGAGCAGGACACCGACGACGACGATGCCGAAACAAAGGTACGCGACGGCCGTACCCCGCAAACGCCGTTGATCTTGATCTTGTCCTCCGGACGCCAGGGAGCGGATGCCGGCCGCGAACAGGGCGGGTAGGCCGGCGCCCAGGATCAGACCGGCGGCGAGCACCTTCCAGGCGCCTTCGAGGGCGAGTTGCAGGCTGCTCATGCGGTGACCTCCGCCTTCGGCCGGGACGGCTCCTGCCAGTCGTCGTTGACGTTGTGGTGATCGACCGGGGTACGCCGGGACCGCGCCCACATCAGCCCGGTGAGCAGCAGCAGGATCACGAAGACGACCACGGCGCCCGCGGTCGAGCCGATCGAGTCGCCGATCCACCACATCAGCGCGCCGGCCAGCCCGGCCGCCGGCAGGGTGATCAGCCAGGCCAGCACCATCCGCCCGGCGACCCGCCAGCGGACCTGCGCGCCCGGCTTGCCGACACCGCTGCCCAGGATGGACCCGGTCGCGACCTGGGTGGTGGACAGCGCGAACCCGAGCTGGCTGGACGACAGGATCACCGCCGCGGACGCCGACTCCGCGGCGAGGCCCTGCGGCGGCGCGATCTCCACCAGACCCTTGCCGAGAGTACGGATGATCCGCCAGCCGCCCAGATAGGTGCCCAGGGAGATGGCCAGCGCACAGCTCACCTTCACCCAGAACGGGATGCTGCCGGTGTCGGTCCACGTGCCGGACGCGATCAGGGCCAGGGTGATGACGCCCATCGTCTTCTGCGCGTCGTTGGTGCCGTGTGCCAGCGACACCAGCGAGGCGCTGCCGATCTGCCCCCAGCGGAACCCGGCGTCGGTGAACCGGCGGGCCACCCCCACCGTGATCCGGTAGATCATCCAGGTGCCGGCCGCCGCCACCAGCCCGGCGATCAGCGGGGACATCACCGCCGGCAGCAGCACCTTCCCGACGACGCCGTCGAGTTTGCCGCCGTCACCGGTCCACTTGACACCGGCCCAGCCGAGACCGGCGACGGCGGCACCGATCAGGCCGCCGAACAGCGCGTGCGAGGAGCTCGACGGCAGGCCCAGCAGCCATGTGAAGACGTTCCACACGATCGCGCCGGCCAGACCGGCCAGCACGATCAGCAGTAACGCCTCCCCGCTGTCGGCGAGCAGTCCGGGTTTCGGGGTTCCGTCCGGGTTCTGGAGGCGTACCACCGCGTTCGTCACCGTCAGGGCGACCTGCACGGAGAGGAACGCGCCGATGAGGTTCAGCACCGCCGACAGCAGCACGGCGACCTTGGGCCGCAACGCGCCGGTGGCGATCGACGTCGCCATCGCGTTGGCCGTGTCGTGGAAGCCGTTCGTGAAGTCGAAGCCGAGGGCGGTGATGACCACGAGAATGAGAACCACTGATGTCTCGGTCACGAGATGAGCGTTGCCCCGCCCGGCCGGCTCCATCCAGATCCGGACAATGCCATTCAAAGAGTTCGCTCGATGGCCCGCGAACGTTCACCTGAGGATCGGGCGGCACCCGGTTTGAATCGGTGATCGCCGATTCGATCTCCCGGCGCGGCCGCCCGCCGTCAGCCGGATCAGCGCAGGCCGTTGCGGATCAGGACGGTGATCAGCAGGTCGGGATCGTCGCTGATGATGCCGTCGGCGCCCAGGTCGATGACGCGCTGCATGATGGCCGCGTCGTTGACCGTGTAGGGCACCACCTTCAGGTGGTGGCGGTGGTGCAGGGTGGCCACGGCCGGGCCGTGGAAATAGGCGGGGTTCTGCCGCAGGTACCAGTCGGTGGACGGGACGAGCGGCTGCCCCGGGTCGTGGACCTGCCAGTTCGCGGAGACCGTGCTCGCGCCGGCGGCTCGGACCAGGGCGCCGACGTCGCGGAAACGCCACCAGTCGAGGCCGCCGGTCCACGGGCTCTTCACCGACGGGTCGCCGAACACCGCCCGCAGCGAGCACTCGTCGGCCAGGGTCGCGCACTCCTCCGGGCCGTACTGCCAGATCAGCGCGACCGTCTCGATCCGACGGTCGAGCGTGCGGGCGTAACGGATGGTGCGCCAGTCGAACGACTGCACGGTCACCCGGTCGACGAGACCGGCCCGCTGGATCGCCCGGACCAGGGTGCGGGTGAACACCGGATAGGGCGCGGTGTCCGCGGTCACCGGGCTGATCTTCGTCTCGATGTTCAGTGACACGTCGTCCCGGCCACTGCGCTTCACCAGGGCGAACACCTCGTCCAGCGTGGGAATCCGGGCACCGGGCACGGGCACCTGGTGCGGGGCGTCGGCCGGGACCTTCGAGCCGCAGTCGAGCGTCCTCAACTGGGCCAGAGTCAGATCGAAGACCTTCTTGCCGACGTACGGGAACGAAGGGTCCCCGGGACGCGCCGGCGCCGTGTCGGTGCAGTGTGAGCCGTTGACCGTCCGATCGTGCAGGACGACCAGGTGCCCGTCCCTGGTCACGCCGGTGTCCAGCTCCAGCGTGGAGATCGCTGGATTCGCCAGGGAGTGGGCGAAGGCGGGCAGCGTGTTCTCCGGCCGGGTGGCCCGGCCGCCGCGGTGCGCCTGGACGTCGAACGGTGCCTCGTACCCCCGAGGCAGTGTGCGCCCACGCTGGGCCAGGACCGACCGCAACCGGTCCGGATAGTCGGTGATCAGACCGTCGACGCCGTCGTCGATGAGCTTGTTCATCGTCGGCGTGTCGTTGATCGTCCACGGCACCACCCTGATCCCGTTGGCGTGCGCGTGCCGCACCATCGCGGCGGTCACGTACGGCCGGTACGCCGGATCGGTCACCGTGCCGTTCTGCGGGAACCCGTGCACCGGCGAGTACGTGCGAGCGCCGAAACTGCGGATCGCCCGGATAGGGTCGCCGCCGAAGTCGTCGATGTCCAGGCCGCCCAGCCACGGCGACGCGCCCGGCTGCCCGGTCTGCAGGAAGTCGTAGTTGGAGAGCGCCACCAGCGGCAGCCGCGGCTCGACCTGCCGCATCCGGATCAGCGCGCCCCAGTCGAAACTCTGGATCGTCACCTGCCGCAGCAGCCCCGCCTTGCGGATCTCGGCGGCGGTGACCTGCACGAACTGTTCCCGTGGGGCGGTCTCGGCCGGTGCCCCGGCTTCCACCTTGGTCTCCACGTTCAGCTTCACACCGTCCGCCCGATACCGTTTGACCAGGGCGAACACCTCACCGAGCAGCGGCATCCGGGCGCCCGGCACGGCGAGCTGGCCCGGCCGGTCGGGCAGGGTCTTCGAGCCGCAGTCCAGGGTGCGCACCTGCGCCAGGGTGAGCGTGTTGACGTACTTACCGACGTACGGGAACTCGGGGTCACCGGGTGTCACCGGCGCGGTGTCGGCACACTTGACGCCACTGACCCGCCGATCGTGGGTGACCACGGCCTGCCGGTCCTCGGTGATCTGCACGTCGAGTTCGAGCGTGGACACCCCCAGCCGGAGCGCGTTGCCGAACGACGCGAGCGTGTTCTCCACCCGCAGCCCCAGACCGCCGCGGTGCGCCTGCAGATCGAAACCCGCCCCCGGCTTGCCCGCCTCAGCGGCCGCCGGCGCCACCAGCGCGCCGGCCACCACGAGTGCCACCGCGCCCAGCCGTGTTCCCCGCACCGTGCCTCCCCTCACCGGCGGGCCGCTCCCGCCGCCGTTCGAGCCTGCGAGCCGCGGACAGCCTCCATTGAAGCGCGGGAATACGCGACGGTGAATCGACGGCGACGATCAGGGGAGCTTTCGGGCCGCGTACGAATGGATCCCGGTGGCCCGTCACTCCGGCAGCGTCGCGCTGTTCCGGCCGGCTCTCACTGCTTTCTCCGCGGCGCCTTCTCCACGCCGCTGTGTCCGCGACGCTTTCTCCACGCCGCTGTGTCTGCGGCGCTTTCTCCACGCCGCTGTGTCCGCGACGCTCTCTTCGCGCCGCTGTGTCTGCGGCGCCTTCTTCGCGCCGCTGTGTCCGCGACGCATTCTCCGCGCCGCGGACACAGGACCGACAACCAGCCGGGCACCGTCGGCCGGCCGCTGAAACCGGCGCGGGACGGCCGGCGTCGGAGAGGAATGGGCCGAGGAGCGCCTCGGTACGCCGTACCGATGATGGGGTTGATCGTCCCTGCGGCGTGGACCCGCCACCCCGGCCGCCGGTGGAGCCGGTGGGCGCGATCGTGGTGGTGGCCCGCGCGCAGGGACTGGCGACGGCCGTCGACCGGTGGACGCCGCCGGAGGTCACACTGTTCGGGGACGGGTCGGCGGTGCTGCGCGGACCGGTACGGGACGGCATGATGACCGGCCGGGTCCGCGACATCCCGGCGGACCGGATCCGGGAGCTGTACCGGATCGCGGATCGGGCCGGGCTGTTCCGCGGCCGGGTCCACGACCGCGGCGACATCGTGGACGCCGGGGCGCTCACCGTCCGGATCACCGACGACCACGGCAGCCACGAGACCGTGGTGGTGGGGCCGGAGGCACGCGAGGGCGGGATCCGCGGGCGGGTGCTGGCGTTCCCGGGTGCGGTGCGTGACAGCGGCGTGGACGGCGGGGATTACCTGCCGGAGCGGTACGCGGTGGTGGACCCCTCCGGTACGCGACCGTGCCGGGTGCTGGAGGGATCCTCACCGGCGGAGAACCAGGGCGCGGGCCTGGTGATCCGGCCTCTGCTGCCGAACGAACGGACGTGCGCGGATCTGTGAGCCTCCGGCCTCGCCGTCCTTTTCAGAATCTGACACGATGGGAGCTCAGGCCGGACCGGCGTGCGGGTCCTCGTCAAGGGGGCGGCGGACACGGGCGATGCGCCAGGCCAGATAGGCCGCGGCCAGTTGGGTGATCGCGGCGACGGCGGTCGGGTCGACCCCGGTGGTGGAGATCAGGAGGACCCCGACCACCAGAATCGCCACGAAGGAGGCCAATTCGGTGCGGTGGTACGGGTCGGGTGAGGAGGTGGGGCGCACGGTTCACTCCTGGATTCGGGCGGCATGCAGTGCCCTGAAGGGATTGTCCGCAGGGCTCTGAGCTGCTAACTTGATGGATCTAGTCACTTTCTGACGCTCTTGAAGTGTGGCAGATCCACGCTCACGCGAACAGGGTCGCTAATCGCACCATCCGCATGCGGGATCCGTGGGACCGGGAAGGTGGGGGAGTGCCGGAGTCCGACTTCCTGACCGAGTTGCGCGACCTCTTCCGGGCCGCCGGTAAGCCGTCCGCCCGCCGGATCAGCCAAGGGATCCGATCCCGCGACATGCCGGACACGGTCAGTCATGAAACAATCAACGCGCTGCTCAGAGGCTCGACGCTACCCCGCTGGTCCAAGGTGGAGTCGGTCATCCGCATACTCGCCGAGTGGGATGTGCGCCGACCAAATCCCGACACCGAGGTGCGACGCTTCTTCGACCTGTGGAATGAGGACGTGGCCGGTGTCCACTCCGTTGTTCCCAGTGTCGGCCCGGACACCCCCGCTGTTCCCTCGGCAGGTCTCCTCAGTTCGATGCCGCCCCGGAACGCCTACTTCACCGGCCGGACGGACCTCCTGGACGAGATGGAGCAGCTGATCTCCGCGAGGCCGTGGAGTCCTGTGGTGCTGCACGGGCTTGCCGGGATCGGTAAGACCAGCCTCGCCCGTGAGTACGCCCACCGGCACCGGGACCGCTACGGGGTGGTTTGGTGGATTCCGGCCGAACAGCCGTCGCAGGCCAGGGCCGCCCTGGCCGCTCTTGGCGAGCGTCTCGACCTGCCCACCGGCCGGGACATGCGGCAGACCGTCGCCGCGGTGTTGGGGCGCCTGGAGAGAGGGGGCCCTCGCTGGCTGCTGGTCTTCGACTCGGCGGGCAGTCCCGGAGGGATGGCCGAGTTGCTGCCGGCAGCCGGTGGCGACGTGCTGGTGACCACCCGGGACAGCGCGTGGTCGGAGCACGGCAGGGACCTGCACGTCGACGTCTTCCACCGCTCGGACAGCATCGCGTTCCTGCAACGCCGTGGCCAGTTCTCGTTCCACGACGCCGACCAGGTCGCGGATCGGCTCGGCGACCTGCCGCTGGCCCTGGAACAGGTGGCGGCGATGCAGGCGGCGACGGGATCGCCGGTCACCGAGCTGATGCGGCGGCTGGACGAGGGCGCCGTCGCATCGCCGCCCCCGGAGACCTCGTGGACCTATCCAGAACCGGTGGTGAGGGTCTTCCGCGATGCGCTCGCGCGGATTCGCGCCGATTCTCCGGCCGCCGCGCAACTGCTGGCTCTGCTCTCCTGCCTGAACCCGGAATCGGTGTCGCTGGTGCTGCTGCGCTCGGCGGATCCGGGTGTCATCGCCGCGCCGTTGAGCCGTACGCTCGCCAACGAGGACCAACTGGAGGCGGCGGTCCGGTTGTTGCGGGACTCCGGTCTGGTCACCGTCCTCGATCACGGGCAACGGATCTGGGTGCACCGCCTGGTCCAGCTGATCGTTCGCGATTCCCTTTCGGACCATGACCGGCAACAGGCGTACCACAACGCCCGTTGGTTGCTGGCCGGCGCCGATCCGGGAAACCCGGACGCTCCGATCAACTGGGAGATGCACGCCCAGATCGGCCCGCACCTCGCCGCCGCGGGACTCATCGAGGACCATGATCCCCGGGTCCGGCAAGTGGTCCTCGACCAGGCGCGGTACCTCTACGTGAGCGGTGACTTCGAGGCCAGCCGCCGGCTCAACGAGCAGGCCAGGGCGGCCTGGACGGATCCGTACGAGCGGGCGGACGACCAGGTCGCCACCGCCGTGGCACAACTCGGTGACGCGCTGGAGGCTCTCGGCCGCTACCGGGAAGCCGCCGACCTGGCCCTTTCCCTGCACCGGCAGTTCAAGGACTCACCGTCGAACAGCCGGATGGCGCAGCGCGCCGCCGGCCAGCTGGCACATCTGTGGCGGGTGCGGGGCCGGTACGCCGAGGCGCTGGCGCTGGAGCGGAAACGCGTGGAGACCGCTGAGCGTGACGGTGATTCCCCGATCGAGGCGCTGGGGGCCATGGCGGCGAGCGCACGAACACTCGGTGACTTCCACGGGGCGTCCGATACCGACCGGAGACTCGTGCAGCTGCTCACCGAGGAACAGGGTCCGGATGCTGAGCCGACCCTGTCGTACCGGTCGAATCTGGCCTGGGATCTGTACGGGCTGGGCCGTTACCGAGAGGCGCTCGACCTTGCGCGGGAGGTGCTTCCGCGGTTGAGGGTGCGGCTCGGGAACCGGCACCCGACGGCGCTGTTCGCCGGCCGTACCGTCGCGGTCTGTCTGCGGAAGCTCGGCGATGTGAACGAAGCGCTCCAGCAGAGCCAGGAGGTCTTCCGGAACTCCCGGAGCTACCTGGGCCCCGATCACCATCGCACGCTGGCGGCCGCGATGACCTATGCCAACGCGTTGCGTGCCGCCGCGACCGCCGGAGCGGGCGACCGGCCGCCGGATCTCAGCCTCGCGTTCAACGTCGCGCTGACGACGGTCAACGTGTACCGGCGGCAGTTCGGCGAACAGAACCCGCTCACCCTGGCCGCGGCGGTCGACCAGGCGGTGATCCTCCGCGCGATGGGGGAGCGGGCGCGGGCGCGCCGCACCGGGGAGTCCGCCTACCTGATGCTTCGTGAGCAGCTCGGTGACATGCATCCCTACACGTTCGCGGCGGCGGTGGGACTAGCGAACGACCGGGCGGCGGCCCGGGAGACCGCGGAAGCGGCCAGACTGCTCGACGACATGATCGCCTCCGCTGTCGAGGCCGGTTTCGCCGATCACCCGGACGTCCTGCTCGCCACGGTGAACCGGACCCTCGTCACCGATCCGGCGGACGAGCCCGCCCTGCTTCAGGCCCGCCGGGCGGCCGCGATCGGCGCCTTGCGTCAGCAACTCGGGGCAGAGCATCCGCAGGTGGCCGCGGCCGTCCACGGCGGACGTGCCGAGTGCGACATCGAACCTCACGTGTAGTCGGCGGGAGCCGCCGGCCCGGGCTTTCGAGAGAGCCCGGGCCGGCGGCCATCCGACCGCGTCACTCGCTGCGCAGGTTTCCGGCGGCGGTGAGCCGCCACAGGACCGGCAGGCCGGCCGCCGTGGTGCCGAGGACGACCAGGGCGGCGATGCCGGAGGTGGCGCCGATACCGAACCAGTCGACGGTCACCGGGGCTTCGACGGCCACCAT
The DNA here is from genome assembly GCF_016862455.1 of Actinoplanes utahensis. Taxonomy (GTDB): domain Bacteria; phylum Actinomycetota; class Actinomycetes; order Mycobacteriales; family Micromonosporaceae; genus Actinoplanes; species Actinoplanes utahensis. Next base: position 23,933 of record NZ_BOMZ01000120.1, read on the forward strand.
CAGCAGCGACGCCAGGGCGGTGCCGACCGTGACGGCGAGCGCCATGCCGAGCAGGACCGGGATGGCGACCTGGTAGAGCACCGACGCGCCCAGGGTGCGGCGGCGGGTGCCGAAGGCGGCCAGCACCGCGAGGACCTTGCGGCGTTCGCGGAGTTGCTCGACCACGTTGACGACCATGCTGGCGCCGATCAGGACCAGTAGCGCGGCCGTGCCGGCCAGCAGGGCGTCGCGCATGCCGGCCAGGGCGTCGCGGACCGAGCTTCGGTCGTAGGAGTAGAGGTACGCCTGCGGGTCCAGTCGGGCGGCGGTGTTCCGCAGCCGTTCCAGGGCGTCCGGATCGTTTCCGTCGAGGGCGGTGTAGAAGCTGGTGCTGTCCGGCGCGACCGCGGCGCCCGCGAAGGCGGCGGGGGTGACCAGCAGCGTCTCGCCGGAGGCCGGCTCGTCGGTGGTGCCCGTGACGACCCGGGTGGCCGGCGGCGCCGTCCAGGCGACGCCCGCCTCGCCCAGCGCGTACCTCTTTCCGGCGGTGGCCCCGCCGAGCGCGAACACGTCGCCGTCGCGGCAGGCGCCGATCTCGGGGGAGAGCTGCTGGAGCACGTCGCAGTCGGCGATCCGCAACCGGGCCTGGTCGCCGGCCTGCACGATCCGCATGACCCGGTGCTCGCGGACGCCGGGGGTGGCGGCGAGCGCGGTGGCCCAGTCACGGTCCGGTAGTTCGGTCATCGGCATGACGACGGTGCCGTAGCGGACCGGGCCGGCGTCGCCGTCGCCGTCATACAGCGATTCGACGCCGGTCACGATGCCCTGCATGGCGATCACCCCGGCCACCGAGACGGCGATGCCGGACACCGCGCGGATGGCGGTGCCGCTGTCGGACTGGAGGCGCCGCACCGCCAGTTCCCACGCCGGGCTCCCGCCGCCGAGCCGGCGTACCGTCGCCTCGACCAGCCACGGCAGCAGCAGCGCTATGCCGATCAGCAGGAACGCCATGCCGACGACGACCTGGATCTCGTAGCCGGACGACGACTCGTCGATGCCCTGGTACAGCGGCCAGAGCAGGACCACGCCGATCACCGGCAGGATCAGCCGCCACCACAGCCGGCGGCGGATCGTGACGCTCATCCGGGTCACGCCGAGCGGTTCGACGACGACGCGGCGCATCGCCGAGAGGGTCACCGTGACCGCCACGGCCGGCACCACGATCACGATCACGGCCACCAGCAGCGGCACCGGGCGCATGTCGGACAGGTAGAAGCTGAGCCCGCCGGTGCCGTACCGGTTGGCCAGGACGATCCCGCCGGCCCAGAGCAGCGCGCCGATCAGCAGACCGAGGACGGCCCCGGTCAGCGTCTCCCCGGCGGCGATCCGGCGGGTCATCGCGGCGTCGGCGCCGACCAGGCGCAGGGCGGCGAGACGCCGGTCGCGGGCCTGGTCGCCGAAGCGGACGGCACTGGCCATGAACACCATCACCGGGATCAGCAGCACCACCATGCCGACCAGGGTGAGCAGTACGAAGATCGGTACCGTCTCGGGTTCGGCCACCGCCCCGGGGGGCCCGAACTCGCGGATGCGGACGGCGGTGTCCGGGGACAGTGTGTTCGTACCCAGATAGAGGAAGAGCTCCGCCGGGCCGGACAGGCCCTCGTCGCCGATGGTGCCGATCACCTCGGCGTCCCACCGCTCGCGCAGCAGCGCGGCGTCCGGTTGCGCCAGCAACCGGGCCAGCGCGGGCGAGACGACCATCTCGCCCGGTCCCGGGATCCGGGACACCCCGGGTGGGAGCGGTGGGCGGGAGCCTTCCGGTTGCAGCAGCTCACCGTCGATCGACTGGCCACGGTACGGGCTACCGAGGTGCGCCGTGAGCATGGTGTCGTCGCCGCGCGGCACCTCCGCCTGGTTGTCGATGGCGCGAGCGCCGGTGCGGACGTTGCTCGCGGACATCGCGGCCGGGACCGTCGCCGCGCCGAGCAGCACCGCGACCCCCAGCCCGACACCGATCGCGATCAGCGCGAGCCGCAGGATGCCGGAGCGGCCGCCGGCCACGCTCATCCGGGCCCCGAGGGCCAGCTCGAAGATCCAACTGCGCGGGCCGGTCACCGGATCAGCTCCCGCTCCCGCACCCGGCCGTCCCGCACGACCGCCTCCCGGTCGGAGTAGGCGGCCACCCGCGGCTCGTGGGTCACCAGCACCACCGCGGCGCCGGTCTCCTTGGCGGCCGCGATGAACAGCTTCATCACCAGCTCGCCGTTGAGCGAGTCCAGGGCGCCGGTCGGCTCGTCGGCGAAGATCACCGTCGGCTCGGTGACCAGCGCCCGCGCCACCGCCACCCGCTGGCCCTGACCACCGGAGGCCTGGCCCGGCCGTTTGCCCCCGACGTCGGCGACCTCCAGGCGCTCCAGCCAGTCGGCGGCGCGGCGGTGCGCGTCCCGGCGGGCGGCGCCGGCCAGCCGCAGCGGCAGGGCCACGTTCTCCAGGCAGGTCAGCTCGGGAACCAGCTGCCCGAACTGGAACACGAACCCGAACGTGCCGCGCCGCAACGCGCTGCGCTCGGTGTCGGACATCCGGGCCAGGTCGCGGTCGCCGTAGCGGACACTGCCCGACTCGGGCGTGAGGATGCCGGCGAGGCAGTGCAGCAGCGTCGACTTGCCGGAGCCGGAGGGGCCCATCAGGGCGAGGACCTCACCCGCGTAGACCGACAGGGAAGCGCCCTGCAGCGCTCGCGTCTCACCGAAGCCCAGGTGCAGGTCCTCGGCGGTCAGCACGGGCCGGGTGCCGCTCGACGGGGCGGTCACCGGCCGACCTTCTCGGCGAGGCGGTCCAGGCGGGCGGCGGTGAGCTCCAGCCAGCGCAGATCGGCTTCCAGGTGGAACAGGGCGTGGTCGCAGATCAGCTCGTCGGCCAGGTCGCCGTCGATCTTGCGGCGGGTCAGCTCGCGCATCAGCCGCAGGTGCTCGGAGCGCTGGGTGTCCAGGACCTCGGCGGCGTCCCGGCCGGTCATCAGCGCGAGCACCACCTTGGTGTACAGCGTGCTCTGCAGATAGGGCTCGGGTTTCTCGGGCTGGGTGAGCCAGGCGGCCATGTCGGTGATCCCGGCGTCGGTGATCGCATAGCGCTTGCGGTCGGGGCCGTCGCCGGGCTCCGACTCCACCTCGACCAGACCGTTCTTCAGCAGGCGCGCCATCGTCGCGTACACCTGGCCGTAGTGCAGCGCCCGGTCTCGTCCGAACGCCTCGTCGTAGGAGCGTTTCAGGTCGTAACCGTGGCGGGGACCGCCCTCGAGAAGCCCCAGCAGGGCGAAGCTGACTGACATGGCAGCCACTATACACACGATGTATAAACCCTATGTATATGCAGCCGGGCGGGATGACGGCAGGCTTTCCGGCATGATGGGCCGATGCGTTCCGTGCTCTTTCTCGCCCTCGCCCGCCTGGGTGTCTTCCTGGCCGTCTTCGCCGTGCTGACCGCGCTGCCGCTGGGGGTCGACATCTTCCTGCGGGCGCTGATCGCCATGCTGATCAGTCTGGTGCTGTCGGTCTTTCTGCTGCGCAGGGCCCGGCAGGAGGTCGGGGAGAAACTGGTCGACTCGATCGAGCGCCGCCGCGCCGGCAAGTGACAGCACGAAGGGGCGTCCCCGCAGTCGTCATGCGGGAACGCCCCTTCGTGCTGCCGGGGTCAGCGCTCGCGGGGGTCGAGCGCGTGGCTGCGGCTGCCGGCCTTCGCCAGGCCACGGCTGACCAGGTAGCCGATGGTCAGCAGCGTGATGTAGAACCAGGCCTTGTCGGCGGCGAAGTAGTCCGCGCCGTTGTTCGCGGCGCCGTCGCCGACGGTCTGCGAGGCGATCAGCACGCCGGCCACCGCCGCCAGGTAGACGAACAGTTCGGTGGTCTTCCACGAGGGTTTGGTCTCGGTGCCCACCGGGTGCGCGTGGTGCGCCTCGTGGTGACCGGTGAAGTGGGCGGTGCGGGTGCCGTCGACCGGAGCGGTGGTGGTCATGGGAAACTCCAAAGGGTGCGTCGTATCGGACTGTCCGAGTGGCCTGTCCGTTCTTGATTAGGGGTTTTCCCGTCCCGCGAGCGACGAAAACCCCACAGACGGCACGTGGCCCGCTTTCCGCGATTTTCGACCCGAAAGGGACAACCATGACGCGTCAGGTCGCCGTCTGCGGGCCCGCGGACTGCACCCGCACCGACGCCGCGAACGCGCACCGCGTCGGTGAACTGCTCGCCGAGCGCGGCGCCGTGGTCATCTGCGGCGGCGGAACCGGCGTGATGGCCGCCGTCGCGGCCGGAGCCCGCGCGAAAGGCGGCCTCGTCATCGGCATCCGGCCCGGCGACAGCGCCGCGGGAGCCTGCCCGGACCTGTCGGCGACGATCGTGACCAATATGGGCGAGGCGCGCAATGCGGTCATCGTCGCGAGCGCCGACGCCGTCATCAGCATCGGCGGCTCCTGGGGCACCCTCAGCGAGGTCGCCCTCGCCATGCGGCGCGGTGACATCCCGGTCGTCGCCCTCGGCGGCTGGCACGTCGTCGCCGCCGACGGAACCCCGGTCGGCGGCATCCACCACGCCGGGACGCCGGAGGAGGCCGTGGACCGGGCGCTCGCGTGAGCCGGCGTCAGCGATCACGCCGGGACGCCGGAGGAGGCCGTGGACCGGGCGCTCCCGTGAGTCGGCGTCAGCGATCCCCGGCCCGGGAGTAGGCCAGGGCGAGCTGGGTGCGGTCGCGGAGCCCGAGTTTGCGCAGAGCGGCGGAGACGTGGTTCTTGACGGTGCCCTCGGTGAGGAACAGGCGCCGGGCGATCTCCTGATTGGAGGCGCCCGTCGCGACCAGCCGGGCCACCTCGTCCTCCCGGGCCGACAGCCCGGGAAGAGCGGACGTCGGCGCCGGGGGAGTGCCGACCCGGGCCAGCACCCGGGACGCGACCTGCCCGTCGATCACCGTGCCGCCGTGCGCGGCGGACCGGATAGCGGCGACCAGGGCCTCCGGGGAGGCGTCTTTGAGCAGGAAGCCGCGGGCGCCGGCGCGGAGGCTGCCGAACACGAACTCGTCCTCGTCGAACGTGGTCAGCACCAGCGCGTTCACGCCCGGATGGTCGCGGGTCAGGCGGGCGATCAGCTCCACCCCGGTCATCCCGGGCATCCGTGCGTCGACAAGCGCCACGTCCACGTCGATGTGCTCCAGCAGCGCCAGCGCGGCGTCGCCGGAGGCGGCCGCGCCGACGACCTCGATGCCGGGCTCCAGCTCGAGCAGCCGGTGCAGGCCGCGGCGCATCAGATCCTGGTCGTCGACCAGCAGCACCCGGATCGTCACGCCGGCTCCGGCAGGTCCACACAGACCCGGAAGCCGCTGCCGGTGTCACCGGTGCGCAGCGCGCCGCCGGCCGCGCGGACCCGGCCGGCGAGCGACGTCAGGCCGAAACCGGGCGGCGCCCCGCCGGCGCCGTTCCCGTCGTCGGTGACGCTGAGCCGGACCGCGTCCGGGGCGAAACGCAGCCGCACCGTGACCCGGCTCCCGCCGGAATGCCGCAACGCGTTCGTCAGGCTCTCCTGCAGAGCCCGGAACAGGGCGTTCTCCCGGGGCTCGGCCAGCGGGCGCTCCGCACCGTCGACGGTCACGTCGACCTCCAGGCCGGTGCCGTCGAAGGTCCGGGCCAGCTCACGCAGCGCCTCGCTGCCCCGCCTGCCGTCCAGTTGGGCCGGGCGCAGCGCACGTACCACCCGGCGGATCTCCCGCAGCGCCTCACCGGTCAGCGACCTGGCCTGGCGGACGTCCTCGCGGGCGGCGGCCGGATCGCGGTCGTGCCAGCGGTCGGCGTTCTCCAGACCGACTTTGATCACGGTGAGATGGTGGCCGATCGAGTCGTGCAGATCCCGGGCCATCCGGACACGCTCCTCGGCCACGGCCAGATCGTGCACGCGGTCGGCGTACCGCTGAAGCTCCTGATGGGCCTCGGCCAGCTCGGACCGCAACCGGTCGGCATGGTCGCGCGCGGCACGGGCCTCGTTCACGGCGGTCGCCAGAGTCATCACGAAGACGCCGTACAGGGCGATGGCGAAGGCCTCGTACGCCGCGGCGCCGGGCGGCCGGTGCACCAGCAGCAGTTGAGCGGCGAACTGAACGGCGGTGAGACCGGCGGTGGTGGCCGCGCCCGCCCGCGGGCCGAACACCAGGGTGATGATGGCCAGGGCGATCAGCATCAAGAACAGGCTCACGCCGGTGCCGTCGACCATCGCCGCGAGGACGCTGAGCACGAGGAACACGGCGGTGACCGGCCAGCGCCCGGCCCCGCGCCGCCAGCGCAGCGCCGGCCACGCCAGCGCGATCGCGGTGAGGAACACGGCCAGCAGCCACCGGCCCCCGACGGCCAGACCCGGGCCGGCGGTGTGCAGCACGGCCAGCGCGGCCAGGCAGCCCCAGAAGAGCACACTGACCAATCGCGGACGATCCTGCCGGGGGGTGTTCACCCGCTCAGGGTAGAGCGGGCACCCCCATGACCCGAGTCATGGTTCTCCGCCATGACCGCAGCACGATGTGCCGCCACCCGCGGATCCCTAGCGTCGTCCGGCATGACCACCACATCGATCGCTCCGTCCCGTCCCCGGCTGCCGCTCCCGGTCCGGGCCCTGCTCACCCTGGTCGCGATGTTCGCCGCGGCATTCTCCGGATACGTCGCCCTGGTCCTGCCGGCCGGGCCGGCGCAGCACCTCGGCGCGTGCCTGTGCGCGAGCGCGGCCGGGATCGGGCTGGCGATCGCGCTGGTCCGGGGCATCGACCGGCGGCCGATCGCCGCGCTCGGGCTCGGCCGCCCCGCCGGGCGAGCCTGCCTCGTCGCCCTGACCGTGACCGCCGCGTGCACCGCCGCCGGAACCGCCCTGGCCGCCGCCGCGGGACTGACCACATCGGGATCGTCGCCGCAGGGCCCGGTGCTCCTCGGCGTGCTGATGATGCTGGCGCAGGCGTTCCTGCTGCAGGCCGTCCCGGAGGAGGTGCTGTTCCGCGGCTATCTGGTGCAGACGGCGCTCGGACGGCTGCCACTGTGGGGCGTGACCGCGCTGTCCGTGCTGGTCTTCACCGTGCCGCACCTGCTGTCCTCGTCCGGAGCCGACACCGTCGGCGAGCGGCTGACGTTCCTGCTGCTGCCGCTCGGGTTCGCGCTGCCGGCCACGGCGTTCCGGCTGCGAACCGGATCGGTGTGGCCGGCGGTGACGGTGCACGGCGGATTCCACGTCAGCTCATCGGTGGCCGGCCTGTGGGCGGCGCCGCGGCCGGAGAGCTACGGCGCCTACCTCGCGGTGATCGGCGGTGTGTTCGTGCTGGCCGGACTGGTCGCGGCCCGGCACGTCATCCGGCACGCCGGCCGGGACTGACGTCAGTCGGTGGCGCGGTGCGGAGCGGTACGCCGGCGGGGCTGACGTCAGTCGGTGGCGCGGTGCAGATCGGCGCGGCCGGCGTGGAGGTTCACCACGCCCGGCTCGCCCTCGACGCTGCCGGCGATCTGCTCGCCGGAGACGTAGACGTCGTTGGACAGCGCCCCGCTGCCGTCGATGCGGAGGTAACCGGATGCCATGAGAGCCTCCGCGACACCCGCCACGGTGTCCGGGTGCACGTCGGTTCCGGGCATCTGCACGGCGCTCACCGTGCCGACCTGGTCACCGGCAGCGTCCACGACCATCATTCCGACGTTGACCCGGGCGATCGGCAGGGGCTGGGTCGGCATCGTTGTCCCATACTGCTCCGTTGGCTGCATGGGGTGATGATTCCCCGCGTGAACCCGCCGAAACGGCCCGCGCCGTGCGGCCGGCGGATCCCGGCCATGGAATCCAACCTGCCGCGCGGCCGTTCTCCGCCGTTCGCGGCCGTTGATTGCGGCAGGTGGCTCCGCGAATCACGGCGGGAATGCACACGGGAAAAGAGCCCGGCTCGAGATCGTCAGTCGGTGAGGACGACGACCTTCTGCTCACGGTCATTGCACTCGAACCGGTCGGTCTGGGCGACATGATTTCCGCTCCAGTTGTTGCCGACGCGGTGCTGATAGGTCACCGTGAAACTGGTCATCTCCCCACCCACTCCCTGGAGGGTGCGGGTGTATCTCCTCTCCTCGTTGTTCCCGATACGGTCGTTTCCGCCGAAGAATATGTTCTCGTTCTTCGATCTCGAGCCGTCCATGTACTCGAACTTCGTGGCCTTGATCTCGACACCGGTCTTGTTCTGTATGATGATCTCGAATTCGCCGGCACTGGTCATCGTGCACCTCTCCTTTTGTTCGCCCCGGGACGGGGTACGGCAACCGTTTCATCGTTAGATGTGCACGGTCAAGGAAAGGGTCGGCGTAAAGCCATTTCTGTCGAATATGAATTTTCTGTCGGCATACGGGAGAGATTCAATGACGATGCGCGCCGACTCCGACATCCCCCGGCCACACCCGCGGGAACCGGCTCAGTTCGCCGCCAGGACCCGGACGTCGTGGAGCTCGCCGGCCATCCCGTGCAGCCGCTGGACCGGGACATGGCGGCGCAGGAGTGGGAACTCGTCGACCTCCTTCCTCGTCAGGTGTTCCAGGACGGCCTGCCGCAGGGCGGCGAATCCGTCGCCGAAGCCCGGGTCGCCGGTGCCGAGGGCGTCCAGCGTGTCCAGGGACCGCTCGATGGAGTGCGACTCCACCATCCGGTCCCGGCCGACCGTCCGGCCGAGGGCCGACGCGTCGCGGGCCGCGGGATGAACGACCTCCCGCTCGCCGAACTCGTGACGGCGCACCACCCGGGAGAAGTCGGCGAACCTGCGGCCCCGCTCCTCGTCGTGGGACCGATCGACGGCTGTGCACAGCCGCCGGATCTCGTCATGTTCCCTGGTCAGGGCATCGATGAGGTCCAAGGAGGTCATCGCCGGGCCCGGCCGATCGCATTCGAGGTCCCCAGGATCTGACGGTGGAGACGGCCCAGGGAGACCGGCGCGTCGATGACGTGGTGGTTGTGGCAGGACAAACGGATGAACCACATGATCAGTCCTGACTGCGGCCGGAGCCGGAGAGGTGTCGCACTCGGAGGCGGTCGGTGACGAACGCGCCCGCTCGCCGCGATGGCCGGGCGCCGATGCCACCGGGGTCCGGGGTGACACCTCGACCCTACTCCCGCGCGATCCGGGCCCCGCGTGGTCAGCGTGGGCCGGGCACGTAGTTGTCGGCCAGGTGGTCGCGCAGCGCATCGGTGAACCCGGCGGCGTCGCCGGCGCGCAGACGCTCCACCAGCGTCTCGTGCTCGGCGATGATGTCGTCGCAGCGGGCCAGCAGGTGGTCGCCCTTGCAGAACAGCAGGAACCGCTGCCGGTCGGCCAGCCGGTCGTTGAGCTCCAGCAGCACGTCGTTGCCCGCGGCCTGCACGAACGCGCGGTGGAAGTCGATCGTCAACTCGATGAACCGCCGGACGTCCCGGTCCTGGAAGGCGTCACGCTGCGCCACGATCGAGACGCGCAGCCGCTCGGCGAGATCGTCGCGGATCTCGGCGCTCACCCGGCTCGCCCCGGCCGACTCCAGGATCAGGCGGGTGTCCTGGAGGTCGGCGATCGCCCGCTCGCTCAGGCCCTGCACGAGCGCGCCCCGCTTGGGGTAGATGACGATCCAGCCCTCGTCCTGGAGACGGGCGAGCGCGGAGCGGACCGGGGTGCGGCTCACGCCGATCTCGGCGGCCAGGGACTCCTCGCCGAGCATGGCGCCGGCCGGGTGGAGTCCGTTGAGGATGCCGTCACGGATCGTGCGGTAGGACCGTTCCGCCGCACTCGCGCTGCCGTCCAACGACTCTCCTTCGCACCATGACGCCTGTCGTACGCCGGAACCAAGTATCCAACCGCCTCCCACGGCGCCTCACGCCCGGCCCTGGCCTATGTTGGATACATAATGTATACATGACGTCGTGCTATCGACGACCGACCTTGACGAATCGACCGGCCGCTCCGCCCTGCACCAGCGCACCCTGAGCGTGGTGATGGCCTCCCAGGTGTTCAGCGGCGCCGGGCTGGCCGCCGGAGTCACCGTCGGTGCGCTGCTCGCCGAGCAGATGCTCGGCGCCGGCGCCCTCGCCGGGATGGCGGCCGCCCTCTCCACCGGCGGCTCCGCCGTCGCCGCCCTCGCCGTCGGACGCCTCTCCCAGCGCCTCGGCCGCCGCTCCGGCCTCGTCGCCGGATATGCCGCCGGCGCACTCGGCGCCGCGGGGGTGGTCGTCGCGGCAGCCCTCGACAGTGTCGTGCTGCTGCTGATCTCGCTGTTCGCCTACGGGGCCGGCACCGCCACGAACCTGCAGGCCCGCTACGCCGGCGCCGACCTGGCCGCGCCGGAGCGCCGGGGCCGAGCCGTCAGTGCGGTGCTGGTCACCACCACCGTCGGCGCCGTCATCGGGCCGAACCTCGTCGCCGCCGGCGGCCGCGCCGCCGAGCACTTCGGCCTGCCCGCGCTGGCCGGACTGTTCGCCCTGGCCGCCGTCGCCTACGCGTTCGCCGGAGTGATCCTGTTCCTGCTGCTGCGTCCCGACCCGCTGCTGGCCTCCAGAGCTCCGCAGGCCCACGCCATCCCGGCCGTCACCGCCACGGCCGCCCCGGCGGGGACCGCGTCCCGCGGCGTGATCGCCGGCGCCGCCACCATGATCCTCTCGCAGCTCGTCATGGTCGCGGTGATGACCATGACACCGGTGCACATGCGGGCCCACGGCCACGACCTCGCCGCCACCGGCCTGGTCATCTCCCTGCACATCGCCGCGATGTACCTGCCGTCACTGGTCACCGGCATCCTCGTCGACCGGGTCGGCCGGGCGCCGGTCGCGGTCGCCTCCGGTGTCACGCTGCTCGCCGCCGGCCTCGTCGCCGCCTCCGCCCCCGACGATTCGGTCGCGCTGCTGTCGGCCGCGCTGATCCTGCTCGGCCTCGGCTGGAACCTGGGCCTGGTCGCCGGCACCGCGATGATCACCGACGCCGCTCCGGTCGAGGGCCGGGCCCGGATCCAGGGCAACGTGGACCTCCTCATCGCGCTCGCCGGAGCCGGTGGCGGCCTCGCCAGTGGCCTGGTCATGACCGCCACCAGCTATGCGGCCCTCGCGATCACCGGGGGCCTGGCCGGCCTGGCACTGATCCCGTTCGTCGTCGGCCGCGCTCGAAAGGCCGGTTGATCAGGACCGTTGCGGCGGAGGTCCGCTTCCGGTCCGCGGCGCTTCTCTCACACCATGCTCGGGTACGGGCCACGCAACGTCCCGTGCCTCGCGGCGGCCCCGGCAGGCGTCCCCTCACGGTCGCCCTCGAAGGCGGGTCATGCATGCCCGTGCCGGTCACCCCCGGCAGGCGTCTCCTCACGGTCGCCCTCGAGTGCGGGTCATGCATGTCCGTGCCGGTCACCCCCGGCTGGTTGTGGCTGCTGACTCCAAAGTCGCCATCACCGCAGCTCATGCCTTGATCGAAGACGTTGTGTCGACCGCGCCCAGCGGCCGACTTTCCCGCACGGCACGGGCGTCGCAAGGACACGGATGGCTGTCTCAGCAGCGCTGGGACAGCAGCCACAGCCAGCCGGACGAAAACCGCAACCACTGCTATGCCGGAACCCCGCCGTAGCAGTACTAACGGCGTTGCTCAGGCGGGCTGCTCGACGGTTCGGTCCGCGCGGGTCCGGCCAGGTTGCCGGCGCGCCGGGCGATCGCGCGGGCCTCGGCGGTCACCGCGTCACCGAGGCGGTCCAGCCGTTCGGCGGTGCGCTGGTCCGGCGACGCGGAGGCGCTGCGGTGCAGGGTCTCCTCAGCGCATTCCAGTTCCTCCGCGGTGTGACGCATCGACTCCGCGATCCGCTGGGCGTCCTGTGACGGTTCGATAGCCATTGACCGCTCTTACCCACCGATCTCCATCCTGCACGCATCAGCGATCGCCGACGTTCATCGGTTGTGCGGCTTCCTGCCCCCTGCCGGGAGACCGTCGCGCAGGCGGAGGAAGGGGCGGGTCCGGAGACGGTGATGCGGTGGAAGCCGGGCGTGCTGCGACGCCGGCCAGTGGTAGTACCGAGGCGTCTCACCGGTTCCCGTGCGGGTGGAGGCGCCGCGGCCGGCTCTTCCCGTCATCGGCCATCGTGCGACCTCGGGAAGTAGATCACTGTCGAGCAGGCGGCCGTCGCGGCCGACGTCATCTCGGTGCGGGATGTGGTCGTACCAGCAGGGTGTCGCTGTCATGGGTTGGGCCGCCGGCGAGTTCGCCACGGGCAGCGGCTCGGCCTCCGAGGCGTTTCGGAGGGTGCTCACGGTGATCCTTCGGCCGGAGACCGGTCCTCTTGCTCGAGTGGTGCCGGCCGATCCTCCTGCTCGAGTCGAACTGGACGAGAAATGAGCAGCGCCGTACGTCGGGCTTTCAGGGACCGCCGCGTCGTCGATGGGAATGTCCGCCGACTCGGGCTGACGGTGCGGCGTCTCGTGGCGCCGCCCGGCGGCACGGGGCCGACCAGCGTCGGACTCCGCTGACCATCCCGGCCGGAAGCCGCGTCGGGTGACGTCCTCCGGGCGGGTCAGGGTGGCCTCCTCGAAGCCTTCCGGGAACGTGTCGGTGGTGTTGCGGGCCACGGAGGCGACGGTGCCGATGTTCGCGGCGATCCGGCTGGATCCGGGCGGATCGCCCGGAACGCCTCCCAGAACAGGATGTCCCGGCGTGGTGACGCGGATTCCCGCCGCGGTGGCGGTGTCGGATCCACCACGGCGTCGTCGAGGACAGCGGTCGGCGCAGTCACGGCAAGGACCGGTCACTTCGGAGCTTGGCTCTCCTCCAAACCGGGCCGCTTGATCGATTCGGGTGCCGGGCGGGCGAGCAGCGCCATGCGGCGGACGATGATCGCGAGGCCGGTGAGCGAGGTGACCGTGAGCAGCAGTGTGAAGGTGGGATAGAGGTAGACCGTCTGGAGCCAGGAGATGTCACGGCCGCGGTACAGGGCGGTGACGATCCGATGGAACCGGACGAGCATGATCAGCGGCACCAGCCAGAGCAGCAGCGTGACGGTGGACCGGCGGGTCGGTCGCCGGGCCCGGCGGACGCCGCGTACACCCAGCAGCGCGACGGCGAGAGCGAGCCCGATCAGGACCAGGTCGACCGGGACCAGGGGAGTGGTGGCGTGCGGCGGGGTGCGCCCCTCGATCACATCGATGATGTGGGCGCCGATGGTTTGGGCGTCCCGATGCAGCGTGCCGGTGCCGGCCATGACCGCGACGCCGTACCCGCTGGCCGGCAGGACGGCCTGGTAGGCGGTGAACGTCATCATGTCGCCGTCGTGGTCGACCAGCGGCGCGCCGGACGGGGTGGTGCCGGCCTGCCAGCCCAGTCCGTATCCGCCGGCGGAGGGGCGGTGCATCTCGGCCACCGCCGCGGCCGGAACCACCTGCCGGCCGTCCGGCCCCCGCCCCTGGCCGGCCTGGGCGATCAGCCAGGACGCCATGTCGTGGGCGGTGCTCACCACCGCGCCCGACCCGGCGCCGAAAGCGGGTGGCTCCGGCAGGGCGACGGGCACTCCCGCGATCATGATGTGGCCGCGGCTGCTCGCCGGGAGCTGATCAGCGGTGTCGAGGGTCCGGCTGTCGGTCATGCCGAGCGGGGCGAAGACGTGGTCGCGGAGATAGTCGCCGAACGGCCGCCCGCTGACCACCTCGACGAGCCGGGCGGCGATCTGGAAGTTCGGGTTGTGGTATTCGACGGCGGTGCCCGGGTCCGTGGCCAGCCGGGCGGTGCGCATGGCCGCGACGGCCGCCCGCAGGTCGGGAACCGGCGGGCGGCTGAAGGACGGATTGGTCCGGTCGGTCAGGCCCGAGGTGTGGTCGAGTAGCTGCCGCACGGTGATCCGGCCCGCACGGTCGTCGGCGAGGGTGAACTCCGGGAGGTACGTGCGGACCGCCGTGTCCAGCCGCACCCCGTGCGAGACGGTCAGCTGGAGGACCGCGAGGGCCGTCATGGACTTGCTGACCGAGGCGACGGCCATGACGGTACGGTCGGTGACCGCCTCGCCGTGAGCGGTGCGCCCGTAACCCGCGACGTGGACGACGCGGGAACCGTGGGTGACGGCGACGGCGACACTGGGAACCCCGGTCTCCTCCCGATAGGACTGCACCACCGCGTCGATGATGGACGGGGTCGGGCCGGTGACCGGCGGAGCGGCCGGGACGGCGAGGAGCACGGCGGTCAGTGTTCGGATCAGCACCCGTCCAGCGTGCTCGGTGCGGCCGTCCCCGGCATCGGACCACGGTCCGATGCCGCGGACGACGGCGGTCGATACCGTTGCGACCGTGATGGTGTCCCGCCGAGTCCCGCCGGCCCTCGATGTGCTGCTGGCCGTCGCGGTGATGGCCGCCGCGGTGTTCCGGACACCGGCCGGCGGTGTGGCGGTGTGGATGCCCGCCGTGCTGTTAGGGCTGCCACTGGCCGCCCGCCGCCGTCGGCCCGAGCTGGTTCTGGCGGTCACCACGGTGACCGCGGCCGTCGCCGTGCTGGCCGGCACGGGCGCCGACGTGGCGATGTGGGCGCTCGCCCTCGCGCTCTACCCGGTGGCCGGCTCGGCGCGCAGCCCGGTCTGGTGTCTGCCGGCCGCGCTGGCGGGGATCCTGCTACCCGGCGCCGCCGATGCCGCCACCGGCAGGTTGCCCCTGATCGCGGCCCCGGAGGCGGTGGAGTCGTTCAGCACGACGCCGTTGCCGGCGGCCGCGATGACCGTCACCGTGATCACCGGTTCGTGGGTGCTGGCCCGGGCGGTCCGGGCCCGTCGCCGGCACGCCGCCGAGTTGGCGCGGCTGCGCACCGCCCAGGCGATCACCGAGGAACGGCTGCGGATCGCCCGGGACGTCCACGACGTCGTCGGGCACAACCTGAGCCTGATCGCCATGGACGCCGCGGTCGCTCAGCACCTGGGCACCGGGCAGGCCGCTGCGCTGCGCACGATCGAGCAGGTGAGCCGGGCCGCCCTCAGCGACGTCCGTGCGGTGCTGGGCGGGCTGCGGACCTTCGTGCCGGGCCCAGCCCGGCTGTCTGACGAGTCGGCCTTGGTGCCGGGTGCGGGCGGGCTGTCTGGCGAGTCGGCCTTCGCGCCTGGTTCAGCCCGGCTGGCTGGTCGATCGACCTTCGCGCCGGAGTCGGGCGGGCGGTCTGGCGAGTTCACCTCCGACCCGGGTCTGGCCGGGCTGGACGCGCTGATCGACGCGACCCGGGCGGTTGGCGTCCGGGTCACCGTGGACCGGTCGTCGGTGTCGGCCGTTCCGGCCGCGGTGCAGACGTCCGCCTACCGGATCGTGCAGGAGGCTCTCACCAACGTGCGCCGCCACTCCGGTGCCCGCAGTGGTCACGTCACCGTCACGGCGTCGCCGGACGCGCTCACCCTGTCCGTGACCGATGGTGGCCGCGATACCCCGCCGGCCTCCGGTGCGCCGGGTGTGCGGGACGGCCAGGCGGCGCCCGGACCAGGAATGGCGGCCGGGCGGGACGGCAGCGCCCCCCCGGGAAAAGGTATGGCGGGTGTTCAGGAACGCGATGGGGTGGCGGGTGTGTGCGAGGGTGGCGCCCAGCCGGCGATCGGTGTGGCGGGTGCGCGGGAAGGCGAGGTCCGGCCTGTTCGTGGGCTGCGGGGCGGCGACGGCCGGCGCGGGTTCGGCCTGGCGGGCATGCGCGAACGCGCCGGCCTGCACGGCGGCACGCTGACGGCGGGACCGGAGCCGGGTGGCGGGTTCGCGGTCCGGGCGACCCTGCCGTACGCCGCATGATCGGCGACATGGGCGGCCCGGCTGATGGCATGACCGGAGGCTCGGCTGGTGGCATGAGCAGCGGCCCGGCTGGTGGCATGAGCAGCGATCCGGCTGGTGGCCTGGGTGGCGATCCGGCTGGTGGCATGAGTGCTGGAACGAGTGGCGGTGGGGCCGGGGGCGACGTGCGGGTGCTGCTGGCCGATGACGAGCCGCTGTTCCGGGCCGCCGTGCGCCGGCTGCTCGACGCCAGCCCCGGTGTCACCGTGGTCGCGGAGGCGGGGACCGGCGGCGAGACCGTAGCGCTCGCCGCCGAGCACCGTCCCGACCTCGTTCTCATGGACGTCCGGATGCCCGGTGGCGACGGCATCACCGCGACCGCGTGCCTGACCGCCGGCCCGTGCCCGCCGCGGGTGCTGGTGCTCACTACGTTCGACCTCGACGATCACGTCTATCGGGCGTTGCGGGCGGGAGCCGGGGGTTTCCTGCTCAAGGACACCACCCCGGCACGGCTGCTCGACGCCATCCGCATCGTGGCCGGTGGGGAGGCGCTGCTCGCCCCCAGTGTCACCCGCCGCCTCATCGCCGCCTTCGTCAGCCCGTCGCCGGCTGTCCGGCAGTTGCCGGAGGTGACGCCGCGCGAGCGGGAGGTCCTCACGCTGATCACCCGGGGCCTGTCGAACGCTGAGATCCAGGGTGCCCTGCACATCAGCCGGGCCACCCTGAAGACCCACATCGGCCGGCTGTTGATCAAGCTGGACGCCCGGGACCGGGCGCAGCTGGTGATCGCCGGCTTTCAGGCGGGCCTGGCGGGGGAGACCACGTCGTAGGTGTCGCGGTGAGCGGACACCTCGCCCCTGTGCTGTTCAGCCCGGAATGTGAGGCCGCGCCTCATCCGGTGCGGGGACAGGCCCAGATCGGTCGGCTCGTACGAGACGGTGACCGACAAGGTCGGTGTCGCGTTCAGCGAGCGCAGCGTCAGTCGGCTGGGAATCCGGCAGACCATCACGAATCAGAGGTACGGCCTTCCCGGCGGCACCTGGACACTCGGCGATCTGACCACTGCGGCTGGTATCGTCGAGCGGAGCGGCGCGCACCTCCTCGAGCAGCTATCGTCACCCGCTTCGGATACGGCGCCATGCGACTCACCGGCCCGTCGGTGATGGGTCCGCCCGCTGACCGGGATGGGCACTTGCCGTGCTCCGCGAGCCGGCCGAACTCGGCATCACCCACATCGACACCGCCGACGCCTACGGGCCGCGCGTCACCGACCAGCTGAATCGGGGGCGCTTCACCCGTACCCCGCAGGTCTGCGCATCGCGGCGAAGGCCGTCGTCGACCGTGACCGGCAGGATGGCCTGATCCGGCACCTCGGGGCTTGCGGCTGTCCTCGACGGCCTGGCCGACCTCGACAGGATCGGCCAGGCCGGCCGGGTCAGAGGACGGTGACGACGCCGGTGTCCAGGTCGTAGCGGGCGCCGACGACCGCCAGCTCGTGCCGCTCCACCTTCTCCCGGACGATCTCGCTGCGCTCGATCAGGGCCGCGGCCTGGGCCCGGATGTTCGCCCGGACCGCCTTTTCCACGCCGTCGGCGGCGTTCACATAGGGCGTCACGATCGGGCGCAGCGCGTCCACGATGGTCTGGATGTGGCCGGGCGCCGAGGTGCCGGTGGCGATCGCGTTCAGCGTCGCGGAGATAGCGCCGCACCGCTCGTGGCCGAGGACCAGCACCAGCGGCGGGGCGAACTCCTCGATCGCGTACTCCATGCTGCCGAGCAGCAGGTCGTCGACGATGTTGCCGGCCACCCGGTCGTCGAACAGGTCACCGATGCCCTGGTCGAACAGCAGTTCCGGCGACACCCGCGAGTCGGCGCAGCCGAGCAGGACCGCGAACGGGTGCTGAGCTGTCGACACCTCGTGCAGGCGGCGCACCGTCTGGTGCGGGTGCCGGGCGTGCCCGGTGACGAACCGGCGGTTGCCGTCCAGCAGGGCCTTCAGCGCGGCTCGCGGACCGGCGGGACGGGGGGTGGCCGCGGCGGCCGGCTGCGCGGCCGCGCCGACGGCGATCGAACCGGCGACGGCACCGCCGGCGGTGAACAGCGCACGACGGCGGAGGGATGAGTCGATCATCGGATCTCCAAATCAGGGTGAGAATCCGAATCCTCCTCCCGTCCGTCGCGCGTGGACAGGCCCGATCGCTGCGATGGTCGACACAACGGTCAGCCGCGCCCGCAGCGGTAGACGACCTCGGTTCCGGCCTGGATCGCCGATGGTTCGACGATGTTGACGGTGGCGGTCTCGGTGGCCGTGCCGACTCCGTTGAACGACCAGTTCAGAGTGAGGGTGGCGGTGTTCTGGCCGCGGGGGACCCGTTCGGTGAGCACGGCGCTGGGCAGCGCGTCCGAGCGGAGCCACTGGTAGCGGATCGCGCCGCTCCGTCCGTTGGTCCGCACGGTGGCGACCACGTCGACGGAGACGTCGCAGCGGTCTCCGGCGGGCCGCGGCACGGCGATCGTGACACCTTCCACCTCGAGCGGGCTGAGCCGCTGCCAGAGGATGAAGCCGACCACACCGACCAGCGCGAGCGTCAGCAGGCCGGAGACCAGCGAGGTCACCCGGCGCCACAGCGGGCGCCGGGCCGGGGTGGGAGTGGACCAGGTCGGTGCGGCGGGCGGGGCGACCGGCACGCCGGGCCCGAACCGCACCTCCTGCTGCGTGCGTACGGTCGTGGCCCCTTGATCCGGCCCGAGGTGGACGGTCCGGCCCGGATCGCCGAGGTACGCGGTGGGCCCGTCGAGGTTCACCGTGGCAGCGGGACGGTCGATGGTCGCCCAGGGGTCGACAGGCTCCGGGGGTCTCGGTGCAGTGGACACGGTGAGCTCCTAGCCGGGGGTGCAGACGACGTCGAGGGTCACGTACGCCGGTGACGCCGAGCGGGCCGGATTCCCGGCCGCGTCGGACGCGACGACCGTGACCGGGATCCGGGTGACCGACCTGGGCGACGGCAGCGGGCCGAGCGTCCCCCGGAAGACGCCCCTGCCGATCGAACTCATCGCGACCGTCGAGGTGGAGCCGTTCACCGTGTAGCGGAAGCCGACCTCCAGCGCCGCCGGGTCGCTTCCCTCGTCGGTGACGGTCACCGAGATGGTGCTCGTACGGTTGCCGTAACGGCAGTTCTCCGCCTCCAGCGCCGCGGGTTTCGCGGTGACCGCCCCGACGGCGGGTGCGGTGGTGTCAGCCGGCGACGGGGAAGGGTTGGGCGACGTGGAGGGCGACGGGCTCGCCGCCGCCGGCGTCGTCTCGGTCGTCGTGGTCGTGGCGGGGGTGGTCGTCGTCGTCGCCGGTGCGGCCGGGGCCGGTGCGGTCGACGGCGCGGCCGAGACCGGCGGCGCCGTCGTGACCGCCGGAACGACCGCGCTGGACGGCCCGGCAGCAGCCGGTGCGACGGCTTCCGGGCTCGTCTGGCCCGTCGCGAACACCGGGGTCTCGCCGGCCGCGGCGGCGTAACGGTACCCGGCCGCGCCGGCCAGCAGCACCGCGACGAGCGCGCCACCGGCCAGCGCCATCCCGCGGTGCCTGCGGAACCCGCCGCCACGGCCGGCCGCGGCGCTGCTCACCGTCGTCGTGGCGAAACTGGTCCCGCCGGTGGCCCGGTCCGGGAACGGCCACAGCGCGGCCAGCAGCGCGGCCCGGCGAGCCAGTTCGCGGAGGCCGCGGTCCTCCCAGTCCGGGCCGTACGCCGTACCGGCCACCCGCTCCAGGATGTCCAGGAAGGCGACGGCGTGCGGCGGCCGGTCGGCGGCCTGTTTCGCCAAACCCCGCCGGAGCAGCTCGTGCACCGCCACCGGGGCCGGATCCGTCGGGATCGGCGCGTTCGCGTGCTGATCGTGCAGGGCGAAGAGGTTCGCCCCGTCGAACGGCGGCCGGCCGGTGAGGCATTCGAAGAAGGTGGCGGTCGCCGCGTACACGTCGCAGGCCGGTGTCGCCGGGGCGCCCGTCCACTGCTCGGGCGCCATGTAACGGGGTGTGCCGGTCACGACGGTCCCGGTGCCCCGGCCGACGGGTACGGCGATGCCGAAGTCCGCGAGCTTGCTCGTTCCCTCCGCGGTGACCAGCACGTTCTCCGGCTTGTAGTCGCGGTGCACGACCCCGTGCGCGTGCGCCGCCGCCAGCCCGGCGAGGGATCCCTTCAGCACACAGAGCGCCGACTCGGGAGTGGCCGGGCCGTGCTCCCGCAGCATCGCCCGCAGCGACACCCCGTCGACCAGCTCCATCACGATCGCCGCGCCGTCGGCGGACTCGACGTACTCGTACAGCCGGGAGACGTGCGGATCGTCGATCTGCCCGAGCAACTCCGCCTCCCGCCGGAAGGCGGCCCGGAACTCGGCGTCGTCCCCGAGCACGTGCGTCAGGTACTTGATCGCGACAGGTGTTCCGGTCAGGTCGTGGGTGGCGAGCACGACGCTGCCCGACGCCCCGGCGCCGAGCTGACGAACCGATGTGTAGCCGGACAGCTGCCAGCCGCTCATTCCCACTCCACCGTCCCGGGGGCGGATGCCGCTCTCCGCCGCGCCGACCATTATGGTCACGCGGCCGCTACCGTGGGTCCGCTCGAACGGTTGCTGTCAGCGACCGGACAGGCCCATGCGGCTCACTCGCGGTTCGTGGTTCCCCTCTCGACCTCCTGCTGTCGTACGGGCCGAGCGAAGTCTGGAAGATCTCCGTGTACGCCTACGACGGTCACGGCGACGTCGGCATCGAACAACGCTCGATCAAGGTCGTCCCGCGGGTCACCAGTGCCGCCCGTCCGGCAGCCCACCCAGACCCGGAGCCGACAGATGCAGCACCTCGTACCGCTCGGTGGCGGGCTCACCGTCCGGCACACCGCCCTGCCACAGGACGAACCGCACCAGCTCCCAGCGTGACGGGTCCACCGCCAGCGCGGTCGTGTGCACACTGTCGCGCTGGGACAGCTCACGCGTCCGCTCGACCTCCTCCTCGACAACGGCGCTCAGCTCCGGGCCGCCGGCCGCCAGCGGGACGATCTGCCGGGAGGCGCTCTCCGGGACCGCTGCCCCGGCCGGTCCCCGGAAGGTGGCCGCCACCGCCCACTGGCGGACCGGGGGCCTCCCGAAGTCGCGGACGATGTTCTGGAATCCGCCCCCGCCGACGAGGAACCGCGTCATGGCGGCGGCGTCGTGCCACAGATAGAACGGGGCGTACTCGTTGACCGGTGCTCCGGCGACCCCGCGACGGCGCATCAGGAACGCTTTCAGACCCAGTCCCGTGACAGCGTCGAACAGGGGCCCGCCCACGGCGACGCGTTTGCGGATGATCCCCATGTCGTAGTCGGCCGGCAGGGTGATCTCGTACTGCTTCGCGAACATGTCAGCTTCCCTTCGAGCGCGCGACGTCGTCGGGACAGTCGATCACCCAGCACAGGACGTCGCGGACATGGGGTCCGGCGCGGGGCGCCTGCGGCCGCCGGGACTGTTAGCTTGTCGTCTAACCAGTTCGGCGGGGCTTGGTGCCTTTCTTGTGGTGGGCCGGCCGTTGATGCGCCTGGCCGGTGACCAGGACGAGCCCGACGTCATGGCGGACAGCGGCCTGTCGGTTGCGAGAACCTGGCGGACGTCTGGGGCCGGGACGGCTGGGTTTCGGTGCACGCGCTGGTGAAGGGCTGGTTGCGCAGAGGTTCCGAAACCCTCGCCGCACCCGGGCCGGGGTGAGCCGTTCCGGCGCCATCGGACGTTCCCAGGGCCGGCGCAGGTCCTGGGCGAGGGGCCGGGCGAGACGCAGCTGAGTATGCGCGGACAGGACCAGCCAGGTCCAGCGGTCCGCGGCAGCCGGTTCGCGCAGCTGCGGGGTGGTCCAGCCGAGGGTCTGTTTGAGCAGGCGGAAGGTGTGTTCGATGTCGAAGCGGCGCAGGAACGCCTGCCGGCATCGGTCGACATCAGCATCGGTGGCGTCGATCTTGGACCACCACAGCCAGAGCGGCTTCGGCTTGCCGCGGCTGGGAAGGTGCTCGACGGTGAGCCGGATGACCGTGCCCTCGATGATCGGCAACTGGCCGTCATGGTCGTTCCAGGCGGCGCGGTGGGTCAGTCGTGGGTGCAGCCGGTCCCAGGCCTGCGCCCGGACCTGGCCGTAGAGCCGGGTGTCAGTGTGGGTAACCGCCTGTTCGCTGTTCCAGGTGGCAGGGTCTCCGAAGACGAACTCGCCGCCGTGCTTGGCCGGCCGGCCGCCGTCGGGGTTGTAGACCCGTGGCGGGGTCGCTCGGCGCAGTACCCGGTCGGAGCGCATCCGGCCAAGGATCCCCACCGGTAGGTCACGCAGCAGCCAGGCGATGCGTGGGGCTTCGTAGCCGGCGTCGAGCACGATGAGGACGTCACGGTCTCCCGGCCGCCACTGGCCTGGGTCAGTCAGCCGGTCGACGAGCTGCCGGATCTGCGCGCAGGTGATCGTCGTGACGTCCGCGCCGGGCGGCAGGCGGACCGCGTCCAGCAACGCCGTCCAGGAGGTCCGGCCGTTCTCCAGTGCGGCGACGATCGAGTACGGCCAGCCAGGGAAGGCGACCGGGATTCAGGTGAGCCTGTACGACGGGCGAGGGACAGTCCCACCAGGGTCTTGACCGGCCCGTCGGTGCACAGCAGGACGTCGGCCAGCTCGAACAAGGCGTCCGCCCGCCTGGTCATGCATCGGTAGAGCTGCTCACGGAACTGCGCCAGCACATCGATCGCTTCTGCTCGGTCAGCCATGACCGCCACAACGATCATCGATAGGCGCGAACACGGCTCCGCGGGCTTCAGCATGCCGAAGCGTCAACTACCCCAGGCACCGCATGACGCTCAGTTACAGCAGTCGGCTCGGGGACGGACCCGACGAGTACACGGATCTGCCGACGAGAGGGCACGCTAATGCGAGAACTCAATGCCACCCCAGAGTCAGGACGAGCGGACTTCGCCATTGTCCTTCGGCGGCTGAAGTACACAGAACTCGTTGCCGTCGGGATCGGTGAAGACATGCCACCTCCAGCCGTATTCCTCAATCGGGTCTTCTGTAACACGCCCCGCACCGAGCGCCATCACTCTGGCCGTTTCCGCGGCCAGATCGGGTACGCGCAGGTCCAGATGTAACCGGTTCTTGGTGACCTTGGCCTCTGTCACCTGCTGGAGCAGAAGTTCGAC
>NZ_BOMZ01000121.1 GCF_016862455.1 Actinoplanes utahensis
GTCGGTCAGATAGCGGGCGAGGCGTTCGGCGTTGAGTCCCCGCATCGCGTCCTCCACGGCTTCCGGGTCGGAGAGATCGATACCACGGGCCGTCAGCTCCGCGGCGATCTGCTTGGCCGGACCCCACGCCGCCGTGTCGTCGAACGCCTCCTCGAACGCGGGAAGGAACGTGTCGACAGCCTCGACCACCGGACCGATCCACTCCGGGCCGACCGCACGGCTTCCCAGGGCGTACCGGATCCAGCGCCGCAATACCTCCGGCAGCGCGGCACGCTGCTCGGCGTCCAGCGCCGCCTTGCGCGGCAGCCAGTCGGCCAGGAACAAGCCGACCTGTCCCGGACTCCAGCACAATGGGCCGCTGGTCATGTAGCCGTCCCCGTAATCCAGGAACAGATCAGCCAGCGATCTGGCGACCGTATCGTCCGCCGGCGCGAACCCATCCAGCAGGCGCTCCCGTTCCTCATCGCCCATCGGCGACCAATCACGGAAGTTCGGCAGGTACGGCAGGCAACGTGACCAAGCCAGCGCCCGCAACTCCAGGAAGTCCTCGTCATCGTGACGGGGCCAGGTCATGTCCGTCGTCCGCAACGCATCCGCCAGCTCCGCCAGCGCAACCTCGACCGGGCACTCGACAGCCGGCATCGGCACCTCGCCCGGCTCACGCAGCTGATCCCAGGTCTCCGCAGCCCCGGGCTGGAGCACCGCCAGCTTGTCCACCAGCACACCCCCGGCGAGGGAGATCTGCGCCATCAACGTGTGCGGAGTCTGCCCGGCGAACTCGACGAACAGCACATGCTCGCTATCCCAGACATCCACCGCCCGCCACGCCCGAACCGGCTCAAAGACAGGCGCCGCGAACCACGGTGGCGCAGGCTGACTCTCCGACAAGATCTCCAGCGTGCCATCCAGCATCGACCACTCGCCAGGGGCGGCGACACGGCGCAACGCCGCCACCGCGGCCAGCCCGTGCGGTGACGGCCGGGTCGATGCCCGGCCCACCACCTCTAGGTGGAACATCTTTTCCGGCTCCTGCTCGCCGAGCCCGGCGTCCGACCACGCCGCGCCGAGCCACTCACTGGCCCACCGCTCCACCTCGAGCACACTGTCCTCTGAAACGATCGTCACCGCGTCACGCATCAACCGGTCCGACAACCGCAACTCACGCACCGGGCGCTGCGGACGCCTCGGCTTGCCTCGTCCCGCGGGACGACCACGACTCTTGGGCATGAACCCGTCTACCACATCCTGCTCGGGGCGACGCCCGAGCGACCCGCGGTTCGCGCAATGCCACATTTGACCTGCTCGAACACGCAGGTCAGGCGTGAAGTGGGCCGGACGATGCACTATGCGAACCGCCCGATCATCGCCACCGGCGACCCACTACCGGGACGTTTGGCCAGCTCACGCCGAATCCGAGCAGCGTCAGGAGGGACTCTGTGTCGGTAACAGCGCCACGGTCAGGCGCGCGCGGCGCCCCAGGGCTCAGCTCACGCTGAGATCGAATGGAGGAATAGCGGTCTCAGTGGCCAAGCCCTGGGGTTCGAACATTGACTTGAGCCGGATTCCTCAGGTCCAGTTCCCACGCCTTGCCGCCACCTCAACTCATAGATGCATGCTG
The DNA here is from genome assembly GCF_016862455.1 of Actinoplanes utahensis. GTDB lineage: Bacteria > Actinomycetota > Actinomycetes > Mycobacteriales > Micromonosporaceae > Actinoplanes > Actinoplanes utahensis. The sequence goes on from NZ_BOMZ01000121.1 coordinate 1,619, forward strand.
GTGTTCAAGCGCTCACGCCGGGTAGTGTCTCGGCGAGTGGTCTGGAGGCGATGGGGGTCGGCTCTTGCCGGACTGGCGTGACTTTGTGTGTAGTGCGCTTGACTTCTGGATCAACGCGGAGGGTGGACCGAACCGCATAGGTAGACCGCTGCGGATCGGCCGGGCGCACCCCTTGGAGCCAGGTTGGTTCTCAGTCGATATACGGGGCTTGCGGTTCAGCGGTATCGATCAAGTCGAGTCGCTGCGGCTGGCCGGGCCGGGTGGCTTGGAGACCGGGCCGTCGTATGCGGTGCTGGAGGCCGCGCAGGAAGGAGAAACGGTACGGTTTCGGGTTCCTGAATTCATCGATCTCGCCGAGCCGCAGCTTTGGCAGAGTAAACAGCCGCCCACCCGGCTACTCGTGAAGCTGAAGGAGGGCATCGCCGGACTGAGTGAGGCTGGCCTGGCACATGATCTCGCAGCGGGACGACTCACCGCGGCGCCGAGCCATCCGCCCCATGTCAACGGGTTCACTCCGGCCCAAGACGCCGCACGCGCAGCATGCCTGGGGCGCGGGGTCCATCTCGTATGGGGTCCTCCCGGGACGGGAAAGACTCGCGTGCTCACCGAGGCGATAGACGCTCTGGTCCGGGGCGGCAAACGGGTCTTGTTGGTTTCCTCAACCAACATCGCCGTGGACAACGCTCTACTCGGCGCGGTACGGAGCAAACGACACCAGCATGGCCATCTCTTGCGTGTCGGCCCGCCTCACCATCCGGAAGTTCTGGAACATCCGGATGTCTGTTTGCCGGTCCTGGTCGAGCAGCGGCTGGCGACGGTCAGCCGTGAACGATCTAGAATCGAGCAACGTCTGGTGCAGATCCGCAAGGAACGCGGTGAACTAGCCCGACTGGAAAACGAGCTTACCGACTTTGACGCGGACACCTACCACCGTGCGAGAAGCGCTGTGGCGGCCGCTGCCTCGGTGCCTCAATTGGCAGCCAACCTGGCCGTGGAGCAGGAAGCTGCGCGCGTCGCGCGGGCCCGGTTAGCAGACGCGACGGAAGCGCGCGATGCCGCAGAGAGCCGATGGCGTGATCTTGAAGCGGCTCGTCAGGCCTATTCTGAAGTCGACCGGCTCGATCACGAGAGCACCGAGCTCATTGCGGCTGCCGACGGCCAGGCCGCACACGCCCTGCAGGCGAGCCATGCGGCGGACCTGATCGAAGCCGAGATCCGCGACCTCACTGGTGAGCGACGTTTTCCCCGCTTACGTGATCGCAGCCGGGTGAAGAAACTGGCTGCCGATCAGGAACAGGCCAGGGCACAGGCACACGAAGCCGGCCTGAGGGCACGCGAAGCGAAAGACCTTGTCGGCCGCCAACAACACCGGATTCGGGGTCGGATCGAACAGCTGACCACCACGGCCGGCTGCAGCCGTTCGGACATCCGAGAGGCGCAGGCTTCCTTACTGGGCGCACGTCAGGAACTGAAGAAGGCGGCCACGATCGCCGATGAGACCACGGCTCGTATCGACGCCGCCCAGCAACGTCTGCTCGCCGCAGAGGCCGCATCACCGACCGAAGCACAGCGCAGTTTGCTCGCCGAGGCGGAGCGTCGTGATTTGGTGACCCTCGATGCGCAGATGCGAGTCTTGCGTACCCGGCTCAACGCTTCCGAAGGTGATTGGGGCCGCCTGGAAGCCGAGTACACCAAGGTGCAGGAGCAATACACCCGGTTGAGCCGAGACGCCGAGGGCGAGATCATCCGCGGCGCCCGCCTCGTCGCGACCACCCTCGCCCGATTGCGCACCAGTAAGCCGCTGATGGAGGGGCCCTACGACGTCGTGCTGGTCGACGAGGTCGGCGCCGCGAATCTTCCCGAGGTGCTGCTCGCAGTATCCCGTGCCGCCCAGGCGGCCGTCATGTTCGGTGACTTTATGCAGCTCGGCGCCATCATCGACAACGCGGAGGTCGGCAAGGCCGACCGGGCGGACGTGAAGAAGTGGCTGATCCCAGATGTGTTCGCGCACTGCGGAATCGCCTCGGCGGAAGACGCCGAACGTCATCCCGGCTGCACCATGCTTGACGTCCAACACCGCTTCGGGCCGCAGATCATGGGTCTGGCCAATGCGATCGCCTACGACGGCCGTCTCAAGCCCGGCGACTCCATCCGTCCGCACGTCGAGAGCGATCCGGAAATCTTGGTCGTGGACGTCGACAACCTCGGTGAGATCGGCCGCGTACGAAGTGATGGGCGTTTCAAAGGATGGTGGCCAGCCGGTGCATTGCTCGCTCGCGTCCTGTCCGACTTTCATCAGACCCGTGGAGAGCGCACGGGCATCGTGACCCCCTACGGCCGGCAGGTCGAGGCGACATTGGAAGCGCTCCGTGACCACGAGACCGGAACGACCCTGGTGACCGAAGTCGGCACCGCCCACCGTTTCCAGGGACGCGAGTTCCCGATCGTCGTCTTCGACACGGTCGAGGACGAGTACGACAGCCGCTGGATGGCCGAGGCCAACCGCGCCAAGAGTGCCTTCCTGCGTGACGGTATCCGGCTGTTCAACGTCGCGATCACCCGTACTCAGCACCGTCTCTACCTGATCGCTAGCCTGAGACGGATCGAGGCCGCCGCAGCAGATACGCCCTTCGGCCACCTCGCCGAACTCGTCAGGCAGAAACAGGCCCGGGTCATCCGCGCCAACTGTCTGGTCACCCCAACGACTACCCCGGAGGACGATCTGGCGTACCTCACCGGAAGTTTCACGGGGGAGTTGGCCGAATTGCTGGCGCAGCATGTCCGCGTCGAGGACATCCACGACGAGCGGACGTTCTACGACGTCTTCGCCGATCACATCGCATCGGCGAAGACGTCGATCTGGCTGTGGGCACCATGGACCACTACCCGTGTGAAGTCTGTTCTGCCACTGCTGCGCGCGGCCGTCGATCGCGGCGTTCGTATCACCCTTTTCGTCCGCGACCCGGGCGACAAGGTGCAACGCGAACCTGAGCACCAAGGGTTCTTGACCGACCTGCGAGCAATACTTCACACAGTCGTGGAGGTCAACGTCATGCACCAGAAGATCGTTGTCATCGACGAACGGACAACGCTGCTCGGTAGCCTCAACGTCCTGTCACAGCGGTGGACCCGCGAGGTGATGGTGGCGATGCGTGGCTCACATTTCGCGCGAAAAATGCTCGAACATGAACATGCTGCCGCCTTCTCTCGCCAGCCACCCTGCGGTGTCTGCGGCAGCCATCAAGTCGATCTTCGCCGACGGCAAAACGGAATCTGGTACTGGCGCTGCTATGCGGACACCTGCCCGAAATGGACCCCTACGGGGCGAGGCCAATGGACACAGGACATCGACCTCGGCTCGAAGTCGGTGCCCAAGAAAATCCCTTCTCAGGGCGCTGGCAAGCGCAGCTGACCCCAACCTGATCGGGGCACCGGCTGCTCGAACTTCGCCCGTTACGTGTGCACAAACCGTACGGATTCGCGGAGAACGTCGTCGGCGCCGTCAAGGTCGGCAAGTCGAGCGGCCAGCGTGGCCAGTGCGAGCCGTTCCGGCAAGGCCTGGCTGAACTTGAGTCCGTCGAGAGCCTTCTTGTTGACCTCGGGGAGGCAGAGTCGCTGGCCGGCATCGGCGATGAGGGCCCGCCATTCGGCGGGGGTGACGTTCTCCCGGAGCCTGATATGCCGGTCGTCGAAGCGCTGGATCGGATCGACGACTTCGGTCAGGGTGGCGGCGAGTGTGGCGTTCGCGCGGAAACCTGCCCAGGTCCACCAGCGCAGGTCGCCGCCGCGGTGCTCACGCAAGATGACGGTGCCACCCGGGTGTACCAGCGATGACGTGTCCTCACGCACCTGAGCGAGGCGGTCGACAGCGCGCCGGGTCAGCTTCACTGGAGGGTCCGCGCCGAGGAGCACCTCGCGCATGGCACGGCTGAGCTCGAACCCGAGTCCGGACCAACCGCCTGCCCCTGTGGACCAGCGGGCCTTGCCGCCGCCGTCGGCAGGTTCGACGAAGCAGCGCCGACGCCGCCAGTCGATGTAGGTGACTCGCCAATTGCGCCCGTTGAGCAGCAGACGACGGTCGCCTTTGACCTCTTCGGTGAGCAGCGCCGGGTCGACGCGGCCCAACTCCTCGCGGCCTACCAGCACGGTGAATTCGGGTGCACCGGTGAAGACGGCGGTCATGCTCATGAAGTGCCGGTGACCGAAACGCCGTTCAGCTTCGGGCCCGATGAAGAGCATGCCGCCGTCGCTGTCGAGGTAACCCTGGTCGATCAGGTGGCGCAGGATCGGATCGGCGCTGCGGTCGAACGGTGCAAGCCCATTCCACCACCGTGACCAGTTCTGATCTCCCGCTCGGTGTTCCTGCAGGCAGAGCGCGAGTATCTGCTGGGCGGCGATGTGCCGGGGTTCGGGCGGCGCGATGACGGGCTCCACCCATCCACGCCCCCAGAGCAGCAGCAGTGCGGCGGCTTCGATCAGGGCGTCGCCGTCGCGGGTGAGGAAGAGGCAGTTCCGGGTGCTGCCGGGCCGCCGTCCGGTGCGGCCGAGGCGCTGGAGGAACGATGCCACGGTCGCGGGTGTGTCGATCTGAATGACGCGGTCGAGGTCGCCGACGTCGATGCCGAGTTCCAGGGTGCTGGTGGAGACGATCACGCAGTCGCGAGCTTCGGCGAAGGCCTCCTCCGAGCGGCGCCGTTCATCCGCGGAGAGCGAGGCATGTGACAGGAACGTGGTGATGCCTTTGCTTCGCAGGAGGCTGCCGAGTTCTTCGACGGCTTGCCTGGACTCGCAGAAGACCAAGCGCTTCTCCCCCGCGTGTAGCGCAGCAAGGACCTTGGCAGCGTTCTGGAGGGAGCCGACGTAGTCGAGTTCGATCTCTCCGGGTGGAGTCGAGGAACTAGCGACGACGGGCAGGTCCGGTGCGACGACACGCGCCGGGCGGCTGCCCGCGCCGGCGCCTTGCAGCCAGGTCAGGAGTCGGCTGGGATTGCCGACTGTCGCGGACAGCCCGACTCGCTGAACCGGCCGGCCGATCAGGTGGGTGAGCCGTTCGAGTACGGCCAGGAGGTGCCAGCCGCGGTCGTCGCCGGCGAAGGCGTGGACCTCGTCGACCACCACTGCTTGTAACCCGGAGAAGAATGCACGATGGTCGACGTTCTGGCTGACCAACATCGCCTCCAGGGACTCCGGCGTGGTCAGCAGCACGTCGGGCCGGGCGGCCAGAATTGCCTTACGGCGGGAGGCGGTTACGTCACCGTGCCACAGCGCGGCTTTCCGGCCGAGCCATCCGGCGTACCGGTCCAGTCGGGGTTGAAGGTTGTTGAGAAGGGCCTTCAGCGGACAGAGGTAGAGCACCGACGTACCGGACCAACTCTCTGCGGCCATCCGGGACAGCAGTGGGAAGGCCGCCGCTTCGGTCTTGCCGCCGGCAGTCGGTGCCAGCAGCAGAGCATCCTCACCGGTCAGCAGCGGCTCGACCGCGGCCTCCTGCAGAGGCCGCAGGCCAGGCCACTGCAGGGAGTTGACGATGTGGTGCAGCAGGACCGGGTGCAGCAGGTCGGCAGGGGTGCTCACAGGTCGAGGGCGATCTCGTCAGCGCTGGCGGCATTGCGTTCGACGTCGGTCATCTCAGCGGTGGACATGGTGGGTGCGTAGTGCTGCCGCGGGTCGAAGTCGGGGAACTGGTCGACCCGGTCGAGAACGTCGCCGACCAGCTTCTTCAGGTAGAGGCGGGGCACGATGCCGACCTTGCCACCCAGTCCGCCGGCGACCGCGCGGGCCAGTTGGTCGAGGTAGGTGTCGTCGACGAGGTCTCGGACCCGGCTGGCGGCAGATGATCCATCGGCGTACAGGTCACGGACTCGGCCGCCCAGTTCGACCAGAGAGTCGGTGGTGAAGCCGGCTAGCCGGATCTGCACGGCACGCGGATTGTCGAATCGTGGATCCGTGGCGAAGTCGACGGCGAGACGCTGTGCCAGTGGCGCCAGACGCTGTACGCCCTGCTGTCCGTCGTAGAAGGCGGGCGTCCCGGTGATGATCAGATACAGCCCCGGGAAGCGGCCGGAGTAGACCTCGTCGATCAGTTGCCGCAGCGCGTTCAGGGCCTTGTCCCGGGCGTCGGAGCGGACCCGCTGCAGCGTCTCCACCTCGTCGAGCACGAGCAGGAGGCCGGGATGGCCGCTGTCGCGCAGCACGGCGAGCATTCCCTGGAGGAAGCTGAGCGCGGCGAAATGGTCTAGGTTGCCTTTGACGCCCGCCACCCGTCGCGCCGAGGCTGCCACGTGCGGCTGGCCACCGAGCCAGGCCAGGACCGCGTCGGCGGTGGCGGCGTCGCCGGCCAGGCTGGCGGTTCGGTACCCACGAAGCGCGGCGGCGAAGGCGGGCGCCCTTCGGCTCACCTCGGCGAGGCGTTGATCCAGCAGGACGCTCACCGCACGGTCGAGGGCCGCCGCGTCACTGGGATCGACCTCACAGGCGGCCAGCACGTCCTCTTCCAGGGCGTAGAACCAGCCGTCAACGACCGGGCGCAGGGCACTGGGCGGGAAGGTCGTGGTGGTGAGCCGTTCGGTGAGCCTGCGGTAGACAGTCTCCAGCCGGTGCAGTGGTGTCTCGTTCTCCGAGATCTGCACTTCGGCTGTGGCCAGGTTGGCGCGTTTGGCCCGTTCAGCGATCCAGCGCACGAAGAACGTCTTGCCGGAGCCGTACTCACCGCGGACGGCTTTGAAGACCGAGCCATTGGCGGCGACCGCTTCGATGTCGTCGTCGATGGCACGGTGGAACCGGTCAAGACCAACCGCGAGCAGGTCAAGACCGGTCGAGGGTACGGCCCCGCGGCGCAGCGCGTCGATGACCTCCCGCCGCCGTAACGGGCTGACGCCACTCACGACGGTTCCCCGGAGAGCCGGAACTGCTCGCGCAACAGCCGAAGATCCAGCCGTACGGTGCGCCCGTCGTCGATCAGGGTGAGCACCGGGTAGTTGTCGACGTTGAAGATGCGCTGCAGGGTGCTGACGAAGCCGGTCGCCCGGGCGGGGATCTCCCCGGCACGTTCGGCGAGCACGGCAGCCGGCAACACGCCTTTGGCCTCCACCAGTGCACGCAGTGCCGCCTCCACCTTCTTGACGTCGAGGCGGCGGGGCGTCAGCGCATGCTGGGCAGCGAACAGTTCGCTGGCCTTCAGTTCGTCGACGAGATCGGTGCGTTCGGCCTGCACAGCGGTTGCAGCGGAGGGCTCCGGAATGTCGAACAGCGCATCGCCGGCAGCAGCCGCCGGCCGCCGCCGCGCCTTGGGAGCCGTAGGCGGCACCTCTGGCGCCGTTGTAGTCCCGGTGACCGTCGGCTGCCACCACTGCGGTTGGCGCACCTCGACAGCAGACCACCCGGCCGGTACGTCGGTCACGTGAGGCAGGAGGAAAGCCAGCAGCGGAATGGTGACCTCCGCTAGCGACGCCCCACCGTGGTAACCGGCTTTGCTGGCACGGTAGCGGAGTAGCGGATCCCACAGGGCGATGATCCGGTTGTCAGGGGCGACAACTCGGGGGCCGGTCAGCTCCACCTCCCCCGGCCCGGCCGGGCCGGAGCCGGTCCGATGCCGCGCGGAGGCGGCGTCGGCAGCACGGACGTGGTCGCCGCCGTGTTCCAGGACGTGCCCGTGGTCGCTGGTGATGATGACGGCCCGGCCCGACGAGCGGGCCAGGTCGAGCAGGCTGCGCAGGAAACCGACATCGCCCAGCTGCCACCCGGCCTCGCTGCCTTCGCGGCCGTGGGCGAGCGACTCGTCCACCGTATTGATCACGACAGCGACAAGGTGACCAGAGTCAGCCACCGCCGCGGCGAGCTCACCGGCGTACACCTCACCGGCCCCACCGCGTGCAGGCCCCTTGTGGAAGATCTTGGCGTCCTTACCCCATCGCCCCTGGGCGAAGAAACGCTTTTCATTGTTCTGGTCACCGCTGCGCAGAGCACCGGCGAACAGCGATGTCCGGGAGACGGCGGTCAGCGTGGGCAGGGCGGCCACCACGCCGCGCCGCTGCCCCGGTTTCACGCCGGCGAGCGGGTCGTACTCGATCCAGTGGTGTGACAATTCGTCGGCCAACTGGATGGCCACGGCCGCGCTCATGCCGTCGAGCACGACAAGCAGCACCCGCCGATCGGTACGCAGAAGCGGCTCGACGACCCGCGGCAGCAGGTTCTCAACGGTGAGCAAACCGCCATCACTCGCCGGGCCCGCGGTGGCCCAGGCCTGTAGTCGGCCCGCGAATGCCTCATCCAGCTTCCGCCGCCGCTGCTGTGCCCGCTCGTAAATCTCCCGGAAGGCCGCCTGCAGTTCAGGATGTGCGTCGTCACCGGCCCAGACGTGGTCGATCGCCACATCCACCCAGCCCCAGTCGGCGATGTGCCGCTCCACGCCGTCGGCAACGCTGGACGGCGGTTGGACCTCTTCGCTGAGCCAGCGGACCAGCCGCTGGGCCATCTGGATCCGGCGGACCCGCTCCGTTTCGGCGGCGGCCAGTTCATGGTCGGCCAGGCTGCTGACCGCCGCGTCGAGCGCCGCGTCACCCGGCTTGTGCAGGGCAGCCAGCAGCGCGCCGGCCGCGATGCCGATCCGGCGGGTGAAGCCGGTACGGAGGATCGGACTGTCGGCCGCGGCGGCTACCGCACCGAACTGAACCAGCAGCTCTTCGGCCCGGTCCAGCACCGCATGCCCTTGCCGTCTCGCCGCCGGTTCGGACAGCATTCCACGAACCACCTGTACGACGGCGTCGGCGAAACCGGTGACGGTCGCGTCGTCGTCCAGTTTGCCGAAGTACTGGTCGATACGTCCCCGAGCCCGGATGGCCTCGTTGTCACCGGCACGCCAGACCGCGTGGCAGACAAGCCCGAGTGGCAGGGCGTCGTCGCCGTGACCGGCGTTGACGAGCGCGAACAGCGCCCGCGCGGGGCTTCCGTACTGGCCGGTCAGCCAGTGCTTCAGGCCGTCCTGCTCGGCGGGCCTAAGCAGCCCGAATGCCTCGACGGTTCCGGGTTCGGCGCTCCAGCGCAGCAGAGCGTCGACGTCGAGGTCATCCGGCCCGGCGCCGCGACGGTCGAGCCCGAAACGTACGGCGGCGAGGTGCCGCAACGCGACGTCGCGAGTCAGCACCGGCGTGGTCAGCTTCGGCCAGCCCGCCGGCGGCATCGCGTCGACCAGCGCTTCCCCGGCCCATGCCTCCTGTTCCAGGGCACTGTCGGGCTGGCGGGCGCCGAATGCCTCGACCACGAGGTCCCACGGTTCCATGGTGATGACCCTGTGACGGAACACGCGGCTGCGGACACCGTCGCCCAGGGCGGATTCGGCCAGGTCGGTGAGGAGAACCAGGACCTCATCCGGTCGATCGGCAACCAGTTGATCCCAAATCGCCAGCGGGGAGGCACAGGGCACGACTCGGGCGTTCCGCCCGTCGGGCAGAAGGATCGTCGGATCGTGCGGCCAGGCCGGCTCAGCCCGAAGAAGGATCACCGGGTACGGGCTGCCGTTGCGGTGCCGTTCGAGCTGCTGCGCAACCTTATGCCGCAGAGCGACCGGGTTGACTCGCAGAGCCCGAGCCGGCGCGGATGCCTGAGTCACGGCACGATTCTCCAGGTCACCTCGATATTGCCACTGCTGTGCTCACTGGCGAATGCACGCACCTGCTCAACTGCCTGGTCTACGTCGGAGGCGGTCACAGTGACTTGCCCGGCAGGTGAAATCCCCTCGCTGCCGCCCTTCGGGGGGTGAACGATCGGCGGCTCGATGATCGGCGGAGGCGGTTTGCGAGTGGCGCGGCGTAGCAGTTCGGTGGCGGCACTGCGAGCGCGCTGGAGAACCGGTGCCAGCGGGGTGGTTAGCTCATCCGCCTGCGCTGCGGTCCGTACCTCCGAAATGATCACTGCCGCTTCGATGGAGTACGGGTCGGGCAGGCCGGCGATGATCTCAAAGGTTTCCCAAGGCGCACCGGACAGCGCGGCAGCCACCTGAGAAGCGCTCTTGACGCTGCGGCCGGTACGGTCGGCCGGCCCGCCGAGGTCGGCGCGGGCCAACCGCTCGATGACCTCCACAGCGGGCAACCGATCCTCCAGCGCCGCGAGCAGCTCGGAGGCGGCGCGGGCTGTCGCCAGTCGTCCGGGACCGGACTCCAGGTCGATCTCCAGCCACTTCGCGTGCTGTTCCAGACGCGCGACAAGGTCGTCGGCGGCGGCGCGATGCTGGATCGCCTGCCGGGCCAGGTCCCGCCCGAAGATCGTCATGAGACGGCCCCGCCGCAACGCCACCGACCGGAATCCGAAGATCGCGACCGCTCTGCTCTGGGCTTCTTCCCAATCCTGCGGGCTGGGCAACCGCTGTTCCCGCAGGGTGAAATCGGCGTTGATCCGTCCGGGCTCCGGTGGCGGGCTCACCTCGCCACCGTGCAGGAAAAACGCCCGGTCTGACTGCTCGGCGAACGTCGCCACCACGAGCTGGGCCACGACCGGGTCGAGACCGCGCGGTTTCGGGTCGTCGAGCCAGCGCAGCAGGTCGGCAACCCGGATCTCGCCATCGATGCCCTCGCTGGCGGCCTTCTGCTGGAAATGCTGTGCCCAGTTGTTCTCGACGACGAACGCCGCCTCGTGCATGGTGCCCAGGCCGAGGGGGTTGGCGATGCGGCGCATGATCTGCCGGTGCGGCCGGTCCACCTCGACGCGACTCTCGGTCGATTCGACCGCCCGGCGGACGTAGTCGAGGACGGTCTTGACGTCGGCCGCCTTGACCAAATCACCCTTGCGATCCGGGTCGAAGTCGGGGTGGGCCGGATACTGCTGGGTGAGTATCTGGTCGCCGAGGCTACGCAGCGCGTCGGCGAACGCCGCCCCGATCGGCAGCTTCGGCTCCAAAACACGGGTGAGCGGCTGCAGATGATCGTCGAAACCGACCTTGACGTCCGTCGGCAGCTTGGCGGCCAGACCGTACGCCTGGCGCAGCACGTTCTGCATCTTGGTGAGCAGGGCACTGCGCTGGTTGGTGAGGGCGGCGTGGGCGCGGCGCCGATCATCGGGGTTGAGGTGCTCGGCGTGGCTGTCGAAGCGCTGGCCTTCGAGCAGCTTGTCGATGATCACGAGCTTGCCCAGCTCGTTGAGGCGTTCCACCGAGAGGGCGGCAGGGATCCAGCACACGGTGCGTGCCGTCGTCCGGCTGAGCAGCTCCTGTACCCGCTGCCGGTCGTCGGCCGGGCCATGGCTGCCGTCGTCAAACGGGTAGTCGATGATGATCCGCCAGTTGGACGGGTTGTCGGGGTGGAACGACTCGTCCCGGATGTCGTTCGGGTCGCGCACGTTGCCGTAGACCAGTTCGATGGTCCGGCGGCTGCCGCGCCAGGTGAGGCCCGCTTCGGTGAAGAAGGAGTCGTTCCATGTCACGCCGAGCTGCTGCCACAGCATCCGCTGGACAATGTGCTTGCGAGCGCCCTCGTTGTCGTAGTGCTTGGCAGTGGACAGCACGCTGCCCACGTCGACGCCGACCAGCTCCAGCGAGACGACCGGGTCGTCGCCCTCGCTGATCCGGATCTCGGGGAACTCGCCGGCCCAGTCACCCAGCTTGCGGGAGACCTGAGCAACCTCACCGCCCGGAATTGGGCTGGTGATGCTGCCGTGGTTCAGCGCCGACAGTCGCCTGGCGGTCAGGTTCCGCAGCGCCGGCACACTCGGCGCCAGAGAGGCCAGCAGCAGCGTCTTGATGAGCCGGTCGTCACCGGTGAACGCGCGCACCCGCCCGGCCGTCTCGGGTGGCAGGGTGGCACCTCGGCGGGCCGCGTCCAGGTCGTCGTCGGTCAAGCCGTACTGGCCGAGCAGGTACGGGCGCATCTTGAGCGCGTACAGCTTCTGGGCCATCTCGAACTCGGCCTTGAGCTTCTCGGTGAACGGCTGGTCACCACCGCTGCTGATCACGTCATAGAGGTCACCGAGCGGCACGAGCTGACCGAGACGCAGCGTGTCCCGGCGGTCGACCAGCAGCTGCCGCATCAGCTTCAAGGCGGTGCGGGAGCGCTGCAACGCGCTGGAGACGTGCACGAGCGTGGAGAGAAAGGCCGGGCTGAAGGGGTACGTCGACCGAAAGGCGTCGATGTCGGCGCCGCTGGCCGCGTCGGTGCCCAGCAGGGTGTCGAAGACTTCCCGGCGAACCTTGGTGGTCGCGTCGAAAGCGCGCGAGATCGCGGCACCGGCCTCGTCGTTGCGGGGCTTGAGGATCCGGCGGCGGGCGATCTCCGGGAGGTTGCGGTCCTCCAACTGGATCACGTCGAACCGGCCGCTGGCCAGGTTGAGGGTGTCCTGGTAACTCAGCTCGTTCGCGCCGGTCACCTCCTCACCGACGAGTTCGCGCAGGTCACGCTGCCGGGCGATGAAGCTGATAATTGGGATCGGCCGGCGGGTGTTGCCACCCTCGACAAAGTTGGTGATCTTCTGGATCTCACGGGAGACGAACTGCTGGTCACCGATCGAGTTGGCCAGCCACAGGATCAGCTCGTCCAGGAAGAGGATCAACCCGTCGTACTCGAGCTCTTCCTTGGCATGCCGGCTGATCTCGGTCAGGCCGCGGTCCAGGGAAACGAACGCCTCGGCGTCCTCCCGGGCGTTGCTGAAGAAGCCCTTGTTCCACGTGGTCAGCAGGTCGTTGACCAGCTTGCGGCGCAGCTCGTCGGAGTATGAGCCGGCGAACGCTTGGTCCAGCAGCTCGCTGGACCAGAACTTCTCGGTCTCGCCCCACTCGTCCTCGGTGTCGCCACCCGGCAGACCGTCGATGAACTGTGCGTCGCCGATCCGCCGGCGCAGGTCGGCGGCCTGCTCCAGCAGCGCGTCGGTGCGGTGCACCGCCGGGATCGGCTTGTCCGGGTGCAGCGCCCGCACCGTGTCGACATAGCCACCGAGGACCCGCTGTTCCAGCGAACGAGCATCGAGCAGGTGGTACGGGATGAGCAGGAACTTGCGCCCGTCGAGCCAGACGCTGTGCTTGTTCAGCAGCGGCGCGAACTCATCGCGTCCCCGGGCGACCTGGTCGCCACGCAGCAGCGCGTGCAGCACTGCCATGAAGTGCGACTTACCGGAACCGAACGAACCGTGCAGGTAGGCGGCCTTGGAGGCGTGCCCCTCGATCGCCGACCGGATCAGCCCGAGCGCCTCGTCGAAGTTGCCCACCAGCCGGTCGGTGACCACATACTCCTTGAGCGTGGCATCGGCGTCAGCGACGCTGGCGGCGAGGTGGAGCACGAAGTCGCTGGTGCTCGTCCGCTCCGGGATATCGATGACTTCACGGAGCAGCGGCATGGCGCTGGGCTGTGACATGCCGCTTACCGTATAACTCCAGCGCTGAAGCCGACACGACGCTCCGCCGGGTGACCGACAGAACGATCAGCCCACCTCACCGAACGGCGGAGCCGGGCCGACTGTCGCCGACCCGGCTCATCACCATTCTGCCGATCTGCGGCTTACGCCTTCGCCCGGCGACCGCGGGTCACCTTCGGCGGACGCCAGGAAGTCATGGCCTCGTCGGTCACATGCAGCCGCCCAGCGGTCTCGGACAGGAACCCGGTGTAGGTGTCAGCCGGGGACTCGCCCCAGACCGGATCGAACTCGCCGTGCCACTGACGCACCCACGGCAGCACCTCGCGCAGACCCGCAAGCAACGGCAGCAGCCGGGCCGCATCCCAGCCGTCCTCCTGCTCGCGAGCCACGATCAGGGTGGACAGGGCCTGCGCCTGCTCCCGGTGATCCCAGCCGGCCCACCCGACGAGCAGCGACGGGTCACCGTCACGACTGGCCCCCGGATAAGAGATAAACCGCTCCTTGGGCACGTCAAGCTTGCCGCGGTGCCGCCAATAGCTGGTCTTGAGGAAGTCCGCCGAGGCGTACTTCGGCGGCACCGGAACCTTCTTACGGAACTCCCGCTTCGCAGCCTCGTCGGGTAGTGCGTCCTCCTGCCGCTGCAGATTCCATACGTGCTCCCATTCGGCTCGTTTGGCCAAACCCGAGTCCTTATAGCGCAGCCCTGCCAGGTACGGCACATGCTCCTCGGCGACGAGGTCAGCTATCACCTTGCCAAGATCTTTACCGGGCGCGTAGAGCTCTGCCACTTCGAGCACCTCAGCGTCGCGGCGCAGTTCGTCGGCGAGCTGGGCGGTTGTCAACGGCCGCGGCTGTTCCACCCCGTCGACGTAGTCAAACCACAGCCCACGCGCCTCGCACCGAGTGAGAAGCCAATCCTGTAGGGCCTTCGCCAACATCGTGTCCCAGCCTTCGGCGGCCCAGCGCCGCTTGCATTCGGGTCGCTCGATCAGCGCGATGTTGCGATTATCCTCAATAATCGAGATCCGCCGCTCGACCATCGCCCGATAATCCGCGGTCCAGTGCTCCGGCAGCTCAGTGATCGGCGTCGACCCATGCCGCGCGAACCACTGCGTCTCCAGAGCCTCGTCGCGCATCTTGCGGGCCAACACAATCTCGAACGCCCGCTCGCCCAGCCTCAAGCCCGGCACCTCATCCGCCGAGGCAGTCAGCTCTTCATCCAGCAGTCCGTAGAGCGAGTAGACCTGCCAGTCCAACTCCTCCTGGAGTGCAAGCATTTGGGCCCGAACCGAGTGCCACTCACGCTCAGCAGCAAAGAGGCGTTCGCGACTCGGCACGCCAGAGGCCGTAATCGCCGCCGGGGTCACCGTTGCAAGCTGCTGCGCCAGCCTATCAATCTTCCTGCCAAACTCCAGGGGATACACAGACGGCAGCGGAAATTCCTGCAGCTTAGTAGCGGTGAAGTCGTAGAATCGCTCCCACTCCTCACTAGCGATACCACCACCGATTCCACCGCTACCCTTATCGTGGCAAACCTGCTTCAACCAAAAGCACGAAGTGGAACTATTTAGCACCGCCAGTAGAGAGACATATTCATCTTCCGATAACCCTAAAGGCAGCTTTATAGCCGGGGCGGAATGGTGAAATACCTTTCCTCCACGATCCAAAACGAAGTGATTATGCGTCGCAACAAAGGCGAAGGCGATCGAGAGGGGAGATCTGTACCTCCTCGCAAAAAACATGGAATACTCAAACCATGCCAATCCGCGTGCGAGCTGGGTGCGACCGAAAGCGACCCTCTCACTTAAGATTCGCCTTGCAGGCCAAAGTATCTGAGATACTGCGGAATTTTGTTTCGCCTCGAGCGAGGTTGCATCGTATGGCCAGATTGATTCGGTTGGCTGGAGAATCCGCCAGTCGCGGGTTGAGTCACCTTCGACCATTGGCTTCCGGAACTCTTGCGGAATGTTCCGGCGATTCAGTGCACCCCTGCCCACCATAAACGCTCCGTCTTCGCGCGTAACAGCACCAGCGCCGATTTCCTCAACAAGACTACTGAGACGCGCGCCGGATGATTCGTTGAGGAATTTATGCAGATCTGCGGCGCCACCACCTCCCAGGCTCCACGGGTGACGCTCTAGCCGAGATCTGTCGAGGTCATCAACGCTAACCCAGTCACTCTCCGAACCCGGCTGACCAATTTGGTCGACAATCGCTCGCCATACCAAACCTAGCCTCGGATTCGCCGGTGTACTTGGTTCGCCCCGAATACCCATGACCGCACGAACCGTCTGCCCGCGATGCCGTTTGCGTTGGCGGCCGACTAGGATAACCGTTGGAGTCCCATGCCCAGGGATGTGTGACCCAGAAGTGTCAACAACGTGGGTTAGGTCCACCTCATGCGCGAAAAAGACTTCAATGAGCTTCTTTCCAAACTCTCGCTTCGCAAAGGAGTTCGCCGTTATCTGGCCGACAAATCCAGCCCCTCGACCGCTTCCGTCCACTGACTTTGCCAGTTGAAAAAAACGTTGAGCGAATGGGACCGAAAGGGCATATGTTCCAGCGCAAGAACTATAAATATCCCGGTAAAGATCGTTCAGAGCCCTATCCTTCACCGTAATGTAAGGAGGATTTCCGACCACTACGTGGTACCGCCCGTCCTGAAGGATATCGGGATGGTCCTGGATATCTTCGACGCTGTACTGCAAGCTGGCTAGTTCATCACCCTCATCAAAGAGTAGTAGTTGACGCGTCTTGATCAGCGAGTCGCCTACGGCAAGGTGAATTGGGAAGACATAACCAGCCGACTCAGCGAGGGTCTTAAGGTTGCAGGCGCGCAGCGCCGCCACCAGTAGGCGAAAGCGGGCGATAGCAATCGCGAACGGGTTGATGTCGACACCATGCACCGCGTCCAGGGCCAACTGGACCCGCTCCTGTGCGTCCCGGTTGGGAGCACGCCGCTCCCACTCCTTGAGTAACCGGTCGAACGCTCCCAGGACGAAGTGGCCAGATCCGCAGGTAGGATCGATCATCTTCACCTGGTCGTGGCCGAACTCGTCGATCGCCGGAGTGAGCGTCAGGTCGAGGATGAACTCCTCGACGAACTCGGGGGTCTGCAGCAGGGCATACGTCTTCTTGGCGTACTCGGAAAGGTCCTGATAAAGGTCGCCGAGGAAGCGGGTGTCCCACAGTTCGTCGCGGAAGCTATGCATCAGGCTGCCCTGCTCGCCGCGACGGCGCCAGAAGCCGATCAGCTCCTTGGCCGCATCGTGTGACATCGGGATCTGGTAGAGCGGGTTGTGTCGCTTGTCGAAGAGTGACTTGCCGGCCTGGGTGCCGCCGATCGCGTCAAAGCCTTGGTGCAGCCAGTCACGCAGCGTCTTGTCCGGGTGGTCGCGGAAGAACTGAGCCTCCGCTTCCTCGGCGAGCACCAGCCGGTCACCCGGCCCGGCCAGGAACGGCTCCGGCAGCAGGCCGTTGTCCTCACAGAACCGGACGAAGACGGTGCCGAGCACCCACGCCACCGCAGCCTGGGTGACCCGCTCGTCGCGCCAGACCGTCCAGGTGGCAGAGGTGCGCCCGACCTTGAACGCGCGGTCGTACTCGCCGCGTAGCCGGAGGCGTACCTCCTCGACCGACTCGGCCTGCTCTCGCAGGTCCTTTTCCAGGTTCTTGACCTGCTTCTGCAGGTCGCTCAAGAGCAGTTTCCGGTCGATCACCCGATGACTCTAGCCGCCGGAAAGGCCGTCGATGAGGACCATCTTGGCGGCTATATCCGCCGTTCGGGGGACGATCGCGCCTCTATCCTCGTCCGCGTGACAACCAACGTGACTACGAAGCAGCTGTCGACGGCTCGGGGCTGCGTTCTCGGGCTTGTGCTCGGCGATGCGATCGGTGCGGCCGGCGCCGAGGTGCCGCCCGACGGTTCGCTGCGTGCCACCACCGGCGCTCAGCTCGCCTGTTTCACGATGGAAGGGGTGATCCGCGCGCACGTCCGCGCCACCCACAGGGGCATCTGCCATCCGCCGAGCGTCGTCTGGCATGCCTACACGCGTTGGGCCGCCATGCAGGGGATCCTCGATGTCAAGCCACTGCAGGAGGAGAACTGGCCGGACGGCTGGCTCGCTCAGGTGCCGGTGCTGGCCGCTCGGCGTGGTTCGGCGCCGGCCACTGTCACAGCGTTGCAGAACGGGACGATGGGCGAGATCGGCAAGCCGGTCGGTGGCAGCGTCGGCGCGCACGGCCTGACCCGCGTCCTTCCTGTCGGGCTCACCGCCGAGTGGGTTCCTGAGCCGGCCCGTTTCGCCGCGGAGATCGCTGCGACCACGCACGCCGGGAAGGCGGTGCACGCGGCTGCCCTCGGCGCGACGATCATCGCTGGCATCGCCAAGGGGCAGGGCCTCGAAGAGGCCGTACAGCAGTCGCAGTGGGAGAGCCTTAACTTCCTGGAACAGCCGGTCGAGTCGCCTGTCGCCTCTGCTGTGGAGGCCGCCCGATCTCAGCCACGGCAGACCACGAAGCTGGCTCGACTCGTGCCCGATGCCCGAGCTGCGGCCGCGCTGGCCGGAGGTGTCTATGTGGCGCTCTGCTTTCCCGGACGCGACCAGATCCGCGACGCCCTGCTCTTCGCCGCGTCGTGCGGCAACGGAAGCCACGTCGCTGCGGTGGCCGGCGCTCTGCTGGGCGCCGCCCACGGAGCTGATGCGTTGTCGGTCGACTGGGTTTCCCGGCTGGAGCTGGCGTGGGTCGCCGACGTCCTGGCGCGGGATCTCATCGCGGAGTTCGCCGACGAACCGTCCGGCACCGAGTACGCCCAGGGCGGTGATCCGTACTGGTCGGATCGCTATCCGGGCTGGTGAGAAGCCGCGCTGAGGTCCGCGGACACCGGTTCGGATGGCGGCGCAACAGCTGCCGCGAGCCATCGGAGTCGCCCGTTGATTCCGTCGAGGTTAGAGTAGTCACGCCAGGTGATCGGGTAGCTGCCGGACAGAGTCCGCTCGCTGCCGGCGTGATAGCTGCCGTCCGTGCCCCAGCGCAGCAGACCCGACAGGTTCTTCCGCCCTTCGTGGATCCGGAACGCCTGGTCGCGGGTGAGTTTGGCGGTCGCGGGCGGCCGCCAAAGCCGCTGATCGTTGCTCAGCATGATCGCGAAGCCGTTCGACGCACGGCCAGCAGCGCAGAACTTCTCCAGCCGAGCGATGTCGAAGACGAAGCCCTGCCGGCCGAGATCGGTGGCCTCGTGGTTGCGCAGATGGAACGACTCCCCAGTGAGTGGGTCCGTGCCGGCCCAGGTCCTGGTGAAGTACTTGAACTCGACGGCTGTTCGTCCCTGCGGCCCGAAGCAGAGCAGGTCGACGTACTCACGGGTGTCCTGCCGTACCTCCAGCCGGATTTGAACCGAAGGCTCGATCTCGCGCAGCACCCAGGCGAAGGCGTGCTGGAAGTCGGCCTCGGAGTGGAACACCGGCCGCACGGCGCTCAGCTTTTCCATGACGGTGCTGACGTCGACGGCTCCTGCGATGAGCGGCATCGGGCCATCGTGCCGGATCATGCGGTAGCCGCGCTACGGTGCGTGTTCTCCACCCATGCGTCCGGGAGGGAGATCCATTCGTTGTCACCGACCCGGACCACGGTGCCGTCGATCTTTGGCAGCAGATCCGGGTCCTCGGCCGGGCAGAGCAACCACAGGTCGCCACTCCCGCTGCGGGCCGCGTCCGCCAGTTCGTACAGTCGCTCCATCGCCCGGTAGCGGGCCAGGACCGCCGCGTCGTGCAGCAGGAGCGGGCCGCCGGCCGCCCGCAGCTCGTCAAGCAGGTCCGGGGCGACCGATGCCCACGCCTGCTCCACGTACTCGCCCAGTTTGATCGCCGAGCGGGTGCCGGGTTCTGCGATATCGGCGCCGAGCACGGTTTCCCAGGTCGGTTTCGGACGAGCATCGACCAGGTCGTGCAGCTTCGCCAGGAACCGGAAGGCGACGTTGAGTGGCTGGGCGGAGAAGCGGCGGACGAGTTCTTCGCGGGCTAGCGCGTACCGGGAAAGCCGTACGGTCAAGGCCCGGAAGCCTCCGGCGGAGGCCGCACCGGTCAGGCGCTCTTCGGCGCGCAGCGCCGACGCGAGGATCGGAGAGTCCGCGGTCCACGCGGTGGGCGCCGTCGATGCCGATGACCGGCGTCGCACGATGGTCATGGACGAGGAAGCCGCGGGCCGCGTGGGTGCGGCGTAGTGGTCGCGGTTCCAGATCAGTTCGAATCCGGCCTCGGTCAGCAGGCGGTCGAGGCGGGGGTGCCCGGGTATCGGCGGCAGGTCCGGGAAACGCGCGGCGACCCGGTCGGCGATCTGCGCGGGCGTGAGACCGCGCGGTTGGCCGGGCAGCCCTGCCGGGGGCAGCACGCCGGCCTGGGCCAGGCGCAGCGCCCGTACCGGATCGAGGTCGCGCGGGTAGATCTCCAGGCGGGCGGTGGCGGCGGCATTCTCCGACGCCACGGCGGCCAGTAGGACCCGCCGACGTTCGTCGATGGCGTCCGCGGCGCCGCCCGGTGCGGTCACCGTGGCGAGGGTACGCAGCACGGTGGCCGGGCTGGGCAGCACCTCGTTACCGGCGAGGCGGTCAGCGGCCTTGCCGAGCGCATCGGCGTAGGCGAGCAGGGCTGGTGCGGCCGGGGTGTCCGGGGCGTCGTCCTCGCCCGCTTCGAGCGCCACCAGCAGACGGTCGCCGTGGCGCCGCGACAGCAGGCGGGGCTCCTCGGCGAGCGCGTCGATCTCGACGGCGGCGCGGACCGCGGCGAGCGCGACGGTGTGGCGCAGCTCATCGCCGGTACGCATGGATCCGCGGCTGGTGAGCAGGGCGGTGGCGAGTTCGTTGACGCTCATCACACGACCGCCGTCGCGCAGCAGCTCGATCAGCTCGGTGCGGACGCTGGACACCACGGAGATGTCGTTCCAGCGTTTGCGCTGTTTGCCGAGGATCTGCGCGACCCGGCCGGGGGTGACGTTCAGTGCGGCGGCGACCTGGGGCTGTTGGGGCCACGGTGTCAGGCCGGGCAGTGTGCCGGTCTCGTCCGGCAGGCGCAGCAGCAACCGGGTGCCGTCGACCTCGGTGGCGTTGCGGCCGTTCTTCGCCGGGATGAGCAGCGTGGCGATCGCGTCCAGACCGACCCGGAGAAGCTCGGCGTCGGCGGGTCCGCCGGAGGATTCGGTGGATGCCTCGGCAGCGGCGCTGCGGCGGGCGTTCGGCGAGGTGGGCAGGGTTTCCCGCTCGCCGAGCCGGGCACGCCAGTCCTTGACCCGGCGCTGCAGCTCCTGCCGGGTCTTCGCGCCGAGGCCGGGCAGGTGTGCCAGCTTGTTCGCCACGGTGAGCAGGTCGCCGACCGTGGTGGCGTCCAGGCGGTGGGCGGCGGAGACGGCCCGGGGTGTCAGGCCGGCTGCTTCGAGCGCGGTGGCCCGGGTCGCCTTGGCGGCGGCTTCGTCGCGGGCGGCTTCCGCGCCCTCGACATCCGGTTCCTCCTGCGGTTCGGGGTGGTTGGTGCCGACCGGGGCGCTGGCGTCGGAGCGTCGGAATACCTGCTGCCAGGCGTCGCGCATGTCTTTGAGCGAGGGGTACCGGGTGCGGCTGTCACGGTGCAGGGCTAGTTCGAAGAAGTCGACGAGGCCATCACGGATGGCGGGGTCGAACGCTTCGGCGGCAAGAACCGGCGGGCCTTCGGTGTGCTGTGCAGCGGCGGTGCCGTCGCCCCAGTCCGGCAGTTCGCCGGAGGCCATCTCGTGAAGGGTGACGGCGAGGGCGTACCACTCGGCATGTTTGTCGTAGACGGGACGGTTGACAGCGCCCAGGAACGGATCCAGATACCGCGGTGTGCCCGCGGTGATCTCCTTGACCGATACCCCGGCCAGCGAGAAGTCGAACAGCACCAGCTGGCGGGTGCGATTGGGGCGGATCCGGATCGCGATGTTGTCCGGCTTGATGTCGCGGTGGTAGACGCCCTCACCCTCCAGGTAGTCGAGGGCACCGAACAGGTAGTCGCTGTACGTCTCCAGCTCGTCGACGGTGAGCCGGCCGTCGTCACGCAGTTTGCGGGCCAGCGTCAGGTCGCCGGCGTGTTCCAGCACGACGATGGTGCGGTCAGCGATCCGCAACGTGTCCGGCCGGGCCAGCCGGATCACCCGCGAGTCGGTCAGCGGGCCCAGGACGCGCGCCTCATGTGTGAGGCGGCTGGCCTTCTCGTCGGAGAGACCGACCTTGAGCACTTCGGCGCGGCCGGTGCGATCGTTGTCGGCGAGGAAGGCCCGGCAGGTCGATCCGGTGCCGAGCCGCTTGCGTACGGTCCATTCGCCGACCTTGTCGCCGGGGCGGGCCTCGAGCGGATCTGTCGGTTCGGGTTCCGTTTGCGTGGGATGCACGGACGGCGGCGACGAAGGTGCGGTGAGCTCCTCCTCGACCAGCTCGAGCATCTCGAGGAACTCGGCGACGGTGGTCAGTCGCTGAGCCGGCACAGGTGCCGTTGCCGCCTGCACGAGTTCGTCGGCGAACTCGGAGATGGCGTCGGCGACGGAGGACGCCCGCAGGCCGTTGTCGCGGGCGAGGCGCGCCAGCAATTCGGGCCGCTTCGCGGCTGGTGGCTGTCCGGTGAGGATCAGATAGGCCAGGGAACCCATGCCGAAGACGTCCATCGCGACCGGGTCCGGCCGGGGAGCGGTCATCTCGGGTGCCAAGTACGCCTCCGCCGAACGCTCGAGGTGGGACGCCGCGTGCGACGACAGCACCACCGAGCCGCCGCTGCCATCGCTTCCGGCGGAGTCGGATCCTCGGGTTGCGGCCTGCCAGTCGCTGATCTGCAGCTGCGGGAACAGCCACGCCTCTTCCTCGGAGCCGCCCCGCCGCTTCGGGCCGGGAGTGACGATGATGCTGCGTGCTGACAGTGCCCGGTGGTGAAGATGACGGCGATGCGCGTACGCCACCGTCTCGGCCAACTGCCGGATCATGGTGAGCCGAGCGGGCGCGTCCAGGCGATCTTGATACTGGGCCATGTAGTGGTCCAGCCGCATGGAACGCGGGTCGTACCGGAAGATCAGCGCGGGGCCGGCTTCGTGTGACTCCATCGAGTCGACCTGGACGATGCCGGGGTGGTTGATGCCGTGCAGGACCAGCATCTCCCGTTTGGCCGCACGCTCGATACTCGCCCGCTCGGTCTGCACCGCGTTGCGCTCGACCAGGTAGATCCGCACACGGCGGCGTTCGCGTTCCAAGTCACGGTGCTTGGCAAGGTGGTCCTGCCAAGTGGGGCCGACATCGAACGGCCGGGTCTCCAACTCCCACGACCCGATTTGGTAGTGCCGCCGGCTCCGCGCGATACCGATCTCGGCAAGCAAGTCGGGAAGCGCCCGAGATGTCTCGACGGTGAGCCGCTGCCGTTCGTCCTGCGGTGGGCGCTGCAGCAGCGCACCGATGGTCGGGAGCCTATTCGCCGGATTGGGGCCTACTGGCTCGGGGCCATAGACACCGTGCAGGTGGTGGTCCGAGAGCTCAACCTGCAGGCCAGGCTTCGACAGGAATACTGCAGCCTGCACGAACGGGATCCGGACAGGTGCCCCCCGTCGGCGGGAGGCCGCGGTTTGCAGAAGCGACTTGAGCTTCTTCGCCTTGGCATCAGCCAGGTGGAGCGGGTTGTCGAAGGTGCGGGTGTGGCTGGGTCCGTGCTGGATCCAGTTCGAGCCGCTGGAGACGAGCCGTCCGTTCAGGCTCTTGATCTCGATGAGGTAGAGCCCGCTCGGCGCGGCGACCAGTAGATCGACCTCGTACGGGTGGCCAGTCTGTGCGGTGAACGTGAAGTTTGACCATGCGCGATACGGCTCGGTGTCCGGAAGTAGTTGCTGGACGTACGCCAGAGCCTCGCGCTCGTGCGCGAACTGCGACGGCGTGATCGTGGTCCACCGGCCTTCTTGCATGACCGGATCCTATGGGCTGCGAGCACGATCCCGTCCGACAGGACGGGATGCAGCGACCGAGTTCGAATTCGTCGATCTGTCGCAGAGGGTGGAAGGGCCTCGAGTCCGGAGGTTTGGCGATTCTGATCATCAAGTCGCCCAGACACTTGAACCACCGTTGAGCCGCATACACGAAGATCACGCATCGAGATCAAGGAATGACACCACGTGCATGCCTCCGATAGGGTGACGCCCGGTTGATGCCGCATCGCTACGGGGAGGGCTGCGGTGGGTTCGATTGCGCAGTTTCTTGGGCGAGCGGTGGACTTGCATCGGCAGGCTGCGTCACTGCTGCTGGATGCGGAGTCGGCGGTCGCTGGGCTGGAGGATGACCAGTTCGCGGGTGCTACGGCCGATGGTGCGCTGCGACGGCTGGTAGCTCAGTTGCAGGTCGTAGCCCAGGCCGGTCTGCCGGGCTGGCTCGGTATGCCGCTCGACGGGCGGATCGTCAGCCGGCCGCTCGGGCAGGACGCGCGGTCGGGTGGTCCGCTGTTTCTGCGGGTGGGCGACGCCGAACCGATTCGAGGCAGTGTGTTCTGGGCGGCAGCGCCGTTCGTCGGCGCCGGCCATCTGGCGATCGACACCGACGCCCGAGACAGGTCCGTGGCGGCATGGCTGCGCGGCGTCCTGGTACGCACGATCGCGGCGCTGCCGGAGGGCAGCGTGCGGGTGCTGCCGGTGGACGGGGCGATGCTCGGCTCAGCGTTCACCGCGTTCCGGCCGCTCATCGACGCCGAGGCGTGGGCCACCCCTGCCACTAATCTTGCCGGGCTACGCACCGCCCTGGATGAGGCGGAGCAGCAGATCACCGCGGTACAGGCCGGTGATTTGCAGGCACCGCCGGTGCTGCTGATCGCCGTCGCGGCGCTGCCGTCGGGGCATGGGCGTGCCGAGTGGGCGCGGCTGGCAGCCATCGCCCATGCCGGGCCGGCAGCGCGGGTGCATCTGCTGCTGGCGGGCTGGCCGCCCACGCTCCTGCACGGCGACGGGCCACCACGGCTGGACCACACGACGACGCTGAGTACGGCCGGGGACGGCTGGTGGACGATGTCGGAACCGCCAGGACCGTACCGGCTGTCGACCGACGGCAGCGGCCTCGCCGCACCGATCCGGCTGGATCCCGGTGCCAGCGAGGACGTGGCAGCCGAGGTCAGCCGACGGATGGCAGCGACCGCCGCGGTGGCCCGACGCACCGACTTCGCGTCGCTCATGCCGCACCAGATCTGGCAGCAGTCCTCCGCGACAGGGCTGCGGGCGGTGGTCGGCCGGGACGGGCGAATCCCGTACGACCTGGTTTTGGATGATGCGACACCGCACATGCTGCTCGCCGGCAGGTCCGGTGCGGGCAAGACGAACCTGCTGCTGATCCTGCTGTACGCCCTCGCGTCCCGGTATTCCCCGGACGAGCTGGGCCTGTACCTGCTCGATTTTAAGGAGGGCGTGTCGTTCGTCGAGTTCACGCCCACCGTGAAGGACCCGTCCTGGATTCCGCACGCCCGGACGGTCGGTATCGAGTCCGACCGTGAGTACGGGCTCGCCGTCCTACAAGCTCTTGCTCGGGAGATGAACCGCCGCGCCGCCGCGCTCAAGGCCGCCGGGGTGACCAAGCTGGCCGACTTGCGCGCCAACTCTGATGTCGCGCTGCCGCGGCTGGTGGTCGTGATCGATGAGTTCCAGGTGCTGTTCGGCGCCAACGACGCCCTCGCCCGCGACGCGGTCGCAGCCCTGGAGGACCTCGCCCGTAAAGGCCGCTCCTACGGCATCCACCTGATCCTCGCCTCGCAAACCCTGGCCGGTATCGAGGCGCTGTACACGAAGAAGGACTCGATCTTCGGGCAGTTCCCGCTGCGGATCGCGCTGCCCGGTGGTTCCGGCATCCTCGAACCCGGCAACACCGCCGCCGACGGCCTCCCGGTCGGTTCCGCCGTGGTCAACAACGCTGGCGGTGTCGAACAGGCCAACCGGATCGTCCGGTTCCCCGAAGCCGACCCCGCCTCACTCGCCGCACAACGCCACATCGTGTGGCAGGCCCGGTCGCCGGTCAACGAGCCGCCCGCGGTGTTCGCCGGCTACGCCGAGCACCACATCGACGACGACCCGCTCTACCGTGCGCTCACCCCGCAGGTCCGCCGCCGGCAAGCCCTTGTCGGCCGCGCCATCGACGTCGGCCTGCCCACCGTCGGCTTCGCCATGGACGCCGTCCCCGGCCGGCACCTGGCCGTCCTCGGCACCTCCGCCATCGGCGCGGACATCCTGCACGCCGCTGCGGCCAGTCTCGCCGCGCAGCACGAGCCAGGCACCGCCCGCTTCGTGATCGCCAGCTTCGCCGCCGTAGCCGACCAGGTCGTCGACGACCTCGTCGCCTCCCTCACCGCCGCCGGGCACGACTGCACCGAAGCCGACGGCGGCACCGTCCGCGCGATCCTCGCCGACCTCGCCACCTCCGCGCCCGAAAAGCCGACGTACCTGTTGGCGTTCGCCGCCGACGTCATCGTGCCGCTGCTCAACGAACGCGGCCCGGAACGCCGCACCGGCCTCGACGACCTGCGCACCGTGCTCCGGCAAGGTCCCGGTCACGGCGTCCATCTGCTGAGCTGGTGGCGCGTCGCTCGCCGCTTCTCCGACGCCATCGGCGGCTCCGCCGGCCGCGAAGACGTCGCCTGCCTGGTCGCGCTCAACGTCCCCGGCAGCGAACTGTCCTCACTGCTCGGCGACCACACCCTGTCGTGGCAGCCGCGATCCAACCGGGCGCTGCTGCTCGACCGGCACGACCAACGCCAACGGCTCATCGTGCCGTTCGTACGCCCCGGCCGCCACGACGACATCACCGAACCGGGATGAGCTCACGGCTGTAGACCTCTACGCCACTACTGCGTTTCGAGAAGGGGGACACTGCGATGTCCGCGATCGATGAGGTGATCGCCGCCTTGCAAGGGGTGATCGACGAACTCAACGACACCAGCAACGCCGCCAACGCCGCCGCCTCGAAGACTGACGAAGCCGTCAACCAGGCTGTCGCCCTCGGCGCCACCGCCACCGTCGCCGGCCTCACCACGGTCAAGGAGAGCATCGAGAAGCTCTCCCAACAGGTGCACGGCACGATCGACATCGCCAACGACACCATCAGCCAGGCCCGAGCCGTCGCCGAGAACACTTGAAGAGTCGGTGGCAGCTCCGGGAAGAGCCCACCCGCGACGGCTGAGGTGCCAACGGTCAGGAGTGCGGTGCCACCGGTTCCCGCGGTCCATAGTCCGCCGCGGAAGCCGCAGATCCAGCGGTCGAGTCGTGAAGATCAGGCGCGTGGTGCGCCCGCGCCACAACCAAGGGCGAAAATCCCATCGGAGAAGATCGGCTGGTGGGCGTCCGCGGCAACGGCTGGATATGCGACATTCCAGGAGTTCCTGCCCGCTATACCGAAGACGATTGCCGGCACGGTCCTCGCCACCGCTGCCGCAATCGGGGCGTACAAGGCATGGATCGGGAAGAAGAAGGAACAACGAGGGAGCAGCGATGATCGTTGACGATCGGGTCGAGCCACTAGTACGCGAAATCTTCGGTGCGGTGGTGAAGCGCGACGAGGACAAGCTCGACGTGGCTCTCAACTCCTTCCCGGACGATGACTCACGCTTGAAAGGGCTGCATCTGGCACTGGCGGTTTGTGGCTTCGTCGTCCACGACGCATACGACGGCAAGCCGACTGCCGATGAGATTCGCCTGCTCGCAGCTGAGATCTCCGCCATGGAGCAGTGGTCCGCTCTTTCCGGTGACCAGGTCACGGAGTTCCTCGATGCGGTACTGCACGGCAAGTCGCTGACACCTCTCTTCGATCCGATCAGCGCCACAGTGCTGACCTATGTGGTGACGGGAAGCCTCCTCGCCTCATCCACCAAGATCCGTAAGGGCGAATGGTGGTTCAACTACCTCGATCGAGTTGAAGCTGCGATCGAAGCGGCACCGGAGCGGTGATGCGGACCAGGACGACCTTGCGATGAGATGGGCCGAGTACGCCGAACTGGCCCGCCGCCTCGCCGATGCCCGTAACCAGGAAGCGGCCCGTTCCGCCCAAGTCCAGCAGCGCGCTGCCGCTGGCCGCGCTGCGGTAGAGAAGCTGAAGCGTCGACTGAGCATTCAGGGTGATCACCTTCTCGGCCTGTCTCAGCGGCTGCGGGAGCCGCATCCTTCCTTCGGCGGTGTCGCACGGACCGGGCTGTCCGACCCCGACGAGGCCCTCCGGCTAGCGTGGGAGGCGGTCGATCAAGCCGACGTCGAGGCTCGGCACGCCGAAGAGCGCGGCATGCGCCCGACCCTGTTCCCGACGATGTCCCCCACCGGCCGAAACGTGCTGGTCTATTCAGCGGCCGCGCTGTGCACGTGGCTGCTCTCCTGCGGCCTCTTCGTACTCAGTCCGGATAGCGGCGCATCGGTCGGAACGTTGCTGTGGTCGATGTGCGGCCTGCCGGCCATCGCGTACTTCGCGGCCTACATCCTCATCTCCGTGCTTGGCCGACCTCGCACGCAGACGATGGGAGAGGTCGACCGCTCCGCACAGCTGGGTGGGGTGATCTGCTTCGGCGGCAGCTTCCTGGCTTGGATCCTTCTACTCGCCGTGACATCGCTGGTGTAGCGCGCAGATCAGATCGCCGCCGACCCGACGGGTTCCGCCTCCCCCGCGACATTGAGTGGGATCCCCGCTGCCTGCAGGAAGGCTCGTAGCGTCGCGGCCAGCGGCTCGACCTTGTCGTCTTCGACGAAGGCGTAGCCCCGGTGCGACAGGCTGTCGGCGACCTGCTCGGCCACGTCGCGGATCGGGTCGTCGGTCTGGGCGATCATCACGTACTCCCCTCGGGGTTGCCCGCGCGAGCCCGCGTTCGTGCGGGCCCGGCAGATACGGAATCACCTGTATGCCTGTCGACGATGCCATAGGGTTGTCTAGTAGACAACCCCCCGATTGTCAGGTAGTCAACATCTGCAGTCAGAGGGTCGGCGTCCATGGAAGAGGTCATGGCAGCCGCAGAGATCGCCGATTATCTCGGCGTGACACGCCAGCGCGTCGCCGTGCTCGTCGAGCGCCCTGACTTCCCCGCACCGGTTGCCCACCTGTCTGTTGGACGGATCTGGCGGACCTCCGACGTGCGGCAGTGGGCCGCGAACCGACCTAACCGGGTTCACGAGGACGAGAAGGAATAGCTCCGGTCAGCGGTTCCGCCACCAGGCCGGACGCCCACGCATGCCGTGGTGCCAGGTGTCCTCTGCCAGGTATGACGTATCGGCTTTCCGCTCGTCGAGTTCATATCGGTACTCTCGCCGGGGTTGATGAGGACTCCAGTCACCGATGAACGGCCGCAGGCTGTCCGGGCGGGGCTTGATCTCGAACGCAGTTTCCGCGAGGCCGATCTCGCCATGAGTCGGATCGATGCGATCAGCTTCGGCCCTCCCCCAGGCCACCCATCGAGCCCGATTCCCAGCCGAGACAGAGTCTTCGTCCGTGTTGTCGCCGGTGCTCTCGAGGGCGTCGCAGAATGCACGAATCTCGGAGGCTGCTGCCCAGTCGTCGAAGGCACTCCGGAATAGTTTCCGTCTCAGCGCCTCCACGGCTTGCGGCCTGGCCTGATCAAGGGCTTCCTGCCACTGACAGTGCTGTTCTTCCTCGCGGCGACGCTGCTCGGCCAGGTACTCCTGGTGTGCGCGCTCGCGGGCTCTACGAGCCTCATCGTCAGCTTCGATCCCGGCTTCAATCTCGCGGATGATTCGCGGTAGGCGCTTCTCCAGCGTGGCCCGCTTGTCGGTCTGGCCGTGGCCTGCGCGGTTGATCTCCAGGCGCAGCTGGCCGGACGGCACCCGCTCGGTCTCGGGTATACGATGCCAGGGCGACCGACGGAGTTCTCGGAGTTCCTTCTGAGTGGGCACGTGCTTGACCTCGTCGCACTCCTCGCGAAGGGTGACTGAGCGGCGGGCTTGCCCGAGCTAGAGATAGAGCTTGTTCCGCGGTGGGCGGTACGCCTCTACTCGTCGGGCTCTTCGATCGTGAGGGTTCCGGCCCTCCCGCTGGAGTTGGGTGCGTTCATTTTGGGGTGAACTACGCCTCGGTGGTCATGGCGGCTATTTCGCAGTCTCCGCCGGCTACGCTCCGCGAGCCAAATGCGCGGGCTACTCAGGCTGCGGCGGCCGATGTCTGACCCTGTCGCTGCTGTTCAGGGCCTCATTAGCGCTCTCCTTCCAAACGAACCCACCCGGTCAGGTTGGCCGGGCTTCGCTGCTACAGCGGCTGGTATCAGCGCCGTCCAGTCAGCCAACGGAAGAATCGGACGATCGGTGCCGGCTCAAGGGGCACCACACCCATAAAAAAGATCGGAGACTCGACAACTTCAAAGCGAATAATATCAAAATATGACATACCTCCATCGACGAGGAAAATGGTGTCACCGGGCAGGAGTGAACAGGTCGATGGGACCTGCCAGGCAGAGACGGCATACCCCTGGTCGATTGGATGTAGGTGCAGAAGGGTTCGCCCGTCTAATGTCCATCGCCCTGCCACCGTCCAGGGCATGGTCAGCGAGCTGAAATGGGGAGCGCTTGCGGGGACGTGGGGGCGAGGCGGCGTCGCGATCCTCGGGGATTCCGTCCAACGGTTCGGCGTCGGGGACGCTTTCGTTCCTGGGACTGCCCGCGCCGGTCCTGGTGTACTGGCGCGCGCGATGTCAAGACATGGATGTTTAGGCCACGGTGGACCCAGCGCGTCGAAGTAGACCTTGCTGCCGTGTTCGTTGGCGTAGAAGTAGGTAAGAGCGCCGCAAACCGGGCACCGTGCGTTCGGCGCGATCACGCTACGGCCTGTCGACGAACGCGAGGCCTTTTGAGTGAATGACGGCAGAGTTCGCCGCGTGAAGGACGGCAGGGAGATCGAACCTCTCCGGCCGCTGCGCCTGACGTTGTGGGTCGAGACCCAATGCTTCGTGCCGTTGCGCCCGCGGCGGTAGTGGCCGCGCCGTCGGTAACTGCCCACTGATCTCCTCCGTGACTCCGGGCTTCAGGATAGATAGCACCGAGCGAGCCACCCGAGCCGCTGACCTCGTATGTCGAGGCGCTCCGCGCCGACGAAAGGCCGACTCCCGAGAAGCCGTCAGGTTCTGTTAAGCATTGTCCGATCGTGTTCAGCCGGGCGGCCCGGCGGCGGTGCGTTCGCTTGGAGAGAGATCACCGATAATGACCTGGCCGGCGACAGGGTCAGACGTCGGCCGCCGCAGTGAGTAGCCCCCGGCGCATTTGGCTTGCGGCGCGTAGCCAGAGGAGACTGCGAAATAGTCGCCATGATCGCCGAGGCGTAGCTCACTCCAAAACGAACGGATCCACTGGAGTTTCTGGATGAGCACCTTCGCCGTCTCGGCCATGGACGTGACGGCGGATCGACCGTCTCTGCGTACGGAAGGCGATCTCTTGGCCGTCGGCCGCGGTGACGGCTCGTCGCTTTGCCGGCTACCGCATCCATATCTCGGACCGACGCCACCTTGATCGGCCGCGGAGGGACGGTGTCCGTGCTCGAGATGGAAGGGGCCGGTCTCAGTGATCTGCGCACGCCATACCTTGTCGCGCCGGCTGATCTTCACCAGCTGCCGGCTCTGGAGACTTCGTGCGGATGTCCGTTGGCTGACCCCATCCGGTCCGCTGAGATCGTCGCCGCTGGCGATTCGCTGCAGCAGGAGCAACTGTCGTTCGCTGAGCTGGCCCCAACTCCATGTGCGGACTCTGGCGTCGATGTCGTTATCCGTGCAAGAGAACCATGGATTGGCTGATCGAGGCAGGCTTCCCGCCGAGGGAAGATGGTGGCAGGCTTGGTCACTGTGAGGGGGACAGCTGACCAGGCCGACAGCGGCACGCCTGACCTGGAGACGTTGGCCAATGCGCTGGCCGCGGAGCTGCGGGACATGCCCTCTTCGGTGTGGCCGAGTCGCTCGCATGGTGCGACTTCGTCGTACATCGCGTTCATCGAGGATGAGCCGGTGCTGGCCGACATCGTGGTCGCGTTGTGGGACATCGCGCGGTCGAGGTCATCGCCGCCCGAGGTGACGGTTCAGGCTGGTGTTGCGGGCGCCGTGGTGCTGGTTCAAGGACTCGGCTTCAGCGTGGTGGCGCGCTCGGGTGGTCCGGTTCTGGTGCTGTCGGATCAGATTCGAGGTGTGTTGCGTGTCGATCGTGATCCGAGCTGGCAGGCGGAATTGTCGATCCTGGTCTCCGAGCTGATCGCGGTGGGGCAGGGCTCGGAGCCGTTCGACGAGTCGGCGGTGCCGCCGCCTCCGCGGATGCCGTGGCACCGCGACCGGTAGCCGAGCCTCCGGCGGCGGGGACCTCCCCAGACGCTTGATGAGCAGCGGCGAGATGGTCGCGCAGGCGCGCTCCCGCGCGTTGCCGCCGCTTGTAGGCGACCTGAACGTCGAGTCCGAGGTTCTTCGCCGCGTCCTTCACGCTGAAGCCGTCGACGATGGTCAAGGTGAGCAGCTTGACGTCCTGATCTGCAAGGGGCTTCCCGGCCTTGGCGAGCTCGGTGATCGACTCGTTGAGCAGGGCACTGACGTCGTCCTCGGGATCACCTGCGGTAGCGGAGATGGGCTGTAGTTCGACGCTGACTGGCCGAGGCTGGCTCTGACGGGTCCGGGCGTAAGTGATTCCGCTGTCGATGAGCTTCATGCCGAGATTGCTGGTGCGGACATCGATGGTGCCCAGGCGGCGAAGAAACCCGAGGACCAAGTCGTGGTCGACGTCGGCGTACTCGTCGAGGGAGAGCCCGGTTCGGCTGATGCGGAACCCGCGGAGGCCGCGGGCTGCCAATCCGATCGCGAGGACGCGGTACGGCTCGGCAGTGGCAGGCTCGCGGGCGCCGGCGATGACGGCGGCCCAGATCCGGTCGCGTTGGGCGTAGTCGGCGTCTTCGAGGAGGAAGCGTTCGAGTTGGCGTGGCCGCATGTCTGTGGGCGGTAGGCCGGACAGACTTCCGGCCGGGATGGTCCAGTCGAGGTAGGCGAAGCGGTCGAGGAACCAGTCGAACAGGGGCCCGTGCCGAGTGATTGTTCCGTCTCGGCTGCCCGGCAGCGTGAGCGATCCCGTACGCCAAAAGACCAGGTCAGCGCTGCCTACCGCCAGTGTTGATCTGCTCGGCCGCACCACCAACCCCCGTCGCCGGTGTGATCGCTCGAAAAAATCTTGCCGGTGTCGTGTCCAGAACGGCGCGCGGCCGTCCCTTTCCTTCTGTAGCAAGCCGCGGTCTCTGCCACGGCTCGTCTTCGCCGCCGTAGTCCTCCCGGACTGCGGCGGCTGCTTCGTTCGCTCGCTTCGCGGCTGCGGTGCGGGCTCGTCGTCTTTGGAGGGTGCCGCCATGATTATCGATCACTGTCACGCTGTTTGGGGAGGGCAAGATACCCGCCGGGTCTGTCACCACGGCCGATTCGGACTCGTTCGCTGTCTGTCACGGTCTGTCAGCCCGAACGGTTCCCTCCTCACCGCCCGGCGCGGCCGGGCCTCACCACCGTTGCGGTGGCGCCGGTGAATCAAGCCCGTCCACCGGTTTCGACGCGAGCGGACCGTGCCGCCCGCGTCGAAGGTGTCGTCCAGGTCGTCATCATGCTGGCGATCGGGGCCGCTGCGGCGGCGGCCTCATTCACGCACGTGCACGACGTCGCTGAAGCGCATGGCCAGCCGGGATGGCTGGCGTGGGCCGACGCGGTGGTGCTGGAGCTGATGTCCGTAGCCGGCGGTCTGGAACTGCGGCGCCGGAAACGCCTCGGCGCCCGGCTGTGGTTCCCGGCCGTCGTGCTCGTGGTCGCCGTCGTGCTGTCGCTCGGCGCGCAGGTCGTGGAGGCGGAGCCGTCGGTCATCGGCTGGATCGCGGCGGCGCTCCCAGCGGTCGGGTTCCTCGCCATGGTGAAAATCGCGCTCGGCCGGGCCGGTCCCGAGCCAACCGATCACCACCATCCGGCGGCGGCCGTCCCGGACGGTCCCGGACGTCCGCAACACCCCGCCACGCCAGCGGACGACGCTTCATCACCCGATGAGGACGTCCGCGAGCTACTTCCGGTTGCCCGTAAGGCTGCGGCTGACCTGACCCGCGAAAGGCGTCCGCTGTCGCGGGAGTCGATGGCAGAGGTGCTGCGCCGACAGGGGCACGCCATGTCGAACGCTCGGGCCTCCGCGCTCGTCAAGTTGATCCGCGACCAGCCCGCCGACACCGAAGCCAGCGGCGACCAGAAGTCCGCATCGGCAGGACCACCCGTCCTGCCCGTCGCGGCCGTCACCCGCTCGCCACCCTGACCGCACACCGCGGCCGGCTCGTCCGTCGTTCCTACAAATCTGCCGCTCCACCGATCAAAGGAGAAACCGTGCCTCACTTGGCATTCCACCGATTACCGAAAGGACAGCGGAAGTTACCTCCGCTCGCCTGCCGGAGTCCAGGCCCGTACCACGCAGTCGATCTGTCAGAACCTGTCACACCCGGGTTCACCGTTCGACCGCCACACCCCATCGCGCCGCGCAGCCGAGCGACTGGCGGCATCAACGCAGAGCCCGAGCATCGGACCCGGCCGGCAACCCAAGGCCGACCCGGTCAAGCGGAAAGGCTTCAAGAGAGAGGCATCGAACTTCGCCGACCTTCCAATCCGGCTGGCTCCGGTCCGCATGTCGGTGCCGGGGTGCGTTCGGGCGTCGGTGTAGGGGTCGGTCTTGGCACCAACCCCTACACCGACCTCACTGTCCGCCTGTCAGCACAGGTCAGCTGGTATCCGGCGGCGACCGTCATGTGCTGCGACAGACCCTCGTCTGGGGTCTCCCCGGGGGGTGATGCCTATCCGTACCAACTATGACCAGCGCCTGCTGCGGGCGCAATCGTCTCTCACCGGCCGTGATCTGCGGCTGCTCAGCTGGCTCTACGACCACGGCGTCCTGACCACCGACCAGATCAACACCGCCCTGTACGGGTCGCTGACGTTCTGTCAGCGGCGGCTGCTCAAGCTCCTCGCGCTGGGTGTGCTGGCCCGGTTCCGGCCGCAACGCTGGGAGGGCGGCTCGTATCCGTACCACTACCTGCTCGACCAACTCGGCACCGAGATCGTCGCCGCCCAACGCCGCGACCCGTTCCCGCGCCGGGACCAGGCCCGGCAGCGCCGCCAGCACCTGACCTCCCGGGCGAACCTGCCGCACCTGCTGGCCACCAACCAGTTCTTCGTCGACCTGGCCGCCCACGAACGCACCCAACCCGGCAGCCGCCTCATCCAATGGCGGCCTGCCTCCGCCCTACAAGAGAGAGGAGCATTCTTCCGCACCGGCGACGACCCGAGCCTGATGCTGCTCACCAGCCTGCCTCGCCCGGACGCCCACGGCGTCTGGGCCGAACACGACCGGCAGGTGCCGTTCCTGCTCGAGATGGATCTCGGCACCGAAGCCCTACCCGTCCTGATCGACAAGATCTCCAACTACGCGCGGCTCGCGGACATGACCCGCTGGCGGTGGCCGGTGCTGTTCTGGCTGCCCTCCGCCCGCCGCGAACTCAACCTGCACCAACAACTGGCCGGCACCGACGTCACCGACCTGGTGGCCACCGCCGCCGGCGAGCACGCCACCGCCACCGGACAGTCGCCCGCCGAGAACGTGTGGTGGCTACACGGCCACCACGGCCCCCGGCTACGCCTGGCCGACCTTCCGCACCACGACCACGAGATCACGGAGCACACCTGATGAACGCCCACGAAGGCGAATCGATCGAACTCGTCGAGAACACCGACCACAGTGACGGCCGTGCAGACGAGCCCGGCTTGGCCGCACCCCACGAAGACAGCCCTGGGGAAAGCCGGTCCCTCGCCGAACTCCTCGGCGAACCTGAACCGATCCCTCTACCGCAAGACGTGCAGTGGTTCGCCACGGCACTGCTGCGCGAGCCCAGCAGGGCCGCTCAGACCGCCCCGGTGATCGCCATGGTCGCCGAACTCCTCGACATCCTGCGCGATGAGCACACCCCCGACCAGCAAGCCCACCGCGCCCTACGCCGCGCCGTCCGGTGGCTGCGCGTCTTCGCCACAGAATCATCCCGCCCCACGACCCGGAACTCCTCAACAACCGACCACCACGTCCTCGCGATCTCCGCGAAGGATCTCGCCGACGCGGCCGCGTCCCGGCAACTCGCCACGACCTGGCTACGCGGCACCCCACAGGCGGCAATCCGCACCGAACCGGTCATCGGTGTCGTCGCCCAACTGCACTACGACCTGCAGTGCTCCTCCAAAGGACAGGAGGCCCAATCCCGGCTCCGGCACGCCGTCCGGCTGCTCGAAGTCTTCGTCGCCGACGAGGAAGCGGCACCGCAGCCGCGTTGATCCCGCGTATTCCGCTGCTCGGCGGGGCCGGATGGCCCCGCCGAGCAACACCGCTGCGACTCAATTTCATAACTAAGGAAAGGAATACAGCCCATGATTCGTCGCCGACAAAGCTCCGAGTTGCGAATTCCTCATGGAGGAGAATGTCGCACCACCCCGATCATTCAGAAACAAAAATCGGGTATCGTCGAACTGATCCGCCGAACGAATCCGGCACGTCGAATATCCGACGGCGAAAATCACGGACAGCATCCACCCGGAAACAGGCCGCCATAACCGACATCCGAATCCACCACATCGAAACGGTCCCCATGACCGCCGCCCAATACGCCAGAGCGGTGGAAGCACTCGCCGTCCTCATCGCCCGCTACGAACGCGAACACCCCGACGACCTGACCGCATGACGCACGACGAGGCGGGGTGGTGCGACAAGTGCCACCCCGCCCACCACCCCTCGGAAGGAAACGCCCGTGGCAGCCACCACCGCCCGCTCCCGACGCCGCCGCCCCCGTACCGGCTTCGGCGACACCCCCACCGGCACCCGCCGCGTCGCCCTCTACGTGCGCCGCTCCACCGACGACGAGCACCAGCCGTTCTCCATCGACGCCCAGCTCGCCGCTCTCACCTCGTACGTCAACTCCCAGCCCGGATGGATCATCGCCGGAGAACCCTTCACCGACGACGCCTCCGGAGCCACCACCGAACGCCCCGGCCTGCAACGCGCCCTGCGCGCCGCCGCAGCCAGCCGATACGACGTGCTGCTCGTGTACCGCGTCGACCGGTTCTCCCGCCGCCTGTCCGACCTGCTGGACCTACTCGGACAACTCGAAGACGCGGGCGTCGCGTTCACCTCGGCCACCGAACCGTTCGACACCTCCACCTCCATCGGGCGCATGCTCGTCCAACTCCTCGGCGTCTTTGCCGAATTCGAACGCGAAACCATCATCGACCGCGTCATCAACGGAATGAACGCCAAAGCCGCCAAAGGAAAATGGCCCGGCGGCAACCGCCCCTACGGCTACCTCATCGACCGAACAACCCAGAAACTCGTACCACACGAGCACGAGGCCGCGATCCTCCGCGAAATCGTCCGCATGTACGTGAAGAAACGCCTCGGCACCCGCGCCATAGCCGACGAACTCAACCGGCGCGGCATCACCAACCGCACCGGCAAGAAATGGTCCGGCATGACCATCGGCCGCCTCCTGGAGAACCCCGCCTACACCGGCGACATCGTCTACGGCGACACCCACGTCCCCGACGCCCACCCCGCGCTCATCGACCGCCCCACCTGGGACCACATCCGCGAGATCGCCGACACCCGCTCCGACGCCCACAACCAGCGCGCCATGAACGGATCCGACTACCACCTCACCGGCCTGATCACCTGCCCACGCTGCAAGAACAAGTACATCGGCACGTCAGCGAAAGGCCGCACCCGCAGCTACCACTACTACACCTGCTACTCCCGCAGCCGATACGGCGCCCACGGCTGCACCAGTCCCCGCCTGGACGCCCCCGCCATGGACGAAGCCGTCCTCCAAGCCCTGCACGACTTCTACCGCGACGCCGACACCCTCATCGCCACCGCGATCAACAAGGCGCGAGCCCACCACCACGACACCAACGCCGACCGGCACGCCGAACTCGACGCCATCGAAGCCGCCATCACCGCCAAAACCACGGCACGCGACAAATACCGGACAGCGTTCGAGAACGGCACCATGGACGAGGAAGACACCGGCCCACGCCTGCGCGAACTCCGCACCCAGATCGAAGCCCTCAAGATCCGCCGCGACGAGATCACCGACCTGATCAGCGACGAACCCGTCGCACCGTCACCCAGTACCCTCGCGAAGACCCGAGCCCGCCTCGAACACGTGATCACCAACGGCGACTCAGCCGAGCGCAAAGCCATCATCGAGGAACTGATCGCCGAGATCCGCATCATCGGCGACGAGATCATCCCGGTGTTCCGGCTGCCGCACGAAGAGGCCGTCGCGGTGGACGCGGCGACACCCGCTACGTCCCCCGGCGACGGCAACGAACCGGATCCGGTTCGCGCAATGCCAAACCTGGTGGGGCGGGCGGGACTCGAACCCGCGACCGAGGGATTATGAGTCCCCTGCTCTAACCCACTGAGCTACCGCCCCGTACCGGCGGCGATACTATCCCGTGCCCCGCTCCCAAGCCTAGCGATCTATCACCGCACCAGGGATTTCGGCAGAAGAACGATCTGTCGCCGCGGATCTTCCACCATGTCCGGTGGCTGGAGATCCTCCACCCGGGGCAGTCCCTCGTCGCAACAACTGGGACATTCCGGGCCGTCCTGGGTGGTGAACTCAGCGTAGTTCTCCGGGCTGATGTCGCTCATTGAAACCCCCTAAAACGGGCGTTAAACCCCGACCCGGGCGCCGAGTGACGCCAGGACTGCTCCTGCGGTACGCCAGCCGCCGGCCATCGCACCCTGGATGGACGGGCTGTCGCGGTGGTCGCCGGCGACGAACAGGCCGTCGCCCAGGTCGACGGGGCTGCGCAGCCGGGACTGGGGTGGCCGGGCCGCGGGCAGCGCCTGCGGGACGGTGACCACGTTGAGCAGTTCCCAGTCCTCGGTCGGCACCCCGTACATGCGGGACAATTCGACCCGGATCACGGCTTCGGAGGCGCTGGACGGCGCGGAGATCCCGACGACGGTGGCCGCGATGAGGCTCTTGCCGCCGGGGGCGTACTCGGGTGCGGCGTTGCTCATCACCACCGTGTTGGCGATGATCTCGCGCCGGTCCCCGTCGAGCAGCAGGGTCGGCTCGTCGATGGGTGCCCGGTCGGCCCCGAAGTAGAAGGTGGTCAGGCTGTGCACGTCGGGCCGGGGCAGGCGGCCGGGCAGCAGGGCGGCGGCGCCGTGCGGATCGGTGGCGACGATCACAGCGCGGCAGCGGAGCTCGCCACCCTCGGTGACGACCATGCGCGGGCCGATCGACAGGGTGCGGGCGCCGATCAGCAACTGCGGGAAGGGCAGCGGCCCGGCGATGGCGGCGGGCAGCGCGGCCATCCCGGCGGCCGGCACACCGATCCGGCCGCGGGTGAACGAGCGCAGCACCATCGCGGCCACGTGGCTGGACGTCTCCAGGGAACGGTCGGCGAACACCCCGGAGAAGAACGGCCGCAGCGCCTCCTCGATGATCCGGTGCGACAGGCCGGCGGCGCGCAGCATCTCCTGCGTGGTGGTCTCCGGCGCGTCGAGCAGCCGGGACACCGGCAGGGTGGCACAGCGGGTCGCGAGCGCGGCGAACTTGAGCCGGTCACCGAGAGTGCCGATCCCGGAGAGCAGGGTCTGCGGGGTGGCGAGCGGCTCGCGCAGCGGGTTCTCCAGGCGGTGCAGGCCACCGCAGCGCCGTACCAGCACACCGGATGTGAAGTAGCGCATGTCGAGCGCGTCCACGTCGACGAGCGCGGGCAACCGCGGGTAGGCGGTGTTGATCGTCTGGAATCCACGGTCCATGTGCCAGCCGTCGATCACGTCGGTGGCGACCCGTCCGCCGATCCGGTCGGACCCCTCCACCAGGAGCCATTCGACTCCGGCACGGTCGAGACGGCGGGCGGCGGTCAGCCCGGCGAGCCCGCCGCCGATGATGACGACGTCCACCTCTACCGGCTGCGACATGTCCACCTCACTGGCTGCAATCAACGCGGAGCCCAGCGTAACCAGACATGCGTGTCCGGGGAGGCGAAAGAGCCAGGCATGAAAAACCCCAAGATCAAGATCTTTCGCGGGTACGCTCCTCGCCCGGCCCGCTCGATCAGGACAACGGCACACCGCACCGAAACCTCCGCCAGAGCCCACATCCCGACCCGCCGAAACCCCGGCCACCCGCTCAGTGGGGCCGCCCCTCCCGACCGGCCGCACCTCCGGCCCCCGCCGGAACCGCCTCGCGGGCCGCACGACAGTCCCGCGAGCCACCGCCACAGCCCGCAGCCCGCGTATCGGCCGCAACCCGCCGCCCACATCGCGCGGTAGCCCGGGACGGCCCACGCTGGGACGGGACGGCTCCGGGCGTACAACAAAAGTTCTTGAAGTCCGGGAGGTTCTGATCTCGGGGCGTCTCTTGCTATACAGAGGAGCGCACACAACAGAAAACCCCAGGCCGTGAAGCCTGGGGTTGAAGTCTGCTCCCCGAATTGGACTCGAACCAATAACCTGCCGGTTAACAGCCGGCTGCTCTGCCAATTGAGCTATCGGGGATTGCTCTGTTGCTCACCGCCCGGTTTCCCTGGCGACGGAGAACAGACTACATGACCACCCGGACCGTCCGCGAACGGGATACCCCCCTGTTCGCGCGGCGGCCCGACACCGGGCAGGAAACCCGCATGCGGGGAGTATCGCCCGGGCAGGATGGGTATGCACCCCGACAGACGCACGCGCGTCGAACAACGGAAGGAGCCGCCATCATGCGCGGAAAGCTGATGTTCCTGACCGGTCTCGCGGCGGGCTTCGTCATGGGCAGTCGTGCCGGCCGGGAGAAGTACGAGGAGATCCGGGCCAACGCTCAGAAGGTGTGGCAGCACCCGACGGTCCAGGAGGCCGCCGGTGTCGCCCAGGCGCAGGCCAACAAGCTCTACACCGAGGGCAAGGACAAGATCCAGTCGTCCAAGCTCGGCGAGAAGCTGAACACCGGTACCAGCAGCACGACCACCACGGACGAGCTGACGGCGCCGAGTGACTCCTTCTCCGGTTCCAAGAGCACCACCTCCAGCAGCACCAGCAGCACCGGCACCACTTACTGACACCGGTTCCGCCGTTCGGCGCCGCTCCCGGCACGGGGGCGGCGCCGAGGCATGTCCAGGGGTCGCGATCCGCGCCACGGCGGCCAGCTCTGCGCCACAGCGGCCAGCTCTGCGCCACGGCGGCCCGCTCTGCGGCGCGGTGAGTCAGGGGGCGGTGAGTCAGGGGCGGCGAGTCAGAGGGCGGCGAGTCAGGGGGCGGTGCAGGGCTGCTGTTCGGCGACGAGACCCAGGGCGGTCAGTTCCTCCAGCACGTACGCCAGGGCTGCACCCCGCTCCTCGTCGGTGCCGGGGATGTCGATGTCCACGTACTCCGTGCGGGCCGTGTCCGCGGCCAGCAGATGCCGCAGGACCGGCTGCCAGGCGATCGACGGGTCGGTGATCCGGGCGGTGATGACCGAGAGCCCGGCGTCGGTGAGCCGGTCGATGCCGGCCAGGGGCGCGGCCCAGTCCCGGACCACGGCGCTCAGGTCGAGGCAGAGGCCCAGCCGGTCCTTGTCGATCCGGCTGAGCGCGGCCACGGTCTGCTCCGGACTGTCCAGAACCCCGCCGGGACCCGGCTCGAACCCGACCCGCACCGCACGGCCGACCCGCCACGCCAGATCGGCCAGACCGCCGGAGAGGCGCGACAGGTGCCGGGCGCCGGCCCGCTGGTGAGCCTCGTCCCATTCCTCCGCCCGGCCCAGCCCGCAGGTCATGAGAGCGCCGCGGACCTCCTCGAACGGCAGCAGGTCGACGAGCACCCGGGCCAGCGCGAGGGTGTGCCGCAGCCGGGCGGGCTCGCTCCAGTCGAGGTCCGGCTCGTCGGTGTCCTGGCCGGGCGCGCCGCCCAGGGTGAGCACCTCCAGCCCGCGGGCGTCGATTTCGGCGCGCAGCCAGCTCCGGGCCCGGCCGTCGTCGGCGAGGCGGGCGGCCAGCCGTGCCGGCAGCCGGAGCGAGACGGTTCGGACACCGGTCCCGCAGTGCGCGCGCAGCGCGGCGTTGGCGATGTCGAGACGGGCGACGGCGGCGGTCACGTCGTCGGCGTGGTCACCGTCGCCGTGATCTAGACTGAGCCCGCAGCTGAGGTGCACAAGCCGGCCGGAGGGATGTCGCAACCGCATCAATGTCCTCCCCGGACGAGGTCACCCGTGCAGGTGCACGTGCATTCGCACGAGCTGGCGACTCCAGTATGGACCATGCCGCAGCGGCCCCCTGAACGGCCGATCTCGCGCATCCGGGTCACCATCGTCGCCTCCATCCGTGGAACGCATGCCCTCGGGTACGAGCCTGCGCCGCGCCCCGGATCAGCGACACACCTTCCGTGCGACGCGGTCACCTGCACGAACATGATCAAAAACGGCCGCCGCCATCGAGACATACAGATGCTCCCGCCCGGGGTGACCAGCGAGTAGCCCTCGCGGCTCGGTCACGGAGAGCCATTGTCGGTCAGTCCGGTTTTTCAAATGGCGCATCAACGGACGTGCAATCCACGACTGCCCGTGCGTACGCACACCGCCTTCGACCGCCGACCGCCTCCCACCCGTGGCGGCGCCCAGGTCGCCACACACCGTCTCACCCCCGGCAACCAGGTCTTACCGTCCAAACCGTCCCATCCACGGCCGGCACACTGATCGACGACCGCCTCAGCGTCACCGCCCCCGCCCACACCGACCCGCCTCACCGCACGGTGACTCACGGTTCACCCCTCCCGATCACTACGCCCCTACCCCGCAGCAGCACGCGCAGAACCGTCCACACAGCGGCGGATCTTGCCCGGCTGGTCGCCAGTGCTG
>NZ_BOMZ01000122.1 GCF_016862455.1 Actinoplanes utahensis
CTCCGGTTCGCGCGTCGTCGCGCGGTGGCTCGCGGGTTCGGGTTGGGTGGCGGTCGGCTGCCGGCGGGAGTGGCGAATGAGGATTCTTGCGGTCGTTCCCCGGGCTGATTGGTGTCGCGCTTCTGACGCGGGAGTGTTGATCGGTGGCAAATGGCTGGCGGAATTGCGTTTCGGCCGTGTGGAGACTGGGCGGAGCGGGGTGATTTGTAGGTGATGGACGAATCCGGGAGGCCGGTCCACTGTGGTGGCGGACACGTGATGCATTCCTGGGGGTGACTGCCCGAACAATGGGGTGCATAGAATCTCGGCGAAATCGGCATCGGAGAGCCAGAGGGGCTCGTGCGCCGCTGTGCGGTGACGATGTTGCCGAGGGGGAGAGCTACGTGACGGTCGAGCGGCCGGTCCGTGAATGGAACGGTCTGATCATTCCCGATCCAGGGGTTTACACGCTGGACGATGCCCACAAACGGATCGGGTTCGTGGCGCAGCACATGATGGTCAGTCCGATTCGGGGGGAATTCGCCGACGGGGCGGCGACGATCGTGGTGGGGACCGATCCGCTGCGATCGTCGATCAGTGCGACCATCCGCTCGGCGAGTATCAATACGCACCATCCGGAGCGGGACGCGCATCTGTCGAGTGCCGATTTTCTGGATGTGGCACGTCATCCGACGTTGGAGTACCGCAGTACCGGCATCGCCTGGGAGGCCGACAGCGATCCGATCTTCAACTGGGCGCGGTTGCGGAACAATCCGCTCGGCCGCCGGGGGACGGTCGCTGATCTGCCGCCGGCGGCGACCCGGGCCTCCGGCCGCTTCGTGATCAAGGGGTACCTGACGATCAAGGGCGTGACCAGGCCGGTCGACATGCACATGGAGTTCGGCGGGGCGCGGCGTGACCCGTACGGGCGAGAGATCTTCGGGTTCAGCGCCACCGCCGAGATCGACCGGGAGGACTACGGCCTGATCTGGAACGTCATGCTGGAGGCCGGTGGCGTCCTCGTCGGCAAGAAGGTCCGGATCGAACTGGCGGGCGAGGCCATCCGCAGCTCCTGACCACGAAGCCCACGACTGCCGGCCCACCCCTGGCGCACCCCCCGCTCGTGCGTGAGCGGGCCTCCTCGCCCTTCGCCCGTGCCCGCTTGCGCGTGGCCGGGCCTGCTTGCCCACGGGATGGGTTCGCTCGCGCGTGAGCGGGCCTCCTCGCCCGTGCGCCGGACCTCGTCGCCCGTGGATCGGACCCGCTCGCCCATGGGACGGGCGGGTCCGGCAGTCGTGGGCTGCGTCCGGCTACTCGTAACCGGGGTCGTCGAAGAAGTCCGGCTCGGGCGGCAGCGGAATCGCATCAGAATCGTCGGCCGTCCCGTGATACACCGGCCGCGAGCCGGAAGACCCGGAGCCGGACGAGCGCGGGGCGACGGGCGGCGGGGTGGCGGGCCGCGAGGGCTGAGCACGCGGGGCGACCGGTTCCGTCGAAAACAGCCGGCCGGATGCCGGATCGGCGGCGGATAGGCCCGGACCAGCGGCGGACGAGCCCGGATCGGCGGCGGACAGGTCCGGATCGGCGGCGGACGGGTCCGGGCCGGCGGCCGCCGCGGCGGGTGCCGAGGGGCCGACGGGTGCGGACGGTCCGGCGGCGAATGCGGAGGGCTCGGCAGGCTCGGCGGTCTCGGCGGGTGTGGCCGCGTCCGGGCCGGCGTCGCCGCGGACGGTGGACAGCACCTGGTCGCCGAACTTGCTGAGTTTGCCCTGGCCGACGCCGCTCACCGTGGCCAGCTGGTCGAGGGTCTGCGGGGCCAGGGTGGCGATGCCGCGCAGGGTGGCGTCGTTGAAGATGATGTACGGCGGGACCTGCTGCTCCCGCGCCATCGTGGTCCGCCACGCACGCAGCCGTTCGAACAGCTCCGACGCCTCGGGGGAGAGGTCCGCGGCCGCGGGCGAGGGGGCGGACGAACCGGAGGACCGGGAGGCGCTGCCGGACCGCGACTTGGCGACCGCCACCTCC
Source organism: Actinoplanes utahensis (assembly GCF_016862455.1). GTDB lineage: Bacteria > Actinomycetota > Actinomycetes > Mycobacteriales > Micromonosporaceae > Actinoplanes > Actinoplanes utahensis. Next base: position 2,005 of record NZ_BOMZ01000122.1, read on the forward strand.
CGGCGCATCATCAGTTTCCGCTCGCCGCGCAGCACTTCCCGGCTGCGTTCGGTCAGGACGATCGTCCCGTACTCGCCTTCGACCGCCAGGAACCCGCCGGCCAGCAACTGCCGCACGACCCCACGCCATTCGGCTTCCCGCAGGTCGGCGCCGATGCCGAAGACGGTCAGCTCGTCGTGCCGGAACCGGCTGACCTTGTCGGTCTTCTTGCCGAGCAGGATGTCGATGGACTGGCCGGCGCCGAATTTCTGCCCGCGTTCCTTCTGCAGCCGCAGCACCGTGGACAGCAGTTTCTGCGCGGGCACTGTCGCGTCCCACGACTCGGGCGGGGTCAGGCAGGTGTCACAGTTGCCGCACGTGCCGGCCGTGTCCTCACCGAAGTAGGACAGGATCTGCGAGCGGCGGCAGGTCACGCTCTCGCACAGCGCCAGCATCGCGTCGAGGTGCCGGGCGGCGTTACGGCGGAACGCCGCGTCCCCCTCCGACCCCTCGATCATCTTGCGCTGCTGGATGACGTCCTGGAGCCCGTACGCCAGCCAGGCGGTCGACGGCAGCCCGTCCCGTCCGGCGCGCCCGGTCTCCTGGTAGTACCCCTCCAAGGACTTCGGCAGGTCCAGGTGGGCGACGAACCGTACGTCGGGCTTGTCGATCCCCATGCCGAAGGCGATGGTCGCCACCATCACCAGGCCGTCCTCGCGCAGGAAGCGGGCCTGGTTGGCGGCGCGGGTCCGGGCGTCGAGCCCGGCGTGGTACGGCAGCGCGGGGATCCCGTTCTGCGACAGGAACTCGGCGTGCTTGTCCACCGAGGCGCGGGACAGGCAGTAGACGATCCCGGAGTGTCCGGCGTGCTCGGTGCGCAGCAGGTCGAGCAGCTGCCGGGACGGGTTGTTCTTGGGCACGATCCGGTACTGGATGTTCGGCCGGTCGAAACTGGCCGTGAAGTGCCGGGCGCCGGTCAGCTGGAGCCGGGTGGCGATCTCGTCGCGGGTGGTCGTGGTGGCGGTGGCGGTCAGCGCGATCCGCGGCACGTCCGGCCAGCGCTCGTGCAGCATCGACAGGGCCAGATAGTCGGGCCGGAAGTCGTGGCCCCACTGCGCCACGCAGTGCGCCTCGTCGATCGCGAACAGCGAGATCTTGCCGCGGTCCAGCAACCGCTGCACGCCGGCGGTGCCGAGACCTTCCGGCGCCACGTAGAGCAGGTCCAGCTCACCGGCGACGAACTCGGCCTCGACGAGCCGCCGCTCCTCCAGCTCCTGCGAGGAGTTCAGGAAGTTCGCCCGGACGCCGAGGGCGCGCAGCGCGTCGACCTGGTCCTGCATGAGCGCGATCAGCGGCGAGATCACCACCCCGGTGCCGGGCCGGACCAGCGCGGGGATCTGGTAGCACAGCGACTTGCCGCCACCGGTCGGCATCAGCACCAGCGCGTCGCCACCGGCGATCACGTGATCGACGATGTCGCCCTGCTGCCCACGGAACGATGGGTAGCCGAAAACCCTGTTGAGGGCGTCGATGGCACTGGACACGGGGATCGGGGGAGCCGAAGTCACCCGGCGAAGTCTAGAGAACCGAACGGCTGATCGGATTCACCCTGTGGATGAGTGGTCGGTGGACGACTGGAGACCGACCAGGTCGAGGATCCGCCGGGCCGGGCTCCCGGGCGCCGCGAACAGGGTCAGCGGCGTCTTCTCCAGCTGATGCTGCGCGGCCAACTCGTGCAGCGCCGACACTCCGGCGCTGGACAGATGGCCGACCCCGGACAGGTCGACGGTCATCGGCACGGTGCCGCCACGGCTGCGGCGCAACAGCTCCTGGCGTACGCGGGAAGCAGTCGCCGCATCCACCGGACCGTCCACCCGTACCCGCGTCTCGTCGTCGCCCGGAAGCTCGGTGATCGTCAGATCACCGGCCGGCACAGCCGCCGGCACCGCTTCGTCGAGGCTGGTCATCAGGCGTCCCGGACGGCTCAGCGGGTACCGCACGGTGGCGATCGTCCCGTCCGGGCCGGGTTCCACCCGCAGGCTCTGCACCAGCTGTGCGGTCAGCGCCAGGCCGCGGCCGCGGGTCGGCCGGCGTTCCGGCGCCCGCCAGCCGCCGTGGTCGGTGACCGTCGCCTCGACCACCCCGGACGCCTCCAGCCGGGCCCGGATCTGCACCTTGTCGCCGCCGGCCGCGTGTTCGATCGCGTTGGTGGCCAGTTCGCCGATGGCGTGCTGGAGTTGGAAGACGTCGTTCGCGGCGGCGCCGGCCGCGCCCAGCCAGCGGGCGATCTCGACCCGGGAGCCGCGCAGGGCCTCCGGCTGCGCCGGGAGATCGAGGACCATCTCCGGTACGGGGGGAACGCGCTGCGCCGCCAGCAGGGTGATGTCGTCGGCGTGCCCGCCCGCCCGGACCAGCAGCTCCAGGGTCTGGGTGCAGACCCGTTCGGCGACGGTGGCCGCCGGATCGTGCAGGGCCCGCCCGGCCGCCGCGTCCGTGGCGACCCGGGCCAGCTCGCCGTCGGGGTCCGGGCCGGCGCCGGGCCGTTCCAGGATGCCGTCGGTGTAGAGCAGCAGGGTGTCGCCGAGGTCGAGGCGGGCCCGGCCCACCGGGAACGTGCCGCCGGTGCCGAGCGGCGTGCCCCGGGTTCCGGGCAGGTACCGTGCCGGGCCGGACGCCGGGATCACCAGCGGCGCGGGATGCCCGGCCGTGCAGTACGACAGTTCCCCGCTGCCCGGATCCAGCACGACCAGGCAGACGGTCGCCGCGTACGCCGCCCGTACCCGCCCGGCCAGCCGGTCCACCGCGGACAGCGCCTCCACCACATCGGCCCCGGCGTCGAGCCGTTCCTGCAGCACCGCCCGCAGCTGCCCCATCACCCCGGACGCGGTCACCCCGTGCCCGACGACGTCGCCGGTGATCAGGGCGATCCGACCGTCCGGTGTGGTGACCGCGTCGAACCAGTCCCCGCCGGCCCGGGTGTCCGCGTCGGCGAGCAGGTAGCCGGCGGCCACCTGAAGGCCGGGCAGCACCGGCAGCCCGGCCGGCAGCAGCTCCCGCTGCAACGCGTCGATCACGTCCCGGCTCTGCTCGTAGCGCCGGCGCAGCCGTTCCGTCTCCTGTTCGGCGGCCTGCCGGTCGCGGGCGAGGGCGGTGACGTCGAACGCCGCCCCGATCACCCCGCGCAGGCCGCCGTCCGCGGCGAGCCACGGGACGATGGTGAACGTGGCGTACATCTCGTGGACCGACCCGTCGGGCTGGTCCAGGTGTACCCGCCACTGCCGGCCCATGATCGGCGTACCGGTGCGGTAGACCTCGTAGTAGGCGTCCACGAACTGCTGACCGGCGAGATCGCTGATCACCTCACGGATCGGCCGGCCCAGTCCGTCCCGTCCGGGCAGGACCGCCCTGGTGGCCGCGTTGTACGCCACCAGCAGCAGGTCCGGCCCTTCGCAGACGGCGACGATGAACGGCAGCTGATCCACGGCGGCGATCAGCGCATCGAGATCGCCCGCTTCCGGAATGCCCACGCCCGTCACCCTGCCATCGTGCCGGAGGAGCCGCCAGAAGGAGCCGAACGTCACTCGGCCAGGGGGAGGTCGATCGTGTGCGAGGTGTGCGACGCCTTGACCGACAGGTATCGCACGTTCGCCGCGGACACGTGGACCCCGGTGGGGATCCGCTGGGTCACGTCGATGCCCAGGCCGGTGAGCTGACCGGCCTTGTCCGGGTTGTTGCTGAGCAGCCGGACCCGGTCCACGCCCAGAGCCAGCAGCATCTGCGCGGCGGCGGTGTAGTCCCGCTCGTCCTCACCGCGGCCCAGCGCGACGTTCGCCTCGTACGTGTCGAGGCCGTCGTCCTGGAGAGCGTAGGCGTCCAGCTTCGCGTACAGGCCGATGCCGCGGCCCTCCTGCCGCAGGTAGAGCAGGAACCCGCCCTGCTCGGCGATCCGCTCCACCGCCTCGCGCAGCTGCGGACCGCAGTCGCAGCGCTGGCTGCCGAAGACGTCCCCGGTCAGGCACTCGCTGTGCGGCCGCACCAGCGGCGCCCGGCCGCCGGCCGCCGACTTGGTCAGGGCCCGTTGCCAGTCGCCGAGACCGAGCGCGAGATGCTCCTTGCCGTCGGCGAGCCCGTCGAACGTCATCACCCGCGCGCTGGTCGTGTAACCGTCGGGAAAACGCAGCGGTACGGTGACCTGCCGCCGGATACTCGCCTTGGTGATCGCCGGGGCTTCGAACATCGGTCCTCCTCATTGGTTCGCGCCGTCAGATGCACTGCCCAGAGATCGCTTCCCGCACACGGGGATAATGGTGAGGACAATCTCTGGAGGCGTCATCAGTGGCTGATCGTCCTTACACCTTGCTCAGTTGTGGCATGTCCATCGACGGTTACCTCGACGACGCCGGCGCGGAGCGGCTGCTCCTGTCCAACGACGCCGACTTCGACCGGGTGGACGCGGTCCGCGCCGGGTGCGACGCGATCCTGGTCGGCGCCGCGACGATCCGCCAGGACAACCCGCGCCTGCTGGTGCGCTCCGCGGCCCGCCGCGCCGCCCGGATCGCCCGAGGGGAGCATCCGGACCCGGTGAAGGTCACCGTAACGGGCAGCTGCCACCTCGACCCGGACGCGTCGTTCTTCACCACGGGCGGGGCGGACAAGCTGGTCTACTGTGCGACGCCCGCGCTGGACGCCGCCCGGGAGCGGCTCGGCGGCCGGGCCGTCGTCGTCGACGGCGGCGACCCGGTCGACGTCCGGCTCGTCGCGGCCGACCTGGCCACCCGCGGCGTGCGGCGGCTCATGGTCGAGGGCGGCGGCCGGATGCACACCCAGTTCCTCACGGCCGGGCTGGCCGACGAGCTGCAGCTGGTGGTGGCCCCGTTCTTCGTCGGTGACTCGCGGGCGCCGCGGTTCGTGCACGACGGCGACTTCCCGTGGTCCGCGAAGAACCGGGCCACCCTGGCCGAGGTCCGCCCGATCGGCGACGTGGTGCTGCTGCGGTACGCGCTGTCGGAGCGGTTCGGGGAACACGGCGAACGGCTGGATCAAGCCGCGACGCTCCCGGAGTAAGCGGGCTGACGCACCGGCAGCGGCAGCGGCACGACGATCGGCGGCGGCGCCATCGCGGGCGCCGGCACGACGATCTGCTGCCGCCCCATCGCGGGCGCCGGCACGACGACCGAGGTCGTCGCCATCGCCGGCGCCACCGTGCGCGGTCTCCTCGTTGCGGCGCGGCGCGCGACCATCCGTACCGTCAGGATCGCCGCGCCCGGGAGCGCCGCGACGAAGGCCAGAATGCCGTAAGCCACCGCGATCGTCAGACCCTGCGCCGCGGTCAGGCCAGCCGCGCCGAACGCCCAGGCCATCACACCCTCCCGCGGACCCCAGCCGCCGATGTTCACCGGCAGACCCATCGCGATCAGCGCCAGCAGCAGCAGCGGCGCCAGCTCCAGCAACGACGCCGAGGTGCCCGCCGCGTACGCAGCCACCAGGAACGTCGCCAGATGCCCGGCCAGCACCGCCGCCGACGCCAGCAGCACGCCCGGTCCGCTGCGCCGCGACAGCAGCCCCGCGCGGATCTCCGCCAGGCCGGTCCTGGCCTTGGCGCTGCCCCGGTTCCGCAGGGCCCGCAGGCCGAGGAGGATCAGGACGCCGGCCGAGGCGACGCTTGCGGCTGCCGCGGCGACCTGCGGTCCGTGCGACGTCAGGAGATCAAGGACGGGTGAGGGTACGGAGAGGAGCACCGCCGCCCCGACCCCGAGCAGCACCAGCTGGCCGGCCGTCCGCTCCAGGACCACCGCCCGGACCCCGCGGCCCAGATCGCCTTCGTCGCGGCCGTGCCGTACCGCGCGCCCGACGTCACCGAGGATCCCGCCCGGGAGGGCCGCGTTCAGGAACAGCGCCTGGTAGTAGTCGGCGGTCGCGTCCTTCAGCGTCAGCCTCATGCCGAGCCCGCGCGCCACCAGACACCACCGCCACGCGCTGAGCACCGTGGTCGCCGCGCCGATCGCCAGCGCCGCCAGCAGCGCGCCGCCGTCGAGAACCCGGATGCCGTCCAGGAACGCGCCGGTCCCGAGTCGCCACAGCACCAAGGCCAGAATCCCGGCGCCACCCAGCAGCCGCAGCCACGCCCAGATCGATCGGTTCACGGTTCCAGTCCCCTCGTCGCTTTCAGGAACTAGTACGCCCGTGCCGCGCCCCGCGGTTCACTTGAAGATCGTGTTCACTCGAAGATCTCACTCGACGGGTGTTCCCACCCCTCCGGGTGCCGGCTTCGGCCGCCGTACGCGCCCGAAGCCGATACACCCGGTGGCTGCCGATACACCCGGTTGCCTCAGTCGAAGATCGCGAGAAGGTCCGCGTGGCCGACGGAGGCATGCGGGAGCGAGGCCAGGCGCCGGTCCAGGTAGTCGTCGAGGGGCAGGTCGGGACGCTGCTCGCGAGCGGCGCCGACCCAGCCGCGCAGCCACTCCGCGGTCAGTGCGGGCAGGGCGGGGCCGAGGCGCCAGGGACTCGGGCGTACGGTCACGCGCGCTCCGGCCTTGCCGAACGCCTCCGCCGCGACCTCGGGGGCGTCCGGGCCGAGCAGGCGGCGGCCGTCGTGCGTACGCCGCTGATGCTCGTTGAAAGCCTCCGCCACCTGCCCGTCGAGCGGATCCTCCGGTGCCAGCCGGACCTCGCCGGTCACCGAAAGGGTGAACAGCACGCTCACCCGGGCCTCGGCACAGACCGCCGCCAGCCGCTCCACCTCCTCGGCCGTCAGCAGGTCCAGCAGCGCCGAACAGGTGACCAGATCGGTGCCCGCCAGATCCGCCGCGGTCAGATCGGTCACGTCCAGCTGCTGAGTGCGCACCGTCGTCCCGGCGGGCATCCCGTCGGCGGCCCGCAGCAGCAGCGCCGGATCCAGGTCCGTCATGATCCAGTGCTGGGGCGTGGCCAGGTGCGGCGACAGCCAGCGCCCGAGCGAACCCGTCCCGCATCCCAGATCGCGAACGGTCCGTACCGTCTCCGGCAACCGCTCCACCAGGTCGAGCGCTCGTGCGGCGGCGTCCGCCGGCTCCCGCAGCCCCAGCCAGGTGGCGCTGAACTCCCCGGTCGTCTCGTCCACCGTTCCGGCGCCGGCGGGCCCGGTCTCACTGAACGTCCCCAGCTCGCCGCCCGGGGCGTTCGCGTCGCGTGGCCCGGCGCCCGGCAGCGCCCCGCCCGGACGCCCACCACCGGCGACCGGCCCGCTCTCACTCGACGTCGCCACCTCAGCGCCACCGCCGTTTCCCGCGTCCGGTCGGTCCCCGGCGACGTCGTCCGAGACCGGCGCCCCACCGTCCGTATCGGTGGGGATCCCGGCGTCATCGGACGTCGCGTTCCCGCCGGGCGCCGCGCGACGCCCGCCCGTCCCGACCCTGCCGTGCACCTCGGTCATCTTCGTGCCTCCTCGGCATCGTCGCTCTGCTCAAGCCGTCAGGCTCGGTGTTCGCCGGGCCTCGTGCGTCCCGGTCGGTGTTCGCCGGGCCTCGTGCGTCCCGGCCGGTGTTCGCCGGA
>NZ_BOMZ01000123.1 GCF_016862455.1 Actinoplanes utahensis
CCTGTTCTGTTCCTTGGCGAGTGTCCGCGGCAGCGCGCGCGTCCGATCGGAGCGTGCTGGCCGGTTCTGTTCACGCGGCGAGCCCCTCCAGCACCTCCCGGAGGAGGCGGGCGGTCTCGTCCCAGCCGGTCAGTTCCGCGCGGCGGGCCAGAGCGTGGCGGCGCCAGCGTTCCCGCAGGCCGGCGTCGGTGAGCCAGTCGCGCAGCGCGGCGGCCAGGGCGTGCGGATCGTCCGGGGGGATCAGCCGGCCGGGAATGCCCCCGCCCGGTGCGGCGCCGAGCGCCTCCGGCACACCGCCGACGTCCGCGGCCACCACCGGGAGGCCGCGGGCCAGAGCTTCGGTCACCACCATGCCGTACGTCTCCGCGCGTGACGGCAGCACGAACAGATCCGCGTTCGCGTAGGCGTCGTCGAGCGCGGCCCCGCTGAGCGCGCCGACGAACCGGACGCTCCCTCTCTCCTCCAGCGGATCTTGGACGGTTCGCCCCTGCGGGCGGTGATCAATCGTCCAAGATCGCGCGATGTCGTCGGGGGAGACGGCGGTGGCGTCCGCGGCGGCAGTGCGGGCTGCGCCGGCGGTGGATGCAGTGCGGGTCGGGGCGGGGGAAGCGGTGCTGGAGGTCGTGTGAGCCGAAGCCCCGGATGCGGTGCTGGAGGTCGTGTGCGCCGAGGTCGCGGGTGCGGTGCTGGAGGTCGTGTGAGTCGAGGTCGCGGGTGCGGTGCTGGAGGTCGTGTGAGCTGAGGTCGCGGGTGCGGTGCTGGACGTCGGGTCAGTCGAGGTCCCGGGGGCGCTGCTGGAAGTCGCGTGAGTCGAGGTCGCGGGTGCGGTGCCGGAGGTCGTGTGCGCCGAGGTCCCAGGGGCGCTGCTGGAAGTGGTGTGAGCTGAGGTCGCGGGGGCGGGGCTGGAAGTAGTGCGGCGCAGGGTCGCCGGTGGGGTGGCGGTGGAGTTCGGGAGACGGCCGGCGCCGGCGACGGTGCAGGTCCAGGGCAGTTCGGCGGGGAGCATGAGGAGGGCGTCGAGCAGCAGGTCCTGGCCCTTGCGGTGGGTGAGCGACGCCACGTTGAGCAGGCGGTGGCCGGTGGCGGAGGGAACCGCCTGCGGGGCGGGATCGACGCCCGGGGGGACGGCGTGGACGCCGGACAGTCCGTGGAGTTCCTCGACGCGGCGGGCGGCGGGCGTGCTGGTGGCGATCACCGTGGCGGCCAGGCGCAGGGTGCGGCATTCCAGGGCGCGGAGTTCGGCGGCCTCGGAAGCGGGCAGGCCGGTCTCGTCGCTCAGCGGAAGGTGCACCAGGACGGCGAGCTTGAGGCGGGTGGCGTGCGGTTCCAGCAGCTCCGGGACACCGCAGGCGATCAGGCCGTCGAGGAGGACGACCGCGCCGTCGGGGATGGCGCGCAGGGTGTCGGCGAGAGCCTGACGGGCGGCGGGTTCGGGGCGCGGCCACGAGCCGGCGATCAGCGCCTCCCGGACCTCGTAGGGGGACCGGTCCTGAGGAGCGGACGCACGAGTGGAGCGGGGGTGGGACCCGGGATGGTGGGGCGCAGGAGTGGAGCGGGGGTGGGACCCGGGATGGTGGGGCGCAGGAGTGGAGCGGGGGTGGGATGCCGAAGGGAGGAAGGAGGGAGGGCTGGGGTCGGGGTGGGATGCCGCAGGGAGGGAGGAGGGGGGACCCGGGTGGGGGTGGGACCCGGGATGGTGGGGGGAGGGGGGAGTGGGCTTCGGGCGTACCGCCGCAAGGGTTTGATCGTGGGGGGTGGCCGTGAGGTGGCGGAGGACCTCGCGGTCGTAGCGATTGCCGCCGCTCGGTGCTGCCGGATCGTCGATGGACGCCGGCAGCACCGCGAACAGCGGATGGGTCACAGCGTGCGCTCGTAGGACGCCCACGCGATGTGCGACTCGTGCAGGGTGACCGAGATGCCGGTGAGGCCACCGGCGCCCGGGCCCAGCTCGCCGGCCTGCGCGCGGACGGCGAGACGGTCGGCGATCACCTTGGCCAGGAACTCGGTGGACGTGTTGACGCCGGAGAACTCGGGGTCGTCGTCGAGGTTGCGGTAGCTGAGCCCGGAGCAGATGGTGTGCAGCTGCTCGCTCGCGCGGCCGATGTCGACCACGATGTTGTCGTCGTCCAGCTCCGGGCGGCGGAACGTGGCGTCCACGACGAACGTGGCGCCGTGCAGGCGCTGTGCCGGTCCGAAGACCTCGCCGGAGAAGCTGTGCGCGATCATGATGTGGTCGCGGACGGTGACGCTGAACAAGGGCTCGTCTCCTCTGTGGGGTTGCGGGGCGTAGTACGGGTACCCGGCCGTCAAAAGATCAAATCGGGTAGTCGATCACATGGCAGAGGGCCCGCAGACTGCCGTCGGCCAGGGCGGGAAGCACCGTCGGCAGGTCGTCGAACCGGCTGTGACCGGTGATCAGGGCGTCGAACCGGGGGTCCTTGAGCAGGTCGAGAGCCACCTGGAGACGCTGGGCGTAGTCGCGGTGTCGGGTGGGGGAGATGCCGCCGACCTGGCTACTGCGAATGGTAAGCCGCTTCGAGTGGAAGAATTCCCCCAAAGGCACAGAGACCTGGTTGTCACCGAACCAGCTCAGCTCGACCAGGGTGCCCTCGTGCCGGAGCAGCTCCAGGCCCCGGGCGAGTCCCTTCCCGGTCGCGCTGGCGTGGATCACGATGTCCCGGCCGTCCGCCGCGTCCGCCGGTCCCGCGAAGCCGATGCCGAGCGAGGCGGCGATCTCCTTCCGGGTGGCGTCGACGTCCACCAGCTCGACGTCCGTCGCCGGGAGGCCGGCCAGCACGGCCGCGACCGACGATCCGACCATGCCGCCGCCGATGACCGTGATCCGGTCGCCGATCTGCGGCGCGGCGTCCCAGACCGCGTTCACCGCCGTCTCCACCGTCCCGGCCAGCACCGCCCGCGCCGGGGGAACCTCGTCCGGAACGACGGTGACCGCGCTCACCGGCACGACATAGTGCGTCTGATGCGGGAACAGGCTGAAGACGGTCCGCCCCAGCAGGTCGACCGGGCCGTCCTCGACGACGCCGACGTTGAGGTAGCCGTACTTCACCGGCGCCGGGAAGTCACCGGCCTGAAAGGGGGCGCGCATGGTCGCCCACTGGCTCTCCGGGACCCGGCCCTGGAACACCAGCGTCTCGGTGCCCCGGCTCACCCCCGAGTGCAGTGTGCGGACCCGCACCTCGCCGTCGCGCGGATCGGGCACCTGTTCGGCGCGTATCTCCCCGGCTCCGGGGGAAGTCATCCAGAAGGCTCTGGGCAAGGTTCGTCCTCCATAGCTGAACCGAAGGGCCCCGGCGAGCGTGTCAATCGGGGACAGCGGCTAAACCCTACGTCCAGGAGGAACGGTGACCATCAGTACCACCACGACCACGGCGAGTCCGGCCCGGGCTCCGCTGGCCGGGTTCGTCGCCCAGCTCCTGCTGCTGGCCACCCTCGCTCTGACGATCGGTCTCAGCACGTGGGGATGGGTCGCCGGGGTGCTGTACGGGGCCGTGCTGTGCGGCCTGCTGGCCCTCGCTCTGCACCGCGCCGCGATGACCACGCTCGGATGGGCGAACGCGGTCACGTTCGGCCGGGCGATCCTCACCGGCGGAGTCACCGCGATGATCGCCGGTTCCGGCGCCCCGGATCTGCTGATCGTCACCGTCGCCGGGATCGCGCTGGCCATGGACGGGGTCGACGGCCAGGTGGCCCGTCGCACCGGCACCACCACCTCGCTGGGCGCCCGCTTCGACATGGAGATCGACGCGTTCCTGATCCTGGTGCTGAGCCTCGCCGCCGCCGCCGAGTACGGCTGGTGGGCCGTCGCCATCGGCGCCTTCCGCTACGCGTTCGTCGCCGCCTCGTGGGCGCTGCCCTGGCTCAACGCGGCGCTGCCGCCCCAGTTCGGCCGCAAGGTCGTCGCCGCTCAGCAGGGCGTGATGCTCGCCGTCGTCGTCAGCGGCCTGCTCCCGCCGGTGGCCGCCGTGGCCGCCCTGATCATCGCGCTCGGCTCGCTGACCTGGTCGTTCGGTCGCGACGTCGCCTGGCTGTACCAGGCCTCCCGCGTCCGCGAAGCCGCCCGCAGCCGCTGGTCCGCCCCGCGCCGGGAGCACGCGCTCGCCCGCTGAGATTCGTACCTCGAATCGCCGGATGACCGATTTGCGGGGTGGTGTTGCGGGCGGCCGGAAGGCAGCATGGCCGGGTGCCCGAGAATGCCGCTTTTCCGCAACTCCGTCAGCGTGCCGAAGCCCTCGCCGAGGCGGGCAACCTGGACGACGCCGTCGCCCTCCTCGAACGCGCTGTCGAGCTCGGCCGGACGCGGCTCGCCGAAGGTGACCCGGAACTGCTGACCACGATGCGCCAGCTCGCCGGTCTGCACCTGCGGGCGGACGACCCGATGTCGGCCCGCCGGGTTCTGGAGGAGGCCCTCGAGGCACGGCAACGGGCCGGGGCGCCGGATCAGCTCACCCTGCTGCTGGCGTACGACCTCGCGGTGGTCGCCCAGGAACTGGCCAACCGGCATGTGGCACGGACCAACTTCGCCACGGTGGCGGAGTACGGGCCGGAAGTGCTCGGGGCGGATCATCCGGCGGTCGTGCAGGCCCGCACCTACCTGGAACCGGAGACGCCGGCCACCGACCCGGCCCCGCCCGCTACCGTTCCCGTCCCGCCGCGGCCCGCCCGTCCGGATGTTCCGGTCTCCGCTCCCGTCCCGGTCCCACCGCCGGCCTCTGTCTCCGCCCCGGCCGTGCCGTCGGCGTCGTCCTCGAACCCGGCTTCGGCTTCCGTGTCCGTGCCGGCCGTGCCGCCGGCCCCGTTCTCGCAGCCGGCTTCGGTCGCTGTTCCCGCCGCGGCCCTGGCGCCCGGTGCGCGCCCTGAGCCCGCCCTCGAGCGGCGGCAGCCGACAGCGGCGCAGTCACGGCGCACGTGGGTGCTGGCCGGGGTCACGGTGCTGTCGCTGACCGTGGCCGTGGCCGCGGTATTCGCCCGGCTCCCCGGCGGGTCGGAACCCGCCGAGGCCGGTCAGACCGCGCTCGTCGAGGCGCCGCCGGTGTCCACGGCTTCGAGTTCGCCGATCGCCCCGGCCTCCGCTGCCCCGGCCTCGGCCGTTCCCCCGGCGCCCGCCTCCCTCGCCGTCTCGGGACCCGCGCCGGCTGCGACGACGCCGCGGACGAGGGCTGTCACCCCGACGGTGGCCGCGGCCCGAACCACCGCAGCCACCAGCAGGACGACGGCAGCCACCGCCCGGACCCGGATCGTCGCCCCGGCGAACAACAGCACCGTCCCGTGGCCGTTCGACGCGAGGTTCACCGTGTCGGCGGCCGACGCGGCGGCCACCGGAACCGTGGTGTCACTGTCGATCTGTGTCGCCGGACGCTGCTATCTGGACGGCAAGCTGAACGTCTACGGCAACGGGGTGGCGCCGTACACCGTGTATCTGGGGTCGACCAAGCCGGAGGGCACGGGCGTCGCCTGGAGTCTGCGGCTCGACCGGATCGCCAAGGGCACCTACGACAGGCTCGTCGCCGAACGGAACGCGGCCATCGCGGACGGCACGTGGGGCGACAAGGGAACCCGGATGGGCGCGCTCAACCCCGCCCCGGTCAGCACCCTCACGGTGACCAAGGGCGGCTGACGGTGCGAACTGCACACACCGGAGCGGCTCAGTGCTGCTACGGCGCGGATGCCGGGGTGACCTTGGCGGGCATGCATGACCCGCAGCCGGGGGACGGTCGTGAGGGGACGCCTGCCGTTGCCGCCGCGAGGCACGGTACGTTGCGTGGCCCGTACCAAGGCATGGTGTGAGAGTAGCGCCGCGGACCGGAAGCGGGCAGTTGCCGTAGTGGTGTGCGGGAAGCGGCGCGGGACCGGAGGTGGGCGGCTGCCGTAGCCGTGTCAGTGCCTGGCACTCCGGAGGCGGGCGCGGCGTGGGCGGGTGGATCCGCCGTAGAGGTGGGTGCGATGGTCGACGTCGTGGTCGGGGGCGGCGGACAGGTCCCGGCCGTGGCCGATGTGTACCGTCCAGCTCTCGTAGTACCAGCTCGGATCGCACGGACATGTCGTATGCAGGAAGCGGAAGTTGGCCCGGTAACGTGCCGTCTCACCCTGCCGGACGACGAACAGGCGATTCGGCGACTCGTGCCGGGGATACCCCGCGATGACCGGCAGCCGCTCCACCCGCCACGCGGTCCCCTCGGGTGTGAGCCGCAGGCCGATGCGTTCGGTGTCGCCGGTCCAGACCTCGGCTCGCGGCTGGTAACCGAGCGTCTCGGCGGCGAGGACCTCGTGGACGATCACCTCACCGTCCGGAAGCGGGCTGGGCAGGGGGAACAGGCGGTCCAGGCCGCGACGGGCGTTCGCCTCACCGGCTCCCCGCGCTGCGGGACCCCACCGGACGCGCACCCGCTGAATCGTGATCACGCCCTACCCTGACCCGCTGGGTGCCCCATCGCCACCGCATTTCGCCGGGTGACCACACCGGCATCACGTCCGGTGGCGGGAGGGGTCGCGGAGCGTACTTGGAAAGCCGTTCTCTCCCGAGCCGTTCTTGCGGCAGGCCCGGCAGATCTCCTGGGGACCCGGCGGACCCGGGGCCCCGTGGGCTCGGAGCGGCTCATCCGGGGAGACGCCCGGGGAACGGCATGGACTGTCACCCGGCGAGAGCGGACCGCAGGGCGCTGATCATCGAGGCGCGGAACCCGGTCATCACCGGCGCGCGCCGGAACAGGGCGTCGGCGCCGTGGTACATGCCCGGCACCACGTGCAGGTCGCAGGGGACGCCGGACTCCCGCAGCCGCCGCGCGTACGCGATGTCCTCGGCATGGAACAGGTCCAGATCGCCGACCCCGATCCAGGCCGGCGGCAGGCCGGTGAGATCGTCGCGGCGCGCTGCCACCGCGTAGGACGCGGGTGCCTCCACGGTCGGTTCGTGACCGAGGTACGCGCTCCAGCCGAACCGGTTCGACGCCGGCGACCACACGAACATCCCGGTGCCGGCGTGATCGGCGCGCAGCACGGTCCGGTCGTCGAGCATCGGGTACACCAGCGCCTGGAAGGCCACCGGCACCTCACCCCGGTCGTGTGCCAGCTGGGCGAGACAGGCCGCCAGGCCACCGCCCGCGCTGTCACCGGCGACCGCGATCCGTGCCGGGTCGACGCCGAGCTCACCGGCGTGCCCGTGCAGCCAGGCCAGCGCGCTGTAGCAGTCGTCGAGCCCGGCCGGGAACGGATCGGCCGGCGCCAGCCGGTAACCCACGCTGACCACCAGCACACCCAGTTCGGCAGCGATCGAACTGCAGACGTCGTGGTACGTGGCCGGGTCGCCGATGACGTAGCCGCCGCCGTGGATCCACAGCAGCGCGCCGGAGGGCCGTTCCCGGCCGTGCGGCTCGTAGACATGCACCGCGACCGGCGGCGCCCCGGCGTGCCCGGCCACGACCCGGTGCCCGGCCTCGACCCCGTCCACCAGCGCCGACGGCCGCACCGGCAGGGATGTCAGCAGCCGGACCACCGCCGCGGACCGCAGGTGCACGGGCAGTAACAGCAGCGGATGGCGCAGTTCGGCCGGGACCGCCGCGAGGGCCCGCCGCCGGGTCAGGACGATCCGGGCCAGTGCGGTCCCGGCGATCGCGGCCCCGGCGATGCCGGCCGTTCTGAGCAGTCTCGATGCCATGGCCCGTTCCCCGTCCGTCTGCCGATGTCGCAGACTATCCCGCAGTGACGCGGCGAGGGGCTTCCCCTGGGTTCGGTGGTGCTGCCACGGCGGACACCGGCCGGCCCGCCGAGCCATCCGGTCGAATGCCCCCGCGAGGTGCCGGGACGGGTGCTGCGCTTGCCGTGCCACCACCGCCTGGACCCGGCCGCCATGCCGGTCGGGCGTTCGGGATCCGAGCTGGTTCTGATCTTGATCAGGGCTTGGCGGGTTCGGGTTTCTCCTCGGCCTCCCCGGCTTGTGCGATCTCTGGTTCCGTCTCGGGGTGCGGGTCGGCGGTGGGAAGGGAGGAACCGGATTGCGGGTCCGCGGAGGGAAGGGGAGCGTCGGGTTGCGGTGGGGTGGTGGGCTCGGGGGCGGATTCGGTGGGTACGGGGCGCGCGTACCCGTTGAAAAGCAGGTTGAGCAGGAACACGACGATGACCGTGGTGGTGATCGAGCTGCCGAAGATGATCTCCAGTTCGTCCGGCATCTGGCTGTAGAAGGCCGGCGCGACCACCGGGATCATCCCGATGCCGATCGACACCGCGACGATGAGCAGGTTGTTCGTGCCGTCGAACTGGACGCGGCGCAGGCTGCGGATGCCGACCGCGGTGACCGTGGCGAACATGACCAGGGCGGCCGCGCCGATGACCGGGCCCGGGATCGCGGCGATGATCTCGCCGAGTTTCGGGATCAGCCCGAGCAGGACGAGGATGACGCCGGCCGCGGTGACCACGAAGCGGCTGCGTACGCGGGTGACCTGGACCAGGCCGACGTTCTGGGCGAACGCGGTGTCGAGGAACGAGTTGAAGACGCCGGCCAGGATGCCGGAGAGGCCGTCGGCGGCGAGACCGCGGGCGATGTCGTTCTCGGACGGGCGGCGGCCGACCGACTCACCGACGGCGAGCATGTCCGCGGTCGACTCGACGTAGATGATCAGCATGACGGTGCACATCGCGATGATCGCGGCGGCCTCGAACTCGGGCGGGCCGAAGTAGAACGGGCGGGCCAGCCCGAACCAGCTCGCGTCGCCGACGCCGGAGAAGTCGACCAGGCCCATGAACGACGCCACGATCAGGCCGAAGATCAGCCCGATCAGCACCGACAGGGACGCGAGGAAACCGCGGGCGAACCGGTTGACCAGCACGATCAGCACGATGATCGCGGCGGCCAGGGCCAGCTTGTCGAGGGCGCCGTACCCCGGGGCCTCCTCGTCGTCGCCGGCGATCAGACCGGCACCCGCGTCGATCAGCGAGAGGCCGATCACCGTGATCACCGTGCCGGTGACCAGCGGCGGGAACAGGTGGATGATCTTCGCGAAGGGTTTCGCGATGAGCAGGCCGAAGACGCCGGCGGCGAGGAAGGCGCCGTAGATCGCGGGCAGGCCGTACTTCGCGCCGATCAGGATCATCGGGTTCAGGGCGGCGAAGGTGGCGCCGGCCACGACCGGGAGGCGTACGCCGAGGATCCTCCCGACGCCGAGGCTCTGGATGATCGTGATGACGCCGGCGACGAACAGGTCCGCGTTGACCAGGATCGCGATCGTGCCCGCGTCGAGTTTCAGCGCGCCGCCCACGATCAGGGGGACGGCGACGCAGCCGGCGTACATGACGAGGACGTGCTGGAGGCCCAGCACCGTGAGCCGGCCGACCGGAAGCATCTGGTCGACCGGGTGCTTGCTCCCGACCGCTTGTGACATGACGGAACCTTCCACGTGGAAACGGTTCCGCGGATTCTCAGGACGCGATGTTTACGGCAGAGGTCCCCGTGTTGCATCCCGGTGAATTTCTTCTATGTCTATGCGCAGCCGGGTCCGGCGGCCACCCCGCCGACGATCCGGTACCGCGAGATGTCGCCCTGCACGTAGCTCTCGATCTGCCGGATCGAGGTGGGCGCCTCTCCGTTGTTCATCAGGTATCCGGTGATCGCCGTGTTCACGGTGTGGCAGGTCGCCTGGTCGGCCACTACCTGGACGCGGGACTTCAGCTCACCCGGATTTAACGCGGCGTAACCGACACCGCAAATACTCAGAGTGATGGCACTGGTCATGGCAAGCTCGATCAAACGCACTCGAGCAGGTTAGCCATGATCACGCATGGTAGGCATTGGCCCGTTCGGTTGAGATCAACAACTTTGCGTGATGGTGGACGGGGGCGAATGAATCGACGTGAGTCACCGCCGAGGTGGTACCTTGATTACTCGCTGCAACGGTCTGATTGCGCTGGAGGATCCCATGCGTCGTGCCGCTGTCGTTCTCGCCCTCGTTTTCGCCGGCCTCTGGATCGCCGCCCCGGCCCAGGCGTTCGCGCACACCGCCGTGCAGAGCCCGGCCCTGCACGCCGTGCTCGACGGACTGACCCTGCTGGTCGTCTCGGCCCCCGTCTGGACGGCCCTGCTCTGGGCCGGCGGCCGCCGCTGGCTGCTCGCCGCACTGATCGGGGTGGTCCAGATCCCGGTCGCGGTCATCGGTTTCGCACCGATCGCCGACCCGTTCCTGCACCTCGCCCTGTTCGTGATCGCCCTCGGCCTGACCGCCGTCTCGCTGCGCGCCGTCCGCGCCCAGGCCCGCGCCGCCGCCACCGTGACCCGTTAAAACCGTCGAGGCAGGGCCGGGTCTCTCAGCGGCCCGGTCCTGCGATGTGATGACGGCGTAACCTCACCGTCAGTGAGCCTGCCCACAATGAACACGTGGTGCACGAGACGATGATGCCGGTCAACGGCATCCAGGTGTGCGTGGAGACGTTCGGCGAGGCCACTGAGGCCCCGCTGCTGCTGCTTGCCGGTGACGCAAGCCCGATGGACCGGTGGGACGACGAGTTCTGCCGCCGGCTCGCCGCCGGCAACCGGTTCGTGATCCGATACGACCACCGGGACACCGGACGGTCGACCTCCTATCCGGCGGGCGCGCACGCGTACTCCGGCGCCGACCTGATGGACGACGCCGTGGGTGTGCTCGACGCGCTGCGGGTGCCGGCCGCGCACCTGGTCGGGTTCGCGCTCGGCGGGGCGCTGGCCCAGCGTATCGCCGTGCACCACCCGTCCCGGGTGCTGAGCCTGACCCTCATCGCGACCAGCGCCGACACGCAGGGCGCGGACCCCGCCCCGGTTCCGGTGGGCGGTCCGGTTCCGGTCGTCGCGGGCGCGGTCACGGGCGGCGTCCGTACGGTCGAGGCCGCCGCCCTCCCCGACCCGGCCGATCCCGACACACTCCTCCCCGACGCGTTGCTGCCCGGCACACCGTCGCCCGGCCCGCTGCTGCCCGGCCCGCTGCTGCCCGGCCCGCTGCTGCCCGGCCCGCTGCTGCCGGGCGCCTCGCTGCCCGGCGTGGCTCTTCCCGTCCTGGACGGCGGGCCCGATCCGGCGCCCGCCGGCACCGACTGGTCGGACCGGCGCGCCGCCGTCGCCGGGATCGTCGCCGAGCTGCGGGATCAGGGCGGGCCGTTCACGCCGGACGAACCGCAGCTGCGCCGGCTCGCCGAACGCATCTTCGACCGGTCCGCCGATCTGGCCGCCACCCGCCTCAACCATCGGCTCGCCGGTTACGGCCCGCCGGTACGCGACCTGCTCGGCGCCATCGAGACCCCGACCGTGGTCCTGCACGGCACCCTGGACCGCCGGTTCCCCGCCGAACATCCCCGGGAACTGGCCCGCCGCATCCCCGGCGCCCGCCTGGTCTGGCTCGACGGCATCGGCCACGAACTCCCACCCCGCGCCGTCTGGAACCAGGTCCTCACCGAGATCCTCGACCTCGCCGCCTGAGCGCTGCTTGTGGTGGTGTGCCAGCATCGCGCGCGTGCGGATCCTCACGTTCGGTGGTACGGACCGGATCGGGCGGCTCGTGCTCGTTCCCGGTGCGGTGCTCGTCGCGGTCCTGCTCGTGTGTCACCCGATCCTCCCGGGTGGCAGCCTGCTTCCGGCCGTGCTGCCGTGGCTCGGTCTCGCCGTGCCCGTCCTGCTGGCGCTGGCCGCCTGGCGCCGCTCCCGGCCGGCCCTGCTCGCCGCCGTGCTGCCGTCGATCGCCTGGCTCGCGATCTTCGGCGGTCACCTGATCCCGGACGCCGGCGCCGCCGAGCCCGACCTGCTGGCCGTGCAGCACAACGTCAGCGACGAGAACCGTGACCCGGCCGGCACCGTCCGGGCGCTGGTCGCGACCGGTGCGGATCTGATCGGCCTCGAGGAGGTCACCCCGGAGGCGCTGCCGGCTTACGCCGAGGCGTTCCCCGCCGAGTACCGGTACTTCACCTTCCAGGGGACCGTCGCGCTCTGGTCCCGGCATCCGCTCGCGGAGGCCGCCGCGCTGGACATCCGGCCGCCGGACCTCGGCGCCGACTGGAACCGCGGGCTGCGGGCGGTCGCGCGGACCCCGCGCGGGGACGTCGCGGTCTACGTCGTGCACCTTCCCTCCATGCGGCTCGGCGTGGGCGGCCTCGACTCGGCCCGCCGGAACGCGAGCGCCACCCGGCTCGGCGCGGCGCTGGCGGCCGAGGAACAGGAGCGCATCGTGCTGCTCGGCGATCTGAACGCCACCGTGGACGACCGCGGCCTCGAACCGGTCACCGCCCACGTGCGCACCGATGACACGGCGTTCGCCTTCAGCTTCCCGGCGAGCTTCCCCGCGGTCCGTATCGATCATGTGATGGCCCGGTCCCTCACGGTCGACTCGGTGCGCACGCTGCCGGAGACCGGCAGCGACCACCTCCCCGTCGTCGCGCGTCTGCGGTTCTGACGCGACCACCGGCGGCGCAGGCCCGGCTGGCTGTCAGTGCTGTCTCACCGCCGGGGAGACAGCCCTGACGACCAGCCGGAACGCCCCTGGATCAGCCGGTTTCGCGGAGGGTCAGGCCGGCCGCGACCGAGCCGGCGCACGAGGCCAGATAGAGCAGGATCAGGCCGAGCCCGGTGAAGACGCCGCCGCCGGCGAACAGCAGGATGAACAGGAAGGTCCCGGCGACCGGGCCGGTGACCAGCAGGCAGGCCGCGGCCTTCTGCGCCGGGCTCCACCGTGGCGAGCCGGCCGCGATCAGCAGCGCGGCGCCCGGCGCGACGAACGGCAGCACGAACGCCCCACCCGCCAGCAGCGCGACCGCTGCCCGGTCGGCACCGCGCGGCCCGGCAGGCGGAGCGGACGTGGGTGACGACGGCACCGGCAGGCGCAGGTGGGTGGGAGTGCCACTGCGGCGTACGGCCGCGACCAGCTGCTCCGGCGGGCCCAGCCGGGTGAGCGCGCGGGACGGGTCGCCGGCCAGATCGTGCCGCATCGCGATGTAGCCGGACACGGTGGTCATCAGATCGTCCCGCGTCGCCGGGGGCAGGTCGTCGCTCGCCGCCCAGAGCGCGGCCAGGTAGTCGAGAACGAGAGTGTCGTCGTGGGCCAGGGGTGCCGTGGACATCGAGTTCCTTCCGCCGGAGTGGACGGCCAGAGGACGGACGGGTGCGGGGGAGGGGCGCGCCCGTTCCGGTGCCTGACAGCATTCCGCGCCGGACAGCCCGCGCACATCGGTCCACGGTGGTAAGAAACGGGGGACGGCATCAGACTTTGGTCGTAGTCCGGGAGGATGGTGGACATGCGCCTGGTATCGCTGCTGCCGTCCGCGACCGAGATCGTCTACGCCCTGGGCCTGGGCGACGACCTGGTCGGCGTCACGTTCGAGTGCGACGAGCCGGCGACGGCGCGGACCAGCAAGACCGTCGTGGTGGGCGGGCGTGACACCCGCGGCATGACCCCGGCGGAGATCGACGGCTATGTGCGCACCCAGATGGCGGCCGGCGGCGACCTCTACACCCTGCACGCGGACGCGCTCGCCGGGCTGGAGCCGGATCTCATCCTCACCCAGGACCTGTGCCGGGTGTGCGCGCTGCCGTCGGGGCATGTGGACGAGGCGCTGACCCATCTGGGCTGCCGGGCCGAGGTGCTGTCGCTGGACCCGTACACCCTGGAGGACGTGCTCACCACCTTCGCCGAGGTCGCGGGCGCGGTGGGCGTACCGCACCGGGGTCTTGATCTGGTGGCCGGTCTGCGGGAGCGGCTCGCCCGGGTGGCCGCGGCGGTCGCGGGGCGGGCGCGGCCGAGGGTGGCCGTGGTGGAGTGGGTGGATCCGCCGTTCACGGCCGGGCACTGGGTTCCGGACCTGGTGACCGCGGCCGGCGGCGAACCGGTCGCGGCCCGCCCCGGGAAGCGTTCGGTGCAGGTGTCGTGGGCCGAACTGGCCGCGCCGCAGCCGGAGATCGTGCTGGTCACCCCGTGCGGCTACCACCTGGACGGCGCGATCCGGCAGGCGAAGGCGGTGGCCGGGCGCTTCCCCGGCGCGGCGGTGTGGGCGATCGACGGCGACGGCCTGGTGGTACGCCCGGGGCCGCGCCTGATCGACGGGGTGGAGGCGATCGCGGCGATCCTGCACCCGGACGCCGTACCCGCCGCACCCCCGGACTCCGTGCACCGAGTGGCCTGACCAGCGATTTCCGGCAGCGGCCGGAGAAGTGCCGGACCGTCGTCGGCGAGCCGGGCCGCAGCGGCCGGGTACGGGTCCGGGTGACAGGGCGGCGGGGCGGGCGATTTACGATCGGTGGGTAACACCGGACATGACGGGAACGGGTGACGATGGAGACGTTGGAGTTCCAGGCCGAGGCGCGCCAGCTGCTGCAGCTGATGGTCCATTCGATCTACTCGAACAAGGACATCTTCCTGCGCGAGCTGATCTCGAACGCGTCGGACGCGCTGGACAAGCTGCGCCTGGCCAAACTGCAGGACGGCCTCGAGGCGGACACCTCCGACCTGCACATCGAGATCGAGGCGGACACCGAGGCGCGCACACTGACCGTCCGGGACAACGGCATCGGCATGACCCGCGACGAGGTCGTGGAGCTGATCGGCACGATCGCCAAGTCCGGCACGGCGGAGCTGCTGACCAAGTTGAAGGAGGCGAAGGAGAGCCCCGAGCTGATCGGTCAGTTCGGTGTCGGCTTCTATTCGACGTTCATGGTCGCCGACAAGGTCACGCTGGTGACCCGCAAGGCCGGCACCGAGGGGCACGGCACCCGCTGGGAGTCCGAGGGCGCCGGCACCTACACCATCGACGACGCGCCGGACGTTCCGATCGGCACCACGATCACGCTGCACCTGCGTCCCAAGGACGAGGACGACGCGCTCTACGACTACACCGACGAGTGGAAGATCAAGGAGATCGTCAAGCGGTACTCCGACTTCATCTCGTTCCCGATCCGCAAGGGCGACGAGGTCCTCAACTCCCAGAAGGCCCTGTGGGCGCGTCCGCGCAGCGAGGTCACCGACGAGGAGTACCACCAGTTCTACCGGCACATCAGCCACGACTGGACCGACCCGCTCGAGATCATCAACATGAAGGCGGAGGGCACCTTCGAGTACGAGGCGCTGCTCTTCATCCCGTCCCGGGCGCCGCACGACCTGTTCCAGCGGGACGCCCGCCGCGGGCTGCAGCTCTTCGTCAAGCGCGTCTTCATCATGGACGACAGCAAGGAGCTGATCCCCGACTACCTGCGCTTCGTCAAGGGCGTGGTGGACGCCGCCGACCTGTCGCTCAACATCTCCCGCGAGATCCTGCAGCAGGACCGGCACATCCAGATGATCCGGCGCCGGCTGGTCAAGAAGGTCCTCTCCACGATCAAGGACCTGATGAGCAGCAACCCGGAGAAGTACGCGACGTTCTGGCGCGAGTTCGGCCGGGCCGTCAAGGAGGGCCTGCTCTCCGAGCCCGACAACCACAAGCCGATCCTGGAGATCGCGTCCTTCGCCACCACCCACGGCAGCGAGCCCACCACTCTCGCCGCCTACGTGGAGCGGATGAAGGAGGGCCAGGAGGAGATCTACTTCCTGACCGGTGAGAGCCGCTCCCAGGTGGAGAACTCGCCGCACATGGAGGCCTTCCAGGCCGAGGGCTACGAGGTGCTCATCCTCACCGACCCGGTCGACGAGATCTGGGTCGACGCGGTGCCCGAGTGGGACGGCAAGAAGCTGCGCTCCATCGCCCGTGGCGCCGTCGACCTGAAGAAGGACGAGGAGGAGAAGGAGCCGGAGGGTGACTTCGGCCCGCTGCTCGGCTTCCTCAAGGAGAAACTGGACGAGCGGGTCAAGGAGGTCCGGCTGTCGCACCGGCTGACCACCTCGGCGGCCTGCCTGGTCAGCGACGCCGACGACATCACCCCGGCGCTGGAGAAGATGTACCGGGCGATGGGCCAGGAAGGCCCGCGGGTCAAGCGGATCCTCGAGCTGAACCCGAACCACCCGCTGGTCACCGGGCTGCGGGCGGCCCACGAGCGGGGCGCGGAGGACGCGGCGCTGCCGGACACCGCCGAGCTGCTGTACGGGACGGCGCTGCTGGCCGAGGGTGGCGACCTGGACGACCCGGCCCGCTTCGCGAAGCTCCTCGCGGACCGTCTCGCCCAGACGGTGTGATCGATGCCCGGCCCGCCGGTTCGACCGGCGGGCCGGGTTCTCATCGGAGGTGCGCCAGCCAGGAGCGGGGGCCGGCGTGGGAGACCCGGATCGCGGCGACGCGGGACGCGAAGGCGATCGCTGCCGGGAGATCGAGATCGCCGCGGGCCAGCGCGACGGCGAGCGCGCCGTGGAAGGCGTCCCCGGCACCCGCGGTGTCGACCGCGGCCACCGACGGCACCGGGACCCGGCCGGTGGCATCGGGAGCACTGAACCAGCGGACCGGTTCCGGCCCGTGCGTGATCACCACATGGGGAGCGGCGACGGCGGCGGCGGTGGCCGCGTCGTCGTCACCCCCGGTGCCCGTGTCGTCATCACCGGCGGGGGCCGGGTCGTCGTCACCCGCGGCGGCCGGGGAGCACGCCGGGTGGCGGAAGTCGCCGGAACAGGCGACGACCTCGGCGTACGGGAAGACGTCCGTGAAGACCGGCCGCCAGCTGCCGGCGTCGACCAGCAGACGGCGTGCGGAGCGGGCGGCGGCGACCGCGAGTGCCGGGTGATGGCCGTCGACCAGGGTGAGGTCCGCGTCGGGCAGGCCGCCGGGTGGGACGGCCACGGCGCGGTTGCCGGCGTTACGGCTCACGATCGTTCGTTCGCCGGTGGCGGCGAGCACCGTCACGGCGGAGACCGGCGGGGGTTCCGGTGAGCGCGGATCCGCGTCGATCAGGGTCACGCCGTGGGCGGCCAGGTCGGCCCGCACCAGTTCGCCGAGCGGATGTGACCCGACCGCGCTGATCAGGGTGACCTCGGCGCCGAGGGCGGCCGCGGTGACCGCCGCGTTGGCTGCCGGGCCGCCCGCCGCCACTTCCACCGAGGCGGACTGGACCTTCTCGTCGATGCCGGGGAACCGGGCCACCCGCTGCACCACGTCGACAGTGGCGAGGCCGACGAAGAGGAGGGGCATCGCGGGTCAGCCGTTGGTGAGCTCGGTGAAGAAGGTGCCGATGTTGCTGAAGATGTCGGCCACGCCCTGACCGAGGCTGCGGGCCACCTCGGCGGCCGGTGCCGGGTTGGTGCCGATCCAGAAGACGAGCAGGAACACCAGGATCCAACCCAGAACCTTCTTCATCGGGTATCGATCCTCCGCATGCCGGGTCGCCGGGAACGCCATCCAAGATCGTGGCACAGGGGCACGGCGGCCCGCAGGTCGGCGCGCCGTGCCTGAGAATACTCACAGCGAACTGGAAGTAGCTTTCTTTTGGGAGTTACTGTCATTTCATGGCTACTTCCATGAAAGACGCCGCCACGCGCTGGTACGCGCTCGGTGCCCTCGTCCTCTGTTCGGTCGTCATCGGCCTGGACAGCACGGTGCTCAGCGTCGCGCTGCCGACCCTGGCCCGCGACCTCGGCGCCGACACCGCGGACCTGCAGTGGTTCACCACCTCCTATCTGCTGGTCCTGGCCGCCGCCCTGCTGCCGGCCGGCATGCTCGGTGACCGCTACGGCCGTAAGCGGCTCCTGCTGATCGCCCTGGTCCTGTTCGGATCGGCCTCCGCCGCCTGCGCCCACGCCCAGACCGCCGGCCAGCTCATCGCCGCCCGTGCCGTCCTCGGCCTCGGCTCAGCGATGATCATGGCGTTGATCGGCGCGGTCCTGACCGTCCTCTTCGGCGAGCGGGAACGCCCGCGTGCCCTGTCCATCTGGGTCACCGCGAACGCCCTCGGCATCCCGCTCGGCCCGCTGCTCGGCGGCTGGCTGCTGGACGGGTTCCACTGGGGCTCGGTCTTCCTGATCAACCTGCCGATCGTGCTGCTCGGGCTGATCGCGGTCGCGGTGCTGCTCCCGGAGTCGCACGGTGACCGGCGGCGCCGCTTCGACATCCCCGGCATCGTGCTGTCGGCGACGGGGCTGGTCGTTCTCACGTACGGGATCATCGAGGCCGGGGAGCGGGGATGGGGTGACCCGCGCGCACTGGTGACCATCGCCCTCGGGGTGTGCGCGCTCGGCGCGCTGGTGTTCTGGCAGCGCCGCGCCGCCGAGCCGCTCATCGACCTGGCACTGCTCGGCGACCGGTCGTTCGCCGGGGGCACGATGCTCGCCACGATCGCCGGTTTCGCGTTCTTCGGCCTGCTCTTCGCCCTGCCGCAGCTGTTCCAGGCGGTCGGTGGCGCGGACGCGTTCGGCACCGGGCTGCGCCTGCTGCCGGTGATCGGCGGCCTGCTGATCGGTGCCCGGGGCGGGGAGCGGCTCAGCTCCCGGATCGGCGCCCGGCCGGTGGTCTCGATCGGCCTGGCCCTGATGGCGGCCGCCCTGGTGGCCGGGGCGGTGGCGCCGGTGGGTTACGGCTGGGTGGCCGCCTGGATCACGGTCGCCGGCATCGGTCTCGGTCTCGCCATGCCGACCGCGATGAACATCGCGATCAGCGCCCTCGACGTGGGGCGCAGCGGGGTGGGCAACGCGCTGATCCAGGCGATCCGGCAGGTCGGCGGCGCGATCGGGGTGGCCGTCCTCGGCATGGTGCTGAACGCCGGATACCGGGACGCGGTTCAGGTCGGCGATCTCCCGCCGCAGGCCGCCGACACCGTGCGGGACAGCGCGGCCGGCGGAGTCGCCGTCGCCGGGCGCCTGGGCAGTGCCGATCTGCTCGCCGCGGTGCGGGACGCGTTCGGGCACGGGATGAGCCTGTCCCTGCTGGTCGCCGCCGCGCTGGCCGCCGGTGGCGCGGTGCTCGCCCTGGTGATCCTTCCGCGCGCTGAGCGGCCCGGGCCGGTGCTGGCAGAATCGGGGGTATGACCGCGCTCCCGACCAGCCTGCGTGAACGTAAGAAGGCGAAGACCCGGGCCGCGATCCGCGAGCACGCGATGCGGTTGTTCGAGGAACAGGGGTACGCCGCGACCACCGTGGACCAGATCGCGGACGCGGCCGAGGTCTCGCCCAGCACCTTCTTCCGGTACTTCCCCGCCAAGGAGGACGTGGTCCTCGCCGACGACCTGGACGAGGTCATGGTCCGTGTCTTCCTCGCGCAGCCGGCCGAGCTGGCGCCGCTGGACGCCATGATGCAGGCCGTGCGGGACATCTTCACCGGCATGGACCCGCAGGTGTGGGCGTTCGAGCGCCGCCGTCAGGACCTGATCTTCGGTGTGCCCGAGCTGCGGGCCCGGGCGATCCAGCAGATGACCGAGACCGTCGACCTGTTCGCCGGGGCCATCGCGCAGCGACAGGGCCTTCCGGCCGACCATTTCCCGGCCCGGGTCATGGCGGGCGCCGCGGTCGGAGCGATCCTGGCGATCATGCCGTCCGGGGTGGGCGCCCAGGGCGTCACTCCGGGTGATCACTCCCGGATGGAGCAGGCGCTGACCCTGCTGCGTGACGGTCTGCCACTGGGTTGAGCCCGAGCGCCGCCCGCGCCGATTCCAGGATCCGGCCGGACAGATCGGTGCCCTCGGTGGCCCGGGCCAGGAGCAGGGCGCCGACCATGGTGCTGAGGGCGGCCAGGTCCTCCTCGCCGCCGGTGCCGATCCGTCGGGCGAAACCCTCGACCCCTTCGGCGTACGCCCGCCGCGTCGCGTCCCCGCCGCCGGCCCGCGCCACGTCCCCGCCGAACCCGGCGGTCGGGCACCCGCCCCCGGGGTCGTCCCGGTGCGCCGTCGTCAGGTACGCGTCCATCAGGCCGGCGCGGTCCCGCATCCGGGCCGTCTGCTCGGCGAACGCGTCCGTCACCGCCTCCGCGACCAGGGCGTCCTTGGAGGCGAAGTGCTTGTAGAACCCGCCGTGGGTGAACCCTGCCTCAGCCATCACGTCGGCGACGCTCACCCCGGCGATCCCGCGCTCGCGGAACAGCCGGGCCGCCGTGGCCACGATCCGCTCCCGGTTGTGCGCGGCCTGCTCCTTCGACACCCGTCCCATGCCCGCCACTATAGATGAGGTGTGTCATCTATTACCTGGCGCTCTTTAGATGATGTACGTAATCTAAATCGCATGGATCTCACCAGCGCAGTCGCCGTCGTCACCGGAGCCAACCGCGGTTTCGGCCGCCACCTCGCCACCCTGCTGCTCGACCGCGGCGCCAAGGTCTACGCCGCCGCCCGCAACCCGGAGACCGTCGACCTGCCCGGCGCCGTCCCGCTCCGGCTCGACGTCACCGACCCCGCCTCGGTCGCCGCGGCCGCCGCCCTCGCCACCGACACCACCCTGCTGATCAACAACGCGGGTGTCGCCGCCGGCGGGTCCGTCATCGGCGGCGACCTGGCCGGCATCCGGCTCGACATGGAGACCAACTACTTCGGCACCCTGCACGCCACCCGGGCCTTCGCCCCGGTGATCGAGGCCAACGGTGGGGGAGCCGTCCTCAACGTGCTGTCCGTGCTGTCCTGGCTGCACCCCGGCGGCTACGGCTCGTACTCGGCGGCCAAGGCCGCGGCCTGGGCGCTCACCAACGCCACCCGCGAACTGCTCGCCCCGAGCGGCATCACCGTCACCGGCCTGCACGTCGGGTTCATGGACACCGACATGGCCGCCGACGTCCCCGCCGACCGCAAGAGCGACCCGGCGAAGGTCGCGGCGCTCGCCCTCGAAGCGGTCGCCCGCGGCGACGCCGAGGTCCTCGGCGACGACCTGTCCCGAGACGTGAAAGCCGCCCTGGCCACCCGCTGACGGCGACGGCTTGTCCCGCGGTGAGGGCGGCGGCTTATCCAGCGGCGTGAAACCCGCCCTGGGCATCCGCCCTGGGCATCCGCCCTGGGCATCCGCCGAGGGCGGCGGCTTGTCCCCGCGGCGTGAGAGCCGTTCTGGCCACCTGCTGACGGCGGCGGCCGTGGGCGATGCGTTCCCTGATCATCTCTGTGCGCCAGAGCATCGACGGCAGTGGTTGAGAAGTATTTCCGCGGGGTAACGCGGCCCCATGACGTCTCTCGCCGCCGAAGCGCCGATCACCGACGCCGGGACAGCGCAACTCGTTCTCGCCGCGGTGCTCGGCATCGCGGCCGTGGTCCTGCTGATCGCCTGGGCCAAATGGCATCCGTTCCTCGCCCTGATCACCGGCGCAGGCGTCCTCGGCCTGGCCGCGGGCGCCGCGCCGGGTAAGACCATCGACTCGTTCATCGACGGTGTCGGCAACACGGCCGGCAGCGTCGGCGTGCTCATCGCGCTCGGTTCGATGATCGGCGGCCTGCTCGCCGAATCCGGTGGCGCCGACGGCATCGTGAACCGGATCGTCAACGGTGTCTCCGGAGCGGCCCTGCCGTGGGCCATGGCCGGCGTCGCGGCGCTGATCGGTTTGCCGCTGTTCTTCGAGGTCGGCGTCGTGCTGCTGGTGCCGATCGTGCTGCTGGTCGCACGGCGTACCGATGTGGGCCTGCTCCGCCTGGGCATCCCGGCTCTGGCCGGCCTCTCGGTGCTGCACGGTCTCGTCCCGCCGCACCCCGGCCCGCTGGTCGCGATCGAGAGCCTGCAGGCCGACCTGGGCCTCACCCTGCTGCTCGGCCTGGTCTGCGCGATCCCGACGGTGATCATCGCAGGGCCGGTCTTCGGCAACTTCATCGCCAAGCGGGTGCCGCTGCAGGTTCCGGCACTCGCCGCGGCCACCAGCGGCTCGTCGACCAGCGGCTCGTCTGGCAGCGGCTCGTCTGGCAGCGGCTCGTCTGGCAGCGGCTCGTCCGGCGACAGCCCCGTCGGGGGCCGCGACTTCGTGGACCGTGACGACCTCGCCGACCCGGTCAACCCCGGCGCCTCCGTCGACGAGCAGATCGGCCCGCGGCGTAACCCCGGTTTCTGGGCCGCGGTGCTCACGGTGCTGCTGCCGGTCGCCCTCATGCTCGCCCGCGGCCTCGCCGAACTCTTCCTCGCCGAGGGCTCCACCGCCCGCGACATCCTCGAGGTGATCGGCGAGCCGGTCGTCGCGCTGCTGGCCGGCGTCTTCGTCGCCATGTGGGCCCTCGGGCACCGGGCCGGTTTCGACCGCAAGGAGACCAACGCCGTTCTCGGCGGCGCTCTCCCGCCGATCGCCGGCATCCTGCTCATCGTCGCGGCCGGCGGCGGCTTCAAGCAGGTGCTCGTCGACGCCGGGGTGGGCAACGTGATCGCCGACGCCGCCCAGGACGCCAACATCAGCGCGCTGGTCCTCGGCTTCCTGGTCGCCGTCGGCATCCGGGTCGCCACCGGCTCCGCCACGGTCGCCACCATCACCGCCGCCGGCATCGTCGCCCCGCTCGCCACCAGCCTGGACCGGCCCGAGGTCTCGCTGCTCGCCCTGGCGATCGGCGCCGGCTCGCTGTTCTTCTCGCACGTCAACGACGCCGGTTTCTGGATGGTGAAGGAATACTTCGGCATGACCGTCGGCCAGACCATCAAAACCTGGTCGGTCATGGAGACGATCATCTCGGTGGTCGGTTTCGCCTGCGTCATGCTGCTCTCCCTGGTCGTCTGATCAGGCACGGCCCGGACGCGCGTGCCGCCGCCGTCCGGGCCGCTCTGCGGTGTGCCGCCGGTTTCGGTGCGGGTGGTCTGCCGCCTGGTCGCACTGTGGTGTGCCGCCGGTTTCGGCGCGGCGGTCTGCCACCTAGCCGCCGCGCTGCCCGGGCCGGGTAGCCTGCCGGCCGTCGTCACGCCCGGGCCGGAACCGGGACGCGGAACCAGGCGTTCGCGGATGGAGTGAACATCAGCGTGACGCCGATCAGGACGGCCACGATGTGGACACCGCGGCTGACACCGAACGCCAGATCGGCTGCTCCGCTGTCGGCGATCAGGCGCGGCACCGCATTTCCTGCGGCCAGCCAGGCGATCGGATCGGCGACCAGGGAGGCGAGGCCGACCACGCCCAGCCCCACCGCCAGGGTGAGACGGGCCCAGCGGCGGCCCGCCCGCATCTGCCAGGCGACGGCGACCGCCACCACGAACACCGCCGTGCGGACCGCGGCGCCGCCCACGACGTCCCCGGTCAGCCCCTCCCGGGCCACGACGGAACAGGTCTCGAACACCCCCGCGCCCACGGCGACCAGCCAGCTACCGAAGGCCGCTCGCACGGCAGCCGGTGCACGTTCCCGTGAATTCCGCATGCTCCGATCGTGCTCCGCGGCCCACCGCCCCGACATCCGGCGGGCTCTACTCTTCAGGGTGGTGCCAGGTCTACTGCCGGACCAGCCCGCGAGCCGTAGCATCGACGGCCATGCGGCTGAGCTATGAGAACGTGCTGGCGACCGGACCCTTCCCCAAGGTGCGCAGTGTGCTGGCGCGGGACCGGCAGCGAGCCGTCGTCGTCGAGCTCGGGGAGGACCGGTGGGCGGTCGTGCCCGAGGTTCGGTACGGCGTCTCGTCCGCCAACCACCTGGCGTGCCGGATCAGTGAGGCGACCGGTGGACCTGCGGCGTCCTTCGAGGTGTACGACCCGGACCTGCTCTCCGTCGCGATCTTCCATACGGGCGGCAAGGTGCACGGTTACCACTCCGAGCAAGGACACACCATTACGAACTGGGACGAGAACGATGTGCCTTTCCTGATCGACCGGCTCGGCCGCGCCTACTCCGAGGACGAGCCGCGCCCGCACGGCCCGTACGGCGACGATCCGGCCCCCTTCACCCTGCTCGCCGCCGGGCCCGTCGATCAGGCCGCTCTCGGCACCGTGCTGAGCGGGCCGGGAGCCGCCGCGGCCCGGCATCACGATCTGCTGCGTCACCTGAGCCTGGACGTCCCCGCGCTGCGGATGACTTTCGAGGAGGCGGCCGCCTCCGGCCTCGGCCGCGTCACCCCCGGACGCCTGCCCACCCGCACGTGACCGCTGGTCTTTCCGGCCTCGGGGGTGGCGCTTGGTCGTCTGCCCATCCGCAGGTGATCCCGTGTCTGACCGGGCCTCGGGGGTGGGGCTTGGACGTCTGCCCATCCGCAGGGGATCCCGTGTCTGACCGGGCCTCGGGGGTGGGGCTTGGACGTCTGCCCATCCGCAGGGGATTCCGCGCCTCACCGGGCCTCGGGGTCGGGGCCGTTCGCCGAGCGGCCGCCGTCGACCGGCAGGATCGCGCCGTTGACGAACGCGGCCGCGGGTGACAGCAGGAACGCCACGGCGTCGGCGACCTCCTCCGCCGTGCCGGGACGGCCGAGCGGATGCAGCGCGGCCATCTGCGTGTCGACCTCGGGATGCGCCGCCCGGTACTCCTCGAATCGGGCGGTGACGATCGAGCCGAGCGCCACCGCGTTCGCCCGGATCCGGTCGGGCCCGTGGTCGACGGCGATCGCCCTGGTCAGACCCTCGACGGCGGCTTTCGCAGTGGCGTAGGGGAGGGCGCCGCGGACCGGGCGTTGCGCCTGGTGCGAGGAGACGTTGACGATCGCGCCGGGGCGCCGGTGCCGGAGCAGGTGGTTCACGGCGGTGTGGCAGCCGGTCACCGCGAGCGCCAGGTTGGCGGTGACCAGGTCGAGGACCTCGGTGGCGGTGGCCCGCTCCAGCCCGGCGTCACGGAAGATCGCCGCATTGTTGACCCAGCCGGCCAGTGGCCCGGCCGCTTCGGCCGTCTCGGCGGCGCGCCGCGCGACCGCCGGATCCGCGGCGTCGCCGCTGACCAGGGTGACACCTCCGCGCCGGGCGGCGATCGGCCGGCCCGGTCGCGGCCCGCCGGTCGCGGAGCCCACGTCGGCGAGGCGTTCGGCCAGGTCAAGGACCACGACGTGCCCCTCGGCGGACAGGCGCTCGGCGATGATCCGGCCGATCCCCTGGGCGCCCCCGGTGACGACGAACGATGGATGCACGATGGCGGACATCGACCCATGATGCGGCCCGATGCCGATCACCGCAGTGATGACGGGTCCAGGGTCGGAGATCAACCCCCTGATCGTGACGGTACGAAGAGGCGAGTCCACTTCCTCCCGCCCAAGCGCCTCCGCAGTCCCACGGGGTCGGTCACCTGACCCGGGGGAACTCGGTTACGGCGGGCGATGCCCGAGAACAGTGGACGGATGCCGGTCCGGCTTCCCTCCTGCGGAGCGCCTCGCGGAGGAACGGGTGCCCGAGCCGGTTGCGCCGTGGTCGCCGTGAGGGCGGGCCAGATCGGCTTCCCTGGCACGGTGTCGTGGTAATTGCGGCCGGGTCGACTTCGCCCGGGCAGGGCGCTGCGTGATTGCGGGCTGGGTCGGCTCTTACCCGGACAGGGTGCTGTGGTGATTGCGAGCTGGGTCGGCTTTGCCCGGGCAGGGTGCCGGGGTGATTACGGGCTGGATCGGCTTGCCCCGGGCAGGGCGCGGCGGGGATCGCGGGCTGTCTTGTGTCGGGGCTGTCAGGGAGCGCCGAGGGCGCGGCTGGTGGTAGCGCGACCACCGCATTCGGCCCGGTGGCCGCGTTGCGGTCCGGTGCCGGGACCGCCTCGCGTGGACTGGCACGGGACGTGGGGTCCGGCGGGGGCGGCCCACGGCGTACCGAAGCACGGTTGTGATCGTCAGGGGTTGGGGTCTGCGGCGGTGGGGCCGGCCAGGCCGTGCAGGACGAAGGCGGTGAGGGAGTCGACGATCTCGTCGTCGGACAGGGCGGTGGCGCCGGAGGGCAGGACCGCGTAGGCCAGCATGGACAGCATGCCGCCGATGGCGGCGGCGATCAGGGTGGGGTCGCCGGGGAGGGTGTGACCGCGTTCGCGCAGCCAGTCGAGGTGTTCGCGGATGACGGCCGTGTCGCCGGTGAGGCTGCGCCAGGCGCGGTCGGATCCGGGGCCGCCGGACATCGTGGACTCGAACAGGGCGGTCACCACCGGCAGGTTGTCGCGCATCACCCGCCAGCTCGCGCCCAGGTGGTCGCGGAGCTCCTGCCGGTCGGTGAGGTCGTGCTCGCGGGGATGCGGGCCGGTCAGGTGGGCGCCGGCCTGGTCGTGCATCTCCCGCAACAGTTCGTGGAGCAGTTGCTCCTTGTCGCTGAAGTGGTCGTAGAAGACGCCGGTGGCTCGGCCGGCCGCCGAGGTGATGTCGGTGATCTTCGTGTTCAGGTAGCCGCGCTCGACGAACTGGGCGCGAGCCGCCGCCTTGAGCGCCTCACGTGTCTCCGCCGCCCGCTTCTGCCGTACGCCCATCTCGTCCTCCCTTGACGTCCCTCGGTCGCACAGTCTATAACCGACTACAGATTCGCCGAACACTCATTCGGCGAATGATGATTCGGAGGAATTGGCATGAGCGCATTGCGGTTGACCGGGGTCCGGCGGGCCTATGGCAGTGGGGAGGCCGCGGTGACGGCGCTGGACGGGGTGTCCCTCGACCTCGCCACCGGGTCCTTCACCGCGGTCATGGGACCGTCCGGGTCCGGCAAGACCACCCTGCTGCACTGCGCGGCCGGGCTGGAGCGGCCGGACTCCGGACTGGTCGAGGTGAACGGCGAGCCGATGCCGGGCGGCAGCGAGACCCGGCTGACCAGGTTCCGGCGTGAGCGCATCGGATTCGTCTTCCAGCAGTACAACCTGCTGCCGACGCTCACCGCCCTGCAGAACGCCACCTTGCCGCTCACCCTCGCCGGCAAGCGCGTCGACCGGGCCCGGGCGATCGCCCTGCTCGAGGAGGTGGGGCTCGGGGATCGGCTGCACCACCGGCCCGATCAGCTGTCCGGCGGGCAGCGCCAGCGGGTCGCCGTGGCGCGGGCGCTGGTCACCGCGCCGAGCGTGGTGTTCGCCGACGAGCCGACCGGCGCGCTCGACACCCGCAGCGCGCGGGACGTGCTCGCGCTGCTGCGCTCGGCGGTGGACAGGCACGGCCGGACCGTGGTGATGGTGACCCACGACCCGGTCGCGGCGAGCTACGCGGACTCGGTGATCTTCCTCGCCGACGGCCGGCTCGACCCGGCGGGCGAACTGCGGCGCCCCTCGGCCGACGCCATCGCCGCACGGCTCGCCCACCTGGGCGACCAGGCCGTCGGAACGGGGGTCTGACCATGTTCGCTCTCGCCGTCCGGTCGGTCCGGCAGCGTCCCGGGCGCCTCGCCGCCACCCTGCTCGCCGCGTTCTTCGGCGCCGCCGTCGTGATCCTGTTCAACTCCCTGCACGACACCGCGCAGCAACCCGGCATCGACCCGGGCAGCGCCGAGTCGCTCACCCTGACCGCCGGCGTGGTGGGCGGCTACGGAACCCTGCTGGTCCTGCTCGGCGTCGCGTCCACGCTGACGCTCACCGTGCGGCAGCGCTCCGAGGAGATGGATCTGCTGCGCCGCACCGGCGCCACCCCGGGCCAGATCATCCGGATGGTGATCGGCGAGGCGCTGCTGGTCGCGACGGCCGGAGCCCTCCTCGCCGTCGGTCCCGCGGTGCTCGGCGGGCGGGCGCTGGTCGCCCGGCTCCACGAGACCGGCCAGGTCGCCGCCGGTGTCGATCACGTCCTCGGGCCGATCGGGCTCGGCGCGGGCTTCGGCGTCACGCTTTCGGCGGCGGCGGGGGCGGCCTGGCTGGCGGTCCGCCGGGTGACCCGCGGCCGTCCCGGCCGCCACCGGCTGCGGACGGTGGCCGGCGCGCTCGCCGTCACCGCCGGAGCGGGTGGTGTCGGAGCCACCTTCGCCATGGATCCCACCGAGCCGGCGCTGATGGCCGCCCCCGCCTTCGGATCGATCCTGATCTCCGCCGGGCTGGCCGCGTTCTCGCCGGCCCTGGTGCGAGCGCTGATCCCGGCCCTCGGCGGCCCGTTACGGCTGCTGTTCGGCGCCGGCGGGCACCTGGCCGTGCTCAACCTGCGCCGCCGCGCCACCGAGCTGGCCGGGGTGCTGATGCCGCTGATCCTGTTCGTCGGCATGGCCACCGTGACACTGTGCCTGCAGGCGGTGGAGAGCGACGCGATCGCCGGGTCCGGCCTGACCCGCTCGGTCGAGGACCGGAACCTGGAGACGCTCAACCTGGTGGTCGTCGGCATCGTCACGGTGTTCTGCTGCCTGCTGCTGATCAACAGTCTCGCCTCGGCCACCGCCTTCCGCCGCCGGGAGTTCGGGCAGCAGCGGCTGGCCGGCGCCACCCGGAGCCAGGTGCTGCGGATGGTCGGCGCCGAGGCGCTGGTGCTGGTCCTCACCGGGGTCCTGGCCGGCACCCCCGCCGCGCTCGCCGGCGTCCTCTCCTTCACCGCGGTCCGCACCGACCGGATCTGGCCCGGCCAGGCCCTGCCGACCTGGCTGGGCATCGTCGCCGTCGCGGCGCTGGCGGCCGGACTGGCCGGCCTGGTCACCGCCGTCCGGACGGTACGAGTCCCGGCGACCGTCGCGGTCTCGGCCTGAGTTCGTCACGGTCGTTACCCTGTCGCGATGAGATCCCGGACCGTCCTCTGGAGTGTGTCGATCGTGGCGGGGCTGGCGGCGTGCTGCTGGGGCGGCCGGTTCCTCGGGACGGCGACGCTCGGAGCCGAGCTGAGCATGCCGCCGCGATGGCGGATCCCGGAGGTGCCGGCCGGTGCGACGGTGGTCGAGGACACCCGGTCGTGCGGGTCCGGCGGCTGCGGATGGAGCCTGACCCTGCAGCCGGCGGCGGGACAGACGGCCGAGGAGCTGGCGCGGGAGATGGGCGTGGCGGAGTGGCGGAACGAGCCGCCGACACTGACCGACCCCGCGTTCGTCAGCGTGGGATCGCACATCCGGGCCGGGCAGGTCGTCGTCTACGTCGGCTATCGGTGACGCGGGCTATATCCTATTGAGTCCATAGGTAATAGAGTCGATCCCATGGGCAGCCTGCGATCCCTCGCGTTCCTCACCCCCGGCAACTTCCCGGACGACGACCCGTTCAGCGGGCTCGACGCGACCCTCGACCTGTTCGTCTACGGGGAGGGCCTCGGCTTCGACGGCGCCTGGATCCGGCAGCGGCACCTGGAACACGGTGTCGGCTCGGCGGCGGTCCTCCTGGCCGCCGCAAGCCAGCGGACCAGCCGGATCCACCTCGGCGCGGCGGTCATCCCGATCGGGTACGAGAGCCCGTTCCGGCTCGCCGAAGACCTCTCGCTGGCCGACGTGCTGTCCCGGGGGCGCCTGCAGATCGGTTTCAGCGCGGGCCCGCCGCCGCACGCCGACCTCCTCGGCGATCTGGTCTTCGACGGCGACTGGCGGAACTTCGACCTGGGGTACGGCCGGATCGAGCGGCTCCTCGCCAACCTGCGCGGCGAATACCTCGGCGGCCCGGACACGGTGATCCACTCGCCCGGCAACACGCAGCGGCCCCGGCTCCAGCCGTACAGTCCGGGTCTCGAAGGGCGGATCTGGTACGGCGGTGGCAGCTCCCGCTCGGTCCGCTGGGCCGGCGCCAACGGGCTGGGCCTGCTGACCGGCAACATCGTGTCGGGGGAGCGCAGCGACGACTTCGTGACCGCGCAGTCGCAGCTCATCGCGGAGTTCTCGGCGTTCGAGCAGGCCGGCCCGATCGCGGTCGGCCGGGTGATCGTGCCGCTGGACGGCGCCGACCGCCGCACCCGCAAGCGCTACCAGGAGTACGCGCGGAGCCGGCACGACCGCACCCGGAAACCGCACGGCGAGCGGCGTACCCTCTTCGCTCCCGACATGGTCGGCACGGCCACCGAGATCGTCGAACGGCTGCACGCCGACCCGGTCGTGGCCACCGCGACCGCGCTGCGCTTGGAACTGCCGTACGAGTTCGACCGCGAGGACTACGAACAGATCCTCGCCGACACCGCCACCCTGATCGCCCCGCACCTCGGCTGGCCGGGAGCCGCTACCCGCTGAGCCGGCCGGCCGGGGCGGAACTCACCGCGCGCCAGGTCTCCACCGCGGCCCGGACTCGCCCCACCCGGAACGGGAGCAGGAACCCCAGCCAGAGCCAGGCCGGATCGTCCGGGACAGCGCGATGCCCGACGAGGCGGGACGCCGGCGGCAGACCGGTGCGCCCGGCGGAGCGGGCCGGCCGGACGACCACGACCGTCCGGAGACCCGCCCGGACGGCCTGGAGATCCCCGATCTCCGGCCAGGTCAGCAGCCGGCCGGCCGAAACCGGATCGGTGAGCTGGACACCGTGCGGGCACAGGATGCCGGCCAGGAACGGCCCGGCGGGCAGGTCACGAATCTTCCGGCGGAACCACGCCACGGTGGCGACCACGATCGCCGCCTCGACGAGCAGGGTGACGGTGAGGGCGACGGCTCCACCCATGAGGTGGAACAGCTGGGGGAACCCGGCGAAGGGAGGCAGGGCCAACACCACGGCGAGGACGAACCCCCACCACGGGGGCAACGGGCCCTGCGGATCGCGGAGCGGGATGCCGTCGGAGCACTCGTGCATCGGGGTCCCCTCGGTGACGGCCGGACAGCAGCGGGATGGACGCTAACCGATGACGGCCGGCTCCCGCAGACCCCTCGGCGACTTCTTGACGCGTACGGCGCAGCACGTTACGAAAGCACAAGCTCGAGGAACCACCGAACACCGAGCTTGATCATCGGCCGGCCGATGCTCGGAGGCTCGGCAGCGGAAGGACGACGACTCGACGGACAGGGGCGGCCACGATGACCGACAACCATCTGACGGAGCTGCGGGCCCGGGCGGCGCAGGGCGACGGTGACGCCATCGGCGAGCTGGTCGAGCTGGCGGGTGAACGCGGCGACATGGACGAGCTGCGCCGTCTCGTTGACGAGGGCAGCGCCGACGCGGCTGCACAGCTCGTGGAGCTGGCCGGTGAACGGGGCGACATGGACGAGCTGAGGCGTCTGGCCGCGAACGGCAACCACGATGCGGCCGACGTCCTGCTCGAGCTCTCCGAGGAAGACGACAAGGACTACTGACGAGCTGTCCGCCGACGGACGGAAGCCGTCGTGCCCGAGCCCGGCATGCGAAAGACGAGGATCGACGGGGCGTCAGCCGACACCCCCGTCGATCCTCGCCATCGGGGTCCTACGCGTTGAGCTTGTCGCGCCAGGTGAGGAACTCGCGGAGTTCGGTGAGGTCGGGGGTGGGGCCGCCGGTGTGGATGGTGAAGAGGCGGGCGCCGAGCTCGTACATCCTGTCGCGGTTCTCGGTGTTGCCCATGACGGAGATCTCGATCTCGGAGGGGTCGCGGCCGACGTCGTTGCAGTGGCCGCGGAGGATGCCGAGTTTACGTTCGAGGGTCTCCGGGTCGGAGAAGCTGTGCCAGATGTCGGCGTGCTTGGCCGTCAGGCGCAGGGTCTTCTTCTCGCCTCCGCCGCCGATCAGGACGGGGATGTCGCGGGTCGGCTTCGGGTTCAGCTTCTCCCAGCGCGACTCGATGCGGGGGAGCGCGGTCGCGAGGTCGTCGAGGCGGCCGCCGGCGGTGCCGAACTCGTAGCCGTACTCGGTGTAGTCGCGTTCGAACCAGCCGGAGCCGATGCCGAGGATCAGGCGGCCTTCGGAGATGTGGTCGACGGTGCGGGCCATGTCGGCGAGCAGGTCGGGGTTGCGGTAGCTGTTGCAGGCCACCAGTGCGCCGATCTCCACCCGGGAGGTGGACTCGGCCCAGGCGGCGAGCATGGTCAAGCACTCGAAGTGCAGGCCGTCCGGCTCACCGGAAAGCGGATAGAAGTGGTCCCAGTTTGTTCTGTTACCACATCCAGTCACACGACAAGTCCCCGTGGGCCGGGGCCTCGGGATAGATCTTAGCGGTGATGCGAGGTTGAACTGGCGCCAGTCGATGCCCGTGTCGAGCGAGAGTTGCATGAGCTGCTCTTGTCAGGCGTCTGGCGGGCATCGCCGAACAGCGCCAGGAACCGGCTGGCCGACGAGACTGGTCCTCGCTCCGATCCGTCGACCGCCCCGCAGCGACAGCATGTCGTTCCGCCTACCCGTTCAATAGATGCGTCACCCGCATCGGATCGCTTCGTGTGGTGCTGTGGATGCCCGGCCCAGCCCACGGTCTCGCTGCCCCGGCAGGCGTACTCCCACATCGCCGGGTCGATACCCTTGCGGGCCTGGTCGGCGTTGCGGTCGATTCGTCTGATTCCGGGTCCCCAGAGAAGGTTTAGGAAAGGTCTCCGACCGCGGTCGGCGGTGGTTGTCCGGAGTTGTGGTCAGCGCGAGGAAGACTCCGCCGACCGGGACCACGGCCGGACTCAGCGGCACGTGTCACGCTGCACCTGCAGGCATCGCCGCAGGCAATGCGCCGATGTCCAGGCCACGCTCACGCCCTGATTCGTCGCGACGACACGCGCCGAACGCGCCTCCCGGTTCGCACCCTCGGCTCACTGACTCCGCCGAGAAGCGGAAAGGCCGCACCTTACTCGGGCCCCTTCCGGTCGTGTCCACGCAACCATGCCGGCCCCGGCAAACCCGGACGCCCAACCGGATTGGGCAGCCAGCGACCCTATCGGCGGCGAACCCGGCCGCCCTTACCTCACGTACACCGCGGGGCACTCCTCGCCGGGTAGCTGGTCCTCGCCGGCTCGTGTGACTTCCACAAACTGCACGCTGAGTTTCTCGGTCCTGCCCAGCATGCCCTGGTAGTCGCATCCGTTGTCATTGCGGAGGTTCCAGGGCGTGCTGGTCGAGTTGTTGACATGGATGTCGGCGAGCACGATGCCCTCAGAGCCCCGGTAGTGCCAGGAGTGCTTCTGCCGCCAGTCCCCTTCGCCGTCGAACTCTTCCAGGGCGTACGGCTGATAGTCGGTGAAGTCGGTCAGCTGCTTACTGATCCCCGCCAGGGTGTTCGGGAAGGTTAAGGTGCCGCCGTCGGAGGCCAGATACACGTCCTGCCCGGCTGGCACATGCACCTCGATCTCCGAGATCCCCTTGGCGTCGGCGCACACCGCGACGCCGACCTCGTTGAGCATGGTCCAGCTGCGGCACTCCGTGCCCGGCTTCCATTCAGGTTTGCTGACCTGCTCCTTCCTGACGCCGCGGAACACGTCGATCGCCTCGCTCATCGGCGTGTTGGTATCGACGCAC
>NZ_BOMZ01000124.1 GCF_016862455.1 Actinoplanes utahensis
GGTGGGTGGTGGGGAGCGGCGCTGAAGCTTGTCGCTATTGGCAGGGGGGTGCACGGCTCGGCGCTCGAGCTTGTTGCTATTGGGGCTGCACCGCGGGGTGCTCAGAGGGGGTTGCTGGTGGTGGGGGCTGCGCTTTGTGGCTTTGGGGTGCAATATGCGTTCGTGGATGGGAGGGTTGCGGATGCTTGTGTATCGGTCCATGGGGCGCACGGTTCTATTGATCGTGTTGGTTGCGGTTTGGGCTGTGGTGCCGGCTATGTTTTTGCTGGAAGCGGCGGCTGATGCGGTCTGGCCGTCCAACGTGCTGTGGTGTGTGCTCGTCGGGTGTGTGGTGGGAATCGCCGTCGAGGTGGCGAGACGGCTGTTTCTTCGGGGCCGGCGGCCGGTCGTGGAGATCTCGCGGGAAGGTCTGCGGGTGGACCGGATCTCGGCGCAGGTGATCCCGTGGACCGCGGTTCGGGATGTACGGCGGGTGCCGGGCCACAACCAGGAGCTCTTGACGTTCGACCTGGCGGAGGATTTCGCCCGGGATTTCGAGAACGGTGGGGCCAGGATGGCGCACTGGAGCAACCGCCGAGTCGGCTTCCACGGCGTCTATCTGAGCGCCGTCGGGCTCAACGCGTCGATCGACGAGTTGCATCAGGCGATTCTGCGGAATTGGCGAGCAGCGGCGTGGTGAGGTAGGCGGCATTGCGTGTGCTGTCGAGCGACGGCGCCGGTATGCTGGCGGGCGGGCCGTGACTGGCGCGTTCGGATGGGCTGACCATCGGGGAGCGGCCTCGTCGAGACGACGACTTGCCGTGCGCCTGGGCCTCTTCACTAGTGATAGGGAGGTCCCATGTCTGAGTTGAACGCCGAATCGATCGCTTTCCGATCCGCCCTCGAGGTGGTCCGGTCTGTCGAGCCGCGGATCGCCGATGCGATCGCGCAGGAGCTGACGGACCAGCGTGAGTCGCTGAAACTGATCGCGAGCGAGAACTATGCTTCCCCGGCCGTCCTGCTCGCCATGGGTAACTGGCTTTCCGACAAGTACGCGGAAGGCACGGTCGGCCGTCGTTTCTACGCCGGCTGCCAGAACGTCGATGTCGTCGAGTCGGTTGCCGCCGAGCACGCCAAGGCTCTCTTCGACGCGCCGTACGCGTACGTCCAGCCGCACTCCGGGATCGACGCGAACCTGGTGGCGTACTGGGCGATCCTCGCCGACCGGGTCGAGGTGCCGTACCTGAAGAAGTTCAAGAAGCGGCAGATCAACGACCTGACCGATGCCGAGTGGGCGGAGCTGCGGCAGGCGTTCGGCAACCAGCGTCTGCTGGGCATGTCGCTGGACGCCGGTGGCCACCTCACGCACGGGTTCCGGCCGAACATCTCCGGGAAGATGTTCGACCAGCGCAGCTATGGCGTGGATCCGGCGACCGGGCAGATCGACTACGCGGCACTGCGGGAGAGCGCCAAGGAGTTCAAGCCCGCGGTGATCGTCGGCGGGTATTCGGCGTACCCCCGCAAGGTGAACTTCGCGAAGATGCGCGAGATCGCCGACGAGGTGGGCGCGACGTTCATGGTCGACATGGCGCACTTCGCCGGTCTGGTCGCGGGTGGCGTGTTCACCGGCGACTACAACCCGATCCCGCACGCGCACATCGTCACGACCACCACCCACAAGAGCCTGCGTGGCCCGCGTGGTGGCGCCGTGCTCTGCCAGCCGGAGCTCGCGCCGCAGGTGGACCGCGGCTGCCCGATGGTTCTCGGTGGCCCGCTGCCGCACGTGATGGCGGCGAAGGCGCTGGCGTTCGCGGAGGCGCGCAAGCCGGAGTTCTCCACCTACGCGCACCAGATCGTCACGAACAGCCAGGCGCTCGCCGAGGGTCTGCTGAAGCGCGGCGTGCAGTTGGTGTCCGGTGGTACCGACAACCATCTGGTGCTGCTCGACGTGCACCCGTTCGGCATCACCGGCCGGCAGGCCGAGCAGGCTCTGCTGGACAGCGGCATCGTCACCAACCGCAACGCGATCCCGAACGACCCGAACGGCGCCTGGTACACCTCCGGCATCCGGATCGGTACCCCGGCGCTGACCACCCGTGGCCTGGGCGTCGCCGAGATGGACCAGATCGCCGACCTGATCCACACCGTGCTGGCGAACACCAGCCCGGCCGAGGGTTCGAAGGCCAAGTTCGCCCTGGACCCGGCCCTCTCCGACCGGATCAGCAAGCAGGCCTCCGAGCTGCTCGCCCCGTTCCCCCTCTACCCGTCGGTCTCCCTCGGCTGACCGCCCGAGCCGATAGATCCTGACTGGTTCTCAGTGTTGTCCCGCGCCGGTTGAGACAGCACTGAGAACCAGCCGGATCGAACCGCAACCCGCCGCCGACCGTCACCCGGTCACGGCGGGTTCGTGCTTTCCGAGCAACATCAGGGCGATCAGGTGCAGCAGCCCGGTGTCGTACGCCGGTCGATGTCACGTGGGGATCATGGCGTACGGGGTGGCAGGTGGTGGAGGGTGACGTCGTGCAGGGTGCCGGTGGTGATCGTGGCGGACATCCAGGTGTGGGTGGGCCGGCGGCGGCGGTCGGTGGGTGAGCCGGGGTTGAGCAGGCGCAGGCCGGTCGGGGCGAAGGTGTCCCAGGGGATGTGCGAGTGGCCGAAGACGAGCACGTCGGTGTCGGGGAACCGGGCGGTGCAGCGTTTTTCGCGGCCGGTGGCCGGGCCCGTCTCGTGGACGACGGACAGGCGTACGCCGTCGAGGGTGGCGTGCGCGATCTCGGGGAGCCGGGCGCGCAGTGCTGGGCCGTCGTTGTTGCCGTAGCAGGCGATCAGCCGGGTGGAACGGGCTTCGAGCCGGTCGAGGAGTGCGACGTCGACCCAGTCGCCGGCGTGGATCACTACGTCGGCGGTGTCGATGGCGGACCAGAGCGGGGCGGGCAGATCGCGGGCGCGTTTGGGGACGTGGGTGTCGCTGATCAGGACGAGCCGCATGACG
Source organism: Actinoplanes utahensis (assembly GCF_016862455.1). Taxonomy (GTDB): domain Bacteria; phylum Actinomycetota; class Actinomycetes; order Mycobacteriales; family Micromonosporaceae; genus Actinoplanes; species Actinoplanes utahensis. The sequence goes on from NZ_BOMZ01000124.1 coordinate 2,972, forward strand.
ACAATCCTAATTGTCTGTTCTTGCCAGGTACGCCGGAACGGTTCCGGAACCGTGGCCGTACCCGGACATGGGTCCCGGAACTGTGGCCGTTTACGGACAGCGAAAGCGTCGCCTACCGCGGGGCGGCGGAGGTACGCGGACTCGTAGCCGTCCGTGACCGCCGGAAAGCCAGCTGTTGACACCCCGCAGGGGTGGGCGTCTACTCCAAGGCAACGTCACCTCTCGATGCCTTCGGAGGACGTATGCGCGGGATCGGAAAGGCTGCGGTCTGCCTGATGCTCGTGCTCACCGGTGCCGCCTGCAATCGAGGCACCGGCGAGCCGATCGTCGGGCTGATCACCAAGACCGATACCAACCCGTTCTTCGTGACAATGAAGAACGGGGCCCAGGCGGCCGCCGGGCAGTACGGCGTCGAGTTGCAGACCTTCGCCGGGCGGGTGGACGGCGACAACGAGGCGCAGGTGCTGGCGATCGAGAACCTGATCTCGTTCGGCGCCGAGGGTTTCCTGATCACACCGAACGACTCCTCGGCGATCGTGCCCGCCATCGACCGGGCGCACGAGGCCGGGATGCTGGTCATCGCGCTGGACACCCCGGTCGAGCCGGTCGACGCGGCCGACGCCACGTTCGCCACCGACAACTACGAGGCGGGGCGGCTGATCGGGCGGTGGGCGAAGACGAAGTTCGAGAAGGAGGGGAAGCAGGCGCGGATCGCGATGCTCGACCTCAACGCCAACCAGGTCTCCGTGGACGTGCAGCGGGACCAGGGGTTCCTGGAGGGCTTCGGGGTGGACGTGAGCGACCCGGGCCGGATCGGCGACGAGACCGATCCGCGGATCGCCGGGCACGACGTCACCGACGGCAACGAGGAGGGTGGGCGTACCGCGATGGAGAACCTGCTCCAGAAGGATCCGTCGATCAACCTGGTCTACACCATCAACGAGCCCGCCGCGGCCGGCGCCTATCAGGCGCTCAAGGCGGCCGGCAGGGATCAGGACGTCACGATCGTCTCGGTCGACGGCGGCTGTCCCGGTGTGGACAACGTGGCGAACGGGGTCATCGGGGCGACCTCGATGCAGTTCCCGGTCAAGATGGCCGAGATGGGGGTGCAGGCGATCGCGGAGTACGCGAGGACCGGCGCCCGGCCGCAGAACACCACCGGCAAGAACTTCGTCGACACCGGCGTGGAACTGATCACCGACGAGCCGCAGGCCGGCGTGGAGGCGAAGGACTCCGCGTGGGGCAAGCAGAACTGCTGGGGGTGAGAATGTCCGCCACCGCGGCTGACTTCGAGGTGCGGCGGCCCGACTCGTTCGGGCTGCGCCTGCAACACCGGCTGCACGGCAATCCGGTGCTGGGGCCGCTCGCCGTACTGATGGTGGCGATCGTCGCCTTCTCGATCGTCAACTCCCGATTCTTCTCCGCCGCCAACCTGTCCCTGGTGTTGTTGCAGGTAACTGTCATTGCGACGCTGGCGCTCGGGCAGACCCTGATCATCCTGACGGCCGGCATCGACCTGTCCGCCGGGGCGATCGCGGTGTTCTCGTCGATCCTGATGGCGCTGTTCGCCACCGACGCGGGCGTGCCGGCGCCGCTCGCGCTGCTGCTCGGATTCGCCTGCGGTACGGCGATGGGCGCGATCAACGGGATCCTGGTCACCCGGATCAAGCTGCCACCGTTCATCGTCACGCTCGGCACGCTGACCATCTTCTTCTCGCTCAACTCGGTGGTCAGCAACAGCGAGACGGTGCGCGGCGCGGACATGCCGGGGCTGATGACGTGGACCGGCGACGCGATCCCGATCGGGGACTTCCGGCTCAGCTACGGCTCGATCATCATGCTGCTGCTGTTCGGGTTCTTCGCGTACGCGCTGACCTGGACCGCCTGGGGCAAGCACGTGTACGCGACCGGCGACGACGTCGAGGCGGCCCGGCTCGCGGGTATCCGTACCGGCCGGGTCTTGTTCTCGGTCTACACCACGGCCGGTCTGCTCTACGCGGTGGCCGGCTGGATCCTGATCGGGCGGCTCGCGTCGGCCAGCCCGAACGTCGGCACCGAGTACAACCTGGACTCGATCACCGCTGTCGTGCTCGGCGGGACCAGCCTCTTCGGTGGCCGCGGCGGGGTGATCGGCACCCTGATCGGCGCGCTGATCGTCGGCGTCTTCCGCAACGGCCTGCAACTGGCCGGCGTCGAGGTGGTCTGGCAGGGCTTCGCGATCGGCCTGCTGGTCCTGATCGCGGTCTCCCTGGACCAGTGGATCAGGAAGGTGAAATCGTGACGGAGACCGCGGTTCCGGTGCTTCAGGCGAAAAGCCTGACCAAGAGGTACGGGCGGGTCGTCGCGATCGACGGCAGTGACCTCGACCTGCTGCCGGGGGAGATCCTGGCGGTGATCGGCGACAACGGCGCCGGCAAGTCGAGTCTGATCAAGGCGCTCTCCGGCGCGCTCGTCCCGGACAGCGGCGAGATCCTGCTGGACGGGCAGCCGGTGCGGTTCCGTAATCCGATGGAGGCCCGTGCCGCCGGGATCGAGACCGTCTACCAGACCCTGGCGGTCGCCCCCGGCCTGGACATCGCCGACAACCTGTTCCTCGGTCGGGAGCAGCGCCGGGCCGGACCGCTCGGCTCGGTCCTGCGGATGCTGGACCGTAAGGGGATGCGGTCCGAGGCCGCCCGGCACATGAGCGAGCTCGGGGTCGGCACGCTGCAGAACATCGGCCAGGCCGTGGAGTCGCTCTCCGGCGGCCAGCGGCAGGCCGTCGCGGTGGCCCGGTCGGCGGCGTTCGGCAGCAAGGTGGTGATCCTCGACGAGCCGACGGCGGCACTCGGGGTGAAGGAGGGCAACCGGGTCCTGCAGTTGATCCGCGACGTCCGGGACCGGGGTCTGCCGGTGATCCTGATCAGCCACAACATGCCGCACGTCTTCGAGGTGGCGGACCGGATCCACATCCAGCGCCTGGGCCGCCGGATCGCGGTGATCGACCCGGGTGAGCATTCGATGTCCGACGCGGTGGCGATCATGACGGGCGCGGCGCCGCCACCCTGAAATCCCTCATCCGGCCCGGCCGGGCGTCGATCTGATCCGCATGTGGATACGCCGGGCTCGGCCGCGAGCGGGGAGCACTTCCCGCCTGTTCGTGACCTACGCGGTGGCCAGTCTCGTGCCGGTGGTCGCGTTGGGCGCGCTCGTCCTGCAGGACTACCGCCGGGACGCGGCCGAGCAGGGTCGCATGCAGGGGTTGTCGCAGGCCGACGTGATCGCGCAGATGGTGGTCGCGCCGGCGCTGGACAGTTCCGGGTCGCAGAACCTCGGTGTCGACCTGAGCCGCCGGGGCCTGTCCGCCGAGCAGTACGACATGCTGCGGGAGTCCACCGGCCTGGCCGTGTACCGGGGCTCGGTGCAGCATCTGCGGCTGCGCGGCTTCACCGGGCGGGTGATCTTCTCCGACGACGGTACGACGAGTGTCGGTGTGCCGGTGTCGGACCCGGACTTCCGGGCCGCCGCGGCAGGTGAGTCCCGGGCCACCGTGATCACCGGGCAGACCCAGACGATCCGGGTGCTGAAGCCGCTGTTGGCCGGGGCGACCGGCCAGTCGGTGGGGGTGCTCGAGGTGTATCTGCCGTACCAGGCGATCGCCGACCGGCGTGACCAGCTGGTGATGCGCACGGTGAAGCGGATCGGTGGCGGTCTCGTCGCGCTGTACCTGGTGCTGGCGCTGCTCGCCTGGTGGACCACCCGGTCGCTGCGCCGGTACGCCGCCGACCAGCGGCACCACGCCCTGCACGACGCCCTGACCGGCCTGCCGAACCGGGTCGCGTACCGGGCCTGGGCGGAGCAGCGGCTGGAGCAGGCGCGCCGGGACGGTGAGCACGGCGCCGTGGTGCTCGTCGACCTCAACCGCTTCAAGGAGGTCAACGACACCCTCGGGCACCATGCCGGCGACGACCTGCTGTGCCAGGTCTCCGAGCGGTTCCGGGCCGGCCTGGGGCCGCGCGACATCCTGGCCCGGCTCGGCGGCGACGAGTTCGCGCTGTTGCTGCCCGGGCGGAGCGGCCCGGAGGCGGTCGCGCTGCTGGAGGACATCCGCGAGCGGCTCGGTGCGGAGATGGTGCTCGACGGTGTTCCGCTGAGCATCGAGGCGAGCTTCGGCATCGCCCTCTACCCCGAGCACGGCTCCGGTGTGCACGACCTGAAGCAGCACGCCGACATGGCCATGTACCAGGCCAAACGTGGCACCGCGGACATCGTCGTCTACTCCGGCGACAACGCCGCGCACCCGCACCAGTGGCTGAAGGTGCAGGCCGAGCTGCGGCACGCGCTGGAGCGGGACGAGCTGGTGCTGCACTACCAGCCCAAGGTCAGCCTGCCGGACGGTGAGGTGGAGGGACTGGAGGCGCTGGTGCGCTGGCAGCACCCGGAACGCGGGATGGTTCCGCCGGGGGACTTCCTGCCCGCCGCGGAGCATTCCGGGCTGATCGTCCCGCTCACCGAGTGGGTGCTGCGCCGGGCGCTGACCGACCAGCTCGGCTGGACCGCGGCCGGGCAGTCCTGGGCGGTCTCGGTGAACGTGTCGGCCCGCAACCTCGAGGTGGCGGGGTTCCCGGCGCTGGTGGCAAGGCTGCTCGCGGAGACCGGGACCCCGGCGCACCGGCTGGTCCTGGAGGTCACCGAGACCGCGCTGGCCGGGGACGTCGCCACGGTGGAACGGGTGATCGCCGAGGTGGCGGCCCTGGGTGTCGGCCTGTCGATCGACGACTTCGGCGCCGGGTTCACCAGTCTGTCCCAGCTGCGCGGCAAGCCGGTCGCCGAGATCAAGATCGACCGGCAGTTCGTGAAGGACGTGGCGCACGACCCGCAGAGCCGGGCGATCGTCCGGTCGGTGATCGAGCTGGCGCACGGGCTGGGCAGCCGGGCCACCGCCGAGGGGATCGAGACCGCGGAGATCTACCGGTGGCTGATCGAGGCGGGTTGTGACGAGGCGCAGGGCTATCTGATCGGCCGCCCGGTGCCGTGGCCGCAGATCGACGCGCGCAGGTTCGCCGTACCAGAGGAAGAGATCGTGACCGCAAGCCAGAACGTGACCGCAACCGAAGGGATGAGCCGATGACGCGCCTGCGCCGGGCCGTGGCAGTGACCGGAGCCGCGCTCGTGCTCGCGGCCGGCGGCTGCTCCAGTGTGGAGACAGAGATCACCCCCGCCGGGGCGGTGAACGAGATCGGGATCGTGGCCAAGGACGCCGAGTTGTACGCCGCGCTGCCCGAGGGGGTCCGGACCAAGGGATTCATCCGGCTGGTGACCGACGCCAGCTACGCGCCGATGGAGTACTTCTCCGCCGACGGGCGCACCATCATCGGGTTCGAGCCGGACCTGGCCGCCGCGCTCGGTCAGGTGCTCGGGATCCGGGTCGAGCTGGTGGTGGGCGTGTTCAGCACGGCCATCGACGAGGTCGACGCGGGCAATTACGACGGGGTGCTGTCGTCGATGACCGACACGCCGGAGCGCCGGGAACGGGCCGACTTCGTCAACTACTTCTCCACCGGCACGTCGATCCTGGTGCAGCGGGGCAACCCGGGGGCGATCGAGGAGCTCGGCGATCTCTGCGGGCATGCGGTGGCCACCGAGGCGGGCACCTATCAGGAGGAGATGCTGAAGCGGGTGCGGGCCACCTGCGGCACCACCACGCTGAGCATCCACAGCCTGCCGACGAACGCCGATGCGCTGGTGGAGCTGCGGACCGGCCGGGTGGCGGCCGTGCTGCAGGACTACCCGCCCGCGTCGTACATCGCGACCGACGCGAAGACCAGCGCGTTCTTCCAGCTCGCTTCGGACAAGCAGTACGAGCCGGGGCTTTTCGGGATCGCCGTGGACAAGGACAACGCGGCCCTGCGGGACTGTCTGCGGGGCGCCCTGCAGCGCCTGATCGACTCCGGCACCTACACCGATCTGCTGGCCCGCTGGGAGCTGAGCGCGAGCGCGGTCACCAAGGCGACGGTCAACGGCAGATAGACGACAGTGCGCGGCTACACACGCGTGTAGTACGCTACACGCGTGAGTAGTGACAGCGACCTGACCGCCCGGGCCCGGATCCGGGACGCCGCGATCGCGCTCTTCACCGAGCGCGGCATCGCCGGTGCCACGATCCGGGACATCGCCCAGGCCGCCGGCGTCTCCTCCGGCCTGCTGCGGCACCACTTCGGGTCGAAGGAGGGCCTGCGCGACGCCTGCGACGAGTTCGCGATGGGCCGCATCGCGCAGCTCCAGATGGCGTTCACCGAGTCGGCCACGATGGGCGGCGCGCTCGCCCCCGACGCGATGGCCCTGCAGCAATATCTGATCCGCTCGCTGATGGACGGCTCGCCCCGCGGTGCCGCCATGTTCGAGCAGGCGGTGCTGCACGGCGAGCGCTGGCTGGCCTCCACCGATCTGCAGACGTCCGACGCGCGAGCCTTCGTCGCGGTCCTCGGCGCCCTGAAGATGGGCATGTTCCTGATGCGCGACCAGCTCTCCGCCGCCCTCGGCGAGGACGTCGGCGAGATGCCGGGCTACCTGCGCATGATCCGCGCGTCGCTGGAGATCTTCAGCCAGCCACTCCTCACTCCTGAGCAGGCCGACCAGGCGCTGAAGGCGCTGGACCGGCTCGATGATTCGTGGACGGGAGACGAGAGGTCATGGCAGATGTCATCGATGTCGAAGGACTGATCAAACGGTTCGGCGCGGTCACCGCGCTGGACGGACTGGACCTGCGGGTCCCGGTCGGCGAGGTGCACGGTTTCCTCGGGCCGAACGGGGCCGGCAAGACCACCACCATCCGCGTCCTGCTGGGCCTGATGCGCGCGGACGGCGGCACGGCTCGGCTGCTCGGCGGCGACCCGTGGGCCGAGGCGACCGCGTTGCACCGCCGGTTGGCCTACGTCCCCGGCGACGTGACACTCTGGCCCACCCTGACCGGCGGCGAGGTGATCGACCTGCTCGGCCGGCTGCGCGGCGGTCTCGACCGCGGGCGCCGCGACGAGCTGATCGAGCGGTTCGAGCTCGACCCGCGCAAGAAGAGCCGGGCCTACTCCAAAGGCAACCGGCAGAAGGTGGCACTGGTCGCGGCGCTGGCCTCCGATGTGGAGCTGCTCATCCTCGACGAACCGACCTCCGGGCTGGACCCGCTGATGGAGGAGGTCTTCCGGGAGGTGATCCTCCAGGAGAAGAGGCGCGGAGACCGGACGGTCCTGCTGTCCAGCCACATCCTCGCCGAGGTCGAGGCGCTCTGCGACCGGCTCACCATCATCCGGGCGGGCCGGGCCGTGGAGACCGGCACGCTGGCCGGTCTGCGGCACCTGACCCGCACCTCGATCCGGGCCGAGCTGGCGGGCCCGGTGCACGGGCTGGCCGCGATCCCCGGCGTGCACGGGCTGACCACGGAGGACGGCCGGGTCGCCTTCGACGTCGAGGCGGACGCGCTCGAGCCGGCACTGCGATCGCTCGTCGCGGCCGGGGTGCGCAGCCTGGTCAGCCAGCCGCCGTCGCTGGAGGAGATCTTCCTGCGGCACTACACCCAGGACGGGGCCGGCGCCCGGGACGAAGCCGGAGCGCGGGACGAGGCGGGCGCGCGATGACCGGGACGGGGAAGCTGCTGCGCCTGATCCTGCGGCGTGACCGGTTCGTCCTGCCGGCCTGGGTGCTCGGGCTCGGCCTGCTGCCGTACATCTACGTCACCGGTTTCGACACGCTGTTCAGCACCGACCAGGAACGCATCGGGTACGCCCACATCAGCGCCGCCAACACCGGTTTCGTCGCGCTCTACGGCCCGTTGCACGGCGACAGCGTCGGGGAACTGGTCGTGTGGCGCGGCGGGTTCCTCCCGGTGATGGTCGGGCTCGCCGCCCTGCTCACGGTCATCCGGCACACCCGCGCCGACGAGGAGGCCGGGCGCACCGAGTTGCTCGGCGCGACAGTGGTCGGCCGGTTCGCGCCCCTGGCCGCCGCGCTGACCGCGACCATGGCGGCCGGGCTGGCGATGGGGGCCGTGGTGGCGGCGACACTGATCGGCCACGGGCTGCCGGCCGCCGGATCGGTGGCGCTGGGCACGGTGTTCGCGGTCACCGCCGGGTTCTTCGCCGGGGTGGGTGCGGTCGCGGCGCAGATCAGTGGTGGTGCGCGCGGGGCGCGTACCATCGCGGTCCTGGTCCTCGGGGTGTCCTATGTGCTGCGGATGGCCGGGGACGTGTCGGCGCTCGGCGACGGCACGCTGGGGTGGCTGGCCTGGCTGTCCCCGCTCGGCTGGGGGCACCGGATCTTCCCGTTCGGGACGGACGACTGGGGGCCGGCCGCGCTGGCGGTCCTGTGCACGATCCTCACAGTCGCCGGCGCGGGATATCTGCTGACCCGCCGCGATCTGGGCGGCGGCCTGGTCGCCGGGCGGCTCGGACCGGCCACCGCGGCCGCGTCCCTGCGCTCACCGGTCGCGCTGGCCTGGCGGCTGCACCGCGGGCTGCTGATCGGGTGGACCGCCGGGTTCGCCGCGCTGGGCCTGATCTTCGGCGCGGTCGCGAGCAGTGTGGTCGCCCTCGCCGAGGACTCGGCCGGGGTGGGTGACGTGTTCGCCCGCATCGGCGGGACGGACACCGTGCTGGACGGCTACTTCGCCACCGTCGCGCCGATCTGCGGGGTGATCGCCGCCTGCTACGCGGTGCAGGCCGCGCTGCGGCTGCGGGACGAGGAACAGTCCGGTCACGCCGAGGCGATCCTCAGCACCGACGTCAGCCGGTTCGCCTGGGCCGGCAGCCACCTGATCTTCGCCCTGATCGGGCCGGCCGCCGCGCTGCTCGCCGAGGGCCTGATGGCCGGGCTGCTGCACGGTGACGTCGCGCTGCTGGTGAACGCCGCGGTGGTGCAGATCCCCGCGGTCTGGGTGCTGGCCGGCCTGGCGATGCTGCTGATCGGGGTGCTGCCCCGGCTGGCGTCGCTGGCGTGGGCGGCGATCGCCGGGTGCCTGGCGCTGATGATGGCCGGGCCGCTGCTGGAGCTCGATCAGCTGGTGCTCGACGTGTCGCCGTTCACCCATGTGCCGCGGGTGCCGGCGGTGGCGTTCACGGGCGTACCGCTGCTGGTCCTGACCCTGATCGCGGCCGCCCTCGGCGGCGCCGGCCTGATCGCCCTGCGCCGCCGCGACATCGGCTAGCCGGCTTGCCTTCGCTATGCCGCCGTGCCGGGGTCAGTGGCTCGGGCGCTTCGGCAGCACCAGCTCCTCGTGGTCCAGCTCGCGGTTGAGGACCCGCAGGCTGTCGTCGTTGAGCCGGCCCGCGTCGCGCCAGCGCAGCAGCTCCTCGCGCTCGGCGTCGATGACGGCCTGGCGGACCATCAGCGCTGCCTCGTACTGCGGGGACTCCGGCAGCTCGGTCGACTCGACCTGCTCCAGCAGGTCGAGCCGCCGCCGGTACCGGTCCAGGCGGATCTCGAGCTGCTTGCGCATCGTCTCGATGGCCTCGTCCTCGACGTTGTCGTGCTGTTCCTCCTGGATGTCGTCGAGGCGGTGCAGCGCGGCGACGACGGCGGCCGAGCGGGCCTCGTTGCGCAGCTTCGCCCGGTCCGTCTGGTCGGCCCGCAGGCCCAGCCGGCGGACCAGCGGCGCGAAGGTGAGGCCCTGGCCGACCAGCGTCACCAGCACCACCACGAGCGCGCAGAACACCAGCAGGTCCCGGTTCGGGAAGCTCTGCGGCAGGATGAAGATCGCGGCGAGGGTGATGACACCGCGGGTGCCGGCCCAGCTGAGCGCGGTCACCTCCCGGCCGGAGAGCGCCGACTCGCGGCGGGAGCCGTCCGGGTCGTCGTCGTCCTGCTGCCCGCCCAGGCGCAGGTGCAGCTGGCGCGGCAGCAGTTGGGTGACCACCAGCCAGAGCGGGCGGACCAGCAGCACCACACCGAGGGTGACCGCCAGCGCGATGGTGATCTGCGTCCAGGTGTACTCGTGGAGGCTGCTGACGATGCCGCGGACCTGCTGGCCGATCAGCAGGAAGACGACACCCTCCAGCAGGAAGTCGATGAGCCGCCAGACCGCGGCGGTCTGCAGGCGGCTGGCACCGGTGGTGTAGCGCGGGGTGTCGTGGCCGACCATCAGGCCGGCCACCACGACCGCGAGGACACCGGACAGGTGCCAGTGCTCGGCGACCAGGAACGCGGCCAGCGGCGTGATGATCGACAGGGCGTTGGCGCTGAGCGGGTCGTGCCGCAGCGGCTTGAGGAAACGCACGACGTACGCGACGACGACACCGATGAGCACGCCGCCGGCGGCGGAGATCACGAACCGGCCGACCGCGTTGTCGAAGGAGAAGTCGCCGTCCTCGTGCGCCGCGATCGCCACGGTGAGCAGCGTCAGCGCGGTCGCGTCGTTGAGCAGTCCCTCACCCTGGATCAGGGTGATCAGCTTGCCGGGGAGGCCGGCCTTGCGGCCGACGGCCAGGGCCGCCACCGGGTCCGGCGGGGCGACCGCCGCGCCCAGGGCGACACCGGCCGCCAGGGTGGCCCCGGCCACCCACAGCGAGAAGCCGTAACCGATCAGCAGAGCGGTGATCAGCACGAGGACGACCGAGAGGCTGATCACCGTCCGCATGTTGCGTCTGATGTCGAGCAGCGAGGAGTCCAGCGCCGCGTTGTACAGCAGGGGCGGCAGGACGAACATCAGGATCAGATGTTCGTCGAGCACCAGGTTCGGGCCCGGCAGGTACGAGTAGCCGATGCCCACGAGCGTCAGCAGGACCGCGGCGGGGAGCCCGGTTTTATCGGTGACCCAGTGGACCACGATGATGACCGCGACCGCTCCCAGGGCGAATAACAGGATCTCCTCGTAGCTCATCCGATCATTGTCGCGGCTGCTCCGAGGCGAGTAGGTCGCGGGCTGCGGTCAGCGCGGCCCGGTTTGCGGCGATCGCCGGGGCGGCCGACGTGACGATCGCCCGGATTGCCGGATCAGTGCTGATCTTGAGCGCGGTACCGGCGAGCTTGGCGGCCCGCTCGTAGTTGGCCAGCTGGGTGGTGACGAACAGGGTGTCGAACGCGGCGGGTGAGGCGGCCCGGTACTGCTCGGCGAGCTGCTGCTGTTCGGAGTTCGGTTCGGCCGGCAGGCGTACCGCCAAGGTCTCGGAAGTGGCTTTGACCTGGGCGTCGAGCTTGCGGTGGTAGGCCGCGAACCGTTTGCCGAGCTTGCGGATCACCGGGTTGCCGCTCTTGCGGACGGCGATCCGGCCGGCCGTCATCTGGGCCAGGTTGCCCTGGTGGGCGGCGATCAGGAACTCGGCCTCCGGGCTGGCCGGGCGGGCCGCGGCCGGAGCGGCCGGCAGGGCCAACAGGGCGGCGGCACCGAAGGTAAATAGTTGGTGACGGAAAGGCATAATCGCAGCATAAAGCGGTGAAAAGGGACGCGCCCGGCCATCGAGTGATGGCCGGGCGCGTCAGAGACAGCTCAGTAGCGGTAGTGCTCCGGCTTGAACGGGCCCTCGACGTCCACGCCCAGGTACTCCGCCTGCTTCTTGGTGAGGGTGGTCAGCCGGACGCCGAGCGCGTCCAGGTGCAGCCGGGCCACCTTCTCGTCCAGGTGCTTCGGCAGCACGTAGACCTGCTTCTCGTACTCGCCCGGCTTGGTCCAGAGCTCGATCTGGGCCATCACCTGGTTGGTGAACGAGTTCGACATCACGAAGCTGGGGTGACCGGTCGCGTTGCCCAGGTTCATCAGGCGGCCCTCGGAGAGCACGATGACCGAGTGCCCGTCCGGGAAGCGCCACTCGTGCACCTGCGGCTTGATCTCGACCTTCTCGATACCGGGGACCTTGGCCAGCCCGGCCATGTCGATCTCGTCGTCGAAGTGGCCGACGTTGCCGACGATCGCGTTGTGCTTCATCGCCGACAGGTGCTCGACGGTGATGATGTCGGTGCCGCCGGTGGTGGTGATGAAGATGTCGGCCTCACCGACCACGTCCTCGAGCCGGACGACCTGCATGCCGTCCATCGCGGCCTGCAGCGCGCAGATCGGGTCGATCTCGGTGACCACGACGCGGGCGCCCTGGCCGCGCAGCGTCTCCGCCGAGCCCTTGCCGACGTCGCCGTAACCGCAGACCACTGCCAGCTTGCCGCCGAGCATCACGTCGGTGGCCCGGTTCAGGCCGTCGACCAGGGAGTGGCGGATGCCGTACTTGTTGTCGAACTTGCTCTTGGTGACCGCGTCGTTGACGTTGATCGCCGGGAAGAGCAGGGTGCCCTCCTTGGCCAGCTTGTAGAGCCGGGCCACACCGGTGGTGGTCTCCTCGGTGACGCCCTTGATCTCCGCCGCGATCTTGGTGAAGCGGTCCTTGGAGGAGGCCAGGCTCTCGCGCAGCGTCTCCAGGATGATCTTGTACTCGTGGACGTCGGCCTCGGTGGCCTGCGGGACCGCGCCGGCGCCCTCGAACTCGACACCCTTGTGCACCAGCAGGGTGGCGTCGCCGCCGTCGTCGAGGATCATGTTCGGGCCCTGGCCGTCACCGAAGTCGAACAGGCGCATGGTGGCCCACCAGTACTCCTCCAGCGTCTCGCCCTTCCAGGCGAAGACCGGCACACCGGCCGGGGCCTCGACCGTGCCGGTCGGGCCGACGACGACCGCGGCGGCCGCCTCGTCCTGGGTGGAGAAGATGTTGCAGGACACCCAGCGGACCTGCGCGCCCAGCTCGACCAGGGTCTCGATCAGCACGGCGGTCTGCACGGTCATGTGCAGCGAGCCGGCGATCCGGGCGCCACGCAGCGGCTTCGAGTCGCCGAACTCCTTGCGCAGCGACATCAGGCCGGGCATCTCGTGCTCGGCGAGACGCAGCTGGTGACGGCCCGCCTCGGCGAGGCTCAGGTCGGCCACCGCGAAGTCCAGGCCATTGACGGATCGAAGTTTGTCGCTCATGAAAAGAGGGCTCCTCCCTCTCAGGAGGCGCCCTTGCGTCACTTCTCCTTTGCCGAGCGTGGCGGATCCGCTGGACCCGTTGCAGCGCCTCTCGGCAAGGCCGAGAACCAGCTTAGCCCGTCCGTTTCATGATCACATCCGACGTAGCGTTCCGTCGGTGTCGGTGATCAGGAAAGTGCCGTCACCCAGCGGCGTCAGGTCATATTGATCGATGGTGGTGATGTTCATCTCGCCGAGCACCTCGCCGCTCCGGGCGTCGACCCGGAAATGCCGCCACCACTCCTCCTCGCCTTCCTGATTGAGCCCGGTGACCACGACGACCAGGGAATCCCCGTCCAGATAGCCGCCGCTCCACTCGACGTAGACCTCGTCCTCCGGGTCGAACCCGAAATCCGCCACGGTGAGCCGCAGCCGGACCTCGCCGCCCGGCAGCTCGTGGATCCGAAGGTCCTCCTGATCGTGGGCGACGGTCATGAACCGCGACTCGTCCGGCGCGACCGAGATCAGCGAACGGTCGTTCCACCCGAAGTCGAGCGGGGCGCCGTCCGCCCCGGCCAGGTAGATCCGGATGCCGTCCTGCCCCTCGCCCACCTCCAGCAGCATCCGGCCGCCGCTCAACGGGAAATGATCACCGCTGTGTCCCACGGTCGGCAGCTCGTGGCGGGCGCGCAGCTCACCGGTCGCCGCGTCCAGCACGATCCACTCGTCGCCGCGGCCCCGGTCGGCCATCACGTTCGGCAGATAGGCCCAGACCAGCGTCTCGTCGTCGGACAGCGCGACATCGGTGTAGGCGACCCCGCCCTTCGGCCCGCGCTCGCCCAGGTCGAAACGCCACTCCTCGTGCCCGCCCGGATCGACCCGCAGCACCGCGCGATCGGTCGCGTAGATCAGCCGGTCGAGTGACCGGGTGACGACGTGCCCCTCGCTGCCGGGCTCCCGGTAGGTGCTGCGCGGGGGCACCGGAAACGTCCGGACCAGGGTCATCGCGGCGTCGTAGACCTCGACACCGTGCTCCTTCTTGCGGGAAATCACGCGCACGAGCGCAGCGTAACGCGGGTTCAATCCGTCACGCGAAGGGGCGAGAACCCATCAAGAACCTTCCATGGGACCTCAGGAACCCCTCATCCTGTACGGCGTGAAGCACCCGTATCGGATCCGGGAGATCGCCGCGCGGGCGGGCCTCAGCCAGGCCACCGTGGACCGGGTGCTGCACCGGCGCGGCGGAGTCCGGGAGGGCACCGCCCGCGCGGTGCACCAGGCGATCGCCGACCTGGACCGGGAGCAGCCGGGCACCGGCCGGGACCTGGTGATCGACGTGGTGCTGCGGACCTCCCGCCGGTTCGCCGCCGCGGTCCGGGCCGCGCTCGACGCCGAGATCGGCGAATTCGCCCCGCTGACCGTCCGGACCCGGGTCCACCACACCGACGCACCGGCCGAGGCGCTGAACCGGGTCGACGAGGCCCGCTCGCACGGCCTGATCGTGCTGGCGCAGCCGGACCCGGACGTCACCGACGCGGCCGCCCGCCTGACCGTCCCGGTGGTCACCCTCAACCACGACCTGCCGGCCGGCAAGCGGATCGCACATGTCGGCGTGGACGACTTCGGCTCCGGCGCGACCGCGGCGTACCTGGTGGACCGGCTGCTCGCGGACCGCGCCGGCGACGTGTTGCTGATCAACGGGCGGGGACCGCGGGAGGAGGGGTTCCGCTCGGGGCTGCCGGTCCGGCGGCTGCTCACCGCCGGCAGCGCGGACACCGGCCCGGTCCGGGAGATCCTCGCCGCCAACCCGTCGATCCGGGCCGTCTACTCCGCCGGGACCGGTGGGAGCGCGGCCGTGCTGGCGGCCTTCGCGGCCGAGCGCCGTAACTACGACGTCTTCGTGGCGCACGGCCTGGACAACGAGAACACCGAGCTGCTGCGCGCCTGCCGGATCTCCGCGGTGCTCCACCAGGATCTGCGGGCCGATCTGCGGCACGCCTGCCGGGCGATCCTGCGCTCGCACGGCGCGCTGCCCGGCGCGATCCGCTCCCAGCCGTCCGTGGTTCAGGTGATCACGCCGTTCAACGTTCCGGTCACGGACGGCTGACATCTCGGTGGTCCCGGTGTCACCCGGCCGTGGTGACCACAGAGTGGCGCCACGGCCGCGCCCGGTAGTACCGGTATGAGCGATTGGTTCTCGCCGGGATTGCTTGGGTAGCCTGGTCGCGCTGTGTGAAGCGGAAGATGGGAAATACGTTGAGTCGAACCCTGCTGGTCACCGGCGGCGCCGGATTCGTCGGCAGCGCCTTGATCAAGTCGCTGCTGAACGACTTCCCGGACACCGCCATCATCTCCCTGGACAACTACTTCACCGGCACGCCGGAGAACCACGTCCACGACCCGCGGGTGACGTACGTCGACGGGGCGACCGCCGACATCGCCAAGATCTGGGCCGGCCGTGGCCTCCCCGTGCCGGAGATGGTCTTCCACCTCGGGGAGTACTCGCGGATTCCGCAGTCCTTCGACGAGCCCGATCTGACCTGGGACTTCAACCTCCTCGGCACCAAAGAGGTGGTCAAGTTCACGGCCGGGCACGGCGCGAAACTGATCTATGCCGGATCCAGCTCGAAATTCGGCAACGACGGCGACGACGAGAACCTCAATCCGTACGCCTGGACCAAGGCCAAGAACATCGAGTTCATCCGGAACTACTCGAACTGGTTCGGGCTGGACTACGCGATCACCTACTTCTACAACGTGTACGGCCCGGGCCAGATCACCGACGGCAAGTACGCGACGGTGATCGGCATCTTCGAACGGCAGTACCTCGCCGGTGAGCCGCTGACCGTTGTCGCGCCCGGCACCCAGACCCGCGACTTCACCCACATCGACGACATCGTCCGCGGCCTGGTGCTCGTCGCCCGCAGCGGCACCGGCGACGGATACCTGCTCGGCACCGGCTGCGAGTGGCCGCTCGCCAAGGTCGCCGAGATGTTCGGCACCGAGCACACGCTCATCCCGGCCCGGCGCGGCGAGCGGGTCCGCGGCCAGGCCGACACCACCAAGGCGAACGGTCTGGGCTGGCACCCGGAACACCGCCTCGACGACTACATCGCCCGTTTCTTGGCGGCGAATCCCCGCTGAGCCGTCCCCGTCTCGGGTGTGCCGGAACGGAGTTTCGGCGTTCGGAGGCATGAACTGCCGCAGGGCGGGCATCCCCGGCCCATGCGGAACGGGAGCAGGATCGTCGTCGTCTCCGGCCACGCCCCCCTGGTACGTGGCCTGGAGCAGTCACTCCCCGAGGCCACTCGGGGGCGGGCCACCGTGGCGGGGGCGAACGACGGGTCGGACGTGGCGGCAGTGGTGCGGGAAGCCGTACCGGATCTGATCCTGGTGGACCTGCGGCCGCCCGCCGGCCTCCCGGCGGTCACGGCCGCCCGGGCCGCCGCGCCGCACACCCGGATCCTGGTGCTCGCCGGGGAGGACGCCCCGGCCACCGTCGACGTGCTGCGGGCCGGCGCCTCCGGAGTGCTGCCGCGCGGCGAAGAACTCATCCCGCCGCTGCTCGCGGCCCTGGAAGGGTGGGCGGTGGTGCCCGTTCAACTGCTCGCCGGGCTGGTCGACCAGAACGGGCGGCAGGTGGTCCACCCGGCGACGGCCCAGCTCGACGAGAGCGACCGGCGGCTGCTGCGGCTGATCGCCAACGGCTCGTCGACGAGCGAGATCGCCGGGCTGCTGCACGTCTCCGACCGTACGGTCAAACGCCTGACCGCCGCCCTGCTGCGGAAACTGCACGTCTCCAGCAGGACCGAGGCCGCCGCCGTGGCCGGCATCGCCGGCCTGGTCTGACCTTCTCGACGGCGGCCGGGTCCCGCCGGTCAGCCGCTGGCGCGGGGCCGAGAGGTCACCGCGGACAGCGGGGTCGCGACATCCTCCAGGGACTTGCCCTCCGCGTCGATGCCGAGGAACGCCTCCACGATGCCGCCGACCGCCATCACCCCGGCGCCGATCAGGAAGCCGATGAACAGCTTGTTCGGGTCCTCGCCCTCGCCGATCAGCGCTCCGTAGAAGACCGGGCCGATCGCGCCGAAGCACTGGGCGATCGCGAAGAACACCGCGATGGCCTGCGCCCGGATCTCCAGCGGGAAGATCTCACTGACCGTCAGATAGGCCGAGCTGGCGCCCGCCGACGCGAAGAAGAAGATGAAACTCCAGGCGATCGTCTGCGTGATCGCGTTGAGCATGCCCTGCTGGAAGAGCACCGCGGTGATCGCCAGCAGCGCACCGGAGAGCAGATAGGTACCGGAGATCATCTTGCGCCGGCCGACCGTGTCGAAGAGCCGGCCGATGGTCAACGGGCCGACGAGGTTGCCGACCGCGAACGCCACCAGATAGAGCGGCGCGGTCTTCGCATCGACGCCGAAGAACTTCGTCAGCACCAAGGTGTAGGTGAAGAAGATCGCGTTGTAGAGGAACGACTGCGTGATCATCAAGGTTGCGCCCAGTGTCGACCGGGCGGGATACACCTTGAAGAGCACTCGCAGCAGCGACAGATAGCCGTGCGGTCTGGTCGGCCGGATCTCGATCGCCTTCGAGTCGTCCAGCGGCGCGAGGGTCTGGCCGGACGCCTCGGCGGCCCGCTCGATCCGGGCGATGTTCTCCTCGGCCTCCTCCTCACGGCCGTGCATGACCAGCCAGCGCGGGCTCTCCGGCAGGTGCCGGCGCAGGCCCCAGATCGCCAGGCCGATGACCGGGCCGATCAGGAAGCCGATCCGCCAGGCCCAGTTCAGCTCCATGTTGTTGAGCAGGATGTACGTTCCGAGCGTGCCGATGATGGCGCCACCCCAGTAGGTGCCGTTCACGCCGATGTCCACCCGGCCGCGGTACTTCGCCGGCATCATCTCGTCGATCGCCGAGTTGATCGCCGCGTACTCGCCGCCGATACCGGCGCCTGCTATGAACCGGGTCAGATACAGGAAGACCAGGGCTGCTGGGCCGTTGCCCCAGGTCAGTGCGGTGAGCGCGTTACCGCCGAGATAGACGGCGAGCGTGACGATGAACAGGTTCTTACGGCCCAGCGCGTCGGACAGCCGGCCGAAGAACAGCGCGCCGAACACCTCACCGAGCAGGTAGACCGTGGCGATCAGGCCGACCTGCGTGGAACTCAGCGCGAGGGTCTCCTGCTCGGCCAGGACCGGGCCGACCGCGCTGGCCACGGTGATCTCGAGTCCGTCCAGGACCCAGGCGGTGCCGAGCGCGAGGATGATGCGGGTGTGAAACGGCGACCAGCTGAGCCGGTCGATCCGTGCCGGGATGAGACTGCGGATGGTGCCAGTCCCGGAGGCCGGGGCTGGGGACCCGAGGTCACGCGCCATTGACGCTCCTCCATTGCCGTGATGTTGCTCACCGGGTACCCCAGGAATCTCCCAGGCATTCCACAGAATTCAAGGTCATCGACGTACGCGTCAGGACGGGGCCGTTTCGACTCGTCCGTTCGGTCGATCCATGGGTGAGCTATGTGGCCATACGATCCGTGGGCGGATCTTCCGCCTTGATCACACGGGGCTTCACATGCGCATATCGAGGGCCGCTCTCGCGGCCACGGTGCTGGCCGGCGCCACCGCCGTCGGCTTCGCCGTATCTGTCGGCACCGCTTCCGCCGAATCCGACCCCACCTCGGGAAAGATCGTTGCGGCGTCGGCCGCAGAGACGCCGCAGCTCACTCAGATCGAGTGGCATTCCGACGTCAATACCACCACCATGATCAAGGGCGTCACCCTGACCGGGAGATTGAGCTCGGCCGGCTCCGTGCCGGAGGGAACCGAGTTGACCGTCACGCGGTCCTTCGGTACGGGGAGCATCGTCGTGATCGGGACGGTGAAGACGGACGCGTCAGGGTTCTTCTCCCTGTTCGACAAGCCGCCGTTCACCGGCCAGATCGAGTACGGCGTGCGATTCGCCGGCAACGAGCTCCTTCAGTCGGCAACCGAGACCGAGATGGTTTGGGTCGAACGGGCGCAGTCGGCGCTCGCTCTCGCTGTGAGCCCCGCTGGTGTGCACAACCTCGGGGCGACGGTGACGCTCACCGCGACGCTCGGCCCGACCTACTCGAACCGGGTCGTCGAATTCTGGGCCGACCCGGCCGGCACCGATCAGGCCCCTCGCCTGATCAAACGCGCGGTCGTCTACAGCAACGGCAAGATGCTCGCGTCCGTCCCGGTCACTCGGAACACCGTGGTCACCGTCAAATTCTCCGGTGACGCCGCGTATCACCCGACCAGTCGCGCCGTCAGCCTGTGGACCAGGGTCGCCGCGAGCACGACGCTGACCAAGCACTACAAGACCGCGAAGATCGGTGGCGTGTCGTACCAGTACTTCCGGAAGTCGGTGGACCCGGTCATCAACCAGACCATGACCGCCGCGCCGAACCGGAAGGTCCGCAGCGTCATCCAGATCTGGTCGGGTGGCAAGTGGCAGTTCTGGTCGGCCCGGGACACGAAGCTCACCACGGCGGGCAAGGCGTCCTTCACCTTCATTACCGGAGCCAAGGCCGGGAGCATGTTCCGGGTGCGGGCCGAGTACATCATCGGCACCTCCGGCGACAGCCTGAACGCCAACACCCAGGGCGCATGGAAGTACTTCACCCTCACCAACTGATCCACGAGTGAACCGGGGGCCGCTCTTCGGAGCGGCCCTCCTCCAACGCATCCAGTTACCGACGGGGGACGTGACAATGCGTACCAGGATTGCGGCCGCCACCGTGGCGGCCATGTTCGGGTCGATTCTGACCGTGGCCGGCGCCTCGCCGGCCCGGGCCGACTCGAAGATGCCCATCGACGTGGACAACATCGCCGAGCTTGTCGCCGACCGAGTCCACCAACGATTCTTCACCTTCGGAACTCACTATCCCGCGAAGGTTCTCGCCACGAGTTACGGCGGGGCCGAGTTGGGCAGCTACAGCCATGCCAAGGCGAGTGACATCGTCCTGGCGCCGGACTCCTCGGTGCTCTACGTGGCGCTCCGTGACGAGCACAAGATCGTCGCCTTGGATCCGATGACGATGAAGGTCGTCGCCGAATACGATCTCGGCGCCGGGATCGTTCCGACTCAGCTGAACGTCGTCGGAAAGCGGGTGTGGTTCCTGCATTCGACGGGTGACGGCGCGGTGGTCGGCTCGCTGGATCTGTCCGGGGCCACGCCGGTGTCCGGCCTGGTACCGAATGCCGGTAAGTGGTCGCCCGCCTGGAGCGCCAGACTCACGACCGGACCCACCGGCCGGATGGTGGTCACGGCGGCTGACGAATACGTCTCCTTCGACGTCCGCGACGGTGTTCCCGTGGTGGTGTCCCGCCTGCCCGTGAATGATGAGAACGGCCTGCGTGCGGTGGAGTTGATGCCGGACGGCGAGCGGTACGCCGCGGTGACGTGGGACGGAAGTCTCACGACACGGCGGTTCTCGGACCATGCTGATGTGCGGATTCTTGCCGGGAAACTGAACTCGTTCGCCGCGTTGGACGTGGCCGAGGACGGGGCCATCGCCATCGCGGCGGCCGACGGTGTCTCCAGCGAGCCCCGATCCGTGCGGACCTTCGCGGCGGGTACCGGCGCTCCGATCGCCGAGTACGGCGTCGTCTTCAGAGCGGCGGCGCTGGCGTGGGAGCCTGGTGACGGCCGGCTGTTCGCCATCGATCAGCGGATCGCTGAATCCGGTGCCGCCCTCCACCTGCTCGACCGGCCCCGTATGTACCAGACCGGGCTGTACCCGGACGGTCCCAAGACGGCGAAACGGGCATCCCCGGTAACGATCACCGCGTCGCTGAAGTCGACGCCTGTGGTACCGGCCGGTACCTCGGTGAGCGTCACCCGGGTCGACATCGAGTCGCCGGCCGGCCGATCGGTCGGCACCGCGACCACCGATGCCGGCGGCGTTGCGCGGTTCACCGATGTGCCGCTGGTCGGTGGCGCCGTCTGGTACAAGTTCGAGTACGCCGGTAGTGCCACGCACGAGCCGGCGCTCGGATGGCAGAGGGTCGACGTCTCCCGGACGACGCCCGCCCTC
>NZ_BOMZ01000125.1 GCF_016862455.1 Actinoplanes utahensis
TAGATCCACCGCCCCGTCCAGCTCGAACACCGACTGACCGGTGTAGACGTCCAGACCGGCGCCGTCGTACACGCTGTGGAACAACAGACCCGCCTGCAACGCCGACAGCGGCAGGATGTCCTCGATAAGACGTCTCTCGGGGCTCATGAGAAAGACTCCGCTCGCAGCTCGCGTTCGAATTCGTCGATCTCGTCCTGTTCGATGGCGGACAGGACGACGTCGGACGGGGTGAGGCCCCCGGCGTCCGGGCGGTGCACGTGGTCCACCAGGGTCTGGAGGGCGCGGAAGAACCGGTGGGCGACGTCGGCCACCTCGGTCTCCGTGATCGCGCCCGGCGCCCAGGTCCAGACGGCGGTCAGCTCCGGGCCGGCGTCGCCGTCCCGGACGGCCGCGTTCAGCGCCAGGACGTGCCCGAGGGGCAGGTCCGGGTCCTGGTCGGAGCCGGTGTCGACACCGGCCTCCATGGCCCAGTCGGTGGCCTCCGGCACCGAGAAGCGGCCCAGGTAGTTGAAGACGATCCGGGGTTGCGGCAGGGCGGCCAGGTCGGGGCCGGTCCGCGGGTTGAGCCAGCGCAGCAGCCCGTGGCCGAGGCCGCCGCCGGGCACCGCCCGGACCAGCTCCTTGACGTGTTTGAGCAGCCGGCCGGTGGCCTCCCCGCCGTCCCAGGCTTCGGCCGGATCGTCCGGGCCGGCGTCCAGGCGCAGCGGGTGGATGGCGGTGAACCAGCCGGCGGTACGGGACAGGTCGGCGCCGTCGACGAGCCGGTCGTCGCGTCCGTGTCCCTCGACGTCGACCAGGACCGGCCCGCCGCCGAGCGCCAGGGTCAGCGCGGCGAGCAGCACGTCCGCCGCACCGGCCTGGTAGGCGGCCGGCACCCGGGTCAGCACCGGGTCGGTGGTCGCCGGCGGCAGGCTGAGGGTGAGCTTCCGCGCGGTGGCATACGTGTCCGCGTCCGTCAGGTCCCGGCTGCCGGGCGCCGTCGCGGGGGCGGTCAGCATCCGCCGCCACCAGTCCGCCTCGGCCTGGAGGACCGGGCGGGCCGCCTGTTCGTGCAGGCCGCGGGCCCAGCGGCGCAGCGAGGTGCGCACCGGCTCCAGGCTCACCTCGCGGCCGGCGTCGATCGCCTGCCAGGCGGTGATCAGGTCGGGTACCAGGATGCGCCAGGAGACGCCGTCGACCGCGAGGTGGTGCACGGCGATCAGCAGCCGCCCGGAGCGGTCCGGCCCGTGGTCGAACCACACCGCCTGCACCATCCGGCCGGCGGTGGCGTCGATCCGGTCGCGGGCGGCGTCGCCCTCGGCCCGGAGCGCGGCCGCGTAGGCCCGGTCGTCGGCCGCGCTGACGTCGACCCGGCGCAGCAGTCCCGCGGTCTGCGGCTGCGGTTCCGGCACGGTCAGCGTCCAGCCGTCGTCGCCGGCCACCAGGGTCAGCCGCAGCGCGTCGTGGTGCGCCACCAGCGCCGCCAGCGCGGCGGTCAGGGCCTGCTCGGTGACCGTGCCGGGAACCCGGACCACCTGCGACTGGGTGTACCTGGTGTGCGGGGTGGCCCGGCCGGCGAACCGGCTCATGATCGGGGTGAGCGGCAGGTCGCCGGTGCCGGGCTCGGTCTCGGCCGGCGTGGCGGTCCGGTCGGTGGCGACCCGGGCCAGCGCCGCCACGGTCTGGTGCTCGAACACGTCGCGCACGCTGAGTTCCAGACCGGCCCGGCGCAGCCGGGCGACCAGGTCGATGGAGAGGATGCTGTCGCCGCCGAGGTTGAAGAAGCCGTCGTCGGCGCCCACCTCCGTCAGGTGCAGGACCTCGGCGAACACCCGGCACAGCAGGGCCTCGCGGTCGGTGCGCGGCGCCCGGCGGGTCGAGTCACGGCCGTAGTCGGGGGCCGGCAGCGCGGCCCGGTCGAGTTTGCCGTTGCGGGTGAGCGGCAGGCTGTCGATGGGGACGACGACGGCCGGGACCTCGTACGCCGGGAGGCCGGCGGTCAGGTACCCGCGCAGCTCGGCCGGATCGCAGCCGGCCGCGGTGGCCGGCACGGCGTAGGCGACGAGACG
The DNA here is from genome assembly GCF_016862455.1 of Actinoplanes utahensis. Taxonomy (GTDB): domain Bacteria; phylum Actinomycetota; class Actinomycetes; order Mycobacteriales; family Micromonosporaceae; genus Actinoplanes; species Actinoplanes utahensis. The sequence continues at coordinate 2,049 of NZ_BOMZ01000125.1, forward strand.
GCGGTCGCCGGGACGGTCCTCGCGGACCAGCACGGCCGCGGCCCGCACGCTCGGGTGCGCGGTCAGAACCTGCTCGATCCCGGCCGGCTCGATCCGGAAGCCGCGCAGTTTCACCTGGCCGTCGGCGCGGCCGGCGAAGACGAGCTGCCCGTCGGCGGTCCACCGGGCCAGGTCGCCGGTGCGGTACATCCGGCTGCCGTCGCCGGCGAACGGGCACGCCGTGAACCGTTCGGCGGTCAGGCCGGGCCGCCCGAGGTAACCGCGGGCGAGTCCGGGACCGGCCAGGTACAGCTCGCCGGTCGCGCCCGGCGGCACCGGGCGGAGGGCCCGGTCCAGCACGTACGCGCGGACGTTGGCGAGCGGCCGGCCGATCGGGGCCGGGCCGCCGGCGGCCAGCGGCGTGCTGGCGCTGGCGTTGATCGTGCCTTCGGTGGGCCCGTACGCGTTGATCAGCCGTCGCCCGTCCGCCCAGCGCCGCACCAGCGCGTCGGTGGGCGACTCGCCGCCGACCACCAGGGTCGTGACGGTGTCCGGGAGGGTGGCCTCGGCGGGCAGGGCGGCCACCACGGCCGCGGGCAGCTTGGCGTACGTGATCCGCTCGCGCTCGATGAACCCGGTCAGCGGCGCGTCGGCGACCCGCAGGTACTCCGGGACCATGACCAGGGTGGCGCCGGTGAGCAGCGCCGTCCACATCTCCAGCACCGACACGTCGAACGAGAACGCCGCGAACTGGAGCACCCGGCTCTGCTCGGTGACGCCGTGCTCGGCGGCGAGCAGCGCCATGCTCGCCACTCCGGAGTGGGTGACGGCGACGCCCTTCGGCTGCCCGGTGGAGCCGGAGGTGTAGATGACGTAGGCGGTGTGCGCGGTCCCCGGCAGGACGGCCGGGGCGGTGTCCGGCTGCCCGTCCAGGTCCGGCAGCGCGTCCAGGATCAGGGCCGGGTTCGCGTCGGCGACCATGAACGCGATCCGGTCCTGCGGCAGCGCCGGGTCGATCGGCAGGTACGCCGCCCCGGCCTTCTGCACGCCGAGCACGGCGGTCACCGCGTCCACGCCGCGCGGCATCCGCAGCGCGACGACGTCCTCGACGCCGATGCCCCGGCCGGTCAGCCAGTGGGCGAGCCGGTTGGCGCGGGCGTCCAGCGCGGCGTACGTCAGCCGGTCGCCGTCGTGTTCGACAGCGATCCGTTCCGGGTGGGTCGCGACGATCCCGGCGAACAGCTCCGGGACGGTACGCGCCACGACGTCCCGGCCGGTGTCGTTGAACTCGTGCAGGACCCGCTCGCGTTCCGCGTCGTCGAGCAGCGGCGCCTCGCTCAGCGGCCGGTCCGGGTGCGCGGCGGCGAACGCCAGCAGCCGGATCAGCCGGCCGGCCAGCCCGGTGACGGTGGCCTCGTCGAAGAGGTCGCGGTTGTAGGTCAGCCGGCCGGTGAGCCCGTCCGGCAGCCCGTCCGCGCCGGTGTTCTCCAGCAGCGAGAACGACAGGTCGAACTTGCCGGCCGGAGTGCTGATCCGCTCGTGCCGCACGGTGAGGTTCGGCAGGTCGGCGAGGGCTTCGCGGGCCTCCTGGTGCATCGAGCCGTCCAGGTTCAGCATCACCTGGAACAGCGGGTGCCGGGTCAGCGACCGGGGCGGGTTGAGCACCTCGACGAGGCGTTCGAACGGCAGGTCCTGCTGCCCGAACGCGGCCAGGTCGAACTCGCGGACCCGGGCCAGCAGGTCGGTGAAGGCCGGGTCGCCGGAGGTGTCGGTCCGCAGCACCAGGGTGTTGACGAAGAAGCCGATCAGATCGGTCAGGGCGTCGTCGGTGCGGCCGGCGATCGGCGTTCCGATCGGGATGTCGTCGCCCGCGCCGAGCCGGGACAGCAGCCCGGCGACCGCCGCCTGCAGCACCATGAACAGGGTGGCGCGGTTGCCGCGGGCCAGTCCGGTGAGCGCGGCGTGCAGGTCGGCGGGCACCTGGAAGCCGACCTCGCCGCCGGGCAGCGAGCCGGTCGCCGGGCGCGGCCGGTCGGCCGGAAGCGCCAGTTCGACGGGCAGGCCGGCGAGCCGGTCGGTCCAGAATCCGGTCTGCTGGGCCAGCACCGTGTCGCCGAGGGCGTCGCGCTGCCACAGGGCGTAGTCGGCGTACGACACCGGCAGGTCGGCCCAGTCCGGTTCCCGGCCGGCGCAGCGGGCCGCGTACGCCCGGGTCAGGTCGCCGGCCAGCACCGGCATCGACCAGCCGTCGGTGGCGATGTGGTGCACCACCAGGGCGAGGACGTACGCGTCACCGCCGAGCGCCAGCAGGCGGGCCCGGAACGGCGGCTCGCGCAGCAGGTCGAACGGCTCGGCGGCGGCCGCGGCGAGCAGGCCCGGCAGTTCGGCGCCGGTGGCCGGGTGCTCGTCCAGGTTCGGCACGGCCGACCCGGCGGGCAGCGCCACCTGGTACGGGCCGTCGCCGTCCTCGGCGATCACGGTGCGCAGCGGCTCGTGCCGGGCCACCACGTCGCGCAGCGCGGCGAGCAGGGCGTCGCGGTTCAGGTCGCCGGTGAGGCGCAGGGCGGCCGGGATGTTGTCGGCCGCGTCCGGGCCGCGCAGGTGCTGGACGAACCAGAGACGCTGCTGGGCGTAGGACAGCGGCACCCGGGCCGGGCGGTCGGTGATCGCCTGGACGGCCGGGCGGGCGTCGGCGTCGCCGTCCAGCGCCGCCGACAGCCCGGCGACGGTCGGTGTGCGGAACACCTGGCGGATCGCCAGGTCCGTGCCGAGTGCCTCACGGATGCTGTTGACCAGGCGGTTGACCAGCAGGGAGTGGCCGCCGAGGGCGAAGAAGTCGTCGTCCAGGCCGACCGTGGCCACGCCGAGGACCTCGGCGAAGATGTCGCAGAGGATCGCCTCGCGCGGGTTGCGCGGGGCCCGGCCGGGGGTGTCGGTGCGGTAGTCCGGTTCGGGCAGCGCCCGCCGGTCCAGTTTGCCGTGCGGGGTCATCGGCAGCGCATCGAGCAGCACGACAGCCGCCGGGACCTGGTGTTCGGGCAGGTGCCGGGCCGCGTGTTCGCGCAGCTCGGCCGGGGTGGGCGCGGGTTCGGCCGGGACCGCGTAGGCGACCAGCCGCCGCTCCCCCGCCGGGTCGAGGCGCACCACGACGGCGGCCCGTTCCACCCGGGGGTGGCCGGCGACGGCGGCCTCGATCTCGCCGAGCTCGATCCGGAAACCGCGGATCTTCACCTGGGCGTCGGCGCGGCCGAGGTATTCCAGGGCGCCGTCGGGCGTCCAGCGGCCGAGGTCGCCGGAGCGGTACAGCCGGTCGCCGGGCGCGCCATACGGGTCGGCCACGAACCGGGTCGCCGACAGGTCGGGCCGGTCCAGGTAGCCGCGGGCCAGGCCGGCGCCGCCGACGTAGATCTCGCCGCGGACACCCGCCGGGACCGGCCGCAGCCGGTCGTCGAGCAGCCGCACGCTGAGGTCGGCGATCGGCTTGCCGACCACGCTGCGGGCGCCGGCGGTCAGCTCCCGGGTGATCCGCTGCAGCGTCACGTGGACGGTGGTCTCGGTGATGCCGTACATGTTGATCAGCTCGGGGCCGTCCGGGTGCCGGTCCAGCCACGGGCGCAGGCTCGCCGGGTCGAGGGCCTCGCCGCCGAAGACGACGTAGCGCAGCGCCAGGTCCGCCGGGTCGCCCGGGTAGCGGGCGTCGGCGCGCATCAGCTCGGCGAACGCGGCCGGCGTCTGGTTGAGCACGGTGACCCGCTCGTGGGCCAGCAGCCGGCGGAACTGCTCCGGGTCGCGGCTGTCGGCGTGCGACACCACGACCAGGCGGCCGCCGTACCGCAGGGCGCCCCAGATCTCCCAGACCGAGAAGTCGAAGGCGTACGAGTGGAACAGGGTCCACACGTCGTCCGGCCCGAACCCGAACTCGGCGTCGGTCTCGGTGAACAGTCGTTCCACGTTGGCGTGGGTGACCACCACGCCCTTGGGCCGGCCGGTGGAGCCGGAGGTGTAGATGACGTAGGCGGGGTGCTCCGGCCGCAGGGTGACGTCGAGCGGCGCGACCGGCCCGCCGGCGTTCTCCAGGACGACCACCGGCGCGCCGGTGGCGGGCAGCCGATCGGCCACCGCGGCCGCGGCGAGCACCAGCACCGGCCGCGCGTCCTCGGCGATCAGCCGGATCCGCTCGGCCGGGTACTCGGGGTCGACCGGCACGTAGACGCCGCCGGCCTTGACCACCGCGAGCACCGCGACGACCTGGTCGGCGGAACGCGGCACGGCCAGCATCACCCGGGACTCCGGTCGGACACCGTGACCGGCGAGCACGTGGGCCAGCGCGGTGGAGCGGGCGTCCAGTTCGGCGTACGTCAGATGCTCGTCGCCGTGGCTGACCGCGATCGCGCCCGGCCGGGCCGCGACCCGGGCCGTGAACGCGTCGACCAGCGTGCCGGTCGTCTCGGGCGTATCGGTGACGGCCCGGCCCCAGTCCAGGACCCGGCGCTGCCCGGCGTCGCCGAGCAGGTCGATGTCGGCGACCGGCAGCGCCGGGTCGGCGGCGGCCGCGCGCAGCACCCGGACCAGGCAGTCGACCAGGAAACGGGCGGTGTCCGGCTGGTAGAGGTCGGTGCTGTAGAGCAGCGCGCCGCGCAGCCCGCCGGCGCCGCCGGTGGCGTCCCACTTCTCGCCGACACCGAACAGCAGGTCGAACTTGGCGGCCCCGGTGCCCACGTCGTGCGGGGTCACGGTCAGGCCCATCAGCTCGCCGGCCCGTTCGGCGGTGCGGTCCTGCGCCGAGTTGTCGAACGCCAGGGCCACCTGGAACAGCGGGTGCCGGCCCATCGAACGCTGCGGGTTGAGCGCCTCGACCAGCTGCTCGAAGGGCAGGTCCTGGTGGGCGTACGCGGCCAGGCCGGTCTCCCGGACCCGGGCCAGCAGCTGCGCCGTCGTCGGGTTGCCGGTCAGGTCGGTGCGCAGCACCAGGGTGTTGACGAAGAAGCCGACCAGTTCCTCGGCGGCGGAGTCGAGACGCCCGGCGACCGGGGAGCCGATCGCCACGTCGGTGCCCGCGCCGAGCCGGTGCAGCACGGTCGCGAGGGCCGCCTGCACCACCATGAACAGGGTGACGTGGTGCTCCCGGGCGAGGGTGCGCAGTGCCTCGTGGGTGTCCGGCGGCAGCTCGAAGGTGATCTTCCGGCCCTGGTAGGACGGGGCCGGCGGGCGGGGCAGGTCGGTCGGCAGGTCGATCTGCTCGGGCAGTCCGGCGAGCTGTTCACGCCAGTAGGCGATCTGGCCGCCGAGCAGCTCGTCGCCGAGCACCCGCTGCTGCCACAGGGTGTAGTCGGCGTACTGGATCGGCAGCGGCGCCCACTGCGGGGCACGGCCGTCGTGCCGGGCCGCGTACGCCTCGGCGAGGTCCCGGGCCAGCAGCGGCACCGACCAGCCGTCCGCGGCTATGTGGTGCATCACCAGCAGCAGCACGTGCCGCCGCGGCGTGACCGCGAACAGCCGCGCGACGAGCGGGATCTCGGTGGCCAGGTCGAAGCGGTGCGCGACGGCCTCGGTGAGCCGGGCGTCCAGGTCCTCCGCCGCGACGGTCTCCACCGGCAGGTCCGGGGCGGCCCGGCCGGCGTCGACGATCTCCTGGTACGGCCCGTCGGCGTCCTCGGTGATCAGGGTGCGCAGCGACTCGTGCCGGGCCACCACGTCGGCCAGCGCGGCGGTGAGCGCGACCCGGTCCAGGTCGCCGTCCAGGGTCAGCGCCAGCGGCATGTTGTACGTGCTGCCGGCCTCCTCCAGGCGGTGCAGGAACCACAGGCGGCGCTGGGCGAAGGACAGCGGCAGCCGCTCCGGGCGGGAGACCGGCTCCAGCCGGGGCCGGGCCGCGTTGACCCGGGTCACCAGCGCCCGGGCCAGACCGGCCGGGGTGGGCGTGCGGAACAGTTGCCGGATGGTCACCTCGACCCGGAACATCGCCCGGACCCGGGAGGCGAGGCTGGTGCCGAGCAGCGAGTGCCCGCCCAGCTCGAAGAAGTTGTCGTCCGGGCCGACCGACGGCACGCCGAGCACCTCGGCGAACATGCCGCAGAGCAGCTCCTCCTCGGGGCCGGCGGCGGGGCGGGCCACCCCTTCCGGCTGCTCGGGTGCGGGCAGCGCCTTCCGGTCCACCTTGCCGCTGATGTTGACCGGCAGCTCGGGCAGGAACACGTACGCGCCGGGCAGCATGTGCTCGGGCAGCAGCCGGGCCAGGTGGGCGCGCATCTCCCCGGCGCCCACCGCCCGGTCGCCGCCGACCAGGTAGGCGACCAGCTGCGGGGTGCCGGGCCGGTCCTCGCGCAGCACCACCACGGCCTGGCGGATCTCCGGGTGCGCCGCGACGGCCGCCTCGATCTCACCGAGCTCGATCCGGAAGCCGCGCAGTTTGACCTGGTCGTCGGCGCGACCCAGGAACTCCAGGTCGCCGCCGCGGTTCCAGCGGGCCCGGTCGCCGGTGCGGTAGAGCCGGCCGCCGGCCGGGCCGAACGGGTCGGCCACGAACCGCTGCGCGGTCAGGCCGGGCTGGGCCAGGTAGCCGCGGGCCAGGCCGATGCCGGCCACGTACAGCTCGCCGGGAACCCCGGCCGGGACCGGGCGCAGCCGCTCGTCGAGCACGTAGACGCGGGTGTTCACCGACGGCCTGCCGATCGGCACGACGGCCGGGGCGGCGCCGGGCGGGCAGCGCCAGCTGGTCGCGTCGACGGTGGTCTCGCTCGGGCCGTACGCGTTGTACAGCACCCGCCCCGCCGACCAGGCCTGCACCAGGCCGGGCGTGGACGCCTCACCGGCGAGCACGATGGTCAGCCCGGCCGGGACCTGCGCCGGGGTCATCACGGTCAGCGCGGCCGGCGGCAGGGTGGCGTGGGTGATCGCCGCGTCGGTGAGGAACCGGGCCAGCGGCTCGCCCGGGGCCCGCTCCTCCGCGGACGGCACGACCAGGGTGGCGCCGGACAGCAGCGCCATCGAGATCTCGGAGACCGAAGCGTCGAACGCGGCCGAGGCGAACTGGAGCACCCGGTCGCCGGGGCGCACGCCGAACGCGGGCACCTGGGTGGCGACCAGGCTGGGCAGGCCGGCGTGGGTGACCACGACGCCCTTGGGGCGGCCGGTCGAGCCGGAGGTGTAGATGACGTACGCCGGGTGCTCGGGCCGCAGCGTGCCGCGGCGTTCGCCGTCGGTCAGGCGCGAGCCGTCCGGGTCGCCGTCGCCCGGGTGGACGACCGTCACGCCGTCGCCGGCCTGCCCGGCCACCGTCGCGGCGCCGGTGAGCACCGCGACCGGGGCCGCGTCGGCGAGGACGGTGCGGATGCGCTGCTCCGGGTACTCGGGGTCGATCGGCAGGTAGGCGGCGCCGGTCTTGAGGACCGCGATCACGCCGGTGATCAGCTCGACCGAGCGGGGCAGGGCGATCGCGACCACCGTCTCCGGCCCGGCGCCGGCCGCGACCAGGCGGCGGGCCAGACGGTTCGCGGCGTCGTCGAGCTCGGTGTAGGACCGGGTGACGCCGCCGGACTCGACAGCGGTCAGGTCGGGGGTACGGCGTACCTGCTCCTCGAAGAGCGCCGGCCAGGTCCGCTCCGGCACCTCGGCGGCGGTGGTGTTCCACTCGTGCAGCAGCCTGTCGCGTTCGGCCGCCTCGGTCACCTCGATCTCGCCGACACGCAGCCGCGGGTCGGCGGTCACCTGCCGCAGCACCCGCTGCAGCCGGTCGATCAGGGACAGCGCGGTGGGGGCGTCGAACAGGTCCTCGGCGAACCGCACGCCACCGGTGATGCCCTGCGGGTCCCCGCCGGCGGTGAAGTGCTCACCGAGGTCGATGGACAGGTCGAACTCGGCGCCGCCGGTGTCGGTGTCGATCAGCTCGACACCCAGGCCGGTACGGTCCGCGACGGCCCGCAGGCCGTCCTGCTCGAAGGTGTTCTGGTAGCTGAGCATGACCTGGAACAGCGGGTGCCGGGCGAGCGAGCGCTCCGGGCGCAGCAGGTCCACGAGGCGCTCGAACGGGACGTCCTGGTGGGCGTACGCCCGCAGATCGGTGTCCCGGACCCGGTCCAGCAGCTCGGCGAAGGTCGGGTCGCCGGAGGTGTCGGTGCGCAGCACGACCGTGTTCACGAACGCGCCGACCATCTCCTCGACGACGTCGTCGCCCCGGCCGGCGACCGGCGAGCCGATCGGGATGTCGGTGCCCGCGCCGAGCCGGGTGAGCAGCGCGGCGAGGCCGGCCTGGAGGACCATGAAGACGCTGGTACGGCTGTCCCGCGCGAGCCTGGTGAGCGCGGCGTGCAGGTCGGCGGGCAGGCCGATCTCCAGCCGCCGGCCGCGCCGCGACGCGACCGCCGGGCGGGGCCGGTCGACCGGCAGCGCCAGCTCGTCCGGCAGGTCACGCAGCTCGTCGCGCCAGAACGCGAGCTGGCGCGACATCGGGCTGTCCGGGTCGTCCTCGGCGCCCAGGGCGGTGCGCTGCCACAGCGTGTAGTCGGCGTAGTGCACGGCGAACGGCGCCCAGTCCGGGGCGTGGCCGGCGCGGCGGGCGGCGTACGCGGCCGCGACGTCGCCGACCATCCGCTGCATCGACCAGCCGTCGCCGGCGACGTGGTGCAGCAGCAGCAACAGCACGTGCCCGCCGTCGCCGGCCGGGTAGAGGGTGGCCCGCAGCGGCAGGTCCGTCGCCAGGTCGTACCGGTAGCGGATGTCCTCCTTGAGCCGGTCCGCCCAGGCGCCCTCGGCGGCCACGTGCAGGTCGCAGGCGGCCTCGCCGATCGGCACCACGACCTGGAGCAGGTCGGCGCCGTCCTCGACCATCAGGGTGCGCAGCGGCTCGTGCCGGTTCAGCACGTCGATCAGCGCGGCCTGGAGGGCCTCCCGGTCCAGCGGGCCGGTCAGCCGCAGCGCCGCCGGGATGTTGTAGGTCGCGTTGGTCTCGTCGATGCGGTCCAGGAACCACCAGCGGTGCTGCGCGAACGACGCCGGGACGCGCTCCGGCCGCACGAACGTGGCCCACTGCGGACGGCCGGAGCCGGCCGTCTTGAGCGCGGCGGCGACCCCGGCGACGGTCGGGGTGTCGAACACCTGCCGCACCGAGACGTCCGCGCCGAGGGTGGCCCGGATCCGGGCGGCGAGCCGGGTGGCCAGCAGCGAGTGGCCGCCCAGCCGGAAGAAGTCGTCGTGGACGCCGACCCGGTCGACGCCGAGCACGTCGGCGAACAGGCCGCTGAGCAGTTCCTCGGCGGCGTCGCGGGGCGCGCGGTCCGGGCGGTCGGCGGTGTAGCTGGGGGCGGGCAGCCGCCGCCTGTCGAGTTTGCCGTTGACGGTCAGCGGGATCTCGCCGACGGCCACGACGGCGGCCGGCACCATGTACTCCGGCAGCGTCGTGGCGAGCGCGGCGCGCAGCGCCTCCGGGTCCGGGGCGGTGTCACCGGCCGGGGTGACGTAACCGACCAGGCGCTGGTCGCCGGGCTGGTCCTCGCGCAGCACCACGACGGCCTGCGCCACGGTGGCCTGGGCGGCGAGCGCGGCGGCGATCTCGCCCGGCTCCACCCGGTGGCCACGGATCTTGACCTGCTCGTCGGCACGGCCGGCGTACTCGAGAAGTCCGTCCGGGGTCCAGCGGGCCAGGTCGCCGGTGCGGTACATGCGGGCGCCGGCGGGGCCGTACGGGTCGGCGACGAACCGCTCGGCGGTCAGACCGGGCCGCCGGTGGTAGCCGCGGGCCAGCACCGAACCGGCGATGTACAGCTCGCCGGCGGCGCCGGTCGGCAGCGGTTGCAGGGCGGCGTCCAGCACGTACGCCCGGGCGTTGGCGAACGGCAGGCCGATCGGGACCGGCCCGTCGGCCAGTGCGGCGCCGGGTTCGATGCGGTGGTCCAGGCAGTTGACGGTCGCCTCGGTCGGCCCGTACGCGTTGATCACCACCGCGTCCGGGTGCCGTTCCCGCCAGCGGCGCAGCGCGTGCCCGTGCAGCGCCTCGCCGCCGAGCACCAGGTACCCGGTCGGGGACGCCTCGTCGGGCAGCGCGTCGAGCAGCTCCAGGTGGCTGGGCGTCACCTTGGCGAAGGTGCCGGCGCCGGCCGCGCGGACGCCGTCCTCGGTGAGCTCGGCGACCCGGACGCAGCCGCCGCTGACCAGCGGGGTGTAGAGGGCGGTCACGGTGAGGTCGAAGGAGACCGGCGAGTGCAGCAGCGACCGGCCGGCGGCGGCCGGGTAGGCGGCGCGGGCCCGGTGCAGGTACCCGGCGACCGAACGATGCTCGACCACCACGCCCTTGGGCCGGCCGGTGGAGCCGGAGGTGTAGATCAGGTAGGCGGGGTGCGCGGGGTCGCGCGGCACGGCCCGCTCGGCGTCGGTGACCGGGGCGGCCTTCCGGGCGTCGATGGCGGCCCGCTCGCCCGCGTCGTCCAGGACGACGGTGGCGATCCCGGCGGGCAGCCGATCGGCCAGATCGGCGGTGGTGACGGCCAGGACCGGGACGGCGTCCCCGGCCATCAGGGCGATCCGCTCGGCCGGGACCCGCGGGTCGATCGGCAGGTACGCGGCGCCGGACTCCAGCACGCCGAGCAGCGCGGCCACCACGTCGGCGGACTGCGGCATCAGGACCGCGACGTACGATCCGGCGACGGCGCCCCGGTCGATCAGGTGCCGGGCCAGCCGGTTCACCCGGGCGGTGAGCTGGGCGTACGTCCAGGTGACGGTGTCGTCGGCGACAGCCGGCGCGTCCGGGGTGGCGGCGGCCTGCTCGGCCAGCATCTCCGGCAGCAGGGTGGCCGGGACGTCCACCCGCGGGCCGTGCGCGGCGGTGAGCAGGCGGGCCAGGTCGGCGGGCGGCACCACGGACGCCCGGCCGACCGGCCGGTCCACGTCGGCGAGCAGCCGGTCGAGCAGGGCCAGCAGCCCGTCGCGGTGCCGGCGGACCGCCTCCGGCGGGTGCACGGCCGGGTTGCCGTCGACGTCGAGGCGGATGCCGGTGCCGGGGGTGCCGTAGACGTGCACGGACAGGTCCTTGACCCGGCCGGCGGACAGTTGCCGCGGCTGCACGGTCAGGTCCCCGAACCGCAGGGTCTGGTCGAAGGTGGCCAGGTTGATCACCGGGCCGGTGATGGTGGCGCTGCCGGCCCGGCCCAGGGCGGCGTGCAGGTCCTCGCCGCGGAAACGCTGGTGCCGGACGGCCAGGCCGAGTTTGCCGGCGGTGTGCCGGATCAGCTCACGGAAGGTGGTGGCGGGCGTGCCGTCCAGGCGCAGCGGCACCTCGTTGGCGAGCATCGCCGGGACGGTCAGGGCGGCGGCGCTGGCCCGTGCGGTGACCGGCAGGCCGAGCACCACGTCGTCGCCGGTGGTGAGGCGCTGCACGTACGCGGCGAAGGCGGCGACCAGCACCACGCTCCACCGGACCTCGGCCGCCTCGGCGGCCGCCACCAGCGCCGCCTCCTGGGCGGCGGTGAGGGTGACACCGGCCCGCAGGTCGCTGTGGCCGGGCGCGGCGGCCGGGCCGAGCAGGGTCGGCTCGCCGAGGTCGCCGGCCTCGGCCAGCCAGTGGTCGCGGTCCCGGCCGAACCGTTCGCCGGCCCGGTACGCCTCCTCCTCGGCGAGCAGCCCGGCGACGGTCCCGGCCGGCGGCGGGGTGGGCTCGGCGCCGGTCAGCAGCGCGGTGTACAGCTCGGCGACCCGGCGCAGGTGCAGCGTCTGGCTCCACCCGTCGAGCAGGATGTGGTGGTAACGGAAGTAGAGGATGTCGCGGTCCGGCGCGACACGCAGCAGCGCGTGCCGGTACAGCGGCCCGGCCGCCAGGTCGGCGGCGGTGTCCAGGTCGGCCCGCATCCACTCGTCGGCCGCCGCGCCCGGCTCGGCGGCGCCGCGCAGGTCGACGACCTGCAACGGCTGCCGGGGAGCCGGGTCGATGTGCTGCACGACCTCGTCGTCGCCGGTGGCGGTGAAACGGGCGCGCAGGGCGGGCGTCTCGTCCAGCGCGCGGGTCACCGCGGCGGCGAGGAGCGTGGCGTCGGCCGCACCGGGCAGCTCGGCGCAGACGCCGACCTGGTACAGCGGTTCCCCACGGTGGAGCTGCTGGGCCACCCACACACCGCGCTGCGCGGCGGAGAGCCCCTGCGTCACCGGCTCGACATCAACCATTGTTCCTACGCACCCTTCGCGTGTGACGGGGGCCGGCCGGGCATGTCCAGAAGTTCGACGAGGTCGTCGACGGCCGGGTGGTCGTACAGCAGATCCGGGTCCAGGTCACGGCGGACCCGGTCCTCGAGTTCGCCGATCAGGGCCACCGCGGACACCGAGTCCAGGCCCTGGTCGGCCAGCGGCCGGTCGGTCGCGATGCGCTGCGGCGAGACGTCCAGCAGCAGGGCGGCCCGGTCCACGATCCAGGCCCTCAGGTCGGTGCCGGCCATGTCAGACCAGCTCCCGGTTCGGCACCAGGGTGTGCCAGCGCTCGTCGACGTCGGCGTACTCGACGGCCAGCTCACCGGCGCGGACCAGCTCGCGGGTGGCGGACCGTTCGATCTTGCCGCTGGTGGTCCGGCGGACCGCGCCGCGCCGGACCAGGATCACCGCGGCCGGGGTGACGCCGAACTCGCGGAACACCGTGCGGCGCATGCCCGCGGCCAGCCCGGGCAGGGCCCCCCGGTCGCGCGGGTTGGTGACCTCGTGGACCACCACGAGCGGGTCGTCCGAGGCGCCGTCCGTGGTCATGGTGAACACGGCGCCGACGTTGCCGAGCTCGACGTGGTGGGTGCGCAGCTCGTACTCGACGTCCTGCGGGTAGATGTTGCGGCCGCGCACGATCATCATGTCCTTGCGACGGCCGGTCACGTAGATCTCGCCGTCGTACAGGGCGCCGAGGTCCCCGGTCCGCAGGAACCCGCCCTCGCCGTCGCTGGTGACCGCGCCGAACACCGCGTCGGTGGCCTCCTGGCGGCGCCAGTAACCCTGGCTGACGCTGTCGCCGCGCAGCCAGATCTCGCCGACCTCGCCGGCGCCGAGCACGGTACGGGTCTCCGGGTCGACCACCCGCACGTCGAAGGTCCCGGCCTGGCCGTTGCTGGCCAGCTCGCGGGCGTCGGCGTCGCCGGCGGCCGGTTCCAGCCGCCCCGCGGCCAGCCCGGTGACGTCGGCGCGCACCGTGGTCAGCGGGCGGGGCGCCGAACCGGACACGAACACCGTCGCCTCGGCCAGGCCGTAACAGGGCGAGCAGGCGTCGGCGGCGAACCCGGCCGCGGCGAAGCGCTCGGCGAACGCGCGCATGGTGGCCGCCCGGACCGGCTCGGAGCCGTTCACCGCGTACCGCCAGCGGGACAGGTCCAGGCCGGCGGTCTGCTCGGCGGTGACCCGGGTGAGGCAGTACTCGTAGGCGAAGTTCGGGGCGGGCGACCAGCCGATGTCGTACCGGTCGATCATCCGCAGCCAGGCGTGCGGCCGCTTGAGGAAGCTGGTCGGCTCCATCAGCACACAGGTGCTGCCGTAGAACAGGGCCGGCAGGGTCTGCGCCATCAGGCCCATGTCGTGGAACTGCGGGGCCCAGCCGCCGAACCGGACGTCCGGCCCGACCGCCAGGCCGTCGCGCAGCGCGGCGGCGTTGGCCAGCAGGTTGCCGTGCGTCACCAGGACGCCCTTCGGGTCGCCGGTGGAGCCGGAGGTGTACTGCAGCAGTCCCAGGCTGGACGCGTCGGTGGCCGGCGGCGTCCAGGTGTCCGGGTCGACGCCCAGGTCGGCGTCGGTGGCCAGCACCTCCAGGCCGTCCCGGCCGCCAGCGGCCAGGAACTCGCCGATGTCGGCCAGGTGGGCGGTCTCGGTGAGCACCGCGGAGATCTCCGCGTCGGCGGCGATGCCGTGCACCCGGCGCTGCTCATGGCGCTGACGGCCGGGCAGCGGCGCGGGGACGGCGACCATCCCGGCGTAGAGGCAGCCGAGGAAGCCGACGGTGAACCGGACCGGCGAGTAGAGCAGCAGGATCCGGGAGTTCTCGGCGTACCGCCGGCGCAACCGGACGGCGACGGCACGGGCCAGGCGGTCGAGTTCGGCGTACGTCAGGCGCTCGTCGTGTCCCTCGTCCGGATCGGTCACCTGGACGAGCGCGTCGGCGTTCGGTCGCTCGGCGACCCAGCGGCGCACGGCACGAACCGCGTCTGGAGTGTCTGAAAGCATCATTGACTCCCCGGAAAGAAATCGAAGAATGGCGGCCGGCCGGGCGGAAGAATTCATTGTCCGGCGTTCAGCAGCGTCAACGTATCCACGCCCATTGGGCCGGTCAAGGCACCGAAATTAGGGCCAGGGTTGAACATTGAGGTGGGTGTCCGAGCCGCTCACCAGCGGTTCAACCCCTCATCGGCCCACTATTTCGGGCACCGCTGAAAGGGGGTATCTGGCACTGGGGGCCGGTGCTACGGTCCGAACACCGTGGAGCAGCCTCGCTGTTCTCATTGGTTAGTCCTACGCGCGCGGCAATTGTTGAGAACAGCCGCCGGAATTGAGGGGACCCCCGCATGAAGATCAGCGCTACCTCGCTACCCGACGTGTTCCGCGTCCAGCCCGAGAAGATTCCGGACCGGCGCGGAACCTTCCACGAGGCGTTCCGCACCGACGAGCTCTCCGAGGCGATCGGCCGCAAGTTCGAGGTGAAGCAGGTCAACTTCTCCGTGTCGCACCGCAACACGCTGCGCGGCATCCACGGCTCCATCACCCCGCCCGGCCAGGCGAAGCTGGTCACCTGCGTCCGCGGCGCGGTGCTCGACGTGGTGGTCGACCTGCGCATCGGCTCGCCGACGTACGGCGAGCACCTGGTCACCCTGCAGACGGCCGAGTCCGGTCTGGCCGTCTACATGGCCGAGGGCCTCGGTCACGGCTTCCTCGCGCTGACCGACGACACCTGCATCAACTACGTGTGCAACGTCCCGTACACCGACGGCAGCCAGATCGCCATCGACCCGCTCGACCCGGCGCTGGGCATCCCGTGGGAGCTGCACGGTGAGCCGATCCGGTCGGACAAGGACGCCGCGGCGCCGTCGCTGGCCGAGGTGGCGGCGACCGGGGTCCTGGCCACCTATGCGGACTGTGTCGCCCTGATGCGGGGCGAACTGACGGTTCCGGCGCCGGCATGATCATCGACACCGGGCAGGACGTCCGCGAGCGGCCGCGCGCGGACCCGTACGGCATCTCCGCGGCCCTGCTCGACGACGGCATCCGGCCGCTCGCCGGCTTCGACGCGTGGCTCACCGGGCGGCAGCGGGCCCAGCGACACCGGATCACCCGCATCCCGTTCGCCGCGATGGACGGCTGGTCGTTCGAGCCGGGCACCGGCAACCTGGTGCACCACAGCGGCCGGTTCTTCTCCGTCGAAGGGCTGGACGTGCACACCGACCGCCGGTGGGCCGGGCACTGGCGGCAGCCGATCATCGTGCAGCCGGAGGTCGGCGTCCTCGGCATCCTGGTCAAGCGGTTCGGCGGGGTGCCGCACCTGCTGATGCAGGCCAAGATGGAGCCGGGCAACATCAACGGCGTCCAGTTGTCGCCGACCGTGCAGGCCACCCGCAGCAACTACACCGGCGTGCACGGCGGCCGCGGAGTGCCGTACCTGAACCACTTCCTCGGCGCGGACCGCGGCCGGGTGATCGCCGACGTGCTCCAGTCCGAGCAGGCGGCGTGGTACCTGCACAAGCGCAACCGCAACAT
The DNA here is from genome assembly GCF_016862455.1 of Actinoplanes utahensis. Lineage (GTDB taxonomy): Bacteria > Actinomycetota > Actinomycetes > Mycobacteriales > Micromonosporaceae > Actinoplanes > Actinoplanes utahensis. The sequence continues at coordinate 17,721 of NZ_BOMZ01000125.1, forward strand.
GATCGTCGAGGTCACCGGCCCGGTGGAGGAGCACGAGGACTTCCGCTGGCTCACCCTCGGCCAGATCCGGCAGCTGCTGCACCGCGACCACCTGGTCAACATGGACACCCGGACGGTGCTGGCCTGCCTGCCCGCGCCGGACGGGCCGCTCGGCGCCGCCCCGCCGCGGGACCGGTTCGGCGCGCTGGTACGCCAGTCGATGGCCGGCGGCTTCCACCCGGTGACACCGACCGCGGAGCTGCTCAGCTGGCTGACCGACGTCCGGACCCGGCGCCAGCTGGTGCAGCGCCGGGTGCCGCTGAACGACACCGCCGGGCACGGCTGGCACCGCGACGACGACGGCATCGCGCACCGGGACGGCAGGTACTTCACCGTCATCGCGGTGCACGTGGAGGCCGGCAACCGGGAGGTCCGCTCCTGGAGCCAGCCGCTGATCGCCCCGGTCGACCAGGGCGTCGTCGCCCTCATCGTCAAGCCGATCGGCGGGGTGCTGCACGCGCTGGTGCAGGCCCGGGTGGACGCCGGCGCGGTCAACGTGGCCGAACTGGCGGCGACCGTGCACTGCCAGCCGGGCAACTACCGCGACGTCCCGGCGGAGGCCCGGCCGGCGTACCTGGACGAGGTGCTGACCTCGGATCCGGCCCGGATCCGCTACGACGTCGTGCACACCGAGGAGGGCGGCCGGTTCTACCACGCCCGCAACCGCTACCTGGTCGTCGAGGCCGGACCCGATTTCGACGGCACACCCGGCGACCACCACCGCTGGGTGTCGCTGCGTCAACTGTCCCGGCTGGCGCGGCACTACAACTACCTCAACGTCGAGCTGCGCAGCCTGCTCGCGGGCGTGCACACCCTCCAGTAAGGAAACCGTGATGAACGCTCCGCTGCGCTTCGGGATCATGGGCTGCGCGGACATCGCGCGGCGCAAGATGCTGCCGGCGCTGGACGCCGAACCCACCGCGGTGGTCACCGCGGTGGCCAGCCGCGACCTCGCCAAGGCCGCCGATCTGACCGCCCGCTTCGGTGGCGAGCCGGTGCAGGGCTACGACCGCCTGCTGGACCGCGACGACGTCGACGCGGTGTACGTTCCGCTGCCCGCCGTCCTGCACGCCGAGTGGATCGACCGTGCCCTGAACGCCGGCAAGCACGTGCTCGCCGAGAAACCTCTCACCACCGACGCGACCGAGACCCGTGACCTGTACGCCCTCGCCGAGCGCCGGGGTCTCGTGCTGTTCGAGAACTTCATGTTCCTGCAGCACTCCCAGCACGCCGCGGTCGCCCGGATGCTCGCCGACGGGGTCATCGGTGAGCTGCGCGGCTTCTCCGCCACCTTCACCATCCCGCCCAAGCCGGCCGGCGACATCCGCTACCTGCCGGCGGTCGGCGGCGGCGTGCTCGACGACGTCGGCGTCTATCCGGTACGGGCCGCCCTGCACCACCTTCCCGGCCCGCTCGCCCTGACCGGCGCCGTGCTGCGCCAGGATCCGGCGCACGGCGTGGTCATCTCCGGCAGCATCCTGCTGCACACCGGCACCGGCATTCCGGCCCAGCTGCAGTTCGGCATGGAGCACGGCTATCGCAGCGGGTACGAGCTGATCGGCAGCGCCGGCCGGATCGTGCTGGACCGGGCCTTCACCCCGCCGCCCGGCGTCCAGCCCGTCGTGCGCATCCAGCGGCAGGACCACTACGAGGAGGTCACCTTGCCCGCCGACGATCAGTTCCGCAACGTCGTCACCCTGTTCACCGGCGCGGTGGCGGCCGGTGATCCGCTGAACGAGTTCGCCGGCGCCTCGATCCGGCTGGCGGATCTGATGGACAGCATCAAGAAGAACGCCGACGTCCGGCTCACCACCGGCGACCTGACGGGAGTTCTGTCGTGAAGGGCATCGTCCTGGCCGGGGGCAGCGGCACCCGGCTGCACCCGCTCACCATTCCGGTCTCCAAGCAGCTGCTGCCGGTCGGTGACAAACCGATGATCTACTACCCGATCTCGACGCTGATGGTCGCCGGGATCCGCGACATCCTGGTGATCACCCGTCCCGAGGACGCCCCGATGTTCCAGACCCTGCTCGGCGACGGCTCGCGTCTCGGGCTGAACATCACCTACGGCACCCAGGACGAGCCGCGCGGCATCGCCGAGGCGGTGATCATCGGCGCCGACCACATCGGTGACGACAGCTGCGCGCTGGTGCTCGGCGACAACGTCTTCCACGGCACCCGCTTCGGTCGGATGCTGCAGGACGAGGCGGCCGGCCTGGACGGGTGCACGCTGTTCGGGTACCGGGTGCACGACCCGGAGCGGTACGGCGTGGGCGTCACCGACGAGTCCGGCCGGCTGATCGCGATCGAGGAGAAGCCGCGTGAACCGCGGTCCAACCTGGCGATCACCGGCCTCTACCTGTACGACAACGAGGTCGTCGACATCGCCAAGAACATCCAGCCGTCGGCCCGCGGCGAGCTGGAGATCACCGACGTCAACCGGGTCTACCTGGAGCGCGGCCGGGCCCGCCTGATCGACCTGGGCCGTGGTTTCGCCTGGCTGGACACCGGCACCCCGGAGTCGCTGCTGCAGGCCGGTCAGTACGTGCGCACCCTGGAGGAACGCCAGGGCGTGCGGATCGCGTGCCTGGAGGAGCTGGCGCTGCGGATGGGCTTCATCGACGCCGACACCTGTCACCGCCTCGGCGCGGAGATGTCCGGCTCGGGATACGGCCGTTACATCATGAGCATCGCCCGCGAGCTCGCCGCCTGACCACGAGCGAAGGGGCCCGCCGATGCCGGCGGGCCCCTTCGCTGTCCTTTCCGAGAGTCCGGTGCACACAAGGGACCGGGGGCCCGCCGGGTGTCGGCGGGCCCCCGGTCGATCCCGCCGCGCGACGGGGGAGGCGCGCGGCGGGAGTTCGTGGGTCAGGCGTTGCTGGGGCGGTTGCGGGCGGCCGGGCGGCCGGAGACGTACCAGAGGATGATGCCGATCCCCGGAACCAGGACGACCAGCCAGATCCAGCGCTTGCGGGACTGCGGACTCAGCTGCGCCTTCGAGATGCTGACCAGGGTCACTCCGAAGAGGATCACGTGGATGGCCAGGAAGGCGACCCAGAAGGCGATGCCACCGAGGGTCTGCGCGAGGTCGGGGGCGGCGAGCAGGGCGTTAGCGGCGAAAGCGGTCATTTCTACATCCTTCGTGATCGTCGGTGCGGAGGAAAGCCGAGCGGCCGCCGTCTGGGGTTCGCGGTCCGCGTTAGGGGGTGGGGCGCGGTGTGGACTTCGGCGCTCAGGCGGTGTCGCGGCGGCGGAAGGCGAGGGCGCCGGCGCCGAGGGCGAGT
>NZ_BOMZ01000126.1 GCF_016862455.1 Actinoplanes utahensis
GGTAGCGGACGACGCCCTCATTTGCCGCTGTCCGCGCCGGGCCGGCCGCCTGGTGGTTCTGCCAGTGACTTCCGGAGCCGGTGGTTCGTCATAATCGGAGCCACTTGATCGTTCGAGGATTTTGTGTCGGTGAGTTCGGGAGCCAGCTGCTGGTAACGGCCAGCCGGTCTATGGAAGGCCCGGCGTCGGTGACGTTTGGTGCTACTAATCCCTCAATCGAGAAGGTCCCGAAAACCGTCGGCGTAACCATCGAGGAAGTTCGTTCCGCTTCACAAACATGCCGACGTCGCTCGCGGCGTGAAATGCATAACCACGGACCTGAGTGCGATGTAGTCGCGTTCGGTCGCTCAGAGCGCACCGCAACCGCCTCAGCAGGTCCGCGTCGATCGACCGGTGCAAGCGGGCGTAATGGCCGAGTGATTGCAGCGCGTTCGCCCTGGTCTGGGCGTTCGGCGAGACCAATGCTCGCTTGATCCGGGGAAGTACGACCTCGGGTTCGGGATGGTTGAGCACCAGCGCGAGCACAGCAACACCCGCGTACTCGTCGTGTCGGTCGACGGCCTCGTCGACTGCTTCGGGCCGGTCGACCACGTCGATCCAACTGCCGATGAACCAGGGCTGTTCGATCGTCACGCCGAAGATCATGCCACGCGGGCCCGGTTGGCTGATCGACATGCTCGCGCTCACCCGTCGAGGCCTCCGCACACCCGTCGAGCATGGCGATCTCGAAGCCCGGCTGGACAGCCGGGTCCCACCGGGAAATGGCTCTCAAAATCGCCGACATTGATCATGCCGACCAGGCTTCGGTTGGCTCTGATTGCCGCTGGCACATGGCTCCCGCTTACGCAGACAGAATCAGCCTGGCCGCCGTCACGCCTGGTGAGAAGCTGTGACTGGTCGGCGTCTTGTCGTGCCGATGTGCGGTTGTCGCAGCGGTCCGGTAGCGGGGTGTACTGAGTACGCATCACCCCATGCCCGAGCAAGGCCAGTTGGCCGTAGTCTGCGGGATCATCCCCGCAGGAGACGAAAGGTCCCATGGGCGCGAAGACTGCACTGCTTGCTTTCACCGAGGGCGATCTGCGCCCCGCTCTGCGGGGAGCGGTTCGCGCCGACCCCGCGGAGGTGCTCGCCCTTGTAGGCGAGATGCACCCCGACTACGAGGTGATACCGATTGGCGACGGCGTACTTGGAGACGACACGTACCCGCCGGACGACACCAGCTACGCGACGGTGCTGGCCGGCGCCGAGTTGTTCTGCGATCGCAGGCTCGTCTACGACCCCCCATCGCAGCTGCCCGCCCGTCTGCTTCGTGCCGCAGATGATCGGCGGATCATCATGCACGGGATGCACTCGGTCTCGGACTGGCTGTGCTTTGCGGTATGGGAGAACAGCGCTCTGGTCCGCTCGCTCAGCGTCTCTCCGGACGGCGGCATCGCGGAGAACATCGGCGAACCGTATGACTTCGAGCGACCGTATTGGGCGGGCGAGCGGCCGGTCGAGTCGACGCTCTCAGAAGATCCGTACCCGCTGCCGTTTCATCCGCTGGAGCTGGGTGAAGACGCCTTGCGCGCATTGTTCGGTTTCGTCTTGGAAGGGCTTCCGGACCCTGACGACATCGATCCGTACGAAGTTCCCTTGCAGGGATTCCGGGTCGCTGACCCCACCGGCCGCGAACAGGCAGAACGCGAGGCCCACATGAAGCAGGTACTGCTGCAGATGGGACCGCCGCGCCGCTACCGGATGACGACTGACGGCACATTCCAGGAAGTCGCCGACGCTTGACCACCTCGTCGACGTGGCCCCTGTAGTACCGGATCTGCCGCCGAGAAGGTGCGCCGCCGCACCTGGTCCGCTGCTGGGTGGCTGCTCCTGCCTTCGCGTAGTGGCCGGCCCGCGATTGCGGGTGCAGCACCTGCTCTGCAGGAACGCACAACGTCGCTTCTACGGGGCGGCTACGACTCGCGTCGCCCAGTAGAAGTCAGCGGGCACCTGAACTTCTGGGCAATCAGTGCGGGCTTAGGACGGGGGAATTCAGCGCGGGGGGCGGCGTGCTGATCGGAGGTCACGGCCGCTCTTCATCGTCGCTGTGCTCGATGGCGCCGTGGGATCCGAGACGGCTGGCTCGTCGCCATCGTTGTCGAACTGCTGATTCGCAAGCTCGATCATCTCGCCTCTCCAGGCGGCCTGATCGATTGGGCTGTCGCTGCGGGGTGCGATGGTTGGCTCGTCGCTCATCGCGGGACCTCCTCGGAAGCCGGGATGTCTACCATCTCAATCTCGCCGCATAGCGCGTCTGTGTCCAGCACCTGGCCACACATGGCCTGGTCGGTGCATTCGCGCCGATGTAGGGGCGAGTTCACTCATCTGCCGCAGAGAACACGCGCTCCGTCCCGTCTCTATCCGCGCCCAGCGCGCTGGCCGGCACTCGCTGTAGTCACCCTTGATGACGCAGCGGTGGGGTTCGCGGCGACGTTGGGCGGAGCCGGGAGGTTAAACGACAAGCTGAACGAGAGGAACTGCGCCGGCTCCGGCGCAAGGTCGCCGAACTGGAGACGGAGAAGGAGATCCTCGGAAGGCGGCTGCCTATTTTGCCAAGGACATGGGTCGTTGATCGGCCGCTAACGGTTCATCTCCGAGCATCGCGCCGAGTACGGCGTGGCACTGCTGTGCCGTGTCCTGGCGGTCAAGCGCAGGCAGGGCTACTCCGAGTGGCTGGCCACCGCGCCGGGGAGGCGGGCGCGCGAGGCCGACGACGAACGGCTCGCGACCCGGATCCGGCAGATCCTGGCCGAGCATCCCGGCTACGGATCGCCGCGGGTCACCGCCGAGCTGCGCCGCCGCGGGTGGCGGATCAACCGCAAACGCGTCGAGCGGGTGATGCGCGAGCGTGGCCTGGCCGGGATCACCTGAAGCCGACGGCGGTCCCTGACCAGGCAGGACGCCCGGGCCGCGCCGGCACCGGACCTGATCGGCCGGGACTTCACTGCCACCGAGCCCGGCCGGCGCCTCGTCGGGGGACATCACCTACCTGCCCACCGCTGAGGGCTGGCTGTATCCGGCCACCACGATCGACCTGTTCAACCGGGAAGTCGTCGGGCACGCCATGGCCGCACACATGCGCGCCGACCTCGTCTGCGACGCCGTCGAACTGGCTCACCGGCGTGGTCTGGTCCGCCGTCGGGCGATCTTCCATTCCGACCGCGGCAGCCAGGGTGGAACTTCAATGTTGGTGACCTCGCAAAGCTAGTCATGGCAGTCGACGGCCGCCGAGTCATCCCGCATGCCGAGGATCGGCTCGGCCATGAGTTGGCTGACTGCCTTTGGTCGGTTCTTGTGCTGGCCGATCGCTACGGAGTCGACCTCGTTGCCGAGTTTGCCGAGATGACAGGCGGCATCGAGCAGCATCTCCAAACTGACGAAGGGACCGGCATTGAGTCAGGCAGTCACCGGTACCGACTGATGAACGCTCTGCCTGGGTCATAGGGTCGACCTGTGCCAACACGTCGGCGAGTCGTTGACGTGGAGTTCGACATCGACGGAGTGCTCCATTGGGCAGATACGAACGCTGGGAGCTGTGTGGCGCGCTGGTTGATACTGATGGTGTGAACCTCCGTCCCGGAACATGGGGCTCCTCGGCGCAGTCTGCACTCCAGCCGGTCGTGCCTTTCCCCGCCCGCTCGAACGGCGGCCGTCCGTCGCCCACGGCCACGCCGCGGATCGCGCTGTGACCTACTCCGAGACGCCGTGCCCCGACTGCGGCCACGACCTCCGTCTTCATCCCACAACTCGAGACCAGAACCTCAGCATCTGCCCCGCCTGTATCTGGGAAGAAGACGAAGGCCGTCGCAGCGTTGAAGCCATGTGCGAACGTGTTGTCGCTGCGAATGCTAAGGCGTCCCGATCGGACTCGGACTAACTCCAACCCCATGTTGTCAAGCATCCGCTCTTCGGCACGAGCGGACGCCGGCCGAACGTTGCGGCGCGATCTCCACGGAGAACAGTGGCGGGGGCTGATCGCGCGCTGCCCATCGACGGCGGCGTCTCCGCGGTAGTCCCGGCGTCACGGAAGCCCGAACAATCGGTCGAGCCGTGCCGGAAGTGGCGTTGACACTCGGAGAGAGTCACGAGGCTCGGGCATGAAGTCCGTGATTGCTCCGGCGTCTACGAGCGCCGCCACCGGCATGAGCAGTCGACCCTACGGCCGAACCGGCGCCGGGGAACAGCGGCTTCGCTTCGGCGGGGCTGTGGCAGCGATGCTCGACCGGGGTTCAGGTGCCGGCGGGGGCGGTTGCACGGGCCGGCTGGAAGAGTTCGATGAGGTTGCCGGCGGGGTCGGCGAGCAGGATCTGACGGCCGCCGGGCCCGGAGACGAGTTCGCTGCGGAACCCGAGGCCGGCGGTGCGGAGCCGGTCGATCTCGGCGTCCAGGTCGTCGACGATGAGGTGGATGCGGTTGCGGCCGGGACTGCCCGCGTCGTGCGGGGTGGCCCGGGCGCCGGAGCTGGCAGGCCCGGACAGCAGCAGCCGTAGCGGGCCGCGGACCACGTCGGCGAAGGCCGGAGCGGCGCTGGTTCGGAGGTGGAAGTCCAGGTGGGCGGTGTAGAAGTCGATGGCCGCCTGAACATCGTCGACGAGGTAGCGGACGCTGACGTACTGCTCTGTCGTGGTCATGGCTTGATCTCCTGGGCTTCGGTGGCGGCGAGCACGGGCAGCAGGTGCCGCACGCGGGTGTCGATGTCGGCGGCGACCCGCAGGAAGGCGGGGTAGTCGTCCCCGGCGCGGGCTGTCGCGGGGTCGGGGATGCTCCAGTGCAGCCGGCCGGCCGGATCGCCGAGGTCGCGGCAGACTTCGCGGGCTTTGTCGCACAGGGTGATCACGTAGTCGAATCGGCGGCCGGTGAGGGTGTCCAGGTGCCGGGGCCGGCTGGAGGCGACATCGACGCCGAAGCGGTCGTGCAGCGCCCGTACGGCGTGGGGGTGCAGTCGCGGCCGGGGGTGGGTGCCCGCGCTGCTCACCTGCACGTGGCCGGCGGTGTGGTGGCGGAGCCGGGCTTCGGCGATCGGTGAACGTGCGCTGTTTCCCGTGCACACGAACAGTACGCTGCGCGGCGCGCGCACCGGTGGGGCGCTCTCCCACTGCAGGGCGGGGTGCAGAGCGGCGGCGGTGCCCGCCAGCGCGTGGGCGCACCTGTCGAGGTCGAGGTGGTAGTAGCTGTCGCGGCCGTCGAAGGTGCTGCGGGTGGCGGTGACCAGGCCGCCGTCGCGCAGCAGCCGCAGGTGGTAGGAGACCAGGTTCTGTGGCTGGTCCAGGAGGCTGACCAGCTCGCGAACCCGCAGGTCGCTGCGGGCGAGCTCGGTCAGCAGTCGCCAGCGCAGCGGGTGGGCGGCCAGCCGGACGAACGGTGGCGCGGTGTTGCGCGGTGACCCCATGCGCAGGAAGATACATCAAATGAGCTTGATCGATCTAGCCTGAGCAGGAATACAGCCATGGTCGGGTCATCCGCGGAGTGTTCACCGCACCGGCGGCTGCCGCATCCGGCAGATCTCGGCAGGCGTAGTAGGCGCCGGAGCGCACAGGCCGGGCAGCGAGCCGGCGAGCATCGCCGATACCAGCCCGTGCGGGGCTGGTCCGTGACGAAGGGCCGCGGCCTCGTCCAGACTCGGGTGACCGGACACCCGTCGGGTAGGGCTGTGATACGGCCCTACCCGTTCACACGCCTTCGGCGGCGTCACGGATCGCGGGTTCGGCAGGACGAGCCGGCCGGCCCTTCAGTCACCGCTATTCCGCGACTTCCTCGAGGGCCTTCTGGTGGGACTTGATGTGCCGCACGGAGAGCATGGCGACGTCCAGGATGTCCTCGTCGTCGCCTTTGCGCAGCTGCCGGTCGGTCAGCTTCCGGGTCTGCTTGTGGGCCGCCAACTGGGTGGTGACGAAGAGCTGGTCGAACTGTTCCGCCGGCACCGACTCGTACTGCCTGATGAGCGCCTGCTGTTCAGGGGTGGGCTCCGAGGGCATCTGGATCCGCAGCCGTCGGGCCTGCTGGCCGACCGCCGCGTTGAGCCGGATGTGTGAGGTCACCAGCTTGCCGGCGAGCTCCTTGATGTCCGGATCGGTCGCCCTGTACCAGCCGACCCGGGCCTGTTCGATTTCCGCGAGGTGCATCTGGGTGACGGCCCTCAGATAGTCGATGTCCTGGTCGGAGGGCTCAGCCAGGGCGGGCACGCCCGGCAGCACCCCGAGGACGGTCGCACTGGCCGCGGCGGCTGCGAATCGTCGAAGTAGCATGCCCCGCAGCCTAGCCATGGCAAACGCCATATTTCCGGCCTTCAGGCAACCCGGTGGATACACGATTGTAATGGGAGCGCTCCCATGTAACGATGTCGCTCTATCCCCTCACTCTCCCCGAAGGAGCCCGCGGATGCGCGCTCTCCCCCGGCTGCTGGCCGCCCTGATCGTGGCGGTTCCGGTCGCCGCCGTCGCGGCGATCGCGAGCGCCGCCGAAGAACCCACCCCGATCACCGTTCTCACCAGCGACTTCGAGGACGGCACCGGACAGGGCTGGACGGGCCGGGCCGCCGAGACCGTGGCGCCCAGCACGGCGGCCGCGCACGGTGGCACCGGCAGCCTGCTCGTCACCGGCCGGACCGCCGCCTGGCAGGGGCCCTCCCTGGACGTGCTGGACACCTTCGCGAAGGGCACCGCCTACACGATCTCGGCATGGGTACGGATGGAGTCCGGCTCCGACAACGCCCGGCTCAGCGTGGAACGGCGTACCGGCGGGGTCTCCTCCTATGACCAGATCGTCGGCAACACCGCCGTGACCAGCGGCTCCTGGGTCAACCTGACCGGCCGCTACACCCTGGCCACCGACGTCGACCTCCTGCGCGTGTACGTGGAGACCGCCTCGACGACCGGCTCCTTCTACCTCGACGACGTCACCGCCGGTTACGTGCCGGCGCTGCCGGTGCAGACCGGCATCCCGTCGGTCAAGGACGTCGTCACCGAGTTCCCGGTCGGCGCGGCGATCACCGGCGCGGAGATCGTCGCCGAGCACGGGCGGCTGCTCACCAAGCACTTCAACTCGATCACGCCCGGCAACGCGCTGAAGTGGGACGCCACCGAACCCACCGAGAACACGTTCACCTATGCGCAGGCGGATCCGCTTCTCGCGTACGCAGAAGCGAATGATCTCGCCGTTCGCGGTCACACCCTGGTGTGGCACAACCAGACGCCGGCCTGGGTCTTCACCGGCGCCGACGGGCAGCCGATGACCGCCACGGCGGAGGACAAGGAGCTGCTGCTGGCGCGCCTGGAGAACCACATCCGCAACGTGGCCGCCCACTACGGCACCGCCATCGGCGTGTGGGACGTGGTCAACGAGGTGATCGACGAGAGCCAGGCGGACGGGCTGCGCCGCAGCACCTGGTACACGGTGACCGGCCTGGACTACATCCGCACCGCGTTCCGGGTGGCGCGGGAGGTCGCACCGCACGCCAAGCTGTTCATCAACGACTACAACACCAACGTGCCGGCCAAGCGGGACCACCTGTTCAACCTGATCCAGCGGTTGCGCGCGGAGGGCGTGCCGATCGACGGCGTGGGCCACCAGGTGCACATCAACATCAACTGGCCGACGATCGCGGAGTCCCGGGCGATGCTGGCGAAGTTCGTGCCGCTCGGCATCGAGCAGCAGATCACCGAGATGGACGTCAGCATCTACGGCGACGACGGCGAGAGCTTCCCGACGCCGCCGGCCGACCGGCTGCTCAAGCAGGCGTACGTCTACCGGGACATGTTCGCCCTGTTCCGCGAGTACGCCGGCGAGATCACCTCGGTGACGCTGTGGGGCCTGGCCGACGACAACACCTGGCTCGACACGTTCCCGGTGACCCGCAAGGACGCGCCGCTGCTGTTCGACACCCGGTTGCAGGCGAAGTCGGCGTACTGGGGCGTCGTCGACCCCAGCAAGATCACCGACCCGACCGGATCGCCGTCGACCGGGACCTCCTTCTGCGCGGTCACCTACCGGGTCACGGGCAGCTGGCCCGGCGGCTTCCAGGGCGAGATCAGAATCAACAACACCGGTGGTACGGCGTTGAGCTCGTGGAAGCTGGCCTGGCAGTTCCCCGGCGGCCAGCAGGTCATCCAACTGTGGGGCGGTGTCCACAGTCAGACCGGCTCGTCGGTGACCGTCACCAGCGCCACCTGGAACGGCGCCCTGGCCGCGGGCGGCTCCACGTCGGTCGGCTTCCTCGGCAGCTGGACGGGCAGCAACCCGGTTCCGGCCGCCTTCGCCCTCAACGGCACCCCCTGCACCGTGTCCTGACCGCCCGATCCGGCGGGCACTTCGCTGAAGCGCCCGCCGGAGTCCTGATCAGCTTGGAGCCGTCATGGCCAGACCGAGCGTGCCCGCACTCCACCCGGTGATCACCGGCGCCTGGGACTGCAGGACGGCCGCGAGCAGCCCGGCGTTGGCGGACGCCGACAGCGCGACGACGACCGCCCCCGGGTCAGCCGAACAACCGCAGGTAGCGCCGTGACCGGCGATAGAAGTAGAGGTGGTGGGCTGCCAGCAGCGTGAAACAGGACGCGGCCAGGGCGACGCTCAGGATCTGCCAGGCCGGGTCCCGGTCCGCCGCCCGCAGCACCACCTGCGCCGCGAACAGCAGGCCCGCGATGCCGAAGCCGGCCACCGGCGCCCAGCCGAGACGATGCAACCGGGTCGCTTCGGCGACGGCCAGCTCCCGTTCGCCGGGCGGCAGCTCCTCGCCCGTGCGGATCGCGCGGATGACCCTGGCCCGCACCTGCCGGGACGCGCCCCACAGCGGGGAGACCGCCGCCCCGGTACGCCGTTTCACCAGCCAGAACCCCCACCCGGCCGGTATCGCCACGCCCACCACGACAGCACCCGTCACGAGCGCGACGACACCCGCGGACACCTCGCCCGAGGCCGTCAGGAATCCGGCGAGCACGGCGACGATCGCCGACCCCACGACCAGAGCCACCATGAGCCGCATCCGCCGCTCGGCCCGCCGGCGGATGTCGAGCCCGGAACCGTCGTCCACACCGGACTGCTGCCCGCGCTCGCCGCCACGCAAACCGCCGTTCCGCACGCCCGCGCGGAGCGTCAGGAACCTCCCCGCCGGTCGGCGAAGCCGGTGGCGAGAAGGCCCAGGAGCCGGTCGAGGCGGCCGGGGTCGGCGGGCATCCGCTCGCTGGCCCAGGCGAGGGCGTTGACGGCGGTCAGCAGGTCGTCGACGGCGATCGCGCCGGGATTGCCGGTGCGATCCAGAAGCGCCGCTCCGACCGTACGGATGGAATCATGGCAGTCGGCCAGAGCCGCGTCGCCTGCCGCGACCAGCAGCTCGGTGGCGACCAGCCCGCGCATCTTGGTGGCGTGCGCGGCCACCTGACGCAGCCAGATCCGCAGAGCGTCGCCGGGGTCGGCATGACCGAGGAGCGCGTTCCCGGCGGCGCAGAGGGTGGCGACGTCCGCGGCGATGATCGCGACGAGCAGCGTCTGCGCGGTCGGGAAGTGCCGGTAGAGCGTCGCGGGACCGACCCCGGCCCGCTGCGCGATCTTGTTGAGGGAGGCCGCCGCGCCGTGGGCGGTGAACTCGGCGCGGGCCGCGGCCAGCACCCGCTCCCGGTTCTGCTGGGCGTCACTGCGCACGAAACCTCCCGTTGCCATCTGGAGAACCTCTCCGTATATTACCGAGGATCAAATGGAGAGGTTCTCCAGATAGGGGTGGAGTGTGCGGATCAGCATCATGATCGGCGAGGTGGACGGGCCGGCCACCGTGGACGAGCTGGCCGGACAGGTCGTCGCCGCCGACGGCACGGCAGGTCTGTGGTCGGCGCAGGCGCTCGGCTGGGACGCGCTCACCGCCCTCACCGTGGCCGGCACGCTCGCGCCCGGCATCCCGCTCGGCACGGCGGCCGTCCCGGTGCGGCAACGACATCCGCTCACCCTCGCCAGCCAGGCGCTGAGTGTGCAGGCCGCCACCGGCGGCCGTCTCACCCTCGGCATCGGCGCGGGCATCGGCGCGATGGTCGGCGGCATGTTCGGCCTGCCCACCGCGTCGCCGGTCCGCTTCCTCCGGGAATACCTCGCGATGCTGCTGCCCCTTCTGCGCGGCGAGGCGGTCGCGCATTCCGGCGATTTCCTGACCACCTCCGGTACGGTCCACGTGCCCGCAACCACGCCTCCCCCGGTCATCCTGGCCGCTCTCGGACCGGCGATGCTGCGGCTGGCCGGCTCGTCCACCGACGGCGCCGTCACCTGGATGGCCGGCCCCCGCACCCTCGCGTCGCACGTCGTCCCACTCGTCACCGCGGCGGCCCGGGACGCCGGCCGGCCCGCACCCCGCATCGTGGCCGCCCTGCCGGTGTGTGTCACCGGCGACGAGGCCGGCGCCCGGGCCGGCATCGCGCGACGTTTCGGCATGGCCGCCCAGGTGCCCGAGTACCGGGCGGTCCTCGACCGGGAAGGCGCGCGCGGCGCCGCGGACGTGGCGATCACCGGCGACGAGGACGCGGTGCTCCGGGCGATCACCCGCCTCGAGGACACCGGCATCACCGAGTTCATCGCGGCCCCGGTGGGCGACGCGGCCGCCCGGCACAGAACCCTGGAACTGCTGCGTCAGTCGCTGCCGCCCGGTCGATGACGGTGTCGTACAGCGGCCGCGCACGGGAGGAGCGCCACGGTCACCGCCGGCCCACGGCCTGTGCGTCGGCGAGGCCTCCCGCCACTTCCCTCCCCCGAGCTAGCCGCGGTCCGTCACGGCCGCTTCCAGTCGCAGCCCGACACCGACGATCACCAGCATCCCCGCGAACACGTACCCCTTGACCGGGGTGCTGTCCGTCATGAGACCGATGATCGTGATCAGGAATCCCGTCGCCAGGGCGATGTTGCCGAGGATCCGGGCAGTGTCGACTCGTCGCCCCCGCGCGTCCATGACCAGTACCCTACGGCCCGTCCCCGCACAGAGTCCGGGACGGTGCCGGGTGGGTGTGCTCCGAGAGACGGATGCGGTTCGACGTCGACACCACCCTGGACCGGTACGCCGACGCCGGTTACCGCTGAGCCCGGTTTCCGGGCACCATGTGACCATGGTCGATATCGCTGCCCTGCTGGCCGTCTACGACGCGCAGATGCGGATCCCACCCGGCGCCGTCCCGGCCGGCGTGACCTACGAGCAGGACGGACCGGTTCTGCGGATCGTCGGCGGGCACATGGGACGGATCCGGGCGCCGCGTGACGTCAGGGTCACCGGCGCCGCACTCGACCGGTTGATCGCCCGTCAGCGTGACTACTTCGGCGCTCGCGGGCAGGGGGTCGAGTGGAAGGTGCGGGCTCACGACCTGCCCACGGAGCTTCCGGAACGTCTCGCGGCGGCGGGATTCGTACCTCAGGAGCCCTCCGCGGTGTTGATCGGTTTCGCCGAGGAGGTGGCCGAGGCGCCGGTTCTGCCGGACGGCGTGGTGTTGCGGCAGGTGAGCGAGGCGGAAGACCTGCAACGCATCGCGGGCCAGCAGACCGAGGTGTGGGGGTTCGACTGCTCCTGGGTCGCGGACGACCTCGTCGCACGGGTGGCCGCCGATCCCGGCCAGATCACGATCCTGGTCGCGGAGGCCGGTGACGTGCTGATCTGCAGTGCCTGGGCGGTCTACCACCCCACCACCGACTTCGTCGCCCTGCTCGGCGGCACGACCCTGCCGGCCTGGCAGGGACGCGGCCTCTACCGCGCGACGCTGGCCGCGCGGGCCCGGGAGGCGGTCACCCGCGGTTATCGTCTGCTGCACGTCGACGCCTCCCCGCACAGCGCGCCGATCCTGCGCCGCCGCCACTTCCACGAGATCACCACCTCCACCCACTACCAATGGTTTCCTCCCACCTGACGGCCCCACCGCGATCCGGCCCGGTCGCGGCCTCCGGGAAGCCCTCGGCGGGATCCGCCCGCGACCAGCGGGCATGGCTGGGGTCTCACGGGACCAGGGGACGGGCGAGCGCCTTCTCCGCAGCCTCCCTGTCGCCCGTGAGCCGTCCCCACGGCCACGGAGCCCGGCCCCAGAGCGCGAGCATCAGCTCCTGCGCCGTACCGGTGATGGTGGCGACCGGCTCCCCCGGCCCGAGCACCCACGTTCCGGCCGTGTCGGTGGCCTCGAACCGCACCGCGGCCTCGGGCGCCTCCGCCCGGCCCAGCCTGATCTGCCGGGGCAGGAACATCTCGAGCACCTCGGCGACCCCGTCCGCGCACAGCGCCGGGTCGAGCTCGCCGGCCCGGCCGAGCGCATGCTCGGCGTCCCAGCGGTGCACCGCCGTCTCCAGGCAGCGGCGCCGACGCCAGAACCCGACGGTGCGCGGCGGAGCGAACGTCCACGCCGCGGTCTCCGGCTCGCGGGCGAGAGCGCCCGTCAGGGTCCGGGCGCTCTGCGCGAACCACGTGGCCACATCCTCCGGCGGCGGCTGCTCCTGGTATCGGCCGTGGCCGTCGACGATCGCGGTGGCCGCCCAGAGGTTGCCCTGCCCGAGGTGGACGGCGAGATCCCGCAGCGTCCAGTCGCCACAGTGCTCGACCGGAGCGGTGAGATCGCCGTCCAGGCAGTCCTGGAACGCGGCGAACTCGGCGTCCAGCAAGGTCAGATAGTCGAGAGTCACCGCGCGACGGTAACCCGCGAATCGCCACGGCCGCGCCCCGCCCGCCCGGGAGCGGCCCGTCGCGGCCGGCCCGCCGCGTGCGCCGTCGACCCGGGTGACGCGAGATCATCCGGCGACCTTCACAATGATCTTGCCGTCGACCCGGCCCTGGTCGATCCGGTCGAGGGCGCTCGCCGCCTCGTCGAACGAATACGTCCGGTCGATCACCGGCCGGATCCGCCCGGTGGCGACCATGGAGGCCAGCTCGGTCAGGTCCGCGCTGTTCGGCCGGGCCGTGAAGGTGCGCACCCGGCGGCCCCCGGTGATCACTCCGGCGAGGATCCGCCGGGCCGGGCCCAGCCACCGCCCACCCGTGCCGACCGACAGGACGAGGGTGCCGCCGGGAGCGAGCGCCTGCCGCAGCGCCGCGAGCGGATAGTTGCCGGCCAGGTCGAGGATCATGTCGAAGACCTGCCCGAACGCGGCGATGTCGGCAACGGTGGCCCGCTCGTAATCGATGACGTGCTCGATGCCGAGGGCGTGCATCATCGCCACGTTGCGGCCCGCGCAGACCGCCGTGACATCGGCGCCCCGCGCGGTGGCCAGCTGCACGGCGAAGCTGCCGACACCGCCGGCCGCCCCGGTGACCAGGACCCGCTGCCCGGGCCGGACGCCGCGAACGCTCTGCAACGCGGTCGTCCCGGCCACCGGCAGGGCCGCCGCCTCGGCATAGGACAACCCGGTGGGCATGGGAGCGGCCAGCCGGGCCGGCACCCGCGCGAACTCACCGACCGCCGACGGGCTCTCGGCCAGCACGTCGTCACCGGGCGCGAAATCGTGGACGTCACCACGAACCTGCTCCACCCGCCCCGCGACCGCTCTGCCGACGACGAATCCGGCGCGGGGCCGCCGTAACCCGCCGGCCAGCGGCCGAACCGCATAGGGCTCGCCGCGCAGCAGGAACCGGTCGGCGGCGTTCAGCCCCGCCGCATGCACCCGCACGAGCAGGTCGCCGTCCTTCAGCCGAGGCTGCGGCACGTCTCGCAACGCGACTCCGGCCGGTGACCCGTACGCCGTCTGAATCAATGCTCTCATGGCTCTCCGCCCTCGCTTACGTCGTAAGCTTACGTCGTAAGCAAGAGTGCGGTATGGTCGGCGCATCCCGCAACCGATTCGAGAGCCGAGTTTCATGCCAACCTCGCGAGCCCCGCTCAACACACGGCGCGTGCTGCAGGCCGCCCTCGAGCTGGCCGACTCCGGCGGCACCGACAAGCTCACCATGCGCCATCTCGGCCGGGAGCTGGGCGTCGAGGCCATGTCGCTCTACCGGCACGTGGCCAACAAGGACGCCGTCCTCGACGGCATCATCGATCTGGTGGTCAGCGAGATCGATCTACCCGACAGCCGGGAGGATTGGAAATCGGCGATGCGCCGCCGCGGCGAGACCGCCCATCGGGTGCTGACCCGCCATCCGTGGGCCCCACCGCTGCTGATGTCGCGCACGAACACCGGCCCCGCGATGCTGCGCTACATCGATTACACCCTCGGCGTGCTGCGCGGCGCCGGCTTCTCCTGGCGGCTCGCCGACCACGCCTGGAACACCATGGACAGTTTCGTGTACGGGTACACCCTCCGCCGGCTGACCTTCCCCGTGGCGCAGGCCGACTACGCGGAGACCGCCGCCGCCCACGCACACCTGCTGGCCGGCGGCGGGTTCCCGCACATGGCCGAGCTGACCCGCCAGGTCGCCGAGGGCCGGCACCCCGGCGACCCCGACATCACCTTCGGTCTCGACCTGATCCTCGACGGGCTCGAACGCCTGCGTGACGCCGAGACCCGACCATGACGGCCTGGCCGGACACCACCGGTCAGGCCACCAGGAACGTGCCCGCCATGAAGGTCACGAGGAAGACCGCCTGCAGAGCGACCCCGATCATCAGGACGGTGCGGTCGACGATCTGGTTGGCGCCCATCCGGGCGAGCACCAGGAAGACCGCGATCGCCTCGAGGGTGTAACGCGCCACCGACTGCATCGACCGGCCGCCCACCTCGGTCGACATCAGCAGCAGCAGGGTGATCCCGGCGTGCACGATCAGATAGACCTGGTCGCGGCGGAAACGGAAGCGCCCGGCCACACAGAGGACGAGCAGCACGACCGCGATCAGGATGGTGCCGGCGTCCAGGAGGGCCGCCAGCGACGACGGCGACAGCAACGGCTGTTCGCTCATCTGCCGCACCGAGATCAGCCACGCCTCACCCGGGAAGGTGTACCTTCTCCCCCACTCGTCCTGGGCGATGCTGAACGCGAGCGGGCTGCCCAGGTCCACCAGGCAGTACACGCTGTAGGCGATCACTCCCATCGGCACCAGCGTCAGCCCCACCACGTCGGGCCGGATCCGGCGCGGGCGCCACCCGACCTGCCGGAGGTATTCGACGGCGAGCGGGACCATGAGCAGCACACCGAACAGCCGGGTCGCCGACGACAGCCCGCCGAGCGCCCCCGCGAGCCACCAGTTCCCGCGGCGCCCGGCGTACAACGCGCCGACCGACAGCAGGATGAACAGCGACTCGTTGTAACCGATGAACAGGAAGAAGCCGGTCGGGAACGCGGCGAGGTACCAGGCCGCCCGCTGCGCCACCCGCGGGCCGAACTCGTGGTCGGCGAGCCGGTACAGAACGGCGAGGGCTCCGTACGCCGCCGCGTTGGCCACCACGATCGCGGCAGCCAGCGCACCGCCCGGCAGCAGCACGTCGAAAGCGCGGATCAGCATCGGGTACAGCGGGAAGAACGCCGGGAAGCCCGGACCCAGGTGGTAGCCGCTCTCCGCGATCCGCACATAGTGGCCGGCGTCCCAGTTGTTCCAGCCGAGCGCGACCATCCACAGGTCCGGCGCCCGCCCGGTGGCCTGCCGGGGCAGCCAGGCCAGCGCGCTCACCGCCAGGTGGGTGACCGTGCTGGCCGCCCAGACCGCCATCGCCGCCAGCAACGCCGACCGCCAGGGACGGAGGCGGGTCGGCTCGACGACCCGTTGAGGCGCGGTCTCCAGAACCGGTTCGGCGGGAACGATCAGCGACTGCACGCGGTCTCCCCGTCGAACTCCGGCGAGAATACGCACAGTGGCGGCACCGCTGCCGCCTCACCCCTGTCGAAGCTGTCGACGCTCATCCGACGTCCCCCATTCGTGATCTCCACGGAGCGAAGGTTCGCCGAGGTCCGGGAGCCATCGAGAAGATCAAGTAAGGGGTTGGCACGATCCTGGGAGTCTCCTCCGACTTTCCTCATAAGTTCCGCACAATCCACACCGACAGCGACCCCGGCGACGACCGCCGGCCACCGGCCTGTAATCTTTCCCAGGCAAGTCCGGGTGGCGGAATGGCAGACGCGCTAGCTTGAGGTGCTAGTGCCCTTTATCGGGCGTGGGGGTTCAAGTCCCCCCTCGGACACCAATCAAAGACACGAGAACTCGCCGGGGTGGAAACCTCGGCGATCAGTGTTTCTGGGCCAGGTCGGTAGGTCATCCGCAGGCCGATGCGGCTGTACAGCTCGGCCTTGTCGCGCGGCTCGGCGTCGCGCAGTAGCCGGAACAGATCGTTGAACGCTTCGGCGATGGCGTCGATCTGGTCGGTGGTCATCCGTTGAGGCGGTACCTCGGTGAGGCCGAGTCGCGCCTGCGCGGCTTTCTTGATCGCCGTGGTCTCGCTGATCCAGTCGGCGATCAGTGTCGGGTCGCCGCCCGCGTCGAGGGTCGCCCGGTAGCGGCTGATCTTGATGTCCGCATCCGCGATGGCCTGGCGCAGTTGATCGATCTCGCCGGCGGTGTCGTGGGCGGCGACCGCCGCGCGGTACTGGGCCTCGGCCACCCGGTGGAGGTTGTCGGTCAGCGCCGGTCCGGTCAGTTCCTCCCGGAGGAACCGGTCGATGGGCGTGACGATCTGGTCTTCGCGCAGGTAAAGGGCTGGCGGGTGGCTGATCTGGTGTTGGCGGACGTAGTCGCGGCTGGCGGTGCAGCGGTAGTAGAGGCGTCCGTGGTTGGGGTTGCCCACCATTTTGCGGTTGCAGATGCCGCAGGAGATCAGGCCCCGGAACAGGTACGGATGACCGGTGTGGCGAGGCGCTTTACCGGCGTCGCCATTGGTACCGCGCTTCTTGATCGTGCGTTGCGCTTGTTCGTAGAGGTCGGTGCTGATCAGCGGCGTGTGGGACGGGGTGCGCGACCAGATCCACTTGCTGGGGTCGTTCCAGCGGTGACGGTTTTCGTGGCCGAGCGCGACGTCGTCCACGTCGATCAGGACCTCGTCGGTGCGCGCTCGGTTCCAGACCTGGTTACCGGTGTAGCGCGGGTTCTGCAGGATGGCGCGGACGGCGGTGGTCTCCCAGACCTGGGTGTTGCGGTGCGGGTTGCGTGCCCGGTCGTAGGCCGAGGGACACGGGATGCCGTCCTGCGTGAGACCGCGCGCGATCGAGGTCATGCCGCGCCCGGCGGTGTACTCGGCGAAGATCCGCTTCACGATAGGTGCGGTGATCGGGTCGGGGTCGAGTTGGTGGAGTCGCTTGCCTTCGGCGGCTTTGCCGGGGTTGGGGTGCGGGCCGGCGTCGGCGAGGCGGTAGCCGTAGGGCGGACGTCCACCGAGGTAGCGGCCTTCAAGTTCGGTCTGTGCCTTCATCGCGGAGTGGACACGGATCTTGATGCGGTTGCGCTCACCCTTGCTCATGCCGCCGTAGAGGGCCATGACGAGATCGTGGGCGTCAGAGCCGGGGTCGATGGCACCACCGACCTCGGGCACCCACAGGCCGACGCCGTAGTGCACGAAGACGGGGAACGTCATGCCGAACTGGCTGCCGTAGAAGGCGCGCTGCGGCTCACCGATGACCACGGCCTCGAAGTCGCGGCCGGGGCTTTTGATGGCTTCGAGCAGGCGGGTCGCTTCCGGCCGCCGCTTCCACGGCAGGACGCGGGAGAGCCCGATGTCGAAGAACTCGGCGACGACTTCACCGCCGACCGGATCGATCAAGCTGCGGGCGCGGGATAACTGCCAGGCTTTGGACGCCTGCGGGTCTTGTTGGTCTTCGGTCGACACTCGTCCGTAGAACGCGAACCTCATGACCGAGGAGTCTTCCGGGCGCGGTCGATGATGCGCCACAGTGCGTCTGCGGCTGCGTCAGACAGTGGGACGACTAGGGACGTCCTGAGCTGCGAATCTAAGAAAGTCAGCGTCTTGCAGCTTCGTATGCTGCGATTTCTCCCCTCTGCGGTCTGGTCGTTCGTGGTGATCGTCGGGCCTCCTTCCGGGTCGACGGTTGGTATCCGCGCGGTCGTCCGTCCGTTGTCCGTCCGCGCTGATATGCGCAGACGCGCGCAAGCGGACGGACGTCCGCGCGGACGATCGGGTCAGGCTCGCCAGCGCCCGCGGGTGACCTGCCGGGCGCGGCCGGCGACGGCGTGGGCTTGAAGCCGGTCGTAGACCCAGGTGCGGCGCATGCCGGTGAGGTTGATGAGTTCCGGGACGGTGAGCCCGTCGGTGGGTGCTTGGTCGAGTGCCATCAGCAACGTCTGTTCCGGGTCGTCGGCTGACAGTCGCGGCGGCTCGATGGGCTTCGGTTGGTGGTCGATGGCGGCACGGGACAGTGGGTCGAGGTCGGGGCGCTGGTCGGCGTAGCGGGCGGCGGTCTGGCGTACGAGGTCGTCGGTGACCAGGTAGGCGCGGGCGCGGCGGGGTTGGTTGTGGCCGTCGGCGAGGACGTAAAACTTGCCGGGCGCGTCGAGGGTGTGGGCGTGCCAACCGGCGGAGAGCATGCCCTTGTCGAGGATGAGGTCGACGTCGCGGCGTTCCCGGACACGCAGGCAGACCCGGACGCTCATCTGGGAGCGCAGCGCTCCCCCGCCCATGGCTTTCTGTGTCGGGCGTTGGGTCGCGGCGAGCAGGTCGACGGCGAGGGCGCGCCCGCGCCGGGCGATCGATTCGGCGTGCCCGACGGCGTCGGGTGCGGTGTCGGCGAGTTCGGCGTACTCGTCGATCACGATGACCAAGGCCGGGGCGGTCGGTGTGGGTTTCCAGACGCGGGTGTTGTCTCGGCCGGCGGCGTCCGCGCGGGCGTCGAGCACGGCGACCGCGTCGGCGAGCAGTTCGGCGGCTTCGTCCGGGGTGGTGGCGAGTCGGGCCAGGCACGGTGCCCAGGGCCGTAGTTCCATGCCGCCTTTGAGGTCGATGCCCCAGAGGACGACGTCGGTGCAGGCGGCGAGGTTGCCGAGGACCACGTTGAGTACGCCGCTCTTGCCCGAGTCCGTGGTCCCGCCGATGAGTGCATGTCGGCGGAGCAGTGGAACGCGTACGGGGGTGGCGTCCTCGAAGACGCCCAGCTCGATCGGGTCCGCCAGTGAGCGGGAGGTGGGGCCGGGCCACGGGATGGCGCCGGCGTGCGGGTCTGCGGCGAGGACGCGCATGGTGCAGCGGCCGGCGTGTGCGGGGTCTTGCTCGACGCGTACCGCGCCGGGGCGTGTTCCGAGGGCCGATTCGATGGCTGGCACGCGGGCGATGACATCGGCGACGCTCTGACCTGGTCGCAGTTTCAGTCGGGCGCGCCACCCCCAGGTGTCCACGACGGCCGACATGATCCGTGATCCGGTCAGGCCGATCACCTCGGCAAGGTTCGGCCACGCGTTGATGACTCGGTCCACACGCACGCGGGCTCGACGCCGCCGGTGCCCCCACCACGGGATACCGAGCGCGATCACGGCTACGACCAGGACTGTCAGCAACGGTGACCGCCCTGGCCCGAGGGCTGTTGCGGCGGCGAGCCAGCTTCCCGCGACGGCGGTCGTTGTCGCGGCGTAGGCACGTTCGGCGGTGCGGGTAAGGCCCCAGGGCAGCCCGCGTAGTGCGGCGGCGAGTACCGCGACGATGGTGACCGTCAGGACCGCCGGCCATGCCTCCGGGTGAGTGCGGTGCAGCACGAGCCCGCCGACCGCGAGGATCATCCCGGCCGTGACCGGGGCGAGTTCGGATCGGTAGCGGAACAGCGCACGGCCGACAGCGGCTAGAGCTGCGAGGGTCAAGGGCTCATCGGGTACGAACAGCAGCGGTTGCGGGTTGCGGCGGTTCCAGCGGCGGTGCCGGCGCCCGTAGGCCCTCATTCGGCGAGTTCGCCGTCGCCAGGCGGCGCCCAGGCCTGGTGCTCGGCGACCGCGTCGCGCAGATAGCTCAGCGGGTCGGCCTCGCCGTCGTGGTGGGCGGAGAGGGTGGCGCGGGCGGCGGCGAGCAAGTCGGCGAAGTCCCAGCGGGTATGGGTGAGCAGTCGGGCGAGACGGTCGATCTCGGCGAGCATGACGGGGATGTCGCCGACGGCGGTCCACATGGTTGTGGGGGTAGCCCGTAGGCGAGCGGCGTGCAGATGGGCGCGAACGGCCTCCTGGTCGAGGGTGGGGCGCGGGATGTTCGGGTCCTGAGTCATGTGCGGGTT
>NZ_BOMZ01000127.1 GCF_016862455.1 Actinoplanes utahensis
GGCGTGCGGGTGGCCCGCTGCACCGTCGAGCGATTGATGCGCGAAGCCGGGCTGCGAGGGCTGCTGCGTGACAAGTCGCCGCGCACGACCCGGCCGGCGGCGGAGACCGACCGGCCTCGTGACCTGGTGAAACGTGACTTCGCCGCGACGGGTGCGAATCAGCTGTGGGTCGCGGACCTGACCTACGTGCGCACCGCCGTGGGCTGGGTGTATGCCGCGTTCGTGCTGGACGTGTACTCCCGCATGATCGTCGGCTGGCAGGTGTCCACGTCGCTTTACACCGATCTGGCCCTGGACGCGCTGAAGATGGCGATCTGGCGCCGCCGGAATCAGGGCGCTGACCTGCAAGGACTCGTCCACCACTCCGATCGTGGAGTCCAGTATCGAGCGATCCGCTACAGCCAGCGGCTCGCCGAGGCCGGCGCTGTCGCGTCGGTCGGCTCGAAGGGCGACTCGTTCGACAACGCGATGGCCGAGGCGTTCAACTCCCTGTTCAAAGCTGAACTCGTCCGCAACAAGGGCCCGTGGCGTGGGCTCGACGACCTGGAGATGGCCACCGTCGAGTACATCGACTGGTACAACAACCGAAGGCTGCACGGCGAGCTCGGTCATATCCCGCCCGCCGAGTACGAGGCACTACACGCGATGACCCAGCAGGTCACCGCACCCCTGAAAACCAGCTAACCAACTCTCCACCAAACCCGGGGCTTGACACCTCAGGCTGGCCACCTTCCACAAGGGCTGAGTGCACGGTGAAGTGGCCATCGCGGAGATGGGGCCTCCTCTTCGGGGCCAGGCGTCTTCGGTCCACAGTGTGGTTACCTCATGGCCAGTTGATATCTCAAGTATTTGAAGATGTCTCGATGTATGCGGTTGATCACATCGAGTATTGCCGAGTATTCGCGTGGAAATGCCGGATTCGCCGTTCGATTGGGGTCTAGCTATCTATCGATCTTGAAACTTAGAGTTCCGAGGCTGCTGCGTGATGATCGGGGGACGCTGTGTGGCCAAGGATGCTGCCTGCCTGCCTGGTGGCGGGACTGACGTTTGCGGGGCTGGCCGTGCCGATGTCGGCTGCTCCGGCTGCCGCGGCGTGCAGTGATGTCGCTGCCACGGAGTCAGCTGCCGCTGAGCTGGCGACGAGTTGCGGCCGACCGGTGATTGTGGACGCCCTGCGGGACGAGTACTCGCAGGTGATCGCCCAGCCGGACGGCCGTATGACGTTCCAGTCGTCAGTGCTGCCGGAGCGGGTGCGGCGCGGTGCCGGCTGGGCGGACATCAACCTGGACCTGAGTCCAGGCAGCGATGGTCTTCTGCGGCCGGCCGCGTCGGTGGCGGACGTTGCGTTCTCCAATGGGGGTACGGCGCCGTTGGTGACACTGACCCGGGGCGGCCGGACGATGACCATGTCGTGGCCGGGAACTCTGCGGCCCCCTACTGTCGAGGACAACGCAGCCACGTACTCAGAGGTGCTGTTCGGCGTCGACCTGGTAGTGCGAGCGACCGAGACGGGATTCACCCACGTCCTAGTGATTAAATCGGCTGCGGCGGCGACGCAGTCCGCGGTACGGGAGATCCGTTTCGATCTGGGTGGTGACGCCGAGATCCAAGCCGTTGATGGCGAACTGCGGGCGATGAATGGCACCTCGCTGCTGGCATCTACCGCGCCTGCGAAGATGTGGGACTCGCGGACCACGGGCGCCATGGCGAAACAGTCAGCCCGGTCGACATCGGTGCAACAGGCTGCGCCGGCTTCGCCGTCGACGGATGAGGCTGCTGGTGATGCAGCCCGCGTCGCGCCGGTCTCCGTCGTACTGTCCGGCGGAGACCTCTTGCTGCGCCCGGACGAGGCGTTGCTGAAAGAGGCGGCGTTCCCCCTGTATGTCGACCCGACCTGGTCGATCGCCAAGGCGAAGTGGGCGTATTCGACAGACAACGGCTCGACGAACACCGACTACTCCACGGCCCGGGTCGGGCTGAACCCGGACACCGGTGCGCTGTACCGATCGTTCTTCCAGTTCAACACGACACTGAGCCAGTGGACGTTGATCGGCAAGTACATCAAGAGCGCACGAGTCGCCATGAAACTGGACCACTCCTCGTCGTGTGAGTTTACGCCGGCCTCGATGTACCAGACCTCGGTCATCGACGCGACGATGAAGGCCACCTGGTCGAAGATGTACCTGCTGAAATACCTGGCCAGTGCTTCCGGGCGCTCCAACGAAGCCGGCGGTTGCGGGGTCATCCAGGGCGACCAGATGATGAACTTCCAAGGAACCGCTGTTACGAAACTCGTGCAGGACGCGGCGACGGCAGGCTGGTCCGGCGTTACGGTGGGCTTCACCGCCAACGACTCCGCCGGCAACGGAGAGACGTGGCAAACGCGATGGAAGAAGTTCCTGCCGAACAACGCCATCATGTATGCCGACTACGACAGCAAACCTACGAAACCTACGTCGCTGCAAGTAGCAACGATGACCTGCGGCACCGAAACTTCTGCGATCACGATCGGCACGTTCACGCCGACGTTCTCGGCCGTTTTCAATGACCCCGACGGTTCTCAAGATACGTTGACCGGCGCCTTCGAGTGGATCGAAGTGCCGTCTGGTGGAATCGGAAAGGTCACGAGCGCGTGGCCCCGGTTGACAGCGCCACCGAACAAATACGGAGTCGACCCCGGAGACCGCGCGACCAGCACGACGGTCACTACCGTAAAAGGCAAGCGATACGCGTTCCGCGCCAAGGCCACGGACACCTACTCGCAGACCAGTGATTGGTCGGCCTGGTGCCAATTCTCCGTCGATACCACGGTGCCTCACGTGAGCGGGCGGGTGCTCACCGCAACGCCCATGCTGGGGCAAACGGTGAAAATCCGCCTCGAGTCGACAAGTTCCGATGTAAAGACGTTCAAGTACGGCTGGGACGGCCGCACCAAGCCCATCAACGCCTCTACGACGACTTCCACCGCCATACCGAAAGTCGCCGACATCGAGGTCACCGCACCGCGGCTGGGAACCAACATTCTGCTGATACAGGCGATCGACGGCACGCTGAATCAGGGCGATGGTGCGGTCGAGTTCGCCGTTGAGGTTTCACCCAACACCCTGCCGCCGGCCGCGCGATGGGCGCTGGAAACCAATCCCGGCCTGTCCGAGCAGCAAGCGCTCGAAGACAGCGTGCTGGCCCCTGCAGACCCGCTGAACGCCACCAACGTGACATGGCAGGACGGCATTCGCCTGACCGAGGCGCGAACCGCCACCTTCGACGGCGTCTCCTCGGCAGCGACCACTGAAGCCGCGGTGGTGAACACCGCCGAGTCGTTCAGCGTTGCCGCATGGGTGCGACTCGGGACAGCGGTACCCAGCACCAACGTCACGGTTGCCGCCCAGGGCGGAGATGACGCGGCTGGGTTCGAGCTGGGCGTGCGCCGCTCCGGCACCACACCTGCCTCCTACTGGTCGTTCGCCATGAAGGACACCAGCGCGCAATCCAGCACGGTCGTTGCCGCCCTCGCTCCGACAGCGTTGACCGCAAGCGACGTCGGCCGTTGGGTGCACCTCGCTGGCTCCTTCGACAAGGCGGAGAAGGCGATACGGCTGTTCATCGACGGCACGGAAGTGTCCGAGGTGAGCCGCACGGCCATCCCATGGCCGGCCACGAAATCGTTCACGGTCGGGCGTGGCTTCACCGGTAATGCCGCCAGCGGGTTCTGGAACGGATCGATCAGTGACGTCCAGGCCTTCAACAGAGTGCTGTTACTAGAGGACTTCCACGGGCGACTCGCGTCGGACAGCGAAACGGCGGGCTTCAGCCACCCCGGCATCGTGTCCCCCGTCCAGGTGGGCGGATGGGATTTCGAGACGGCGATGCGATGCAAGCACTCCGATCGCGCTGGTACCTGCCAGGCTCCTGATCGGACGACGGCCTGGGGCCGCTGGCTCGCCCTGACCCGCGGCGCCGACATCAGAGTCGGCCCCGATCTCAGGTGGAACGGATTGTGGCTCGACGACGAGTACTCCTTCCCCTCCGACAACAACGTGGCACCGGAGTCGGAGACCACGTCGGAGTATGCAAGGTCGGCGGTGAAACTCGGCACCGACATCGACGACGACGGCATTGAAATCACCCAGTGGGACGACCGGCAGGTACTGCGGACCGATCAGTCGTACTCGATCTCGGTGTGGGCCGCACCAGCCGCCGGTAAAACCGGCACCCACAGCGTCATCGCGCAGCGCGGCATCAACGAGAGCGCGTTCTCACTGCAGTACAACGCCGACACCAGCAAATGGGTGTTCGCGGTCGGATCGCAGGACACA
This sequence comes from Actinoplanes utahensis, assembly GCF_016862455.1. Lineage (GTDB taxonomy): Bacteria > Actinomycetota > Actinomycetes > Mycobacteriales > Micromonosporaceae > Actinoplanes > Actinoplanes utahensis. The sequence continues at coordinate 4,317 of NZ_BOMZ01000127.1, forward strand.
CCGAACGCGGCCCCCTCGACGGTCACCAGCCTCGAGTTGAGCAGCGACACCGCCACCACGCAATGGACTCACCTGACCGTCGTCTACGACGCCGGCGCCAAACAAGCCCGGATCTACATCAACGGCACACGGGCGGGCGACAAGGCCGTCCCAACGGCCCCGTTCAACGCCACCGGCCCGCTGCTGGTCGGGCAGACCTGGCACCACGGGGCCATGACCAACCAGTGGCACGGCGGCATCGACGACATCGCCGTCTACCAAGGTGCCCTGACCGACGCGGCAGCACATCTGCTGCACATGCAGCAGTTGCGCCGCGCCAGCACCGCTGAACCGACGGTGACCTCGTGAGTGACCGGCCCGACAGGACCCCTGCACAGCACAGCGACACCGACCGCATGTCCGCCAGCCCGTTGATGACCCTCAACGGAAGCCAGCCCGGAACGACACGATCCGGTCGACCGCCTTCCAGGACGGCACTCGTGAGCACGACGATTTGGGGAAACGAGCGATGATCAGGCACGCACGTCGTCTGCTACGGCACCATGGGCGCCGACTGTTCGTCAGTTCGATGGTCAACGTCTTGGTCATGTCAGGACTGGTCGTTCCCGTATCCGCCGCGGTAGCGGCCGAGCCACTGCGGCAGCCGACGCCGCCGCCGGTGGAAAAGCTCGACAACGACGGCGGCCCGGTCACCACGCGAGCCTGGGCACAAAAACAGATCCAAGACGCCCCTGCACCCGCGGCGACATGGCCCAAGCCGGTGACCGCCCGCATCGATCTCACCGCCGCCAGCACCCGAGCCGCCACCGCTACCACCCGCAAGGCCAAAGCAGGCGATCTGCCCATCTGGGTGGCCGATACTCCTGAAGCCAGCGGCACGCGCTTGTCCCGCCTCGACCTCGAGGTGATCGACCGCGCCACGCTGCCGGCGGAGTGGCGCGACAGCATGATGCTCAAGATGACCGCCCCTCAAGGCGCTGCCCCGGGAAAGACCCGGCTGTCTGTCGATTACCGCGGGTTCCAGAAGGCATACGGCGCCGATTGGGCCTCCCGGCTCCGGCTCTGGCAGGTACCGCGGTGCGCCCTCACCACCCCCACCGCGGCGGCGTGCCGCTCGGTCGCGCTGCCGTCGACCATCGACCAGATCACGGGCACGATCTCCGCGACGGTGGCGGTCGACGCCGCCCCCACCGCCACCGCGGCCGCCTCCTCCGTCGCGGCAACGGGTTCATTCGTGGCTCTCGCGGGTGCACCGACCGGCGAGTCCGGCGACTTCACCGCCACCACCCTCGCGCCCTCCTCGACATGGTCGGCAGGCGGTAACTCCGGTGCCTTCTCCTGGACCTATCCGATGCAGGTGCCGCCGGCCATCGGACTCTCCCCGACCATCTCCCTGGACTACTCGTCTGCGGCGGTGGACGGCCGCTCCGAGGTGACCAACAACCAGCCGTCCTGGATCGGCGAAGGCTTCGACTACACGCCCGGATACATCGAGCGCCGCTACGTTCCCTGCTACCAGGACTCCGACGAGAAGACCAACCCCAACAGCACCAAGAACAGCGGCGACCTGTGCTGGCGAACCTCCAACGCCATCCTGCACCTGGGCGGCACGAGCAGCGAGCTCATCTTCCAGGACGGCAAAGGCTGGCACCCGCGTGTCGAGGACGGCTCCAAGATCGAGAAGCTGCTCGGCGCCGCCAACGGCGACGGCGGCAAGACGGTCTTCGACGGCAACATCGGCGGCGAAGGAGCCCGCGACGGCGCGGGAGAACACTGGCGCGTCACCGACACCCACGGCACTCAGTACTACTTCGGCCTCGACGACCTGCCCGGCGAGACCGATCCCACCAACTCGACGCTGACCGTACCGGTGTTCGGCAACCATACCGGCGAGCCGTGCCACGCGAGCACCTTCATAGACTCCGACTGCGTTCAGGCATACCGCTGGAACCTCGACTACGTCACCGACGTCCGCGGTAACACCATGTCGTACTGGTACGGCAAAGAGACCAACAAGTACGCCCAGAACACCACCGACTCCGCCACCGCCACCTACGACCGGGCCAGCTACCTGACCCGGATCGACTACGGCACCTACGACCGGACAGCCGCCGTCCACGGCGTCACCGAACGCAACACCAACCCGTACGCCCAGGTCGTGTTCACCCCCGACATACGCTGCTTCACCAACTGCGGTACCGAAGCGGCCCCGACAACGGCGAACTGGAAAGACACCCCCTGGGACCAGGAGTGCAAAGCATCGGCCTCCACATGCCCCAGAAAATTTTCGCCGACGTTCTGGACCGCCAAACGACTCAAAACGGTCACCACCCGCGTCTGGGACACCACCGTCACTCCGGCGAAGTGGCAGGACGTGGACTCGTGGACACTCACCCACACGTTCTCCGCGACTGCTGACACCACCCACACCGGCCTCTGGCTCGCACAGATCGACCGCGCTGGCCTCGTCGGCGGCCGCGTGGACTCACCGCCGGTGACCTTCGAAGCGATCTCCAAACCCAACCGGGTCCTGACCGAGAACACCTCGACCGAGAACTGGCTGCGGATCGCCAGCATCGTTACCGAGACCGGCGCTCACATCAAAGTCGACTACTCCGACCCGGATTGCACCGCCGCACTCGTCGCCTCCCTACAGCCCCACACCAACACCCGCCGCTGCTATCCCGTCAAAGTTCCCGACAACGCCAATCCCGGCGGCGACGTCATGGTCACCGAATGGTGGCACAAGTACGTCGTCACCCACATCGCCGAAAGCGACCTGCGAGATGACGACGGCCATCCTGCGCCGACCAAAAACACCTGGTACCAATACGTCGGTGACGCCGCTTGGCACTACGCCGACGACGACGGCCTGATCGAGGCCAACCGCAAAACCTGGGACCAGTGGCGTGGCTATGACGAAGTCCGTACCAGCGTCGGTGACGAGGCGGACACCCGCACGTTGACCATCACCAAGTTCCTGCGCGGCATGCACGGTGACCGAGCCACACCCACCGGAGGCACCCGGCCCGTTCCTGTGTCCGCCTCGGTCGGCTCCGAGACGATCTACGACTACGACCAATTCGCCGGCCGCATCCTCGAACAAGCAACCTACAACGGCGTCATCGCCAAACCGGTCGCCAAGACGATCTATGTGCCATGGCGGTCCAACCCGACAGCCAGTCGCACCATCGTCGACGCCACCAAGTACGCCGACACGGTCGAAGCCCGCTACGTCGACACCCAGACCACCTATACGGCCACCGCACTCGGCACCGACGGCAGCCGCGGCTGGCGAATCTCCAGCAGCCACGACGACATCGACCACACCTACGGCACCGTCAACTGGTCACAAGACAACGGCGATATCAGCAAGACCGGCGACGAAAAATGCATCTGGAACGTCTATAACCGCAACACCGCCAAGAACTTGACCCGGATCATCAGCCGTACCGTGACCGCCGCTCTGGCCTGTGGCAAATCACCGGCCAGCACGGACGACATCATCGCCGACAGCCGGACCTACTTCGACGGTGCCACCAGTCTGACCACGGCGCCCGCCTACGGATCGCCGACCAAGACCGAAGAGCTCAAAGACTGGACCCCGGAAACCGGAACGGTATGGCAGGTGGTCTCCCAGGCCACCTACGACTCCGCCGGCCGCACCAGGACCACGACCGATATCAAGAACCAGGTCACCGAGACCACCTACACCCCAGCGGTCGGTGGGCCGCTCACCAAAACCACCGCTAAGAACCCGCTCGGCTGGACCTCAACGGTCGACACCAACCCCTACTGGGGCACGATCACCAAACAGACCGACCCGAACAAAAAGATCGTCAACGACGTCGACTACGACCCGGTCGGCCGCGTGGCACGGGTATGGAAGCTCGGCTGGCCCAGAGCCGCGAATCCCACCAAGCCGTCAGCACAGTACGAGTACACATTCGCGCCCAAGCGCGACGCCTACCCGTACATCAAGTCGCAGACCCTGAACGCCACCGGCAACTACGTCACCTCCTACCAGATCCTGGACGCACTGCTACGGCCACGACAGACCCAGACCCTGTCACTAGGAGGTAGCGGCGACCGCGTCGTCACCGACACCCTCTACGACGAATTCGGACGCGCCGCCACTGCCTACGGCGCCCACGCCGAGCCCGGCGCGCCCACCGGTGTCCTCTGGTGGGAACCGGAATGGTCCGTGACATCGGTCAGCAAGACCCACTTCGACCGGGCATCCCGCGCCACCGCCTCCGTGTTCCTCAGCGGCGACGGCATCACCAACCTGGTCGAGAAGCGGCGTACCACCACCGCCTACGAGGGCGACCTCACCAAGGTGACCCCACCGCAAGGCGGCACCCCCACCACCACAGTGACCGACATCCAAGGCCGTGTGACCGCCCTGCGCCAACACACCACCCCGACCGGTGTCAACGGCGACCACATCGCGACGAGCTACACCTACAACCGCAAAGGTCAGCAGACCAGAGTCGCAGACAGCGACGGCAACGAATGGACCAGCACCTACGACGTCAAGGGGCGCCTCGATGCCAGCACCGACCCCGACAAGGGCAACGTCGACTTCGTCTACAACGACTACAACGAGCTGATAAGCACCACCGACGCCCGTGGCGAAAAGCTTTGGTACAAGTACGACGCCCTCGGCCGCAAGATCCAAGTTCGTGACGACTCCTCAAGCGGACGGCTGCGCACTGCCTACCGCTATGACACCTACTTCGACGACACCCCCGGCGTCCGCGGACAACTCACCCAAGCCACCCGCTACGAATACAACCCCGCCGGCACGCCCAGCACCTACAAGTGGCAGGTAATCCGCTTCAACGAGCGCTACCAACCCACAGGCGTCGACTACGTCATCCCCGCCATCGAAACCGGCCTAGCCGGCACCTACAGCTACGCATACGACTACTCAACCGCCACCGGCGAACCGACAACCCTCTCCTACCCCGCCGGCGGCGGCCTGGTCACCGAGCAACTGACCACCCACTACGACGCCAGCACCGGCATGCCAGCCCGCCTCGACACCAGCCTGACCGGCTGGGAAGGCACCATGGCCACCGCCTACTTCACCGCCTACGGCGAAAGCACCGGCTCCGACTACAAGATGCCCAACGGACACTGGGCCAAAAACAGGATCGAGTACGAGGAAGACACCCGACGGGTCAAACGCACCACCGTCGAACGCCAAACGGTTGCCGGATTCGTATCCGACCGCAGCTACGAATACGACAAAGTCGGAAACATCACCGCCATCGAGGAGAAGCCGGTGACCGGTTCAAGCGAGAAGCAATGCTTCCGCACCGACGCCCTCGGCCGACTCAGCACCGCCTGGACCCCGAAACCCGAACTCTCCTGCACCACCGACCCCACCCTGGACAACCTCGCCGGCCCAGCCCCGTACTGGCAGGACTGGACCTTCAACGACACCGGCTCACGCACAACCGAAACCACCCACGCCACAACTGTCAACACCATCCGCGAATACACCCTGCCCACCGGCGACGGTAAGAAGACCAACCCCGCCCACGCCGTCCTGAGCATGACCACGACCACTGGCGAACAGTCGACCACGAACCACTATCGCTACGACGCCGCCGGCAACACGATCTGCCGCCCAGCCGCCAGCACCGCCACCAACGACTGCAGCACCAATGCCAACAGCCAAACCCTCAACTGGGACGCCGAAGGCGAACTTGCCGCCGTCACCGCAGATGGTCACACCATCGAGGCCAGTGTCTACGACGCCAGCGGCGAGCGACTCATTCGCCGCGACGCCAACGGCACCACGCTCTACCTCCCCGGCCAAGAGATCCGCCGAGAAGGCTCCACCAACACCGGCACCCGTTACTACAGCTTCGCGGGCGCCACCTTCGCCTCCCGCACCGCATCCTCCAGCATCACCAGTCTGACGTGGCTCTTCAGTGACCACCAAGGCACCCAACAGATCAGCATCAACGCCGGCACCCAAGCCGTCACCACCCGCCGCCAAACCCCCTACGGCGGCGAACGCGGACCCAAACAGCTCTGGGTAAACAACAAGAGCTTCGTCGGCGGCGACAACGACCCCACCGGCCTCATCAACATCGGAGCCCGTCGCTACGACGTCACCCTCGGCCGCTTCATATCCGTCGACCCCCTGATGGACCTCAGCGACCCCCAACAATGGAATCCCTACTCATACGCCAACAACAGCCCCATCACCTCCAGTGACCCCACCGGTCTCATCCGGCTAACCGAAGACGGCCGCGGGGGCGAGGTCATCAGTCCCAACGGAGGCGGAAAGGGAACCGGCGCCCCCCGAACGGTCGACGACTCCACCGGATCCGGGGGTAGCGACCGAGAAGTAGAAATCGACGACGTCAGTAGCTCTGACGAAGAAGTCTTCAGGAAGCGTGGCTACAACCGCAAAAGATTCACCTGGGCAGGACTAGCAGAGTTCGCCAGTCGAAGCACCGACAACTGGGTACTCGCCTGCATCCACTTCTACAGCCCACAAGACGCGAGCCCCTGCTCCGGCAAAAACCCCTTCGGCCCACGCCTCTCCAACGGAGAACAAGCCGTAGTCGTCGCAGCTCTCCTCGGTGGTTTCGTTGCGGCACCAGCTTGTGCAATTCTTGCGACAGCCTGTGTCTCCGCCGCCATCGCAGTGGCTGAAGGTGAAGCGGCCTTCTACACGGGCGGTGCGATGGTAGGTGGCGTGACGACCGGCGCGGTTGGGATCTGGGATCTATGGTCTTCAGCAAGAAAAGCAGCAGCTGCCGAAGGTAGCGTCGCGAAGGCTGCCGAGAGTGGTGCCGCGAAGGTGGCCAGAGAGGCATGCAGCTTCTCTGGCGATACCGAAGTCCTGCTTGCAGACGGCTCAGCAAAGCCACTCAACGAGGTGCAAGTCGGCGACGAAGTTCTCGCGTCTAATCCGGAAACTGGGGAGCATGGTCCCCGGAAGATTGAAAAGGTGTGGATCCATAATGATGATTTATACGCGCTGACCGTTGACGGGAAGCGCCTTATAACTACGGAGGATCATCCATTTTGGAATGAAACTGATAAGCGTTGGGAAGGTGCTGAGCAGATTGACTCGAGTGATCTAGTTCTGACGCTGACCGGTACAGAAAAAGTCGATGGATTCGACAGAACTGTCCATCAGTACGCCGCTTCCTATAATCTGACAGTAGCCGACATTCACACGTATTACGTGCTGGCTGGCGACACGCCCGTTCTGGTCCATAATGCTGGGTGCGACGAATGGGCTGCGGCATTTGTGAAGAGAAGTGGCGGCGAGGTTAAGACCTTTGTTGGCGCCGGCGGAGATAGATTCTCGATGGGTCCGTACAGGCCTAAGGGTCCCGGTACTCCCGAGCTTGGTGAGAGTTGGTTCCACCATACTGTGGTGCTCAAGGAGGGCAAGGTATACGATCAATGGCACAAGGACGGTATTGGAATTGATGAGTACAAGCAACGATTCGATTACTGGGAAGATATGGACTTTGGATTTTAATCATGGCCGAGTTGTTATCTGATTTTCTTCCTAAGCTGAAGAAGCATCACGGAATCTACGTGATGCGGAGGACTTATGAGGGCACTTGTGCCTTTTTGACAGGATACGAGGTTGGATCTGGCCACAGCACCCTTAAAGATTTTCACAGCTGGCTTGTTATGAGAAGGCAGGGTCGGCCGGAACTCTACTGGCCATTGCTCGTTCTGTGCGAAATTTATGAGGATGGTGCATTGCCTGATCTGAGGTACTTCACGCCCATGCAGGACGAAGAGGCTGTTGGCGTGCTCTTCCGATTGCTTGACGATTTTCTCGAGTCGTGCAGAATCTCAGGAAATGACAGCCCGGCGGGTTAGTGCTGCAGCGGCATTTAGCAGGTGTAACGAGCCTAATGAGTCCTGGGAGCGAGCCGTCCGGCAAGGCTCCTCGGTGGGCAGGTAGCCGCCGGCAGACGAGCACTCCTTGAGCCTGGGCGTGGAGCCCTTGGAAAAGATCGTGCCGCTGCTGGTCGGTGTAGAGAGTTGATCGCTGATGGGATGTCGTGCCCGTCCGGTTGCGGCGTGAGCACTTCTTCATTAGGTCGCTGATGGTTCTCTGCCTGGCTACCGATGGCGATCGGCGCGACAGGCGGGAGAGACGTTGCTGTTCATAGGTGATGACTGGGCTGAGGACCACCACGACGTTGAACTGATGGATGCGTCCGGTCGCAGGCTGGCGAAGGCCCGGCTGCCGGAGGGCATGGCGGGGATGGCCAGGCTCCATGCGATGGTCGGTCAGGCGCTCGGTGACGACATCGAGGCGGACGTCGTCGAGGTAAAGATCGGTATTGAAACCGATCGAGGCCCGTGGGTGCAGGCTCTGGTCGCCGCTGGGTACACGGTTTATCCGGTGAACCCGTTGCAAGCTGCCCGGTACCGGGAACGCCTCGCGCTGTCGGGAGCCAAGAGTGACGCTGCGGATGCGCACATGCTGGCCGACATGGCCCGTACCGACTCCCATCAGCTTCGCTCGATCGCTGGGGATAGTGCCGAGGCCGAGGCGGTCAAGGTGGTCACTCGGATGCACAAGACTCTGATCTGGGAACGGACTCGCGCGGTCCAGCGGCTGCGGCACGCGTTGCGGGAGTACTTTCCCGCGGCGTTGGAGGCGTTCGAGGATCTTGCCACCGGCGACACCCTGGAACTGCTGGTTAAGGCCCCTGACCCTGTCAGCGCCGCCCGGTTGAGCATCAGCCAGATCAGCGTGGCCCTCAAGCGTGCCCGCCGCCGCGGCATCCCGACCAAAGCTTCCGCGATCCAGACCGTGCTGCGTGCTGAGCAGCTCGCCCAGCCTGCCGTCGTCACCGCCGCCTACGCCGTGACAGTGCGTGCCCTGGCTGCGCTGCTGGACACGCTCAACGAACAGGTCAAGGCCCTGCAAGGGCAGGTGGAGGCGCATCTTGGCAGGCACCCGGACGCAGAGGTCATCGGGTCCCAGCCCGGACTCGGGACGATCCTCGGTGCCCGGG
>NZ_BOMZ01000128.1 GCF_016862455.1 Actinoplanes utahensis
ACTGGGAACCAGCCGCTCTCGGTGATCAGCCTCCCGTTCCCCGCGCCGCCCGAACAGTGGCCTGAACGACGACATGTGAAAGGATCTGGCCATGCATCGTGTCGTCGTCCTCGCCCTGCCGGGCGTCTACCCGTTCGAGATGGGCATCGCCAAGCGGGTCTTCGGCAGCGCCGTCGACCACACCGGCGCCCCGCTGTACGAGGTGGTCACCGCCGGTCTCGGCGCCGAGCCGGTGCCGACCGCCGCCGACTTCGCGATCACCGCCGCACACGGCCCCGAGATCCTCGCCACCGCCGGCACCGTCGTCGTGCCCGCGCTGGAGCCGGTCGCGCCGATGTTCACCGAGGGCCACCTCAGCGAGCCGGTCCGCGCCGCCCTCGCCCACGTGCGTCCCGGCACCCGGCTCGTGTCGATCTGCACCGGGGCGTACGTGCTCGCCGCCGCCGGCCTGCTCGACGGGCGTCCCGCCACCAACCACTGGCACTGCGTCGGCCACTTCCAGCGGCTGTTCCCCGGCGTCGCGGTCGACCCGGCCGTCCTGTTCGTCGACGACGGCGACGTGCTGACCTCGGCCGGCGCGGCCGCCGGCGTCGACCTGTGCCTGCACATCGTGCGCCGTGACCACGGCAGCGAGATCGCCAACGCGGTGGCCCGCCGCTGCATCGTCCCGCCGTGGCGCGACGGCGGCCAGGCGCAGTACATCGAACAGCCGGTGCCGCCACGATCCGGGGAGTCCACCGCGCCGACCCGGGAGTGGGCGCTACAGCGCCTCGACGAGCCGCTGACCCTGACCGCCCTGGCCGGGCATGCCCGGATGAGCATCCGGACGTTCACCCGCCGATTCCGGCAGGAGACCGGCGCGACCCCCGGCTCATGGCTGATCCACCAGCGCGTCGACCTGGCCCGCAACCTCCTGGAGACCACCGACCTGCCGATCGAGCGGGTCGCCGAACGCGCCGGTTTCGGCACCTCGGCCTCGCTGCGCCAGCATCTGCGGGCCGCCACCGGGGTCGGCCCGCACAGTTACCGCCGCACCTTCCACCACGTCCCGGCCGGCAACGCGGCGGCCCGCTGCTGACCCGGCGTCACGGTGGCACCCTGGTCATCGAGGCCGGCGTCCACACTCTCGACAGCGAGGACACCCCCACGGCCCCACCGCTGCCGGCCGGCGCCTACGCGGTGCCGCTCACGGCCGTAAGGCCAGCTTGCCGACGGTGACGCCGGCCTGCATCCGGGCCAGCACCTCCGGCCCCTCGGCCAGGTCCGACACGGTCGGCCGGCCCGGCCGGTACACACCGGCGGCGATGAGGCCGGCCAGGTCCGCCAGCAGCGCGGCGTACATCCGCGGCTCCGCCGTGGCCAGCACCCCGATGTGCAGGCCGATCACCTGAACCTGGTGCTCGAACACCAGGTCGTGGTTGGTGACCGCCGCCGTGCCGCCGGCCCGGCCGTAGACCACCACCCGCCCGGTGACCCGCCGGGCCGCGGCCAGAGCGGTGCCGAACGAGGCGCCGCCGGCCGACTCCAGGACCAGGTCCGCGCCGCGGCCACCGGTGATCCGGCGCACCTCGCCGGCCACGTCGGCGGTGTGCCGGTCCAGGACGTGGTCGGCGCCCAGGGCCCGTACCGTGCCGTGCTTCTCCGGCGAGGCGGTGGCGATCACGGTCGCGCCGAGGTGCCGTGCCATCGTCACCGCCGCCTGACCGACCCCACCGGCCGCGGCGTGCACCAGCACGGTGTCCCCGGCGGCGACCCGGCCCAGCGGCTTGAGGGCGGCGAGCGCGGTCGCCCAGTTCAGCACCAGACCGAGCGCCTGTTCGTCGGCCCAGCCCGGCGGCACGGGCACCGCCGCCTCCGCGGGTAGCGTCATGTAGCCGGCGAACGCCCCGGATCCGGTGCCGACGACCCGGTCACCGACCGTCCGGCCGGTCACGCCGGCGCCGGCCGCGACGATCGTGCCGGCCGCCTCGAAGCCGGCCACACAGGGCGGCCGCGGTCCACCCCGGTAGGCGCCGTGCGTCTGCATCACGTCGGCGAAGTCGACCCCTGCGGCGCCGACCCGGATCAACACCTCGCCGGCGGCCGGCTCCGGCACCGGCGCGTCGTCGATCAGCCGCAGGTCGCGTGGGCCGTCGAGAGTGGTCTGCAGCAGGGCACACATGGTCGCTGGAATGCTCATGCCGGGACGCTGGAACCCTGACGCCTACGGCACGGTCAAGCGCTGCGCCCGGGCAGCCCGCAGATAGGCGTCGATGGCGTCCCGGTTGCGGGTCAGACTGCGGATGCGCTCGTCCAGCTGCGCCAGCTGCTCGGCCACCTGGTCCACCAGGTAGGGGCAGGGCACCTCGGGCATCACCTCGGCCGGCCCGTCGAGGTACGGCAGCACCTCGCGGACGATCCGCAGCGGCAGCCCGCTGTCGAGCATCGCCCGGATCCGCCGCACCTGGCCGACCGCGTCGTCGCCGTAGACCCGGTAGCCGTTGGCGCAGCGCCCGGCGGGCAACACCCCGGCGTCCTCGTAGTGGCGCAGAGCCCGCACGCTCACGCCGGTCCGCCGGGACAGCTCGCCGATCCTCACGGGCGGGCCTTCTGCGGGTAGACCGTCTCGTGGCGGGCCAGCATCGCGACGAACTCGGCGATCTTGCGTTCGCGGGTCTCGGCGCGTTTCACGCCGTTGACCCGGAAGATCAGCGCGAACCGGTTGGTCTTGGTGAGGACGTCGAACATGGCCTGGGCGGCCGGGTTCGCGGCGATCGCGGCCAGCAGGTCGGCGGGGACCTCGGCCACCGACGGCGGGGCGTACGCGGCGGCCCACCGGCCGTCCGCCTTCGCCGCCTCCACTGCGGCCCGGCCGGCGGGCAGCATCCGCCCCTGCGCCTCGAGGCGGGCGACGTGTTCCACGTTGCGCTGCGACCAGGAGCTGCGGGCGCGGCGCGGGGTGAACCGGATCCACGACGTCTGCTCGTCGCGTTTGCGTGCCTGCCCGTCGATCCAGCCGGCGCACAGGGCTTCGTCGACGGCCTGCTGCCAGGTCAGTGTGGTGACGGTGCCGCCTTTGCGGGTGAGGGCGAGCCACACTCCCGGCGAGGTGCCGTGGTTCTCCAGCAGCCACACGCGCAGCGCCTCGGCGTCCGCGACGATCAGCTCCGCCAGCTCGGGCGCCATCACGGCCGCCCGTGGTAGAGAGCGAGCACCTGGTCGGCGACGCAGGCCGGGCGGGCGGCGCCGTCCATCTCGGCGCGGGTGCGCACGACGATCCGGGCGCCGCCGGGGATGCCGCGCGTCTGCTGGAGGCTGATCACCCCGCGCAGTCGCGCGCCGGCGGGCACCGGCGTGTGGAAGCGGACCTTGTCGAAGCCGCCGTTGACGACCATCGTCACCCCCTCGACCTGCACGACCTCGGTCAGGAAGGTCATGCACAGCGACAGGGTCAGCGCCCCGTGCGCAACGGTGCCGCCGAACGGGCTCTCCCGCGCGGCCCGCTCCGGGTCGGTGTGAATCCACTGCCGATCGCCGGTGACCTCGGCGAACCGGTCGATGCGGTCCTGGTCGATCAGGTGCCAGGAGCTCACGCCGAGATCGTCACGGCTGAGCAGGTCGTCGATGCCGGTGAATCCCATCCGATCATCGTACGGGCCGGGCTCCGCTCGTACATTCCTTGACAGGAATATTCTCTTGAGAGAATACTTCGGGGCATGGACGCCCTGCTCGCCGCGCTCGCCGACCCGGCCCGCCGGCGGCTGGTGACCCTGCTGGCCGAGCGGCCGCACCCCGTCGGGGTTCTCGCTCAGCTCGCCGAGGCCCGCCAGCCGCAGACCACCAAACACCTGCAGACGCTGGAGCGCGCCGGCCTGGTCGTCTCCCAGCGCACCGGCCAGCGCCGCGTCTACGCGCTGCGCCCGGCGGCCCTGCGCGAGCTGGCGGCCGAGTTGGACCGGCTCGCCGAGGCGGCGGAGCGGGCCGGCGCGGGTTTCGCCCGGCACGGGCTGAGCCTGCGGGCCGAGCGGCACAACGCCACCGGCCCGGGCTGGGCGGACGACCGTTCCTTCCGGTTCCGGCGGGCGCTGGACGGCCCGCCCGCGCTCATCTGGCGGCACCTCACCGAGGCGGAACTGCTCGCCGCCTGGTGGACCCCCGACGACCTGCGCGTCTCCGAGCTCGTCTTCGAGGCGCGGCCCGGCGGCCGGATCGTCCAGGAATACCGCGACGCCCTCGACCCCGGTGACGCCGACGTGGTCGCCGGGCGGGCCGAGGGCGCCGTCGAGGACGTCCGTCCCGGCGAGCGCCTCACCTACCGGCTGTCGCCGCTGCTGCCCGGCGGCGAGGCCGCGTTCACCGCCCACGTCGAGTTCCGCCTGCGGCCCGGCGCCGCCGGCACGGATCTCGACGTCACCTACCGGATCACCGGCAGCACCATCGACTCCGCCGACATCGTCGCGGGCATCGGGACCGGATTCGGTCAAAGCCTCGACAAACTGGCCACCACCGTGAGGGAGAGCCCGCGATGACCCGACGCATCGTCACCAACATGAGCCTGTCGCTGGACGGCCGCTACGCCCGCCCGGACGACCCGACCGACATGAGCTGGGTGCTGCCGTACGCGGTGACCGACGTCGCCCGCGACCACCTGACCAACCTGTGGCAGCCGGCCACCACGGCCCTGCTCGGCCGGGTCAACGCCGAGGGCTTCCTCGGCTTCTGGCCGACGGTGATCGGTGCGGACGGGGCCGACCCGCGGGACGAGGCGTTCGCGCAGTGGCTGCTCGCCACGGACAAGGTGGTCCTGTCCTCGACGCTCGGCGCCGCCCCCTGGGAGCGGACCACGGTCGTCGACGAGCCCGCCGCCGAGGTCGCCGCCGTCCTGCGGGCCGAGGGCGACGGCGACATCCTCGTGCTGTCCAGCGCGAGCGTGATCAAGGCCCTGCTCGCGGCCGACCAGGTCGACCGCCTGGCCCTGATGGTCTTCCCGGTCTTCCTGGGCGGTGGCCCCCGGCTCTTCGACGACGGGCTGCCCGCCGCCGGATGGTCGCTGGCCGGTCAGGCCGCCGGCGACCACGGCACGCTCTCCCTGGTGTACGACCGCGTCCGGTAACCGATGACCGGCTGATCAGGACAGCCGCACCGGGTTCACCACGTCGGCGGTGATGGTCAGCAGCATGGCCGCACCGCCGGCCACCACCAGCGCGAGGGCGACCGGATGGAGCCGGGTGAAGTCCACCCCCGAGCACCGGCCACCTGTGCTGCAACACGATGGCAGACGGGCTGCACTACTCGAGCGCGTCGCCGCCTGATCAGCGGGGCCCGCCCCCATAGCGCACGTCCGCATGAGGGCCCGGCGGGGTCCGCCGGGCCCTCATGCGTGTTCAACCATCCGTATTGCGGCGATTCGCCTCATCGGGATGACCGATGACCTGCTAAAACAGGCACCTTCGCGTCCTTTATGGAATGCGGCTGCTCCGGTGCTGCTCGCGTGTCGCCGGGGTGTCGAGTATGCCCCTGGGCTCCTCTCGGACTGTGGCGGTTTCAGGGGCCGCCGTTTGCGGGTCCAAGTATGTGCGGCGACTCAGGGGCAGGCGATCCCCTTCGCGCCAGTAGGGATCCTGGTCCGCCCCGTCGCGCTCCTTCCGCTTCCTGGAACCAAACGGCAACGGCATAGCGCGCCAGGTGATGGCCCGCTTCCTGCGAACCTCCCTGCGCCCGTGCTGCAGTCAGCTTCGCAACCACTGGTGCTGATGATGGAGCCCATGTTTTCCGCTGACTCGCCCTCCGCTTCACGCTCTCGACAGCTCATCGGGGTAGCGGTTGCCGTGTCGGTCCTGCTTTGCGCGGGGGTGCTCGCGAGGGCCCAGGATGACACCACAGCGGACCAGAGCGATCTCATTCCGATCCCATGCCCGATCGATCCCACGCCCGAGACGAGACCACTGGGCGCTGACGTCTGCTTCGCGCGGCCGGGTTAAGGCTCCGTTCCGCTTCCTTGGAAGTGGAACGACGGAATGAGGGCCCTGCCCGCAGTTAGCTGGATGCGGTTCGCGCGGCAGCCCGTTTGGCGGCGACCGTCGCTCGGCGCTGCACCTCCGCAGCTTGTTCTTCGTCGCTGGGCTCGGGCTGATCGGGGGCCAGCACCATCCACGTGGTGTCGACGTCGCGCATGTTCTCATCCGTGGGCTGGACGCACCAGTCGTAGCCCTCGACCGTGATGCCGGGAGCTACTCGGCGCTCCCGGCCGTAAGTGCTGTCGTCGGGCTCCGACACCACCTTGTCGTTGGCGTCGATCAGGTAGCGCTCCTGGATGAGCCAACCGGGCATGGGAAGGACACTGCGACGGTCCCCGAACAGCGACACGACGCGCCAGCCGGCTGGCGCAGGCCGGAAATCGATGGTTTTCCACCAGATTTGGTGTCTCCCAGGGGTGCTGTCAGTCATGACGATGAGTATCCGTCCTTCTCGCAACGGAGCGGCCGACCTACTCAGCTTGTCGTTTAACCAGTGCGGCGGGGCTTGGTGCCCTTCTTGTGATGAGTCGGCCGCTGGTGGGCCTGGCCGGTGACCAGGATGAGTCCGACGTCGTGGCGGGCAGCGGGCTGCCGGTTGCGGGAGCCGGGCGGACGTCCGGGGCCGGGATGGCTGGGTTTAGGTGCACGCGCCGGTGAGGCGCGAGGCTGTCGCATAGCTTCGGATCTTGGACTGTCAAGGCGTGTCGGAGCAGGGCCTTCATGGCTATAGATGGTGGGCTATGGGGTGGGGTTCAACTTCATCTCTTGCGATCGTGAGCGTGTTCTCCCGCTCCCGCCCGACATCCGGCAGTTACCGTTGACCGCGACCAAGCGGATCATCGTTCTGGACATCATCGCCGTGTCCCACGCGCATTGGGGTCGGGCTCACCGGTCGGTGATGAGGCCGGTGATGAGGCGACCCAGCAGTTCCGGATCATTGACGTGAGCCAGATGTCCTTGCCCTGCCAGTACGTGAACAGGCGCTTTCGGCAGCAAGCGCGCCACCGCAGTGAAAACGGTGCCGTAGGACGCGTTCTGCTGGCTCTCCTCGCCGACCACGAGATCGACCGGCACCGAGATGGCGGCCCAACGTCGCGGGCCGGAGGTGTGGCTGTTGATCGCTGCGAGCTCCTCGGGAGCCGGCCGCACCCACTGCCGCATCGGTGCCCAAGCGGGGGTGCCCCGCAACGCCGCTGCATGCTCGGGCGTGGACCTCGATACCCTGATGAGAACCACCTCGATCGCGCGATCCAGATCTCCGGCCGCAACCGCCTCCCGTAATTCAGGTACCGCTTCAGCACCGAACGGCGAGACGACCGGATCGTAGGCGACAACCTGTCGCACCGCCGGGCTCCGTGTCGCCGCCTCGATCGCGATCAGGCCACCGTAGCTCCAGCCGAACAGCCGGACCGGCTCGGCCAGCCAGGACAACCAAGCCAGCAGATCGAGCACTTCGGTCTCGACGCTGTAGCCGGTGCCGAGCGGGCTGCTCGGCGCCCGCCCGCGCCGGTTGAGAATGAGAACCGGCTCCGGCCGCTCGATTGCGGCCCCTACGTGCCGCCATCCGGCGGCATCAGCCATCGCCCCTGGCACGATCACGAGCGGACTCCCGTGGCCCGGCCGCCACAACGCGTGCAGGCGAGCACCGTTCCGCTCTATCTCGCGGGTCTCCATGAGGGAATCCTAATCACTTCCCCATTCGCTCAGCTGAATGTACTGCGTAGCCGCTATGGCCGTAGGTGACATCCTCACCTGCCGCTGAGAAGGCGCGCTCGGCCAGGTCTCTGCTCCCTCCCGACGGGTCGGCCGACACTCGCTGTAGTCGCCGTCGATGACGCAACGGCCTGCTTCGCCGTAGCGCCGGGTGCTGTCGAAGGTTAAACGACAAGCTCAGCCTGTTCTTTAACCTTTGGCCTGGGGCTTGCGGCGGGGCGGGCCACCCAACGAGGTTTCGCGTTTGACGGTCTTGCCCACGTTGTAGCGGGTCGCGCGGCTGTGGTTCTTCGATCCCGGCGGCCGCCCGGGGCCGGGACGGGAAGGTTTCGGTGCTGCGGCGGGTAGAGCCGATGTCGGGCGCAGGTTCCGAAACGCTCGCCGGACCCGGGCCGGGGTGAGCCGACCGGGTGGCGCCGGTTGTTCCCAGGGGCGGCGTAGATCGACGGCCAGGGGCCGAGCCAGCCGCAGTTGAGTGTGGGCGGCGATCACGATCCACGTCCACCGGTCGGCGGCCCGCGGGTCGCGCAGCTTCGGCTTGGTCCAGCCGAGGGTCTGTTTGAACAGGCGGAACGTGTGCTCCATATCGAAGCGTCGCAGGTATGCCTGCCAGATCCGATCCACATCGTGAGGCTCCGCGCCGGTGCCTGACCACCACAGCCACATCGGTTGCGCGTCGCGGTCACCGGGCAGGTACTCGACCTTCAGCCGGATGAGGGTGCCCTCGACGACCGGCAGCAGGCCCTGATGATCGAGCCAGGCGGCGCGGTGGGTCAACCGCGGGTGCAGCCGGTCCCAGGCTCGGGCTTCGGCTTTTCCATAGCTGGTCGTCTCGTTGATCGTGGTCACGGCCGGCTCAGGCCAGGTGGCTGGGTCCTTCAAATCGAACTCGCCGCCGTGCTTCGGTGGGCGACCGCCGGACGGGTTGTACTCATACGGCGGGGCCGGGAGCCGCAGAACCCGGTCGGCGCGGATACGCCCGGCCACCTCGACCGGCAGATCCCGCAGCACCCAGGCCAGGCGGGTCACGTCGTAGCCCGCGTCGCAAACGATCAGGATTTTCGGGTCACCGGGTTGCTGCTGGCCGCAGGCGATCAGCCGGTCGACCACTTCGCGCAACTGGCTCGCGGTGACCGCCGTGGCATCGTCGGTAGGGCCCAAACGGACCACATCCAGCATCGCTGTCCACGAGGTGCGCCCGGGTTCGAGAGCTGCCACGAACGAGTAGGGCCAGCCGGGGATGAATTGCGCGGCGCTTTTGGCGCGGCCGTAGACGTGGCAGAACAGCCGGTCCGGGCTGCACGCGGCGTCCGATCGCAGCCACGGCGACACGTCGACCGCGAGCACTATCCGGCCGTCGGCGAAGCGCGGCACCGGCAGCGCCGTCAACGCCCGCCGCAGCCGCCCCACATCGATGCGGCCCTGGTTGAGCCCGTCATACAGGGCACCGTGTCCGCGCCGATGCTCGGCCGTCAACGTCAGATCGACCAACGTCCTGACCGGCCCGTCCGCGCACAACACCGCGTCGGCCAGCTCGAACAACGCGTCCGACCGGGCGCTCAAGCAGCGGTACAACTCATCCCGGAACCCCGACAGGACACCAGCCCCCACGTTTCATCTGCCACGGTCACTACAACGAGCGCCAATCAAAGGAAGACTCGGATCCATCCTCCGGCCCCGCCTTAAGTGACTCCCGCAGGGAGTGTCGGCCCGCATGCGAGCGAGCGGTGGTCTCCCGGCTCAGTGGGCGAGGCCAGAGCCCCTTCCGCGTGAGCTGCTATTTTGGCGATCCTATGACGCGACGATTCGGTGACCGAGCCAGATTTGCTGTAGAGGTAGGGGAGGTCTGGCCACCGCCGCCCGCCCTGGCCACCGGCGATCTGCGCACCGTTGATCTATGGGCCGGCGGCGCATGGCTGACCACCTTCGACAACACGGCCTACGTTCCCTCCTTCACTCATTACATGCGGAGCGACGCGGAGCAAGTGCGCCGCCGTGACATCAGGCCCTGTCCTTTCCCTGGGCACTCACCGGAGGAAGTCTGCCGCCTGCTCTACGCCGAGATGGGTGAGACTGACTTTTCGTGGCAATTCCGGCTGATGGACTGGGGCCCGACCACTGACGACGCGACCTGCATCGCTTACCTGGACGCCGGCGACGAACTAGTCCTAACCCTCGTCCGGCGGGAAGACAATCCCTCGCCCGAGGACCCGGCTAAGGTCGTCGTTGCCAAAATCCTGGCGGATGAGTTCGTAGCTGTCCTCACCGAAGCATCCGACCTTCTGGATGCCGAACGCGTTCAGTAGAGGGTTCCGCAAGCAGCTCCACTGAGTCGGGCAGCAACCCTCGCTCAGCGCAGCAGTGGCAACTTCCCCAACAAGGGAGAACCGAGGCCCAAAGTCACACCAATACACCTTCCCGAGGCCCCTCAAGGTTAAAGAGCAGGCTCAGTGGCTGTCTCGCAACCCGTTTCCGCAGCTGAGGCACACTTTGGCCGGCTCAGGTCTGTCTCTGCCGTTCGCATGACCGTCACGGTGACGCCAATCCGAACGCCGTATAGCGGTGGCGGCCCCAGCTTGATCCGATGCAGGAATCTCTCGATGCGCGCAGCCGACATCTGGCAGGGTAGCGACCGCCATCCCCGAATTTTCGATGCCTGTGCCATCATCCTGCCGTGGCTGAGGAATGGGCTGACCTGCGCGGCATGGTCGACGACATTGTGCGGGCCGGGGAGGCGCAGGAGTACTGGTGGTCGGATCCCGACGAGCGGGCGCTGCTGCACGGCCTAGCTTCTGATGATCCGCAGTCGGTCACCATGGGCCTGTCGTATCTATGGGACCCGTTCATCGAGTGTCCGAACGTATTTCAGCCGACGGTGCCGGCCGTGCGGTACGTACTGGCGCTGCTGGGTCGCCAGGCAGGCAGCGACACGAAGATCCGGAGCCCGCACGGCAGGCTCCGGCCGTTGCGAGGCCACCTGCTGACCTGGCTGGGTCATGTTGCCGACGAGGTCGGTGACGTCCGCGTCCGCGAGTTCGTCGAGCTCGCCGGATTCTCACCGCTGGGGCCCCCGACCTCGGCGTGGGATGCGGTCCGGCAGCTTCGTCCCCAGATGTACGACGCCACCGCCGCGTTTCTGGACGACCCGCACCCCGCTGTTCGGCTGGAGGCGATCGCCGCGGCGGTGGTGCTCGTACGAGTCCCAGAGCTGGCCGTCCACGGCCCACACATAGCTACCACGGCACGAGCGTTTCTGGACGCCTGCACCGACCCGGTGCGCAAGCGATGGGCGGCTGAGGCATTCCACGAGCTGGGCTCGGCGTACGTCGCCGACGAACCGGTACCGACACAGCCGAAATCTGATCGGATTCACTGATCTACCTGATCGCGCGTCTCCGGATGCCGAC
>NZ_BOMZ01000129.1 GCF_016862455.1 Actinoplanes utahensis
GAGACCGCCGCCAAAATCACACAACCGGGCATCCGTATTTACACATTTTTGTCCTGATTAGTCGCGTCGGCTCGCCAAAAATTCCGCCGGTAAGGAGACCGAAATCTCTTTGACATATTGCGTTCGGGCAGAAGCGGGCGTAAACAAAGACAAAGCCAAAACGAGCCGGGCGGTGAGCAGGGATGTACGCGGAGGAACGCCAGCAGGAGATAGTGCGACGGGCCCGTGCCGAGGGCCGGGCCGACGTCGTGGCGCTGGCCGAGACCTTCGGGGTGACGGCCGAGACGATCCGCCGTGACCTGACGGTGCTGGAGCGCTCGGGTGTGCTGCGGCGGGTGCACGGCGGCGCGATCCCGGTCGAGCGGCTCGGCTTCGAGCCCGCGCTGGCCACCCGGGACGCCGTGCTGATCAGCGAGAAGGAGCGGATCGCCAAGGCGGCGCTGGCCGAGGTCCCGGAGGACGGGGCGATCATCCTGGACGCCGGCACCACCACGGCCCGTCTCGCGCAGCTGCTCCCCGCCGACCGGGAGCTGACCGTGGTGGTGAACTCGCCGGTGCTGGCCGCCGCCCTCGGCGTCAAGCCCAACCTGACGGTCCTCCTGCTCGGCGGCCGGGTCCGCGGCAAGACCCTGGCGACGGTGGACGACTGGGCGCTGCGGCCGCTCGCCGACATGTACGTCGACGTCGCCTTCATGGGCGCCAACGGATGCACCGTCGAGCGGGGCATGACCACTCCGGACCCGGCGGAGGCCGCGGTCAAGCGGGCGATGATCGCCGCGGCCCGCCGGGTGGTGCTGCTCGCCGACCACACCAAGATCGGCAACGACTATCTGGCGAAGTTCGGCGCCCTCACCGATCTGGACCTGCTGATCACCGACAACGGCCTGGACCACGACCTGGCCGCCGAGGTCGAGGCCACCGGCGTCCGGGTGGTGAAGGCGTGAGCGCGCCGGCGGGCGACCCCGACGGCATGATCCTGACGGTCACTCTCAACCCCAGCGTCGACCGGGCGCTCGAGGTCGACGTCCTGGTCCGCGGCGAGGTGCTGCGCGCCGCCGACTCGCACATCGACCCCGGCGGCAAGGGTGTCAACGTCTCCCGAGCGCTGCTCGCCAACGGTATCCGCTCCACCGCCGTCGTCCCGACCGGCGGCGCCGAGGGCGACCAGCTCGTCGACCTGCTCAACGCCGAGGGTGTCGACATGCTGGCGGTGCCGATCGCCGGCCGGACTCGTTCCAACATCACCCTCGCCGAGCCGGACGGCACGGTCACGAAGATCAACGAAGCCGGCCCGGCCCTCTCGGACACCGAGTTCGCCCAGGTCAGCAAGGCGGTGCTGGACGCGGCGAGCACCGCCGACTGGGTGGTCGTCTGCGGCAGCCTCCCGCCGGGCCCGGGCATCGCCGCCTTCACCGAACTGTGCGAGCGGCTGGTCGGCTCGGGCAGCCGGCTCGCGGTGGACAGCAGCGGCGCGGCGCTGCTGGCCGGGGTGGCCGCCGGGGCCGCCCTGGTCAAGCCGAACCGGGAGGAGCTGGCCGAGGCGGTCGGCAGGGAACCGGCCACTCTCGGCGATGTGATCGAGGCGTGTCACCGGCTCCGTGCGGCCGGCGCGGGCGCGGTCCTGGCCAGTCTCGGCGCCGACGGCGCGGTCCTGGTCGACGCGGACGGCGTGCTGGCCGGGGTCTCCCCGGTGAGCGTGCCCCGCAGCACGGTGGGCGCCGGGGACGCCCTGCTCGCCGGGTTCCTCGCGGCCGGCGCGCGCGGCTCCGCCGCTCTCACCGAAGGGCTGGCCTGGGGTGCGGCCGCGGTCTCCCTTCCGGGCAGCCGGATGCCGGGGCCGGCGGACCTCGACCGTACGCATGTGAGCGTCACCCCCGATCCCGACCCGTCCCGCCCCCTCCACTCCTGAGACCCCGGCTGGTCGTCAGCGCTGTCTCAGGCCCTCCGAGACAGCGCTGAGAAACCAGCCGGACGACCACCGCGAACCCCCGGCTGGTCGTCGGCGCTGTCCCGAGCGGCCTGAGACAGCACCGACGACCAGCCGGATGGAACACCCGCATCTCGTAAGCGCCGGATATACGACCAAAAATCCCTCACTCTCCACCTTTCGAAATGGAGATCCCCTCATGGCCTCCTCGTTCACACCCGAGGTCAGCGGCTCCGGCTTCCGTGCCGGGGTCCAGAGACTCGGTGGCTACCTCGCCGGCATGGTCATGCCCAACATCGGGGCGATCATCGCCTGGGGCCTGATCACCGCCATGTTCATCCCGGTCGGCTGGGTGCCGAACGCGAGCCTGGCCGAGCTGGTCGACCCGATGATCAAGTACCTGCTCCCGGTGCTGATCGGCTACACCGGCGGCCGGATGGTGCACGGCCGGCGCGGCGCGGTCGTCGGCGCCACCGCGACCATGGGTGTCATCGTCGGCGCGGACGTGCCGATGTTCCTCGGCGCCATGATCATCGCGCCGCTCACCGCGTACGTCCTGAAGCTCTTCGACAACGCCATCGAGGGCCGGATCCGGCCCGGCTTCGAGATGCTGGTGGACAACTTCTCGGCGGGCATCGTCGGCGCCGGCTTCGCGATCCTCGGCAAGCTCGCCATCGGCCCGGTCGTCAACGCGCTGACCAAGGCGGCCGGCGACGGTGTCGACTGGCTGCTCGACAACAGCCTGATGCCGCTGGTGTCGGTGCTCGTCGAGCCGGCCAAGGTGCTGTTCCTGAACAACGCGATCAACCACGGTGTGTTCAGCCCGCTCGGCGTGCAGCAGGTGGCGGAGAGCGGCAAGTCGATCCTGTTCATGATCGAGTCGAACCCCGGCCCCGGTCTCGGCCTGCTCGCCGCGTTCCTGTTCTTCGGCCCGCGGTCGCTGCGCCCCACCACCCCGGCCGCGATGATCATCCACTTCTTCGGCGGCATCCACGAGATCTACTTCCCGTACGTGCTGATGAAGCCCCGCCTGATCCTCGCGATGATCGCCGGTGGCATGGCCGGCGTCGCGACCTTCATGGTCACCGGCGCGGGCACCGTCGCCTCGCCGGCGCCGGGCAGCATCTTCGCCTTCACCGCCGTCACGGCCAAGGGCAGCCACGTCGGCATGTTCCTCGGCGTGATCGTCGCCGCCGCGGTCACCTTCGGGGTCGCCTCGCTGCTGCTCGGCTTCGGCAGGCTCAAGTCCGACCAGGAGCCCGGCGAGACCGCCGCCGCGGACGAGCCCGTCGCGGACGAGCCGGTCGCGGAGCAGTCCCCGGCCGTCCCCGCTCAGCGTGAATCCACCGAGGACGTTCGCAGGGAGAACGCCTAAACCAGGAGGGCCGTCATGGCAACCATCAACGGCAAGGACATCCACAAGCTGGTCGTCGCGTGCGACGCCGGCATGGGCAGCAGCGTGATGCTCGCCAGCACCCTGCGCAAGCAGCTCGGCAAGAGCGGCGTCACCGTCGAGCACACCCCGGTCAACGACATCCCGGCCGACGCCGACGTGGTGGTCTGCCACAGCGGACTGGCCGCCCGGGCCCGCTCGGTGGCGCCGGGCAAGCCGATCGTGCCGTTCCAGGTGTTCCTCGGCGACCCGGCCGTGACCCGCGTGGTCAAGGCCATCCAGCAGGGCGCCGACCTCGATGTCTGAGCTGCTGGACCGGCGGGCCGTCCGGCTCGGTGAGAAGACGGACGGCCGGGACGGCGCGATCCGCCGCTGCGGCGAGGTCCTGGTGGAGATCGGCGCCGCCGAACCCGGCTACATCGACGCGATGCTCGCCCGCGAGCAGTCGATCTCCACCTACGTCGGCGAGGGGGTCGCCATCCCGCACGGCACCCTCGCCGGCAAGGACCTGGTGAAACGCGACGCCCTCGCGGTGCTGCGCTTCCCGGAGACCGTCGACTGGGACGGCGAGCCGGTCACCGTCTGCGTGGCCATCGCCGCCAAGGGGGACGGGCACGTCGAGCTGCTCGCCGCTCTCGCCGAAGTGCTGCTGGACGAGAACCAGGCCCGTGAACTGCGCGAGGCCACCGACCCCGACACCGTGATCCGGTTGCTCGGGAGCATTCAGGAGGAAGTAGAGCAATGAAGGTCGTGCGATTCCACGCCCCCGGCGACGTCCGCTTCGAGGACGCGCCGGAGCCCGAGGCCGGCCCCGGCGAGGTCAAGATCCGGGTCCGGAACTGTTCCACCTGCGGCACCGACGTGAAGATCTCCAAGTTCGGCCACCACCACATCCATCCGCCGCGGGTGATGGGCCACGAGATCGCCGGCGAGATCGTCGAGGTGGGCGACGGCGTCGAGGGCTGGGCGCCGGGCGACCGGGTGCAGGTGATCGCGGCCATCCCGTGCGGCGAGTGCGCCGAGTGCCGGCGCGGCCGGATGACGATCTGCCCCAACCAGGTCTCGATGGGCTACCACTTCGAGGGCGGCTTCGCCCAGTACATGGTGGTGCCCCGGGAGGTTCTCAAGGTCGACGGCCTGAACCGGATCCCGGACGGCGTCTCGTTCGCGGAGGCGTCCGTCGCCGAGCCCCTCGCGTGCGCCCTCAACGCGCAGAACCTGGCCCGGGTCGGTGACGGCGACGACGTGGTCGTCATCGGCTCCGGCCCGATCGGCTGCCTGCACGTCCGGCTGGCCCGGGCCCGCGGCGCCGCCCGGGTCTTCCTGGTCGAGCTCAGCCGGCAGCGCCTGGAGATGGCCGCTGAACTGGTCAAGCCGGACGCCGCGATCTGCGCCGGGGAGACCGACCCGGTCGAGGAGATCCTGAAGCTGACCGACGGGCGGGGCGCCGACGTCATCATCACCGCGGCCGCCTCCGGCAAGGCCCAGGAACAGGCCATCCAGATGGCCGCCCGGCAGGGCCGGATCAGCTTCTTCGGCGGCCTGCCCAAGGACGACCCGACCATCACCTGCGACTCCAACCTGGTCCACTACCGGGAACTCATGATCGTCGGTGCCAACGGCTCCAGCCCCGCGCACAACGCCGAGGCCCTGGAACTGGTCGCCTCCGGCGCGGTGCCGGTCGCCGACCTGATCACCCACCGCCTGCCGCTGGAGAGCGCCATCGACGCCTTCGGCATCGTGGCCCGCGGCGAGGCCATCAAAGTCACGATCGAGCCGTAACCCGAAGGAGACCGTCATGCCCACCCGCACCGCGACCGTCGGTTCCGCCAGCGGCTTGCACGCCCGCCCCGCGAAGATCTTCGTGGAGGCGGCGGCCAAAGCGCCCGTCAAGGTCACCATCCGGGTCGGTGACCGCAAGCCGGTACCGGCCAAGAGCATGCTGTCGGTGCTCGCCCTCGGCGCCAAGCAGGGCACCGAGGTCGTCCTGGAGGCCGAGGGCGACGGCGCCGACGAGGCCCTGGACAGCCTGGCCGAGCTGCTCGCCACGGACCTGGACGCCGGCCATGTCTGAGGTGCTCACCGGCATCGGGGTGTGCGCCGGGGTGGTCGCCGGGCCGCTGCTGCGGCTCGCCGGCGCCCCGGCGCTGCCCGCCCCCGGCCCGGTCACCGACACCGCGGCGGAGTTCGCCCGGGCCGAGGCGGCGCTCGCCGAGGTGGTCGCCGAACTCGGCCGGCGCGCCGACCGGGCGGCCGACGCCACGGTGGCCGAGGTGCTGCGGGCCGAGGCGCTGATGGCCGACGACGAGGAACTGCGGGAAGGCGTACGCGAGCTGGTGGAGGCCGGCCACGACGCGCCGCATGCGATCGACGGCGCGTTCGCCGCCTTCCGGGAGGTGTTCGCCGCCGCCGGCGGCTATCTCGCCGAACGCGTCGCCGACCTCGACGATCTCCGGAACCGTGCGGTCGCGGTCCTGCTCGGCCTGCCGATGCCGGGCGTCCCCGCGCCCGGCCACCCCTACATCCTGGCCGCCCGCGACCTGGCGCCCGCGGACACCGCCGACCTCGACCCGGAGCAGGTCGCCGGCCTGGTCACCGAGGTGGGCGGGCCGACCAGCCACACCGCGATCCTGGCCCGTGCGCTCGGGCTGCCCGCGGTGGTCGCCTGCCCCGGCGTGCTGGATCTGGCGGACGGCACGTTCGTGCTGCTGGACGGCGGTTCCGGGCGGGTCGAGGCGGGCGTCGACGAGGACATCGCACGAGCCGCGACGCGACGGGCGTCCGAGGTGGCTGCCGCGGCCTCCGGCCTCACCGGGCCGGGACGGACCTCCGACGGGTACGCCGTCAAACTGCTGGCCAACGTCGGATCCGCGAAGAACGTCCCGGCCGCCGACGAGGCGCACGCCGAGGGGATCGGCCTGTTCCGTACCGAGCTGCTCTTCCTCGACCGGGCCGGGGAGCCGTCCCACGCCGAGCAGGTCGCCGCGTACCGGGAGGTGTTCACCGCGATGGCCGGCCGGCGGGTCGTCATCCGTACCCTCGATGCCGGCGCCGACAAACCGCTGCCGTTCCTGCACCAGCACGGTGAGCCCAATCCCGCCCTCGGCATCCGCGGCCTGCGCGTGGCGCGGCAGCGCCCGCACGTCCTCACCGCGCAGCTCGCCGCGATCGCCGAGGCCCGGGCGGAGACCGGCGCCGACGTCTGGGTGATGGCCCCGATGGTGTCGACCCTCGCCGAGGCGACGAGTTTCGTGGCCGCCGCGCACGACGCCGGCCTGCCGACGGCCGGGGTGATGATCGAGGTCCCGGCCGCCGCGCTGCGCGCCGCCGACCTGCTGCGCGCCGTCGACTTCCTGAGCATCGGCACGAACGACCTGAGTCAGTACACGTTCGCCGCCGACCGCATGTGCGGTGACCTGGCCGACCTGCTGGACCCCTGGCAGCCGGCGCTGCTACAGCTCATCGGGGTGTGCGGGGAGGCCGGCCGGGACTTGAGCAAACCGGTCGGGGTGTGCGGCGAGGCGGCCGCCGACCCGCTGCTCGCCCCGGTGCTGGCCGGGCTCGGCGTGACGAGCCTGTCCATGTCGCCCCGCGCGATCCCGGCGGTCCGGGCGTCGCTGGCGGCCCGCACCGAGGCGGACTGCCGGCGGCTGGCCGCGCTGGCCGTGGCCGCCGACGGCCCGGTGGAGGCGCGCAAGCTGGTCAGCTGAAGGGGAACCCGCCGGTGAACGGGAACCCCGGCGGGAACGTCGGTGTCGGCAGCGTCTCCACCTTGCGGATCACGTCGAGGAGGATCCCCGGCGTGCCGGCCGTGCCGGAGTAGGTGACGACCCGCTTGGTCTTGCCGTTGCGGTAGTGGGCCGTCACCTCGTACCGGTATCTGCCGGACCTGTTCGGCGGCACGTAACGGGGGCGCAGCGCGCGGAAGGCCGGGCTGGAGGCCAGGCGCAGCACCTCCCCGGTGGCCTGGCCGTTGCCGGACACCTGGAAGAGCGAGGTCTCGTAACGGCCGCGGGTGCGTTCGACGGCGACCGAGACGGCCTGGTAACCGGCCCGGTCGGCGGGCGTCTCGACGGCGAAGGACGTCACCTGGGCCGCGGTCGCGCCGGTGGCGCCGGCCGGTTCGGTCGGTTCCGGCGCCGCGTAGGCGGCTCCGGCGGTGCTCACCGCGATCCCGGCGAGGCCGACCAGCAGGCCGACGCGGCGCAGCCGGCGGGAAAAATGCTTCCTGCTCATGGTCATGCCGCTACCATATAGGGCGAATTGCGCTGAATCGCGCTAAAACGCCATGCGATCGGCCGCGTCCAGATCCACTCCGAGCTTTTCCAGCTTCTTCTCCAGCACGTGACACACGTGCTCCACGACGGCGAACCGGGCGTACGGCTTGTCGTCGCCGGGCACCACCCGCCAGCGCGCCCGCGGCCGGTCCGTCCGGTCGATCATCTCCTCGACCGCGGCCTCGTACTCCGCCCGCTTCTTGCGGTTGCGCCAGTCCTCCTCGGTCAGCTTCCACGACCGCAACGGATCGTCACGCCGGCTCTCGAACCGCTTCAGCTGCTCGGCCTCCGAGACGTGCATCCAGAACTTGATCAGGATCATGCCCTCGGCGGTCAGCGTCCGCTCGAACTCGGCGATCTCGTCGTACGCCCGCTTCCACTGCTTGCCGGTCGCGAAGCCCTCGACCCGCTCCACCAGCACCCGGCCGTACCAGGACCGGTCCAGCACCGCCATGCCACCGTGGCCGGGCAGCACGTTCCAGAACCGCTGCAGGAAATGGTGCCGCTTCTCGTCATAGGTCGGGGCCGCGAACTGCGCCACCCGTACATGCCGGGGGTCCAACGGCGCCACCAGGCGCTTGATCGCACCACCCTTGCCCGACGCGTCCCATCCCTCGAAGAGCACGCACAGCGCCGGTCCGATCTGCTTCGTCCCGATCTGACCGCCCAGAAACAGCCGCAACCGCAACAACCGCTGCTGCGCGGCCTCCAGCCGGTTCTCCGCCTTCTTCTTCGAGATCTCGAACGGGGGATTCGCGCTACCCAGATGAGCCATCCGCCCAGCATGACCAAACCCGGTGTGATGCGCATGCGCCGGTGCGGGACAATTTCGGGGTGACTCTCGTAGACGACCTGCTGTGGCGCGGACTGATCCAGGACTCGACCGACCCCGACGAGCTCCGCAAGAAGCTCGACGGCGGCTCGCTGACGTTCTATGTCGGCTTCGACCCGACCGCCGCCTCGCTGCACGTCGGTCACCTCATGCAGGTCCTCACCGCCCGCCGCCTCCAGCTCGCCGGGCACCGCCCGCTGCTGCTCGTCGGCGGCGCCACCGGCCAGATCGGCGACCCCCGGGAGTCCAGCGAGCGCAGCCTCAACCCGCCCGAGGTGGTCCAGGGCTGGGTCGAGCGCATCCGCACCCAGCTGTCTCCGTTCGTCACCTACACCGGTGACAACGCCGCGACCCTGGTCAACAACCTCGACTGGACCGGGCCCACCTCGGTGATCGACTTCCTGCGGGACGTCGGCAAGCACTTCCCGGTCAACAAGATGCTGGCCCGCGACGTCGTGCGCAACCGGCTGGAGAGCGGCATCAGCTTCACCGAGTTCAGCTACCAGTTGCTCCAGTCCAACGACTTCTACCAGCTGCACGTCCAGCACGGCTGCGAGCTGCAGTTCGGCGGCTCCGACCAGTGGGGCAACATCACCGCCGGCGTCGACTTCGTCCGCCGCCGCGGCGCCGGACCGGTGCACGCCTTCGTCACCCCGCTGGTCCTCAAGGCCGACGGCACCAAGTTCGGCAAGACCGAGGGCGGCGCCGTCTGGCTCGACCCCGCGATGACCTCGCCGTACAGCTTCTACCAGTTCTGGATCAACAGCGACGACCGCGACGTCGACCAGTACCTGCGGTTCTTCAGCTTCAAGTCCCGCGAGGAACTCGAGGAGCTGGCGAAGGCGACCGCCGAACGGCCGCAGGCCCGACTCGCGCAGCGGGCACTCGCCGAGGAGCTCACCACCCTGGTGCACAGCGCCGAGGACGCCCGGCAGGCGGTCGCCGCCAGCCAGGCCCTCTTCGGGCGGGGTTCGCTGGACGAGCTGTCCGCGGAGACGTTGCGGTCCGCCCTTTCCGAGACGGGCCTCCTGGAGGTACGCGGTGAGCTCCCGGCCGTGGGCGCCCTGCTGAAGGAGGCGGGGCTGGTGGCGTCGGCGAACGAGGCACGCCGCACCATCAGCGAAGGCGGGGCGTACCTGAACAACGAGCGGATCACCGACGGTGAGGCCGTGATCCCGCGGTCCGCGCTGCTGCACGGCCGGTTCCTGGTCCTGCGGCGGGGCAAGCGCACCTTCGCCGGCGTCGACCTCGTGCCCTGACCCGAGCTTGGGAGACCCCGGCCGCCCGCAGGGCGGCCGGGGTCTCGCCGTCTGTGGCCGGTGCGCTGACCTGAGGTTTCCTGCGGGTGAATCAGTGTGATCGGGACCGCGCCACCCCGATTTGGTGTTGCGGGGAGGGGCGGGTAATGTTGG
>NZ_BOMZ01000130.1 GCF_016862455.1 Actinoplanes utahensis
CCTTCGTCACCGAGCACGTCCTGCTGCCACAGCGCGTAGTCCGGGTACTGGACGGGCAGCGGCTCCAGCTCCGGCGCCCGGCCCTGAGAGCGGGCCGCGTAGGCGGCGCTCAGGTCGCGGGCGACGATCGGGTTGGACCAGCCGTCACCGGCGATGTGGTGCATCATCAGCAGCAGCACGTGCCGGCTGGGGTTCACCTCGAACAACCAGGCCCGGATCGGGGTCTCGGTGGCCAGGTCGAAGGCGTACCGCGCCGCCTCGGCGACGTCGTCGTCCACGGTCGCCGCCGTCGAGCGGGCCACCACCAGCTCCGGCTTCGCCGTGGCGGCGTCCAGGACGACCTGGTGCGGGCCGTGCTCGTCCTCGGCGAAGACGGTGCGCAGCGACTCGTGCCGGGCCGCCACGTCGCCGAGCGCGGCCCGGAGAGCGGGCACGTCCAGAGCGCCGTCGATGCCCATGGCCATCGTGACGTTGTAGGTGGCGCTCGGGCCCTCCAGCCGGTAGAGGAACCAGAGGCGGTTCTGGGCGTACGACAGCGGGATCCGGGCCGGCCGCGGCGTGACCGGGCGGACCCCCCGCACCGCGGCGCCCGCCGTGCCGAGCGCCTCGGCCAGCGCCGCCACGGTCGGCGACTCGAAGATCCGGCGGACCGACAGTTCGGCGTCCAGCACGCTGCGGATCCGGCCGGCCAGGCGGGTCGCCAGCAGCGAATGGCCGCCGAGAGCGAAGAAGTCGTCGTCGATGCTGACCCGGTCCACCCCCAGCACCTCGGCGAACAAGCCGCAGAGGATCTCCTCGCGCGGGGTGCGCGGGTCCCGGCCGGCCGACGCCGCGCCGTAGTCCGGGGCGGGCAGGGCCCGGCGGTCCAGCTTGCCGTTGACCGTCAGCGGCAGGGCCGGCAGGACCACGAACGCGGCCGGGACCATGTAGTCGGGGAGCAGGCGGAGGGCGTACTCGCGCAGCGCGGTGTCCGTCACGTCGACCTCGGTCACCAGGTACGCGACCAGCCGCTTGTCGCCGGGCTGGTCCTCGCGGACGATCACCGAGCAGCGGGCCACCGCCGGATGCGCGGCCAGCACCTCCTCGATCTCGCCCAGCTCGATCCGGAAACCGCGCACCTTCACCTGCTCGTCGGCGCGGCCGAGGATCTCCAGCCGGCCGTCGCGGGTCCACCGGCCCAGGTCGCCGGAGCGGTACATCCGGGTGCCGTCGGCGGTGAACGGGTCGGCCACGAAACGTTCCGCCGACAGGGCCGGCCGGCGCCAGTAGCCGCGGGCCACGCCGTACCCGGCGACGTAGAGCTCACCGGCGACACCCGGCGGCACCGGCCGCAGCGCGGTGTCCAGGATGTACACCCGCATGCCGGCGAACGGGCGGCCGGCGGTGACCGTGGTGCCGGTCAGCGGGGTGCCCGGGTCGATCCGCAGCTCGGCGCAGTTGACGGTGGTCTCGGTCTGGCCGTACGCCGCGAAGACGGTGGTCAGCTGGTTGCGGTCGCGCCAGCGCTGGAGGGCGGCCGCGGTCAGCATCTCGCCGCCCAGCACCAGGGTGCCCGACGGGGACGCCGAGCTGTCCAGGGCGTCCAGGGTCTCCAGGTGGCTGGGCGTCATCTTGGTGAAGGTCGGGCGCGGCACGTCCGACTCGGCCAGCTGCGGGAGGTCGCCGAGAACGATCTCGCCGCCGCGGGCCAGGGAGGTGTAGAGGGCGGTGACGGTCATGTCGAACGAGATCGGGGTGTGCAGCCAGGAGACGCCGCCGGCCGGGCCGTACGCGCGGGCCGACCGCTGCACGTACAGGCTGAGCGGCCGGTGCGCGATCATCACGCCCTTGGGCCGGCCGGTCGAGCCGGAGGTGTAGATGATGTACGCCGGGTGGTCCGGCAGCAGCGGAGAGCGCCGCTCGGCGTCGGCGATCGGGCCGGCCACCACGTCGGTGAGGTCGAGCCGGTCCGCCACGATCACCGGGGCGGCCGTGTCCGGCATCCGGTCGGCCACCTCGGCGGCGATCAGAATCACCTGGGGGTCGGCGTCGTCGACCATGTAACCGATCCGGTCGGTGGGGTACGCCGGGTCCACCGGCACGTACGCCCCGCCCGCCTTCAGCACCGCCAGCAGCGCCACCACGGCGTCCACCGACGCCGGCATGACCAGCACCACCCGGGACTCCGGGCCCACCCCGAGCCCGATCAGGTAGCGGGCCAGCTGGGAGGAGCGGGCGTCGAGAGTGCGGTAAGACAGGGTCACCCCGCCGTGGGTCACCGCCGGCGCGTACGGCGCGGCCTGCGCCCGGGCGGCGAACAGATCGAGGAACGGGATGTACGCGTCCGCGGTCCCGCCGCCCTGCCAGGTCTCCAGCACCGCCGTGCGCTCGGCGTCACCGAGCAGCGGCAGGTCCCGCACCGGCGCCTCCGGGTCGGCGAGCGCGGCGTCCAGCAGCCGGGTGAACCGGTCGGCCATCGCCGCCACGGTGTCCCGGTCGTACAGGTCGGTCCGGTAGGCGAGGGTGCCGCGCAGCCCCGCCGGCGATCCGTCGGCGGCGCGCTGCTCGTCGAGCGAGATGCGCAGGTCGAAACGGGCGGCCCCGGTCTCCACCCGGTTCGGGTGGACGGTCAGGCCGGGCAGGGTGACCACCGCGCGGCCGGCCGGGTCGGCGCCGTTGACGGCGAGCACCACCTGCACGAGCGGGTGCCGGGCGCTCGATCGTTCCGGGTTCAGCCGCTCGACCAGGCGCTCGAACGGGACGTCCTGGTTGGCGTACGCGTCCAGGGCCACCTGCCGGGTCCGGGCCACCAGGGTGTCGAAGGTCGGGGCGCCGCTCAGGTCGCTGCGCAGCACCAGGGTGTTGACGAAGAAACCGATCAGGTGCTCCAGGTCGGCGTCGGTACGCCCGGCGACCGGGGTGCCGATCGCCACGTCGGTGCCCGCGCCGAGCCGGGCGAACAGCGCCGACCAGGCGGCGTGCAGCACCATGAACGGGGTGGCGCCGCTGCGCCGGCAGTACGCGGCCAGCCGGGCGTGCAGGCCGGCGTCCAGGTCGAGGGTGATCCGGTCGCCGGCGCCGGTGCCGGCCGGCGGGCGGGGCCGGTCGGTGGGCAGGCCGATCTCGGCGGGCAGCGCCGCCAGCTGGCGGGTCCAGTAGTCGAGCTGCCGGCCCAGCGGGGAACCGGCGTCGTCCTCGGCGCCGAGCGCCTCCCGCTGCCAGAGGGTGAAGTCGGCGTACTGCACGGGCAGCGCCGGCCACTGCGGGGCGTCCCCGCCGGTGCGGTGCCGGTACGCCGCCGCGAAGTCGCGGGCCAGCACTGGGATCGACCAGCCGTCGCCGGCGATGTGGTGCACCAGGACGAGCAGCACGTGCTCGTCGGCGGCGAGGCGGAACAGCCAGGCGCGTACCGGAAGCTCGGCACCCAGGTCGAAGCCGTGCCGTGCCGCCTCGGCCACCGCCTCCTCGACGTCGTCGGCGGTGGTCGGCACCACGGTCAGTTCGGGCGCCGCCATCGGCAGGATCCGCTGGTACGGGCCGTCGGCGTCCTCACCGAAGACGGTGCGCAGCGGTTCGTGGCGCTCGGCCACGTCACCGAGCGCCGCCCGCATCGCGGCCACGTCGACGGCGCCGGACAGCCGCAGCGACAGCGGCATGTTGTAGGTCGCCCCGGCCTCGTCGAACCGGTGCAGGAACCAGAGCCGCTGCTGGGCGTAGGACAGCGGCATCCGCTCCGGGCGGGCGGCCGCGACGATGCCCGGCCGCGCCTCGCGGGCGTCGTCGAGCAGCGCCCGCACTCCCGCCACGGTCGGGTTGTCGAACAGCGCCCGGATGCTGACCTCGGCGCCGAGCGCGGCCCGGATCCGGCCGGCCAGGCGGGTGACCAGCAGCGAGTGCCCGCCGCGGTCGAAGAAGTCGTCGTCGACGCCGATGCCGGGCAGGCCCAGCACGTCGGCGAAGATCTCGCAGAGGATCTCCTCCTGCGCGTCGCGAGGCGGGCGGGAGGTCTCCGTCGTGTCCGCGGCGGGGGCGGGCAGGGCCTTGCGGTCGAGTTTCCCGTTCGGGGTGAGCGGCAGTTCGCCGAGCAGCACGACCGCCGAGGGGACCATGTGGTCGGGCAGGGTACGGGCCAGCGCGGCGCGCAGGCCGTCCGCGGTCGGGGCGGCGCCCGCGGACGGGACGGCGTAGGCGACCAGGCGCCGGTCGCCGGGCCGGTCCTCGCGGATGATGGCGGCGGCCCGGGCGACGTCGGCCGACTCGGTGAGCACCGCCTCGATCTCGCCCAGCTCGATCCGGAAGCCGCGGAGTTTGATCTGGTGGTCGACCCGGCCGAGGAATTCCAGGCGGCCGTCGGCGGTCCACCGGGCCCGGTCGCCGGTGCGGTACATCCGGGCGCCGGGCGGCCCGAACGGGCAGGCCACGAACCGTTCGGCGGTCAGGCCGGGCCGGGCCAGGTAGCCCTGTGCCAGGCCGTCACCGGCGATGTACAACTCACCGGCGGCGGTCGCGGGCACCGGGTGCAGCGCCCGGTCCAGGACGTACACCTGGGTGTTCGCGATCGGCACGCCGATCTCCGAGGTGGCGCCGGGGTCGGCGGCCACCTCGGTGGCGGTCGACCAGACGGTGGTCTCGGTGGGCCCGTACAGGTTGAGCACCGAACGGGTGCGCCGGCGCAGGGCCCGGGCCAGCGCGGCCGGCAGCGCCTCGCCGCCGACCAGGGCGCGGACGCCGCCGAGGTCGTGGTCGCCGGCGGCGTCCAGCACCGCGGTCCACAGGCTCGGCGTCGCCTGCATGACGGTGATCCGTTCCCGCCGCAGGGTCGCGGCGAGCGCGGCCGGGTCGCGGACCAGCTCGCGGGAGGCCAGGACGACGGTGCCGCCGGTCAGCAGCGGCCCGAAGATCTCCAGGCCGGCGATGTCGAATCCGACGGTGGTGGTGGCCAGGAGGCGGTCCTCCGCGCCCAGCGGCACGGCGGGCACCATCGCGTGCAGGAAGTTCGCAAACGCGGCCCGGGTGATCACCACGCCCTTGGGGCGGCCGGTGGATCCGGAGGTGTAGAGCACGTACGCCGGCTGGTCGCCGCAGATCTCGTCGTGTTCCGGCGCGGTGGCCGGCCGTTCCGCCACCGCCGCCTCGGTGGACAGGTCGCCGATCAGGACCCGCCGCACGCCGGGGAGGGCCGGGGCGGTCACGGTGGTGACCAGGACCGCCGGGTCGGCGTCGTCGAGCATCGCGGTGATCCGGCCGGCCGGGTAGTCCGGGTCGATCGGCAGGTACGCGGCGCCGGTCTTCAGCACCGCCAGCAGGGTGACCAGCAGCCGCTCGGTGCGCGGCAGCGAGACGGCGACCAGCCGGCCCGGGCCGGCGCCGTGCGCGATCAGGTGGTGGGCGAGCCGGTTGGCGTCGGCGTCGAGGCGGGCGTAGGTGACCTCGTGACCGGTGAACCGGATCGCGACGGCGTCCGGCCGGAACGCGGCCTGCCGGGCGATCGCCCGGGTCAGCGGCTCGGCCGGCACCGGCGTCGCGGTGGCGTTCCACTCGTCCAGCACGCGGACGCGCTCGTCGGCGGCCAGCACCGGCAGGTCCCGGATGGGCCGCTCCGGGCGGGCGACGGCGGCGGTCAGCACCCGGACCAGGCGGTTCACCAGGGTCCGGACGGTGTCCTCGTCGAACAGGTCGGTGCTGTACTCCAGCCCGCCGAGGATGCCGGCCGGGCTGCCGTCGTCGTGGTGCCGCTCGACCACCGAGAAGTACAGGTCGAACCGGGAGGTGCCGGTGCCGAGCCGGTACGGGCTGGCGGTCAGCCCGTCCAGCGCGGGCCGCGGCGCGTTCGGGTTGCCGGCCGAGGCGGCGAGCAGCACCTGGAACAGCGGATGCCGGGCCAGCGACCGGTTCGGGTTGACCGCCTCGACGACCCGCTCGAACGGCACGTCCTGGTTGGCGTAGGCGGCGAGGTCGGTACGGCGTACCCGGGCCAGCAGCTCGGCGAAGGTGGGGTCGCCGCCGGTGTCGGTGCGCAGCACCAGGGTGTTGATGAACAGGCCGACGATCCGCTCGGTGGCCTCCTCCACCCGCCCGGCGATGGGGGTGCCGATCGGGATGTCGGTGCCGCCGCTGAGCCGGCTGAGCAGGGTGGCCAGGGCGGCGTGCACGACCATGAACGTGCTGACCGAGTGTTCGCGGGCGAGCGTGACGACGGCGTGGTGCAGGCCGGCCGGGATGTCGAACTCGATCCGGTCGCCGCGGTACGACGCCCGCGCCGGCCGCGGCCGGTCGGTGGGCAGGTCGAGCTCCTCGGGCAGCCCGGCGAGGGTGGTGGTCCAGTGGCCGAGCTGCCGGCTCAGCACCGAGCCGGGGTCGCTGTCGGAGCCGAGCCGGCGTTCCTGGCGCAGGGCGTGGTCGATGTACTGCAGGGGCAGCGGCTTCGCCTCCGGGGCGTGGCCGCGGCGGCGGGCGGTGTACGCCTCGGCCAGGTCCCGGGCGAGCACCTCCATCGACCAGCCGTCGGTGGCGATGTGGTGCATGACCAGCAGCAGCGCGTGGTCGTCGGGCGCCACCCGGAACAGGGTGACCCGCAGCGGCGCCTCGGCGGTCAGGTCGAACCGGTGCCGGGCCGCCTCGATCAGCCGGGGCAGCAGCTCCGCCTCGGCCGCCTCGGCGGTCTCCCAGTGCGGCGTCACCGCGCCGGGCAGCTGGTACGGCCCGTCGGCGTCCTCCCGGAAGACGGTCCGCAGGGCTTCGTGGCGGTTCACCACGTCGCCGAGCGCGGCGCGCAGCGCGGCCTCGTCGAGCGGGCCGGTGAGCCGCAGCGCGGCCGGCACGTTGTAGGTCGCGCTGGGGCCTTCCAGGCGGTGCAGGAACCACAGGCGGCGCTGGGCCAGCGACAGCGGGATCCGGTCCGGGCGGGGCTCGGCCTCGGCCCGCCGGCTGTCGCCGCCGTCGAGGGAGTCGGCGAGCCCGGCGACGGTCGGCGCCTCGAAGATGTGCCGCGGGTACACGTCCACGCCCAGGTCGCGGCGGACCCGCCCGGCCAGCCGGCCGACGGTCAGCGAGTTGGCGCCGAGCTGGAATACGTCGTCGTCGATGCCGATCGTGGCGACCCCGATCACCTCGGCGAACAGCGCGCACAGCCGCTCGTCGCGCTCGTCACGGGGCGCGCGGGCCGGCCGGTCGTCGCGGATCTCCGGCAGGGCCCGCCGGTCGAGTTTGCCGTTGCGGGTCAGCGGCAGCTCCGGCAGCTCCGCCAGCGCGGCCGGCACCAGGTGGTCGGGCAGCAGGTCGCGCAGGTGGCCCCGGAGGACGTCGAGGTCCACCTTCCGGCCGGTGGCCGGGACGACGTAGCCGACCAGCTGGGTGACGCCACCGGCGGTGCGGCGCGGCACGACCGCGGCCCGGGCGACGGTGTCGTGCCCGGTCAGCGCGGCCTCGACCTCGCCCGGCTCGACCCGGAAACCACGGATCTTGACCTGGTGGTCGGCCCGGCCGGCGAAGAACAGCGTGCCGTCGGGGCGCAGGCCGCCGAGGTCGCCGGTGCGGTACATCCGCTCGCCGGTCCCCCACGGGCAGGCGGTGAAGCGCTCGGCGGTGAGGCCGGGCCGGCCGGCGTAACCGCGGGCCAGACCGGCGCCGGCCAGGTACAGCTCACCGACGGCGCCCGGCGGCACCGGCCGCAGCGCCGCGTCCAGCACGTGCACGCGGGCGCCGGTCACCGGACGGCCGATGCCGGGGGTGGCCGGCCACTCGTGGACGTCGTCCGGCAGCCGCCAGCCGGTCACCACGTGGGTCTCGGTGGGGCCGTACTGGTTGTGCAGGCGGCGTTCCGGCACCGCCGCGATGAACTCGCGCACCGCGCCGGCCGGGCGCAGCGCCTCACCGGCCTGCACCACGTCGCGCAGGGCGGGCAGCCGGGCGCCGGACGCCAGGGCCGCCGCGGCGAGCGCCTCGATGACCAGGTTGGGGGCGTACAGGGTGCCGACCGCCGTCGCGGCGAGCCAGGCGACGAGCTGCTCCGGGTCGCGGCGGGCGTCCTCCGGGCAGACGGCGAGGGTCTGGCCGGACAGCAGGGCGGCGTGCAGCTCCTGCAGGGACACGTCGAACCCGGTCGGCGCGAAGTGGGCGGTGACCGTGCCCGGCTCCGGCGGAATCAGGTCACGCTGCCAGGCCAGCAGGTTGTCCAGGGTGGCCGCGGGCACCAGGACCGGCTTGGGCGTACCGGTGGATCCGGAGGTGAACAGCAGGTAGGCGCCGTGGTCGGGGCGCAGCGCCGCGCCCCGGTCGGCGTCGGTCAGCGGCGCCGGGGACAGCGCGGCGACCCGGGCGCGTTCGGCGTCGCCGAGGTCGGCGGCGGTCACCACCACGGCGGGGCGGGCGTCGTCGAGCAGCCGGCGGATCCGCTCCGCGGGCAGTTCCACGTCGACGGGCAGGTAGATGGCGCCGGCGGTGAGGACCGCCCAGGCGGTGACGACCTGGTCGAGCGAGCGCGGCAGGGCGACGGCGACCACGGTGTCCGGGCCGGCGCCGCGTTCGATCAGGCGGCGGGCCAGCCGGTTGGCGGCGGCTTCCAGCTGGGCGTAGGTGAGGCCGCCGCGGTCGTCGCGGACGGCACAGATCTCGGGGGTACGCCGTACCTGCTCGGCGAACCGGTCCGGCACGCTGCGCCACGGGGCCGGGCGGACGGTGTCGGCGGCGGCGGCGATCTGCCGTGCCTCGGTCTCGTCGAGCGACGGCAACCGCCCGACGAGCTGCTCCGGATCGGTGAGGACGGCCTGCAGGATCCGCTCGAAGCGCCGGACGATCCCGGCCGCGGCGGCGGCGTCGAACACGTCGGGCCGGTAGCCGAGCTGGAACCGCAGCCGCTTGCCCGGGCCGGCCAGCAGCACGAGCGGGTA
>NZ_BOMZ01000131.1 GCF_016862455.1 Actinoplanes utahensis
CTTCCTACTGCAGCGGAATGGGACGACGCACACGAGATGTGAAGGTGCGCCGTGTGAGAACGCCGCGCGGCCGAACGCCCGACCCGCGCGATGATCGCTTGCCGCAT
Source organism: Actinoplanes utahensis (assembly GCF_016862455.1). Taxonomy (GTDB): domain Bacteria; phylum Actinomycetota; class Actinomycetes; order Mycobacteriales; family Micromonosporaceae; genus Actinoplanes; species Actinoplanes utahensis. Next base: position 108 of record NZ_BOMZ01000131.1, read on the forward strand.
GTCAGCGGCGCTTCAACGCGGCAGATCAGTGCACCCACGCACGACAACGGCCGGTTCATATCTCGGTGTCCCGGCTGCAGAGATCACCCACAACCAGCATGAGCTGCCGGGTGCCGGTCCGTAAACTAGGCGGGTGAGCGCCGACGAGCTGACCTACCATCTGCACGACCTCGCCACGATAGTCCGCTCGACCGCGCCCAGCCTCGAGCGGCTCCACCGGATCCGGGGCGAGCTGGAGACCGCGGCGATCGCGCCGGACCTGTGAAGAGATCCCGCGCACGGGCGGGCGGTCGGCGTCCGCCTCGCCGTCGTCACCCGTGAGCTGGCCCGCGCCGAGACGGTGCGCCGGCGGCTCGACGACGCGCGACAGCTGCTCGCGTTGGCGGTCGACGCGCACGACGACGCGGTCCTCGCCGACCTGCGGGTCGAAGCCGACGCGCTGAGCGACGCCGTCGCCGACCTGCGGATCCGGATGCGCCTCGACGGGCCCTTCGATCTACGGGACGCTGTGGTCGTCGTTCGTTCCGCCGGAACCGGCGAGGATGCGGCAACGTTGGTCGTGACCGTGCTGCGGCGATACCTCGAATGGGCCGAGCGGCACGGCCACGGCGTCGCGGTGCCCGACGACGTCCAGCCGGGATCGCGCCTACGGGAAGGAGCGCTGGTCGTGGCCGCGCCGTACGCGTACGGCCTGCTGCGCGCCGAGGCCGGCCGGCATCGCGCCGGGGCGGCCGAGGTCACCGTCACCGTGGCCCCGCTGGTCGAGGACGACGATCCGGAGACCGTCCGGGACGAGGATGTCCGGGTGGATGTGATGTGCACGCGGAATCCGGCCACGGCGTCGGTTCGATTGACCCATCTGCCGACCGGCCGGAGCGTGTCGTTCCGTAACGACGCGCGGGCGGGGCAACAGCGGGAGGCCGCCTACCGGGTGCTCCGTTCGCTGCTGCTCGTCGCGGACGTCGACAACCGCGACTGACCACGGCCCTCAGCCGGTCGGTGGGCCGTCCTGCTCGTGCTCGACCGCGGTGTCATACCTCGCTGCGCGCCCGGATCGCGGCAGTTGAGCGCATGTTCAGGGCCGGTAGCTGGCGGAAGAGCCGACGATGTCGATCATTTGCCTTACCACAGTTCGAGCTGGTCGTGATTCTTCCTCAACCAGGACAACGGCGTCGGCCAGACATCGAGCGGAGAGCGATCCGGATCCCGGAGAAGCGTGAAGTACTCCCGTGCCAAGGGAGGTAGCCCGGCCGCGGGACGGCCTTGGTCGATGACGTGGGACCAGATGACGTTTTCCACCCAGTAGCGGTAAAGGAAGTGCTCGAAGTCCGGCGCGAGCCAGTAGGCGGCGTCCGCGAACTCTGCCGGCGTGCCTGAGAAACGTTCTTCCGGCTCCTCGTCGAGTTCCGGCGTGTATAGACCGGGGCTACCGAGTACAGGGCAGGTGCCGTCAGCGGCGAGGTAGAGGTACGCCGTCCAGTCGGCGCCGTGCGAGTCACGCATGAATCGCAGCAGTCGGCCGTGCTCTTCGACTGGGCTGAACGCAGGACCGGAGATCCGCCAGTCGTCGAAGGGGGAAGGAACCCTCTGTTGCAGTGTGGCGCTCGTCATGAAGGTGACGAACGACGCGGGGAGGTAAAGACTGTCCCTGGCCAGCCGGTGGTCCAGCTCGTACATGGCTAGTTTCGGGACCGCGCCGGGTTGCATGTAGTGTGCGTCCGGCCCCGCCGCGCCGGCGGTGAGCCAGCCGAAATCACCGGTGAACAGATGCTCCGGAAGCGGCGGTAGACGGCCATACGTCTCGTCGTTGCAGATCCCGTGCGGAGTGAAGTCGTGTTCCAGAACTGTTGACCAGTATCGTTGCAGGCGCAGCACCTGGCACATGATAGGCAGCCGGCATCAGACCTGACAGATCCGCAACAGCCGACCGGATCCCACCTGCGAATGCATCCTGACCGGGCACGGTTACAGGTCGGCCCGTCACCGCGACCACCGCTCTGGACGGTGGCAACCAGCCCGAGGACGGGAGCGGCCTGTGAGGGCCGGAGGGGATTTGAACCGCCGGTGGGACATGGCACGCCAGTGGCCCCACGCGCTTCCGAGCCGCCGTGCGTACCCGGCTGCCGACTCATCAACGCTGCAATAACCCGGCCCGCCGCAGTATCACGGCAACGGTGCATATTCCGCACCCGGATTACCTCGGCGCTCGGAGCATCGTCGGCGACAGTTGAGCGCATTGTCTCGCCGGTAGGCATCGTCGTATTGCGGATCCGGAATTGACGTACGGTGAGTGCCGTGGAAGATCAAAAACGCCTGCCGGAGAGCCTCGAGGAGTTCATGGCGGCAGCAGCGGCCCAGGCACGCCTGGTGCTCGACGCAGACCCGGGCTTGCCGACGTATGACGCGGGTCTGGAGTTTCAGGGCTTGGCCATACGAACTATGGCCGAGGCTCCCGAGAGTGGACCGCTGTCCGAGGTCACGGTTGGCCTGAACCTTATCTGGGGCGCGCTCACCGACGAGATGGATGCCCCCGGCAGGGGATCTGCGGAGCAAGATGTCCAGGCTGTCAGGCACATGAAGCAGGCGGCAGCAGAATGGCTCGGCGTCATGAACTCGCCCGATGACCGCGCGGCATACCTCGATTTCTGGGTCCATGATGAATGCGGCTACTCTAGGGATCCTCCCGAATCGGGTTGAGCGCTAATGGTTTGGGCAGGGACATCCCTGCTCGGGCACGCGCTCAACTCGGCACGACAGAGCACCAGGCCCTCACAGCCGACCACCGGTCGTGACGGCGGCCGGTCCGAGCACGATCAGTGCCAGATGAGTGAATTGATATTGGCTGCCGTGATCCGTTTTCGGGACGCGCGGCGATCAAACCGGCAGCCTGCACCCCGGCGGCTATAACGCGGGCTTGCGGAGCGGGATCGCGGGCGCCGCTGGCTACGATCCGCGCTGTGCGACTCCCAGAAGTCATCCCGATCAGGTACGAGCCCGACTACCGTACCGGCCGCATCGGACGGCATGCGGGCGGACAGTTCTTCGCTGACATCACCGGCGCCTACCAGGAAGGCGTCACAGCAGGTCACGACTGGCGGAACCAGCAGCGGATCTACGCGGTGCTCCATCTCTTCGACGAAGGCGGGCACCACACTGGCTCGAATCTCCGGTTCACCGGCGTCAGGGGCGACAGCCCCGCAGCCGTCGAGGCCGCCGAGCAGGTCCTGTCGGACTGGCTGGCCGGCCTCGAGGCGGTCACGAACTGCGATATCGCCATCCGACCCTTCCGGGTCGACTTCGACAACGTCGTCTTCGGCCTCATCGATGAGACCACCGACGATCCAGACGAGGGCCACGGCGGACCATGGGCCGAGCTCTACCCACAGGGACCAGGGCTCCACGAGCCATGGAACGGCGAATACGACACCTAGGCCGCTGGGATGGCTCCGCGGCTACCATCGGCTTCACCCCTCGCGGCTACTTGAGAGTGAACTCTCTCGCCGAGAGAGGAATAGCCTGGCGCCTGGATCGCCAGACTTGGAGGCACCGGTACGCCTGTTTTGCGAGCTTCTGCAGAGCTTCGCGTTGATGCGGAGCTAGAAGAGGGGCTCCATACCCAACGAGGCAGGGTTGACGTGGGGCCTGGATGCCGGCCGCGGCGGCACGGCGGACGGGAAAGTTGGTCCACTGTCGAGAACGGCATCGAGTTCCACCACTGATGCTGGAGCCAAGCGGTAGATACCCTGAATGCTGATCGCCTTCGTCAGGAGTCCAGCTTCACTGACGTGCTTGATCGGTCGCGGCCCTCGGCGGCGCGGTAGGTAGGTCAGCGTTTTGAGCGCTTCACTCGGGACGGCATGATTGCCATGCACGGGTGTGCCCTCCTCCCCGAGCACGACCTCGTCAGTGCACGTCGGTGCCAGAAAACGCCAAGGACGGAACCGGGCGTAATGCTCCTGCAGTGAAGCACCGTCCACCTCGACGATCTCCCGGACTCGCATGCGCCCGAAGACGTACAGAACCTGCTGGTTCACGCCGATGGGATAGAGAAGGTCACCGACGGTGACCTTCGCACGGCGGAAGCTCGGCTCGGATAGGTGCGGGCCGCCGAACATGACCTCGAGCGGCCCATGTACCCCCAGCGCATTTCGCCAGCGATCCTGCGGCCAGTAGACCGTGTACGCGTCACTCACGAGCGCACCATAGCGACTGCCACCGACAGAATCGCCCGGAGATCATCCCGCTGGGTGCGGTCTCGTCGTGCATCAGGTCTGCACGGAGAGCGGCATGAGAATGCGCAGAGCATCCGCCGGTCCGCAGGCCGCGACACCGACGGCGCTTCGGGAACCGCGTCAGCGCTGGCTCTGCTGAGGGCAGAGTGGTGAACGGTGACGGTCGCCCGGATGCCCCCTACGGTTTGACCATGGGGATTGGCGAGCAGACCGGGGTCACCGAATTCGTCCATCATCTGGTCCGTTGGCTGCGCCGGCTCATGCCGTCCGGCCCGCGTCTCGACCGGCTGATCGCCGATCTCGAAGCCGCCTTCGGTGACCGGCCGGAACTGCTGACCGCAGCCGACTGCCGTGCCGTCGAAAGACTCGCGCAGGTGCACAGTCGGCACCTCGAACTGCATTTCGACGCAGACGCGACGGCGGATCCGGACACCCGGTCGCGCGGCTGGCCCCCGGTCGACCCCGAGCAGGTACGAGGCCGGGCGGCCGGGGTCCGCGAGGTGCGACGCCTGGCGGACGGGACCTTCGCGTTGACTTTCGACACCCTCGATCCGGTGGACTTCGCCGGCCCGTATCTCGAGGCCGCCTTCGCCCTTGCCCGCGGCGCCAAGCGACTGGTGCTGGACCTTCGTGGCAACGGGGGCGGTGACCCGGGAACTCTTGCGCTGATCGCCGAATATCTCCTTGGCGACGACGCGCAGGCACTGTCCGAGGTGATCTATCGGGACCGGCGCCGCCAGTGGTGGACTCGCGCGCGCCCGGCCGGCTCGGCAATGACCCAGGATCTGGCCGTGCTGGTGAGCTCGCACACCTATTCGTCGGCGGAGGCGCTGGCCTACCACCTCCAGGCACGAGGCCGTGCCGTGATTGTCGGCGAGACCACCCGGGGCGCCGCCGACCATGTCACCCCGGTGCAGTTGACCGGCCAGGTAGTCGGCCTGCTGCCGGAGGGCACCGTGATCGACGCCGTCACCGGCTCGAATTGGGAAGGATCGGGAGTGATCCCTGATATCGCGTGCACGGCGAAGGAAGCGTGGGAGGTGGCCTTGGCCCGATCAGTGTGTGATCGTTCGCCGACGACCGGCCGTTGACCTCGCGTCGAGCGCCGACGTGCCGGCCGTCGGGACGTGCTCGCTCAGCGGCCATGAGCGGACGTTTCGTACGGCAGTATCAGCGGTGTGCGAGCAGTCCTCAAGAGCCTCGCCCTTGACCCCGACCCCTCGACGCTTCCGGACGATCCGTCCCAGTTCGCGTTGCTCGCCCGGATGATGGTCGGATCGCCGGGCACACCTGGTGAGGAATCCTTCGATGTCACCGTCTGTTCGCCGCAGTGGCTCGCCAAGATTTGTCGTGAGGTCGGCGGCATCTACAACGCACGACACCATCTTGTCGTCAGCGTCGAAGACTTCGACGTGCGTGCGCTCCGCGCCTGGCTTACGGCAAGGGTGCAAGCTGCGGTTCCGTCAGCCGATAGAACCCTTAGCCCTCCATCTGCGGGATCGTAAGCGGGCGCTCTCAGAGCCAAGGAGACATGTGGATTCTTCCGACTCTCGCAACCGTAAAACCGCCTCTCGCATCGCGTACAACGAACTGCTCGACGAAGTCGCCCAGCACGTTTGGACTGCCGTAAGCACCAAGACGGGTCCTGGCACCGTAGCCATGACTTTGTCCGGGAGGGGAACTACCAGGGGCAGTCGTGGCCATGTCATCACGGCGCCAGGGCTTGAGCACGTTGTTTCCCGGACGACTCTGGCAGACCTTGCGTGCCGCGACTCCGTCACGATCGCTCCGACCGCGGGAATCGAGCCCCTCCGGCCGGCTGAGCTTGCCACTGCCAAGCGTCGTCGTAACATCACCCCGCACCATCCCTATCGTGGCTAGGCGAATAGCAGCGCACCGCCTACGCGGGTCCGCAGCACGCTGACGTTATCCCGTTGAACGCACGGTCCTCGGCACGAGCACGCGCTGCCTGGTGCTGACGTTCGCGCCGATCTGCGGCACGGCTCGCGGCGAGATAAGCGCTTGACGGAATGCCCGAAGCGCGCAGTGCCGACTCTGGACGACTCATGCGGCGACGGGTCAGTCCGGCGGCCCGCTGGAGGCGTTGTATGCGTTCTTGGCGGCGACAACGGCGGCTTGAAGGTGTTCAGGATCGACGCCGTGCACATTCAGTGGCGGGTGCAGGCGGCGGACCAACTCGGCCTCAACGGCGACCGGCTCAGGTTCCTCAGCCCAAGTCAGGCGTAGATGCCCGTACATCCATCGGGTCAGTCGTGCCTCATCCTCAGGCACCAGAACAACGCGATCGGTCCAGTGCGTTCGATAGCCCTCGTCGGGTAAGAGCAGCCCGGCAAGTGTGCGGCGCAGAGTCGAACTGCCCGACCGCCGGAGATGGTTGCGCAGAATCCGGCCCCGCAGATTGGTCGCCCGGCCGAGATACAGCAGCCGTAGCGACGGCACCTTCTCGTTGGGCAACCCGGGCAGATCGGGAAAGACCGCCGGGGCAGCCCACCATGCATAAACACCACTGCTGCGACTGAGGCCTTTGACGGCGACGTCCAGCGCGGCAGGAACGCCGGCTAGCAATCGCAGGGCTTCTTCCGCGGGTGTCCAGCCAGCCGAAGCTCCGGCGGACCGCTGTTCAGAATTAACCATCAGGAGTCATCTTAGGCGTCCGGGCTGGCCGGAGACGACCGGCATTCCCACAGGAGCCCAGGCAGCACTGTGTCCCGCCCCGGGTTTGATGGAGACATCGAAACCTGGGAGATGATTCAACGATGCCGGCACCGAAGAAGTACCCCGACGATCTGCGTGAGCGTGCGACC
>NZ_BOMZ01000132.1 GCF_016862455.1 Actinoplanes utahensis
TTGCTGTCTCGCCGGCGTCGAGACAGCAGTGAGAACCAGCCGGAGAGATCTTCAGAGGGTGAACGGGGTGGAGCAGGCGACATGCTGGACGCGGGTGGTCTCGGCGGAATGCGTGACCACCGGGCCGTTCTCCTCCCGGGTGCCCGGCAGCTCGGCCCGGCGGATCACACCGACGCAGAACACCACCTCGCGCACCGGGTCCGCAAGGGTCACGACGCCGTCGCCGAAGTCGTCACCCCACGGATGGTCGCGCCGCAACGGCCACGGCACCTCGACGTCCCCGCCGACCGAGCCGCCCGCCACGACGACGGTGCCGCCCACCTCGGGCGCCGCGACATAGTTGATCTTCGACCCCTCGGGCTGGGCGAAGGCACGCGTGGTGACCTCCACCCGCCCGCCGGCGCCGGCACCCACCACATGCGCGGTCGAGGTGCCGTCGTCGTCCAGCCCGGCCGGCAGCCGGTTCAGCACCACGAGATCCTCGCCCGCCTCGTTGACCAGCTCGTAGTCGACGTGCAGGATCGCGCCCCGCACCTCGAACGTCGCGGTGAGCACGGTGGGCGGCGGCGTCCCGGTGGGCGCCGGATCGACCGGCTCCCGCGCCGGCGACCCGCAGCCCCCACTGGCCAGCAGCATGGCGAGCACCACCCCTCGAATCCGCATCACCCGATCCTAAGAAGGCCCTACCAGGCATTCATCTCCGGCGGCGATGACCGCCCCGGCGTCGCTTCCGGGTGTTGGACAGCAGCAATGCCACGAACCCTACGGCTGCCGCCGGGATCGCCACGAGCAGAATCGGGGAGAACGAGGCGACGGACGACGACGCGGGCGCGGCGTCGGCGGTGGCCGGGGCGGCCGCGGCGGGGGTACGGGCGGACGGCTTCCGGGCCGACTCCGGTTTCCGGGTCGTCGCGGGCTTGGCCGCCGCCAGATCTTCCTTGATCACCGACCGGATCCACGGGGCGATCGCGTCGACCCGGGTGGCGATGTCCGGCCCGGTGTGCGGGCAGTCCGGCCCGCGGCTGACCACCCCGATGAGGGTCGCCGTCCCGTTCGCGGCCTCGGTGAAGTACGGACCGCCGGAGTCCCGCTCGCACGGGCTGGTGTTGCTGCGCGGGGCGATCCCGGACAGCCCCATCTCGGTCGGGTCGATCGATGTCACCTCGAACCTTCCGGTTCGGGCCCGGTCCGGCGTCTTGCTGGCGTTCTTGCTGGTGAACCCGTACCCCACGAGCCGTGCCTTCTGCCCCTGGGCCGGCTCCGCGGCGTTCAGCCGCAACGGCGTGATCCCGGTGGCCGGCTGTTTCATCCGGGCCAGCGCCACATCCGCGTCGCCGTGCTGAACCACCTCGACCACCTCGATGGTGAAGCCGCCCCGGCCGGTGATGTCGGCCCGCCCGACCGTGGCGATCACCCGGTCGGCGACGATCTCCGACACCCGGTTGCCGTCCACGTCCCGGAAACAGTGCGCGGCCGTGATGATCCAGCGCGGCGAGACCAGCCCGCCGGAGCAGGAGCTGTCCCGCTTGCCGCCCTCCGGGGTCGGGATCCCCAGCTCGGTGATCTTGACAGCGAACGGGTAGCGCCCGTCCGGCACCGCCTCACCGTTGGCGATCGCATGCGCCGGTGTTCCGGCGAGCGTCCCGGCGAGCAGCGCGGCCAGCGACACGAGGTAATTCCGTAGCGTTTTCAACGGGTCCGGATGGTAAACGACGGCAGCAAACCCGGCCTCCACGATGATCGACAACCCTCCGGTCACATCCGCATGACGCGTGTCGGGTCCGGCGGGTTGCATTACCGCCAGTGGTACGCGGCACAGCCCTCATCCGTTCACCGTGATCCGTTCTCGTACCGTTACCCCCCTCGGCTGTTCGTCAGGGTTGCCTCAGCGGCGCTGAGGCTGCCCTGCGAACCAGCCGAGGGGGCGCATGATGGTCACGATCGAACGGAGATGTGCATGAGCGACTGGAACACTCGGGTCATCGAGGAATTCCGGGCCAACGAGGGCCGGGTCAGCGGTCCGTTCGCCGACGCGCCGATGGTGCTCGTCCACCATCGCGGCCGCAAGAGCGGCAAGGAGACGGTCAGCCCGCTGATGTACCTGCCGCACGACACCGACGAGAAGATCATCTACATCATCGCGTCCAAGGGCGGCGCCCCCGAACATCCGGCCTGGTACTACAACCTGACCGCGGCCGGCCGGGCGGAGATCGAACTCGGCACCGGCTCCTACCCGGTCACCGTCCGCGAACTGACCGGTGACGAACGGGACCGGGTCTTCGCCGAGCAGGCGCGGCTTTACCCCAGTTTCGCCGACTACGCCAAGAAGACCGAGGGCATCCGTACGATCCCCGTCCTCGAACTCACCCGCGCCTGACCGACTCCTCCCGGTTTGCCGTGACCCGCCTGGGGAATCCGGGTGGGTCACGGCATCGCAGAGGAGGCGCCCCGTGGACATCCTGTTCTGGACGATCAGCGCCGTCGGGATCCTGACCGCCCTGGTCCTGGCCGTGGTGGAGAGCCGGCCGTACCTGCGCCGCCACCATCGCCGGCCGCATCACTGACAATGTTCGGCATGACCATCACCGAGACCGATCTGCATCACCTGCGCCGCTGCGTCGACCTGGCCCGGGAGGCTCTCGCCGACGGCGACGAACCGTTCGGCTCGGTGCTGGTCGCGGCCGACGGCACCGTGCTGTTCGAGGACCGCAACCGGGTCAAGGACGGCGACGAGACCCGGCACCCGGAGTTCGAGATCTCCCGCTGGGCGGCCAACAACCTGATCCCGCAGCAGCGCGCCACCGCCACGGTGTACACGTCCGGCGAGCACTGCCCGATGTGCGCGGCCAGTCACGGCTGGGTCGGTCTCGGCCGCATCGTGTACGCCGCCTCCACCGCCCAGCTCACCGCCTGGCGCGCCGAATGGGGTCTCGCGCCCGGCCCGGTCACCCCGCTGCCGATCAACGCGATCGCCCCGGGCGTGCCCGTCGAGGGCCCGGTTCCCGCCTTCGAGGCCGAACTCCGCGGCCTGCACCTGGCCCGTCTCGCCTGAGCCCGTCGAACCGAGGCGGTTCTCACACGAACCGGACCGGGCGTTCCCGGTCGACGCGGCGGCGGAACACCGGGTCCGGTCGGGAATCCGCCCTGCGTGTAACCGGCCGACCAGTGCGGCTCGTGCCCGTAGTGCTCGTAGACCCGCCCGTAGTACTCGTGTTCCGGAACGAGGTCCGGCTGATATCCCGGGGCGCCGGCGATGTGCTCCTTGGCGCTGTCGACGTGCACCCGTTCCCGGGTGACCTCGCGGACCGCCGACACCGGAACGAACGACGACACCGCCCCGAACCCGAGAATCCCACCGTGCTCCACCCGCAGGAACCGCACCGTGTCGGCGGCGGTGTCCACCCCGTGCACGAGCCGGTCGATCACCGGCGGGCGTCACGCCGCCACAGGGTCGCTCAGCACTTCTTGACCGGGACGATCGGGCTGAAGGTCTCGGTCGTGCCGCCGTCGGAGCCGTTGAAGACGGCCCGCACCCCGCCGTGATCGGGCCGTACCTTCCAGATGTGGGTGCCGCCGGTGTCGGAGATCAGCGGGGTGCCCCGCTCGATCGGCTCCCACGCCCAGTTCGCCCCGGTGGACTTGAGGAACGTGTCGTTCTCCAGCAGGTAGTCCGCCCCGAACCCGCCGGCGATCCCCTCGATCCGGTAGCCGGTCGACGCGTCGCCGTCGGTGTCTATGAAGACGTGCCGGTACACGAATCCGTCGCTGAACGTCGCCTTGAACGTCACCGCGTAGGCCGTGGAGCAGGCCGAATACCCGGTGATCGTCCCGGCCGGCCGGTTCGCGGAGGATCCGGCGCCGCGTGACGGCGGCGGCGCCGACGGCCGGCCGATCGACGGGCGTGTCACCGCGGGGAACCCTTTCGCCACCTCGACCGGCGGCTCCGCGGGCCCGGGGGCACGCAGCCGCAGGGCCACCGCCGCGCCCACGGCGGCGAGCACGACCACCAGCGCGAACGCCAGGTACCGCCCGCGGCGGCGGGGCGGGGCCGGCGGCGAGGCAGGAAGGGGCGGGGGCGGAGGCGGGGACGGCAACGGCCGGGATGCGGGCGGCGGCGCGAGGAACGGCCGCGGTTCGGGCGACGGCGCCGGGAAGAGCCGCGGTTCAGGCGACGGCGCCAGGGAGGGCCGGGATTCGGGCGGCAGCGCCCGGAACGGCCGGGATCCGCCGGGCCGGCTGGGGAACATCCTGCGCAACGAGGCGGCCCGCTCATCCGCGTATCCCGCACCGTCCTCCACCGGACGGTCGCCGGGCGTAGTGCCTACACCCACCGCGTACTCCAAATTGTCTTCAATGTTGATCGATGTCCGCAGGGCACGGTACCGGAACGACGTGACTTTCCGGTGGCGGGGGCGGCAACCGTTC
>NZ_BOMZ01000133.1 GCF_016862455.1 Actinoplanes utahensis
CAGGGCTGGAGTTGCGGTCCTCAGGGCTGGAGGTGCGGTTCTCAGGGCCGGGGGTGCGCGGCGAAGAACGACCAGATGGTGGCGGTGGCGTCCAGGGCGGGCGAGGGCGGGTCCAGCCGGTTCCGTGCGAACGCGCCGCCCGGGCCGGGCTGGCCCGGCCACTGATGGCCGGCCCCGTCGACGGTGACGAGGGTGACGCCGCGGCTTCCGGGGCAGGTCGCCGCCGCGGTGGTGACGGCGCCGGTGGTGGTGGACGCCGGTTCCGGGCAGCGCAACCGGCTGCGCCAGGTGGCGAGGAGCTCCGGGACCGGGGGCCCGGCGGTGTCCGCGGGGAACGCCCCGGCGCCGTCGTTGTGCCGCCGGCCGGGCCCGCCGGTGTAGGGGAAGGTCCGGTCCGCGGTGCCGTGGATGTGGATGAGGGAGGCCGGCGCCGGCGCGGGGCATGCGCCCACGCGTGTCGCCGCCACCGGGGCGATCGCGGCGAACACCGTGGTGTCGCAGGCCAGGCGGTACGCGAGCATCCCTCCGTTGGACATGCCGGTGGCGTGGACGCGGGCCGGGTCGACAGGTGTCATGGCGGAGATCGCCGCGACCATGGCGGTCACGAAGGCGACGTCGTCCACGCCTTCGGCGGCGGGCGGACCGCAGCAGCCGTCACTGACGGCCCAGGCGCGGCGGATCCCGTCCGGGTACGCGACCAGGAATCCGGAGTGGTCGGCCTGGGCGTCCCAGCCGTACGACGACTGGGCCTGGGCTCCGTCACCGAGCACGCCGTGCAGCATGACGACCAGCGGAGCCGGTGTGCCGCTCGGCAGTCCGGCGGGCCGGTGGAGGCGGAACGTCCGGGGCCGCCCGGCGACGGTGATCGTGTGCTCCGTGGTGCCCGCCGCCGGCCCGGACGGGGACGGCGGCGGCGGAGGGGGTGACGAACCGGGCGTGCATCCCGTGCCGAGGAGCGGGAGAACGAGGATCAGGACGACGGGTCTCCTGGCGCGACGGGATGTCGGCATAGATCCACTCCGATCCTCGCCGGCCGGGTCGGCGGCTATTTGTTGAGGGTGCTCAGGAAGCGGGTGACGGCGGGGACGGCGGCTTCGGAGCCGGCGCCGCCCTTCTGCACCATGACGGCGAAGGCGATGTCGCCCTGGTAGCCGATGAACCAGGAGTGGGTCTCGGCGGAGCCGGTCTGGAATTCGGCGGTGCCGGTCTTGCCGTACACCGGCTGGCCCTTGATGCCGCGCAGTGCCGTGCCGGTGCCCACCGTGACCACCTCGCGCATCATGGTGCGCAGCGCGGTCACCGCCTCCGCGTCGAGTTGCGGGCCGGCCGCGCCGGGGTTGGCGGGCGCCGGGTCGAGCACCAGTTTCGGCGGCTGGAGCCGGCCTTTCGCGACGGCGGCGGTGGCGACGGCCATGGCGAGCGGGCTGACCACGGTGCTGCCCTGGCCGAAGACGGCGGCGGCGAGTTCGGTGCCGGTGCCGCCGTCGGAGACCTGGCCGGAGTACGCGTCGATGCCGAGGTCCCATTTTCCGCCGATGCCGAGCGCGGTGGACGCCTCCTGCAGCCCGGCGGATCCGAGTTTGGGCGCGAGGTTGGCGAACGCGGTGTTGCAGGACTTGGCGAAGTCGACGTGGAACGGCACCTTGCCGAGCGCCTGGTCGTGTGAGTTCTTGAACTCACGCCCATCGACTGTGACCGTTTTCGGGCAGTCGACGACGGTGTTGGCGGTGACCGCGTCGCGCGCGAGCAGCCCGTACGCCGAAATCATCTTGTAGGTCGACCCCGGGGGGACCTGGCCGGTGAAGGCGGTGTTGACCCCGCCGGGCTCGGGCCCGTTGGCGGCGGCGAGCACGGCTCCGTCGCTGACCCGGACCGCGACCAGCGAGCTGGGCTGTTTCTCGGCGGCGAGCGCGGCGTCGGCGGCGATCTGTACCCGGCTGTCCAGGGTGACCTTGACCGGTTTGCCGTCGACCGGTGGGGCGGTGAAGAGCTTGGTGTCCTCGGTGTCGCCGTCGGCGGCCTCCTTGGCGATCACCACCGTGACGCCGGGGGTGCCGCGCAGGACGGCCTCGTACTTCTGCTGGAGCCCGCCGTGCCCGGTCTGGTCGCCGACGGTGAGGGCGCCGTCCGAGTTGCCGATGTCCTCCTCGGTGGCGGCGTCGACGGTGCCGAGCAGCGCCCGGGCGAACTCTCGGGTGGAGGCGAGCTGCCGGGTCTCCTCGCGGAAGACGGTGCCGGGCAGGGGGCGTACCTCGGCTCTGATCTTGTCGTAGGCCGGCCGCCGGAGGGTGACCAGGTCGAGGAAGGCGCCGGGGTCGGCCTTGTCGACGCGGGCCTTCAGGGTGCTCATGTCGACGTCCGCGTCGACCTTGGCGAACGCCGTGGCGAGGGCCTTCTGCAGGGCCGCGAGGTCCTTGATCTTCTCCGGGCTGACCCCGATGGTGACCACTTTCTGCGGCGACACCAGCGGTTTCCCGGACGCGTCGACGATCGCGGCGCGCCCGGCGGCGACCCGGCGCAGCCGCAGTTTCTCGCCTCCGGTCAGGTCGGGCTGGACCAGGGCCGGCTCCCAGACGACCGACCAGCCGTCCAGGTTCGCCTTGGTGGCGCGCACGGTGCTGGGGTAGCTCCACTCGGCGCCGCCGGGCAGGGTCCACTTCACGGTGATCGGTGTGGTGGCGGTGTCGCCGGTCTCGGCGGTCTCGCCGGATTTCGTGACGCTGATCGGCGCGCCGGCGAGGTCGCCGTAGAGCGCCTGGATCTGGGTCAGCACCTCGGGCGCGCCGATCTTCTGACCGGCCGCGGTGACGAAGCCGACCTCGTCCAGGCTGCCGCCGGTCCAGCCGGTCAGGAACGCCTCGACGGTGTCCTCGGCGGGGTCGGCTGAGCAGCCGGTCAGCGTGCCCGCGGTGAGCAGGAGCAGCGCGGCGAGGCCGGCGGGGGAGCGGCGCATGGGTGTCCCTTTCGTGGGGTAGCTGTTCGAACGGTAATAGGCACATGCCCGTCCTGGCTGTCCCACATCGGCACGAAACCGCACCGTGCCGCCTGGCACACCGGGGGTGTGAGGTGTGCCGGGGTGGTAGTTCTAGGCTGTGCTCGACACGTTCGAGCCCACAGTGCCGTGGGTGAGGGGAGCGCCGGACCATGGCTGTCGCCGACGAGGCAGTGACCGATTCTGATCAGACCGTGCTCGACGATGTGCCCAATGCCGAGCGGCTGGTGGCACAGGCGGTCGAGAAAGCGGGAGACGACCACACGACCGCGTCGCTGGTGGGCCGCTTCTGGCGGTTCGCACCCGACGAGGAACTGGTCGGTTACACACCCGAGGAGATGTTCGCGGCCGCGGCCGATCATCGTGAGCTGGCCCGTAACCGGCTGCCCGGCGAGCTGAAACTGGCCGTCACCGAGCCGCCCGGCCCGCAGGCGCACAGCGTGCTGCGGATCGTCACCGACGACATGCCGTTCCTGGTCGACTCGGTGATCGCCCTGCTCAACGCGCACAATCTGCAGGTCTACCTGACGGTGCACCCGCTGATCGTGGTGCGCCGGGAGCCGCTCGGCGCGCTCGCCCAGCTGGAGTCCGATGTCGAGCCGGACGACGCCATCGAGGGCGACCTGGTGGAGAGCTGGATCCGGATCGAGATCGACCCGGTGCGCCGCCCCGAAGCCCGGGAGCAGTTGCTCAACGAGGTCAGGCGGGTGCTCACCGACGTCCGGGACGCGGTGGAGGACTGGCCGCGGATGCGGCAGCGCGCCGTGGTGATCGCCGACGAGCTGGCCGCCTCCCGCGGCTCCGAGCAGGGGCTCCCGGTCCCCGACAAGGACGTCACCGACTCGATCGAGCTGCTCAAGTGGCTGGCCGACGATCACTTCACCTTCCTGGGGTACCGGGAGTACCGGCTGGACGACGGGGTCCTGACCGCGGTTCCGGGCT
>NZ_BOMZ01000134.1 GCF_016862455.1 Actinoplanes utahensis
ATGCCCTGGCTGGCAGTAGAAGACGTCCAGGCCATAGTGCGAGCGGAACGCGGTCCAGCGTTGGGTCTCGATGCGCTGCCGGCTGAAACCGAGCACCTTGGCGACCGCGGAGCGCAGGTTGTCGTATCGGACTTTTCCGGTCGGCGCCCCTCCGAGCCGCTTCAGCGCATGGACGTGGCCTTCGAAGAACGCCTCCTGGCCGCCGGAGGCGAAGATCCGGTGGATTGCTTTGCCGGAGAAGGACATCCGGAACGAGAACAACATGCAGGTGACGGGCTCGCCCCGCAGGTTGATCACGACTTCGCCGAAGTCGACTTCAGCCTCGGCGCCCGGCCGGTGAGTCTGCGGGAAGAACGCCTTGATCGGGCCGCGGCCTGACTCTGCCCTGATCTTCGGCTTGCGGTCGGCGACGTAGGTCCGGACGACCTGGTAGGAGACGTCAGCCATACCGTGTTCGTCGAGCAGCCGGTGATAGATCCGCCGGACGGTGTGCCGCTGCTTTCGCGGGGCATCAAGATCGGCCCGCAAGATGTCGTCGATCGCCGGCTTGAACGGGTCAAGCTTCGATCCTCGCGGCGGCATCGCCTTGCGCGGCGGCGGCAACGCTGACGCCATCGCCGCGCTGACCGTGCGACGACCGACGCGGTGCTTCTCCTCGATCGCCCGACCCGACATCCCCGCAGCGAGATCGCGGCGGATCGCCACGAACAACTCGATCTTCGACATCCGCGGCATCGGCCGGCCTCCGTCTCGGGTCAGCCGATGCTCCCACCGCCACGGATGGTGTCGAAACTCGCGGACATCGAATCCATCCCTTCGAGCGTCAACCTCCCGTGGTGTCGAAACAGACGGACAAAACCCACGTCAGAGCCTGCCAGGCCGCTGCGCGGTGCCCTGACAGGCACCACGGCTACTCAGGCTCCTATTGGTGGCCTCGGGCGCGCTGACGCGCCGTCGCGAGGGCGTCGTGAGACGGACAACATTGCTAAATGGGGGGCTCCCCTGCTTAATATCCGGGGTAAGCCCCCACCTAAGGCCATCGTGATCCCTCGACCAACCGGGATCATCCAGGCCCGGCAGCTCTGACGTGCACCGTCGTCCCTCGAAGGGTTTTCCCGTGAAGATCGCCATCCTCGGAGCCGGCAACGTCGGCATCCCCCTGGCAAAGGCGTTCGCCGCCCACGGCCACGCCGTGAAGCTCGCGAACTCGCGCGGCCCTGAGACGCTGCGCGAGCTCGCGGCCTCCCTCGGTGTCACCGCGGCGTGGACGGCGGACGCGGTCCGCGACGTCGACGTGATCATCACGACGGTCAACCTCAACAGTTATGCGGCGATCCGCCCGCTCCTCGACGGCGTGCCCGACGACGTGCCAGTCATCGACACCGGGAACTACCACCCCTACCGCGACGGTCACATCACCGCCATCGACGACGGCCAGATCGAGGCCCACTGGATCTCCGAGCAGCTCGGCCGCCCCGTCACCAAGGCCTGGAATGCCGTCCTCGCCCAGACCCTCGCCGAGAAGGGCGCCCCGGCGGGCACCCCGGCACGCATCGCCCTGCCCGTCGCCGGCGACGACCCTGACGCCCGGCGGCTCGCGGCGGAACTGACCGACATCACCGGCTTCGACCCGGTCGACATCGGCGGGCTGGACAACACCTGGCGCGCCCACCCCGGCACCGCCGCCTACTGCACCGAACTGCCCCGCGAAGCCCTGTTGCAAGCGGTCGAACGTGCCGACCGCCGGCATGCACCGCTGCGCCGTGACCTGTGCATGCAGGCCTTCGTGTCCTTCGGCGACGCCTTGGACCGGGAGAGCACCGTCCGGCTGCACCGCGCCATCACCCTGACCCCGGATCCGGCCTAAGTTCACTCACTCTGCAAGGCATGCTTGCTGACCTGCCACGCAGGGACCGCTCACCCGGTCCCCGGACAGCCGGCGACGGATCCTCAGACTCCACGGGAAGGACACGACATGGCTCCACCCCCAGCGCGGGTTCGGCGCATCCGTTCCGACTCCGAGCGCAACCGTTCGCTGATCCTGGCCGAGGCCGAGCGGCACTTCGCGCAGTCGGGCGTCGGGGCCTCGCTGGAGGCGATCGCGCGCGACGCCGGGGTCGGGTCCGCGACGCTGTACCGCCACTTCCCGACCCGCGACGACCTGATCGCGGGACTGGTCGAGCAACGCTCCACCCAGATGGCAGCAGAGATCGAGCGAATCCAGCAGCTGGCCGACACCGGCGAGGCGCTGTGCTCCTGGCTTGTGGTGGTCGAGGAGTTCTTCAGCGCCTTCGAGGGCTTTCCAGGACCGGTCCGTACGGCGATGACCGGGGTGCAGAACCGCCTCGCCGTTACCTGCGCCGGGTTCGTCGACCAGACTGCACAGTTCCTGCAGGCGGCCCAGCGGGACGGCAAGGCCCGCGAGGGTCTGCGCCCTCTCGACCTGTTCCTGATGGCCCTCGCATTGAGCTGGGTCCGTGGCTCCTCGCTGGCCGACGAGCCGTCACCGGACAATCTGCGAGCCATCTTCCAGGACGGCTTCCGCACCTGAGCCCTCCCGTCAGGGCTGTGACTCTCGGAGGTAGCGCCAGGCACCGCATACCTGCGATCTACTGATGATCATGCCGTCGCAGCAGCCCACGCCCGTGAACCAGGCTCAGTCCTACCACGCAATCATCCTCTTCAAGAAAGCTGTTCTGACATGAAGCGCTGGCAAGCAACAGAGTTCGGCATGCCGCAGGCCGTCCTGAAACTGGTCGAGGTAGCCCTGCCCGAACCGGGTCCGCGAGAGGCACGTGTGCGGGTCCTGGCCGCCAGTGTGGCCCTTCCCGACCTACTGATGGTCCAGGGCCGCTACCCCTTCGTCCCCGCACCCCCGGTGTCTCCCGGCCAGGAGATCGTGGGCATCGTCGAGGAAGCCGGCTCCGGCTACCCCTTCCCGGTAGGCACCCGGATCATGGGCAACAGCCGCGCCGACATCGCGATCGGCGGCCTCGCCGAGTACACCCTCAGCCCGGCCATCGGGGCGGTGCCGGTCCTGCCGGAACTCACCGACAGCCAGGCAGCCGGGTTCCCCGGCTCCTTCCACGTCGCCCACATCGGCCTAGCCCACCGGGCCGCGCTCCAACCCGGCGAGACACTGCTGGTCCTCGGCGGCTCAGGACGCACCGGCTCCGCCGCGATCCAGCTCGGCCAAGCCCTCGGCGCCACCGTCATCGCCACCGCCCGCAACCATGACAAAGCCCGCTTCTGCCAGGCCCAGGGCGCCGACCACGTCATCAACCTCCGCGAACAGCCCCTCACCGACACGGTCCGTGACCTCACCGGCGGCCACGGCGCCGACGTCATCTACGACACCGTCGGCGGCGAAACCTACGACCAGGCCACGCACGCCATCGCCCGAGCGGGGCGCGTCCTGTTGGTCGGCTTCGCCAGCGGGACCTGGGGCCAACCCGACCCCCAGCACATCATGTTCCACGACTACTCCGTCAGCGGAGCCCTGTCCGCCTTCCGCCACGACACCGAACGCGACGAAACCCTCAACGCCCTCGCCGACCTCCTACGGCAAGGCGCCATCAGCCCGCCCGTCACCGACCACTACACGTTCGACGACGTCCCCGCGGCCATCACCAGCCGCAGCGGTGACGCCGTCGGCCAAGCCGTCGTCACCGTGGCCTCAACGGCCGAACTCGAAGCCGCACCGTAGACGGCGGCTAACTGCTGCCCCCTCGATCCACAACGACGTCTCGCCGTATGGTGATCGACCTGATGCTCTGGTGTCGAAACTCGCCGACACGAAATCCACCGACGATCAAGTGGTGTCAAAAGCAGCGTTCAAACGGTGTTGGGAACCACGGAGATAGTCACGGGCTCAGTGGTA
>NZ_BOMZ01000135.1 GCF_016862455.1 Actinoplanes utahensis
CCCGAACGAGGCATCCCGTGCCGATCTGACTCCGGCAGCTCATAGGTTGGTGGCATGTCGATGTCTGATGCCACGCTGCTACGACGCGCTGGTGACCTCAAGGGCGAGCTGGTGGCGTTCTCTCAACAGCCCCGCTACGACCGGGCTGCGTCGGAATTCCTGGCCGAATACGGCAACGGCCGGGAAGACGCCGACGAGCAGCGGTGGATGCTGCTCTGGGACTGTTTCGTGCTGGAGCACCGGCTGGCGAACGGCCGGACAGTGGTGGAGCAGTTCGTGGGCTCCCGGCCGGACCTGCCGGAGGCCGAGCGGGAGATGCTGCTCGGCTGGCGCGATGTGGTGCAGGGCCCGTTCGAGGTGCGGCGCAAGGACGGGCCCGCGCTCGTGGTGGAGAGCCTGGTCGACGACTTGACCTATCGGGTTCGGTCGAACATGGGCCGGCCGTGTTCAAGCAGATGCCGCGCCGCTCGTTCATCATCGCCCGGCTGGTCGCGGTCGGTGACGAGTGGATGTTGAGCGGGCCGGTACAGATCCTGCGCGGGAGCGATCGGGACATCGCCTATCAGCTCGCGCTGGACATGTCGTTGCGTACGCCGGAAGCGGTGTTCCGAAATCCGGAGAAGCTTGCGCAGGCGTGCGAGCATCAGCGTGCTGACCGGGCCCGGTTCGTGGAGTTCTTCGGCACTGACCTGCTGGTGGTTCCGGGGGAACAGGCGCAGGAGCGGCTCGACGGCTACTACACGTACTGCCGTGACGCGATTCTCGGGCCGGACCCGGAGGACGTTCCTCCTGCGGTGTCGATGTCGTTGCCGCTGGACCTGACCGATGCGGAGACGGTGGCGCTGATCTACGACGAGATGGACGGACTCGGCTTCTACGCGGAGTTCGGCCTGGTGGAGGAAGCGTTCGCGAACCCCGACCTGCTGCGACGCCGCCGATGGCGCGAGCAGACACTGTCCTATCTCGAGGACGACAGCGTGGAGCCGATGGTCCTGCGCCGGCTGGCGGCGAGGGATCCCGAGAAGGCGAGTGTCGTGTTCCGGCGGCTGCTGAAACGGCCACGGTTCGACTGGAGCCGGGACGGTGAGACGCTGCTGCGCGAGGTCAAGCCGGGCTATTTCGATCGGCCACCGCGCCCGCGAGTGAGCCCACTCAGTGAGCGGTTGGCAGAGTTCGCCAAACGCCACTGAGCAGCAACGAGAAGGTCGGAGCTATTCGTAGTGGTATCGGCAGGAGATGATGGTGATCTCGTTGGTCTCGACGGCGTACACCATGCGGTGTTCGTCGTCGATGCGCCGTGACCGGAGTCCCGCGAGGTTGTTTCGGAGGAGTTCCGGTTTGCCGATGCCCTGCCCGTCGGGGTCACGTTTGATGTCGGCGATCAGGGCGTTGATGCGTCTGAGGGTCTTGCGGTCCTGGGTCTGCCAGTACAGGTAGTCGCCCCAGGCGTTGTCGGTCCAGCTGAGTTTCACTCCTCGGGGCCGAACTCGCGCTCGGTGGCTCGTCCCGCTCGCCACTGCTCGACGCTTTCAGTAAGGCGCTTGGCGTTGGCGGGGGATCGAAGCAGGTAGTTGGTCTCCATGATCGAGTCCCAGTCCTCCTTGCTCACCAGGACGGCGTTACCCCGCTTGGAGACGATCTCGATCGGGGTGTGGTCCTCGTTGACGCGCTCAATGAGCGGAAAGAGGGACTTGCGCGCCTCGCTGGCACTGATCGCGGACGTCATGATGCCTCCTGGAGTGGTACTGGATACGGTACCACTATCGGCATGGAGGGTGAGCCCGTTGTTGTCGCGGTCAACGGCCCCGAGCGCTGTTCCTAACACGTGAGCTGGTCAAACGTCCCGGCAGTGGGCGGCCCGGGACGATGATCGGGCGGTTCGCATGGTGCAACGTCCGGCCCACGTTTGTTTGCCTGGGGAGCGACCCCCAAACCCCACGTTACGGTGGTCGCTCCTGGCGAACCGCCGGCGAGTATGCCCGGAGGCCGGCTCGATGAGTGGCTCTCGACCGCCCTGATTTGGTCGACGCCTGCCCCGAGAGCCGCGCCTATGGCACGACTGTCCTGTCGAAGCTCACATCCTGAACTGAGATGATGTCTACTTCGGCTATCGGCGAATCTCGACGGTGCCCC
>NZ_BOMZ01000136.1 GCF_016862455.1 Actinoplanes utahensis
GGACAGGGCTCGGGGCAGGCTACTTGTGTCGCCGTCGGAACCCGACCATGCAGGAGTGGCGGAGGACCTGACGACACCGCCAGTCGCACGCAGGAACGGACGCTTCGACTGTCAGTCGTGGAACTCGAAGCCGCGTGCCCGGGCCGCCTCCATCAGGTGCCGCAGGCGATTCTCGTCGACCGCAATCGCGTCGAGCCGGGCGGCCAAGTCATCGAGCACGCTTCGATCGCTGCTGTGGGCGAGGAATGCGCCCGCTTCCGAGTCGGTCCAAAAACGCTCATGAAGGGCTGGAGCCTCGATGGCGACGACCAGCTCCGTAATCCCTTCCCAGAACGGGCCGTTGGGCTCATGGCCGAGGGCGACGATCGCCTCGTCGACCGGCGTCGTGCCCGCGACCAGGTACAGACGAAATTCACCCGGCGCAAGCTCTTCTACCTCGATCGAAGTCATCCGCAGATCCTGGCAGATCAAGCGACGAACTTTTCCGTGGATGCTCATCACAGGAACCAGCAGCCCCAAGATCAGACGTCCTCTCATGCCGCAGGTAACGCATGCTGCGAACCACGAACCGCATAGCGCAGCGTCACGATGCAGCGAACTCAGCGCCCCTCGTGGTGGGGCCACCTGAGGCCGCCCCGTCGGAGCGGAGCCACCGCAGGCCGCCAGAATCAGCACCAGCGCATTCACACCGACCACCAAGCCGGTCACCTTGGCCCCGCCAGCACGCCAGCCCCACACTCGCCAACGCCGCGACTAACCTCATCACGAACCCGATGAAGCCTCGCCTGGTCATCCGGGCGTGCCGTGACTTTGTGATACTTCCCGCGTGACATCCCTGACCTTGCAGGCATACGTAGGTGGCGATCTCCACATCCCGCGGAGTCAGGAGGAAACGTCCGCCTTGATCGACCGCGCGTTCCGAGAGCAACGGTCCTGGGCGCCCGGGCGTGGCGCAGGCGACGAAACCGACTTCTTTTTCGTCGAAGGGGGCCTCATACCGTCGCGCCAGGCTCCGAACAGCACCCTTATGGTGCGGGTGAACGCCTCGACCGGTCTTGGCGCGCTCATTTGGTTCGTCAACACGTTGCGCGCGGATGCATCCGGGAGGCAGGACGATCAGTGGATCTGGGTCACCGACAACGCCGACCCCGCCGACGACGATCCGTTGGTGGCCGCGGAGCCACACGAGCTGATCGGTGTCGGGCCATCGGTCGTACTGCCGGTCGCTGAAATCCGTGCCGCGGTGGAGGAGTATTGCCGGGCCGGCACGGGCGAACGCCCGGGCTCGGTGTCGTGGGTGCACGGTAACAATCTCGGCGAGCGCGACGACCGGCAGTGGAAGCCACCGGACTACTCGGACGAGCGGGTCGCCCAGATTGCACCGTACCCGGAGAAGATCCGGGCGCTCGCCGCTCTGCAGCTGTACCGGATGCTTCCGGTGGTAGAGGCGGCCAGGGCTGCCTTCGCCGGCGCGGCCCGGCAGATTCTCGATGCGTGCCAAGCCGGCACCACCGCGCCGGAATCCGCGATTGCCACCGTCCAGCCGTTCGCCGACGTAGAGGGCCCGGTGGTGGGACCCGGCTGGTTCCTCTGGTCGCTGGGCTTCGAAGTGGCACAGTTGTCGCTGCTCGCGGCTGGTGCCGGTCCGGCCAGTAACCCCGCGGGGTCGGTCGTGATCGGCACCAGCAACTTCTGGCATACCTGCAATCGCCTGCTGTGCTTCGGGGAGACCGCTACTGACTGGGACCTGGTGACGACGTTCCGCAGGATCGAGGACAACGGGCGCCGCCAGGAATTCGAAAAGGTCCTCGCCACGCACGATCCGGCCGCGGTGATGCGCCGCGACCTCGCTACCTGGGCCGAGCAGCGACCCCTACTAGACACCGTTGGCCTTGCTGTGGCCCGTGCTGCCGCCTGATAACAAGTAGCAAGGCCCCTTCATCGGCACCTGCTCGGTGCAGGCGGACCAAGTCACGAGCGGGACCAACGCGCTGTCAT
>NZ_BOMZ01000137.1 GCF_016862455.1 Actinoplanes utahensis
TGACCCTGCTGGCTTATTTGGTTCAGGCGGCGAGGGTGAAGTCGAGGCGTTGGAGGTGGGTGGTGCGGGTGCGGTCGAGGGGTTGGCCGGTCCAGTAGTGGTCGAGTCGGATGATGTTGATGGCGGTGGCGGCGATGTTGTGTTCGAGGCTGGTTTTGGGCAGTCCGCGGTAGCGGGCGGTGCGGATGCCGGTGACGTGGGTGGCTTGGCGGATGGTGCCTTCGATACCGGCGCGGGTTCGGTAGCGGGTTTTCCAGTCACTGGTTTTCTGCAGGGTGCGGGCGGTGGTGAGGGCTTCGTGGGTGTCGCGGGGTGGTAGGCCGATCTTGCGGCGGTCACCGGTGGTGCAGAGTTCGCGAACGGGGCAGGGGCGGCAGGCGGTGAGGGGCCAGGCGACGATGATCGTGTCGGTGCCGCGGGTTCGTGTGGGTGTCCAGCTGCTGCTGGTGTGGCCTTGTGGGCAGGTGCTGTGGCGGGTGTCGAAGTCGACGGTGAACGCGCTTCTGTCGTAGCCGTGGCCGGCGCGGGCCTGGGCCGAGTTGTCGGCCGGCAGGGGTGTGATCAGGGTGATGCCGTGGTCGCGGGCGGCGGTCACGATGAGTTGCGCGGACGGGTAGCCGGAGTCGACCAGGTGCTCGGCGGGGGTCAGGCCCTTGCCGGTGAGGTGCTGGTGGATGGGGGTGGTCATCGTGGTGTCCGCGACGGCTGCGGTGGTGGTCGCCACGTTCGTGATCAGGTTCGGGTGGTCTCCGCGTCGTGGATCGTGGTCACTGCCGCTGGTCGCGGGTTCGGGTGGGTCGCAGGTCTCGGTGAAGTGGACTTTGTAGCCGCGCCAGCGGGTGTCGCGTTTGATGGCGTAGCGGGCGTGCAGGTCGTAGGGGGAGCAGATCTTGTCTCTGACCGGCGGGACGCCGTCCCCGTTCGGGGCGGGGTCCCGCCGTCGCACCTCCCGCCTGCCGGCGCCGTCGATGTCGAGGTGGAACTGCTGGATCCAGATCAGGCGTAACGCCTGAACGGCGGGGATCTGGACCAGCCAGGGCGGGGCGCCCGGGTGGTGCACGGCATCGAGGAGGTGGTAGCCGTCCCGGCCGTACCGGATCATCAGCTCGTCGCGTCGGGTCTTGCTCGTGGGCAGGCGCAGGTTGTCCACGCGCTGGCCGTAGACGTCGACCCACGAGCTGTCGATCACCGTGGCCAGCCAGTCCGGCGCCGCTGCGGACAACGCCTCCAACGCGGCGCGGACGGTCTCCCCGGCCAGTTCGAGACGGTGGAGTCCCCGGATCGCCGCCAGGACGTGGGTGGAATCGGTGCGCTGCCGGCCGTTGGCCTTGACCAGTTTCAGCTCGGCCAGACGCTGGAGCAGGGCATCCAAGGCCAGACGGGTCAGATCACCGTCGACCAGCCGGGCCCGGAACTCGCTGAGCACGCTCGCATCGAACCCCGGATCGTCGAGTTCCAGACCGAGAGCGTACTTCCAGGTGATCCGGTCCCGGACCGCCTCGGCGGCCTGTCGATCGGTCAGATCCTCGGCGAACTGCAACACACTGACGATCATCAACTGGGCCGGAGAGATCCCCGGCCGGCCACGCACCCCGAACGCCTCGGTGAACCGGGCATCCTCGTACACCTGACCCAGCTCATCACGAATCCGGGTCGCCAGATTCCCCTTCCGAACCGCCGCCCGCGCCATCCGAGCGGTCAGTTCCGGAACCTCAGGCCACGGCCTTGGTCGCATCGACATAACCAACCAACTCTATCGATACCCCAGAAGGTGCGGCCGCCACCAACAAATAAGCCAGCAGGGTCAGC
>NZ_BOMZ01000138.1 GCF_016862455.1 Actinoplanes utahensis
TGATTCCCTATCGGGGATCTGTTGTCAAGTGCGGGTCGGCTTGACGGTCCGTGACCGGGCCGAGGAGGATTCATGTGGGGAAGGTCGCCTCGTTCGTGCGCTTTGAGCGTCTTTTCGATCATGTCCCGTGAGGACTTGTTGAGGGGCCTTCCCCGCCCTGCTCTTCTTGTTGCTGCGGCGTCGGCGGCGGATCTCCTCGGACACGGTCCACTGCTCGGCGATGAGCTGTTTGGCCTGTTGCGGGGTGACCGGGGTGCCGTTGACGTCGCAGATCACGTACGGCATCCGGCGGCGCATCACCGTCCAGAGCCGCTCGGCCAGGCGGCCGGCGACCACGCAGCTGGCCTTGAGGTGTTCGGCGCCGCGTTCGACCATCTGCTGGTGGTAGACCCGCGCGAGCTGGGGATCCTGTTTGCGGGCCCAGTCCGCGGCCCGGATCAGGGTCGCGCGGGCCAGCCTCGAGCCGGCCTTGGACATCGGCTGGCCCTTGCGGTCGGTGTCGCCGGTCTCCGACGCCCGCGGTGCCAGGCCGAGGTAGGACTTGAAGTGCGCCGCGGTCGGGAACCGAGCGGCGTCGCCGATCACCGCGGTCATCGCCGGCCCACCGACCTCAGCCAGACCCGGCAGGCTCCGCGCCAGCTGCATCGGGTCCACCCACCGATAGCAGGACTCCCGCTCGACGGCATGCGCGGCCAGTTCAGCGTCGATGGCACGCAGCAGCCGGACCTCGGTCGCGATCTCGGCGGCCAGGTCGGCGAACGCCACCGCCGGATGATCGCCGTAGAGCTCGACCGCCGCCCGCGCGGCGGCCAGCCACTGCTCAGCCCGGGCCTGGCCCTGGTGGTTCTTCGACTCCTTGACGATCAACGCGGTCAGCCCATCACGGCCGAGCCGCAGCAGGGCACGCGGGTCGGCATGCTGTTCCAGCACCGCCAGATCGGCCTTGCCGAGGTCACCGGTCAGCGGGGTGCACGGCATCACCTGCCGGACCAGGTCCTTGATCCGCACCTTGTGCTCCGAAGCAGCCATAGTCAGCCGGTCACACGCCCGCACTCGCCGGTCCAGGGCCGCCGCAGCGGCGTCCGGCAGCTCGAGCGGCCGCAGCCCGTCCGGGTCGATCAACGGCAGCCGCGCGAGAGTGTCGGCGTCGATACCGTTGGACTTCGCATGCCGAGACAGGAACCGGCGCAGGTCCGCCGCCTTCGCGCTCGACACCCGGAACACCAGGTGCCCCCGGGCGGTGAAGAACACCGCGATCGGCAACCACGCCGGCCCCGTCGGCTCCATCACCACCTCCAGCCGGGTGCCCGGCACCGCTCCGGCCAGAGCAGCCTGCTCGATGACGGTCAGGCTGCCCACCGTCGGTTCACACCGCCGCCGGCACACCTCCCGCCCAGCCTCGTCACGCACCCGCACCGTGTGCGCCGACGCGATCCCCAGATCGATCCCGACCAGCCTGCGCTGCACCAACCCGACCTCCCCAGACCACAGCCAGTAACGACTCCGGCAAGTCCGCGCAGGTCACACCGCACGACAACCACGGTCCCAAGGAGGCAGAGCAATCTGACGACGGCTCCCACTCATGTGCTGCAACCGGGCCCGGCCTCTGACGGGACCAGCCCACTTCCCTCATCCGGGGCATCCGTGGCCAGACCAGCGGTGGCAATCAGTCGGACGAGGCTCTCCCTCAGACCACCATTCGACGCCACCCACCGGACCAACCGGGATGCTCATGCAACCCCAGGACACCGGACTGATCAAGTACCGGAGTTCCTTACATGACCA
>NZ_BOMZ01000140.1 GCF_016862455.1 Actinoplanes utahensis
AGGTTGTGGGTTGGTCGTTGGTTGAGAATTGCACAGTGGACGCGAGCATCTTGTTTTTTGTGGTTAAGTTGTCAAGGGCGAACGGTGGATGCCTTGGCACCAGGAGCCGATGAAGGACGTGGGAGGCCGCGATAGGCCTGGGGGAGCTGCCAACCTAGCTGTGATCCCAGGGTGTCCGAATGGGGAAACCTGGCACGAGTCATGTCGTGTCATCCATGCCTGAATTCATAGGGCATGTGAGGGGAACGCGGGGAAGTGAAACATCTCAGTACCCGTAGGAAGAGAAAACAACCGTGATTCCGTGAGTAGTGGCGAGCGAAAGCGGATCTAGCCTAAACCTTATACGTGTGATAGCTGTCAGGCGTTGCGTGTGGGGGGTTGTGGGACCTGTTCGAGGTTACTGACATTGCCTCGAGGAGTTACAAAGCTAGCTGCTAGTTGAACGGCGTGGGAAAGCCGACCGTAGAGGGTGAGAGTCCCGTAAACGAAAGTTTCTAGCCTCCTTACAGTGTTCCCGAGTAGCAGCGGACTCCTAGAATCTGCTGTGAATCTGCCAGGACCACCTGGTAAGGCTGAATACTTCCTGGTGACCGATAGCGGACAAGTACCGTGAGGGAATGGTGAAAAGTACCCCGGGAGGGGAGTGAAATAGTACCTGAAACCGTTCGCCTACAATCCGTCGGAGCCTTGAGGGGTGACGGCGTGCCTTTTGAAGAATGAGCCTGCGAGTTAGTGGCATGTGGCGAGGTTAACCCGTGTGGGGTAGCCGTAGCGAAAGCGAGTCTGAATAGGGCGTCTTTAGTCGCATGCTCTAGACCCGAAGCGGAGTGATCTAGCCATGGGCAGGTTGAAGCGTGGGTAAGACTGCGTGGAGGACCGAACCCACCAACGTTGAAAAGTTGGGGGATGACCTGTGGTTAGGGGTGAAAGGCCAATCAAACTCCGTGATAGCTGGTTCTCCCCGAAATGCATTTAGGTGCAGCGTCGCGTGTTTCTTGCCGGAGGTAGAGCACTGGATGGTCTAGGGGGCCCACAAGCTTACTGAAATCAGCCAAACTCCGAATGCCGGTAAGTGAGAGCGCGGCAGTGAGACTGCGGGGGATAAGCTTCGTAGTCGAGAGGGAAACAGCCCAGATCGCCAGCTAAGGCCCCTAAGCGTGTGCTAAGTGGAAAAGGATGTGGGATCGCATGGACAACCAGGAGGTTGGCTTAGAAGCAGCCACCCTTTAAAGAGTGCGTAATAGCTCACTGGTCAAGTGGTTCCGCGCCGACAATGTAGCGGGGCTCAAGCACACCGCCGAAGCTGTGGCATTCACACATTAACTTCGCTTGAGGACTTGTTTCTCTTGTGCAGGTGTGTGGATGGGTAGGGGAGCGTCGTATGGCGGGTGAAGCGGCGGAGTGATCCAGTCGTGGACGCCATACGAGTGAGAATGCAGGCATGAGTAGCGAATGAAGGGTGAGAACCCCTTCCGCCGGATGACCAAGGGTTCCAGGGCCAGGCTAATCCGCCCTGGGTGAGTCGGGGCCTAAGGCGAGGCCGAGAGGCGTAGTCGATGGATAACGGGTTGATATTCCCGTACCCGCAAAGAAGCGCCCAAGACGAACCTCATAGTACTAACC
>NZ_BOMZ01000141.1 GCF_016862455.1 Actinoplanes utahensis
GGGACCTCTGTGGGTAGTAGTTTAGCGATGGGGTGACGCAGGAAGGTAGATGATCCCGGCCGGTGGTTGTGCCGGGGTAAGCGTGTAGGACGTACCGTAGGCAAATCCGCGGTGCATTGAGTCTGAGACGTGATGCCGAGCCGTTCTGGTGAAGTCATTGATCCTATGCTGCCGAGAAAAGCCTCTAGCGAGCTTTGAGCGGCCCGTACCCTAAACCGACACAGGTGGTCAGGTAGAGAATACCGAGGCGACGGGTGAACTGTGGTTAAGGAACTCGGCAAATTGCCCCCGTAACTTAGGGAGAAGGGGGGCCGGACGCGTGAAGCCCCTTGCGGGTGGAGCGTGGTATGGCCGCAGAGAGCAGGGGGAAGCGACTGTTTACTAAAAACACAGGTCCATGCCAAGTCGTAAGACGATGTATATGGACTGACGCCTGCCCGGTGCTGGAACGTTAAGGGGACCTGTTAGCTCTTCGGGGCGAAGCGGAGAACTTAAGCGCCAGTAAACGGCGGTGGTAACTATAACCATCCTAAGGTAGCGAAATTCCTTGTCGGGTAAGTTCCGACCTGCACGAATGGCGTAACGACTTCCCCACTGTCTCAACCACAGGCCCGGCGAAATTGCAGTACGAGTAAAGATGCTCGTTACGCGCGGCAGGACGGAAAGACCCCGGGACCTTTACTATAGCTTGACATTGGTATCTGAATTTAATTGTGTAGGATAGGTGGGAGACTGTGAAGCTCGGACGCCAGTTCGGGTGGAGTCACTGTTGAAATACCACTCTGTTGGGTTTGGGTATCTAACTTGCGGCCCTGATCGGGTCGAGGGACAGTGTCTGGTGGGTAGTTTAACTGGGGCGGTTGCCTCCTAAAGGGTAACGGAGGCGCCCAAAGGTTCCCTCAGCCTGGTTGGCAATCAGGTGTTGAGTGTAAGTGCACAAGGGAGCTTGACTGTGAGACTGACGGGTCGAGCAGGGACGAAAGTCGGGACTAGTGATCCGGCACTTGCGTGTGGAAGCGGTGTCGCTCAACGGATAAAAGGTACCCCGGGGATAACAGGCTGATCTTCCCCAAGAGTCCATATCGACGGGATGGTTTGGCACCTCGATGTCGGCTCGTCGCATCCTGGGGCTGTAGCAGGTCCCAAGGGTTGGGCTGTTCGCCCATTAAAGCGGTACGCGAGCTGGGTTTAGAACGTCGTGAGACAGTTCGGTCCCTATCCGCCGTGCGCGTTGGATACTTGAGAAGGGCTGTCCCTAGTACGAGAGGACCGGGACGGACGAACCTCTGGTGTGCCAGTTGTTCCGCCAGGAGCATGGCTGGTTGGCTACGTTCGGAAGGGATAACCGCTGAAAGCATCTAAGCGGGAAGCCTGCTTCGAGATGAGGTATCCCACCACCTTGAGTGGGTAAGGCTCCCAGCTAGACTACTGGGTTGATAGGCCGGAGATGTAAGCACGGTAACGTGTTCAGTCGACCGGTACTAATAGGCCGAGGGCTTAACCACCCTAAACTTTATGCTTACGCGTCCACTGTGTGATTCACAGCAAACGAACAACCACCCC
>NZ_BOMZ01000142.1 GCF_016862455.1 Actinoplanes utahensis
CCATCGAACCGTTCCGCATTCCGCGGCCCGTTCCTCCGGGGCACTCGCTCTACTTTACCCGCCGTTTCCGCCGTGTCAAATCCGCGTTTCGCAACCGAATTCCACAAGACCGAAACCGCACAGGCACCCAGGAAGAGTACACGATCTCTCGCGTCGCTCGATCTTGGGGTTTGGCAGGACGGCCGCTAGCGGATCTCTCCGCTTGCCTCGCCCGTTTCCCTGCCGGCTCGGAGAACATTACCCGGTCCCCCTCGCCACGCCAAATCGCCCCCCTCACCCGATCGCATCAAAGTTGCCACTGGTGCCGGCGGGTCAAAAGAGGTCAATGACCTTGCGAAGTCACGCCGATACGGAATGAACATCCCTCTCATCCGAATCGGTCTGCACACCAGTCACGGGGGGCCGGCTGCCACCCGTACCCCGGCGGACCGAAGGCGTGCCCACCGCTCGACCTGATCGTCGCGGGACCACCCGCGCCCGGGCGGACCTGGCGGGCAGAAGGAGAAGCGCGCAGGAGTAGGGACGCGGACGAGAGGGCACGTGGACAGGAGGGGGTGAGCGGCTTAAAGAGCGAGAAGGAGGACAAGAAGGCACGTAGGCGCGAGGGTCAGGGAGGCGCGAGGCGGAAGCGCGCAGGAGAAGAGGGCGCGAGGGGCGCCGGAGACTGGAAGGCGGCGCTAATCCCGTACGACGTCGAATGCCGCCCAGATGTGTTTCATCCTGGACGTGCGGTACCAGCCGAAGTCGGTGGCGAAGGTCCTGGCCAGACGCAGGCCGAGGCCGCCGAGGCCGACCGGCCGTTCCAGGTCGAAGAGCGGTTCGCCGGTGAGGTCGTGGTCGGCGACGTCGAGGATCAGCCGGCCGGGTTCCTGAAGGAGACGGACCAGGGTGGGCGGGCGGCCGTGCCGGAGGGCGTTGGTGGCCAGCTCCGTGGCGACGACCGCGATCCGCTCCTCCCCGTCACTGCCGAGCGGGACGCCGGTCAGCACGGACCGGAGTCCGGAGCGGAGGTGGCGCAACTCGCCGACGCTGTCGAGGCTCCACCGGCGCACCTCGATCGCCGCCGGGTGCGGAACCGGGGCGGGCGGCGACGTCATCCGCCCATCTTGCCCACTCCCGAGGGAAAAGCGCAGACCCGTAAAGGTCGGTTGAAGTAGCTCTCCGGACACCCGAAGGCGGACGTTCCTGCACCCTAAGCCCACCTAGTGCCTGTTTTGTCACGATAACGTACTCATACTTTCGGCTAGTCTTCCCTAGACCTGTCGTATAGAGTCTGCGTAACCGAACGGCCTAGCGTGCCTGGACGGCGCTTTCGCATGCCGTCCAACAGATATGGACGCCTGACCGACCGGGCCCCACAAGGGGCCGGCTCTCCGGGAAGGTGTCAGGGAGGACCACGACATGACCGTCACCGAGACCACTACCGCGGTGCCGCATAAGACGATCGCCAGCGCCGAGACCTCGGCGGACAGTGCGGCCGAGCTGCTCTCCGCGATGGCGGCGATGCCCGCCGGGCACCCGTCGCGTGTGGCGCTGAGGGACCGGGCGATCGAGGCA
>NZ_BOMZ01000143.1 GCF_016862455.1 Actinoplanes utahensis
GGATCACCGAGCTGCTCGATCAGGTGGACAGCCTGGATCAGGACCGGATCCTGCGGTCCTATCTGATGTTGATCGAGGCGACTCTGCGGACCAGTTTCTTCCAGCGGGGCCGGGAGGGGCGGCCGAAGTCGTACGTCGCGTTCAAGCTCGATCCGCAGGCGATCCCGGATCTGCCGCAGCCCCGGCCGAAGTTCGAGATCTTCGTGTACTCGCCGCGGTTCGAGGGTGTGCATCTGCGGTACGGGGCGGTCGCGCGCGGTGGTCTGCGCTGGTCGGACCGGCGTGAGGACTTCCGGACCGAGATCCTCGGGCTGGTCAAGGCGCAGATGGTGAAGAACTCGGTGATCGTGCCGGTCGGTGCCAAGGGCGGTTTCGTGCTGAAGCAGAAGCCGGGCGACCGGGACGAGGCGGTGGAGTGCTACCAGCGGTTCATCACCGCGCTGCTGGACGTCACCGACAACATCCAGAGCGGCAAGATCGTGCCGCCGGAGGACGTGGTCCGGCACGACGGCGACGATCCGTACCTGGTGGTGGCGGCGGACAAGGGCACCGCCACGTTCTCCGACATCGCCAACGAGATCTCGGTCGGCAAGGACTTCTGGATGGGCGACGCGTTCGCCTCCGGCGGGTCGGCCGGTTACGACCACAAGAAGATGGGCATCACCGCCCGCGGCGCGTGGGAGTCGGTGAAGAAGCACTTCCGGGATCTGGGCCTGGACACCCAGACCGAGGACTTCACGGTGGTCGGCGTGGGTGACATGTCCGGCGACGTGTTCGGCAACGGCATGCTGCTGTCGCGGCACATCCGGCTGGTGGCGGCGTTCGACCACCGGCACATCTTCCTGGACCCCGACCCCGACGCGGCGACCTCGTACGCCGAGCGCAAGCGCCTGTTCGACCTGCCCCGCTCGTCCTGGGACGACTACGACAAGTCCCTGATCAGTTCCGGCGGCGGGGTCTACCCGCGGTCGGCGAAGTCGATCCCGGTCAGCCCGCAGGTCCGGGAACGGCTCGGGCTCGGCGAGGCCACGGTGATCAGTCCGGGCGAGTTGATGCGGGCGATCCTGCTGGCGCCGGTCGACCTGTTCTTCAACGGCGGTATCGGCACCTACGTGAAGGCGGCCACCGAGTCGCACGCCGAGGTCGGTGACAAGGGCAACGACGCGATCCGGGTCAACGGCGCCGACCTGCGGGTCCGGGTCGTCGGTGAGGGCGGCAACCTGGGCCTGACCCAGCGCGGCCGGATCGAGTTCGCCCGGGCCGGTGGCCGGGTGTTCACCGACTTCATCGACAACTCGGCCGGGGTGGACTGCTCCGACCACGAGGTCAACATCAAGATCCTGCTCGGCGGCGCGGTCGCCGACGGCGTGATGACCCTGCCCGAACGCGACGAGTTGCTGGCCGCGATGACCGACGAGGTCGGCGACATGGTCCTGCGCGACA
>NZ_BOMZ01000144.1 GCF_016862455.1 Actinoplanes utahensis
GCGGCTACTTATTTACTGGTCGTACGACCGCTGCCCGGCCAGGCTTGGTCGAGGTGACCGGCGGAACGCTCTGTCTGCGGCTGTCCACCGTGGTTTGGTGTGACTCTCTTTTGGCGTGCGGTCCGTCGGTCACCGCGGCGCGGAGAGGCTCAAGAGGGGACTGCCCAGCTCGAAGTAGCGTTGCCCTCCCGCCGACGTTGTCCGTCGGAACAGGGAAGGAAACGACATGGCCCGAGTCGTCATCGGCGTGGACCCGCACAAACGCTCCGCGACCATCGAGATCATGAACCAGCGTGAGAAGCCGGTCGGCAAGGGCCGGTTCGGCACCGACCGCGACGGCTACCAGGCGATGCTCGCCGCCGGCCGCGAACACACCGACCGCATCTGGGCGGTTGAAGGCTGCAGCGGCATCGGCCGGCACGTCGCCCAGCGCCTGGTCGCCGACGGCGAGACCGTCCTCGACGTGCCGGCGAAGCTGTCCGCCCGCGCCCGCGTGTTCGCTACCGGCCAGGGCCGCAAGACCGACCCGGTCGACGCCCACAGCGTCGCCGTCGCCGCGTTGCGCACCGACGACCTGCGGCAGGTCAACCTCGACGACACCACCGTGGCGCTGCGGCTGCTCGTCGACCGGCGGGAACTGCTCGGCCGGACCCGCACCGAAACCGTCAGCCGCCCGGCACCACCTGCTGCTGGAGCTGGTGCCGGGCGGGGCGAAGAAGTTCTTGAGCACCCCGCAGGCCCGCGCCCTGCTCAACACCGTCCGGCCCCGCGATGTGGTGGGCAAGACCCGCCGGTGGCTTGCCTCGGAGCTGATCCACGAACTCGCGGTCATCGACAAGAAGATCAAGATCGCGGATGCCGAGCTCACCGAACTGGTCAAGACGACCGGCAGCACGCTGCAGGAACTCACCGGCATCGGCCCGTCCGGGTCCGCGCGTCTGCTCGGCGACATCGGTGACATCAGCCGCTTCGCCAGCCGCGGCCACTTCGCGTCCTGGAACGGCACCGCACCCATCGACGCCTCATCAGGCGATCAGAACCGCCACCGCCTGTCGCGGGCCGGCAACCGGCGCATCAACCGGGTGCTGCACATCATGGCCGTCGTCCAACTCCGGCGTGACACCGAAGGGCGCCGCTACTACCGGCGCAAACTCGCCGACGGCAAGACCCCGATGGAAGCGATGCGAGCCCTGAAACGCCGGCTCTCCGACATCGTCTACCGACGGATGGTCGCCGACGCCAAAGCCGTCAGGACGGGCCCGGAAGGACACGTGGGGGCGACTCTGCAATCCAGCGCGGCCGACCCGAACCCCAAGGTCGACACTTCGGAGAAGTCACTTCCCGGACCCGCCGAAGACCACCATAGAACACCGCTTCTCAGCGCCTCTTGACACAGAGGGG
>NZ_BOMZ01000145.1 GCF_016862455.1 Actinoplanes utahensis
ACTGTAAAAAGAACGGTGTAACTCCTGATCAAGGAGACGCACCAGATGACCATGACAACAGAGGCCGTGGATACTTCCGCGGTGGCTAAGAAGAAGGACCCAGCCGCCTCGCCGGCGGGTGTGGATGCTGAGTTGGTCGGCCAACTGGTCGAGCAGGCTCGCGCGGCCGGCCTGCAGCTGTCCGGCGAGGGCGGGCTGCTGCAGCAGTTGACCAAGCGCGTGATCGAGGCTGCGATGGACGGCGAGATCACCGACCACCTCGGCTACGAGAAGCACGATCCTGCTGGTAAAGACGGCGGGAACTCCCGCAACGGTTCGAGGGCCAAGACGGTGCTGACCGACGTCGGTCCGGTCGAGATCGTCGTGCCTCGTGACCGGGACGGCTCGTTCGAGCCACAGATCGTCAAGAAGCGGCAGCGTCGGCTGACCGGGGTCGAGGACATGGTCCTGTCGTTGTCGGCCAAGGGCTTGACCACGGGTGAGATCAGCGCTCACCTGGCCGAAGTTTATGGCGCTGAGGTGTCACGGCAGACGATCTCGACGATCACCGACAAGGTCATGGACGGCATGGCCGAGTGGCAGAACCGGCCCCTGGACCGCGTCTACCCGGTCGTGTTCCTGGACGCGATCAACGTCAAGATCCGCGACGGGAAGGTCGCCAACCGGCCCATCTACGTCGCCCTGGCGGTCACCGCCGAAGGCACCCGCGACATCCTCGGGCTGTGGGCCGGCGACGGCGGTGAGGGTGCCAAGTTCTGGTTCCAGGTCTGCACCGAGCTCAAGAACCGCGGCGTCGAGGACGTGCTGATGGCCGTCTGCGACGGCCTCACCGGTCTGCCCGACGCGATCAACACCGTCTGGCCGAAGACGGTGGTCCAGACCTGTGTGGTTCACCTACTGCGCAACTCGTTCAAATACGCGTCCCGCCAGCACTGGGACGCGATCGCCAAAGCGTTGAAGCCGGTCTACACCGCACCGACCGAGCAGGCTTCGGAGCAGCGGTTCCTGGAGTTCGCCGAGACCTGGGGGGAGCGTTATCCGGCGATCATCCGGCTTTGGGAGAACGCCTGGGCCGAGTTCGTGCCGTTCCTGGCCTTCGACGCCGAGATCCGCAAGGTCGTCTGCTCGACCAACGCGATCGAGAGCGTGAACGCCCGGATCCGGCGGGCCGTGCGGGCCCGCGGACACTTCCCCAACGAGCAGGCCGCACTGAAATGCGTCTACCTCGCCGTGATGGCCCTGGACCCGACCGGCACCGGCCGCCGCCGATGGATCACCCGCTGGAAACCAGCTCTCAACGCCTTCGACCTCGCCTTCGAAGGACGCCTCACCGCAGGCCGTAACTGACCTTCAACAAGATCGAGTTACACCGTTTTCTTGACACTCCCCG
>NZ_BOMZ01000146.1 GCF_016862455.1 Actinoplanes utahensis
CAGGGCCCCGGCAAAGTCCTAAATGAGGCCGAGAAGTGCCAGCGGTCGGGTGCTGTCGCGGGCGTGGTGGCGGTTGGCGGCGGCGATGTTGGTGGTTCCGGCGGCGCGTAGTGCGGCGATGGCGGCGTCGCGGAGGGCGGCCATGACGTGGGGGCCTGTGCCGGTGCGGATCTGGCTGCGGTCTTCGTCGTAGGTGACGTCACGGACCCAGTGGATCTTGTTCTCGATGGCCCAGTGCCCGCGGATCCAGGCTGCCAGTTGGGCTGGTCTTGCCTGGTGAACCAGCAGGTCGGTGATGGCGTAGACGGTTTCGGTGGTGAAGCGTCGCGGTTGGTCGAGGCGGCGTCTGCGGCGCCGGATTTGCAGGGTCTGGGCTGCGTGCGGGAAGTCGATGCCGGCCGCGACGGTCAAGATCTTCAGGGTGCGGATCTCGCGTCGGCCGTGGCCTCGGTCGTCCTCCCGGGTGGCTTGTGGGACCTGTCGCCAGGGCAGGCGGGAGAGTTGTTTGTGCAGGTGGGGTTGGTTGCCTTTGACGGTCAGGATCCAGTGGGCGCCGCGTTCGGCGAGGTAGTCGACGTGGTCGCGCTGGCAGTGCAAGGCGTCGGCGGTGATCACCGCGTCACGGAGGTCGCCGATCTGGTCGAGCAACGGCGCGAAGCGGGTGATCTCATTGGTCTTGCCGTCGACATCGGTGCTGGCCAGAACTGTTCCGGCGGTCTGATCGCAGGCGGCCAGGACGTGCCGGGCGGCCTGGTCGCCGGTGCGGGATCCCCGCAGTGTCTTGCCGTCGACCGCGATGGCTCGCCGATCCACCGTTGCCGTCTTGCCGGCGAGCCAGACAGCGATTGCCGTGGTCAGCAGTTCGGCGTCGAGTGCTTGCAGGAGTCGGCGGATCATCGCTTCGGACGGGCGCCGGTCAGGAGCGATGCCCAAGGCGCGAGCGGTCGTGGCCGGGACGTCGGCGACCCATTCGGCTATCGCGGTGTAGGAGCGGCTGCCGGCGATCACCGCACAGACTGCTGCGATCACCACCACCGGCAGCCGGTGCCGGACCCCGCGACGAGCCCGTGGATCCGGTAGATCGGCAAGCGCTGCTGCCAGCCCATCAGCGGTTTCGGGCACGGTCAGAGCCGGTGCGCAGGACAAAGAGGAGATCAGCGATGATGGCAGTGCGGGCATGACTCACTTCGGATCGATCATCGTGGCGTAGGAACCTTGATGATCTTCTGAACCGGTCATGCCCGTCTTGCTGCGCCCAACAGCGGCGCTTCTACTCCAGTCCACTCAAGTCGGGCATCGCCGCGACTTTGCCGGGGCCCTGA
>NZ_BOMZ01000147.1 GCF_016862455.1 Actinoplanes utahensis
TACCCGCTGGTCCTGCTGGCCGGCCCGGGCAAGCGGCTGCGGTTCCGGCTCGGCTACCGGCCGGACGTGTTCGGCGCGGGTACGGCCGCGGGGGTCGTACGCCGGTTCGAGCAGATCCTGCAGACCGTCCTGGACGACCCGGACCGGCTCGTCGGGCGGTTGCCGTCGCCCGACGAGCCGGACCAGGAGCGCGCGCTGTCCCCGCGGGCCCGCGTGCTGGACGCGGCGCTGCGCCCGGTGCCGGCCGGGGTGACCGGTGAGCTCTACGTCGCCGATCCGCCCGGCGACGCCGAGCCGCACCGGTATGTGGCGGATCCGTTCGCCGCGGACGGGACACGCCTGTACCGCTCCGGGGAGCTCGCCCGGTGGACGCCGGACGGCGGCGTGCAGGTGCTCGGCCGGGTTGCCGACCGGCTCGAGGTCCGCGGCGTACGGATCGTCCCCGGCGAGATCGAGGCGGCGCTGGCCACCCACCCCGCCGTGACCGCGGCCGCCGTCACGGTCCGCGAGGACCGGCTCGTCGCCTACGTCGCGCCGGCCACCACCGACCGCGCCGCGATCCGCCGGCACCTGCGCGGCCTGCTCGCCGACCACCAGATGCCGTCGCTGGTGCTGGCCGTGCCGCGGCTGCCGGTCACCGCCGGCGGCGCGATCGACCGGCCCGCCCTCGCCGGACTGCCCGGCCCCGGACGGGCGCCCGCCGGCCCGGCCGAGGAGACCCTCTGCCGCCTGTTCGCGGAGGTCCTGGGGGTGGCCGAGGTCCAGCCGTACGAGAACTTCTTCGACCTGGGCGGGCACTCGCTCCTCGCCACCCAGATCGCCAGCCGGATCCGTACCACTCTGAGGGAGGACATCTCGGTGCGGCACATCTTCGAGAACCCCACGCCCAGCGAGCTCGCCGCCGCTGTCGCGCCGAAAACCCCCGCACCGGCCCGGAAGGTCGAGGACATCCTGCCGCTGTCGGCGTTGCAGGAGGGCCTGTTGTTCCACAGCGTGTACGACGGCGCGGGTCTGGACGTCTACACCGGTCAGTCGGTGTTCGAGCTGGACGGGGCGGTGGATCTG
>NZ_BOMZ01000148.1 GCF_016862455.1 Actinoplanes utahensis
GGCACGGAACGTGTCAAGGATTTGAGGCCAGCGGGAGTTATGCGGCTTGAGGTTCCGGCTCCGGCTTGTTGATCCAGACCTGTTCGGGCAGGTCGAGGATCTTGGGCAGGAGCCGGTCGGTGCCGAAGCGTTCCGGGTGGGCTGCGCGGGCTGCGGCGAGGGTGTCCTCGCGGCCGGCGCGGACCGTGTGGTGGCGGCCGTGGTGGACCTCGGCGGGGGTGTGCAGGCCGATCCCGGAATGCCGGTGGCAGTTGTTGTACCAGGTCACGAAGTCGGTCATGAACACCCGTGCGGTGGCGAGGGATGCGAACCTGTCCGGGAAGACCGGCGCGTACTTCAACGTCTTGAACCAGGCCTCGCTGTACGGGTTGTCGTTGGACACCTTCGGCCGGGAATGTGACCGGGTCACGGTCAGGTCTTCGAGCAGGTCCGCCACCGATTTCGAGGTCATCGACGTGCCCCGGTCGGCGTGCACGACGTACGGGACGCCCTGGACGGCGAACACCTCCCGCATCATCGACGCGGCGAGCGGCCCGGACTCGCGGGCGTGCACACGGACGCCGACGATGTACCGGGAGTAGACGTCGATCATCACGTAGGCGTCGAAGTAGGAGCCTTTCACCGGCCCGGCCAGCTTCGTGATGTCCCAGCTGAACACCTGCCGCGGCGCGGCGGCGACCAGCTCCGGACGAGCGCGGGCCGGATGCCGGGCCAGTCGGCGACGCTCGCGGATCTGCCGGTGTTCGCGCAGGATCCGGTACATCGTGGCGATCGAGGCGACGTAGACACCCTGATCCAGCAGAGCGGCGTAGATCTGTGCTGGAGCGGCGTCGACGAACTGCGGGCTGTCCAGCAGTCGCAGCACCCGCTCGCGTTCGGCCGGCGTGAACGCGTTCGCCGGTACCGGACGCGGCCGCACCGATGGGCTCGGCCTGCGCCGGTCCCGGTCAGCGCTGGACCGGGCGATCCCGGTCATCGCCGCTGCGGCCCGGGTCGTGGTCCCTGCCCCCGTCAGTTGCGCAAACGCGTCCATCAGCGCTTGCCGAGCCCGAAG
>NZ_BOMZ01000149.1 GCF_016862455.1 Actinoplanes utahensis
CGGAACGTGTCAAGGAATTGAGGCCAGCGGGAGTTATGCGGCCTGAGTTTCCGGCTCGGGTTTGT
Source organism: Actinoplanes utahensis (assembly GCF_016862455.1). GTDB lineage: Bacteria > Actinomycetota > Actinomycetes > Mycobacteriales > Micromonosporaceae > Actinoplanes > Actinoplanes utahensis. The sequence continues at coordinate 66 of NZ_BOMZ01000149.1, forward strand.
TGATCCAGACCTGTCCGGGCAGATCGAGGATCTTGGGCAAGAGCCGGTCCGTGCCGAAGCGTTCCGGGTGGGCTACGCGGGCTGCGGCGAGAGTGTCTTCGCGGCCGGCTCGGACCCTGTGGTGGCGGTCGTGATGGACCTCGGCGGGGGTGTGCAGGCCGATCCCGGAATGCCGGTGGCAGTTGTTGTACCAGGTCACGAACTCGGCCATGAACGTCCGGGCCGTGGCGAGGGAGGCGAACCGGTCCGGGAAGACTGGCGCGTACTTCAACGTCTTGAACCACGCTTCGCTGTACGGATTGTCGTTGGACACTTTCGGCCGTGAGTGCGACCGGGTCACGGTCAGGTCTTCGAGCAGGTCAGCGACCGATTTCGAGGTCATCGACGTGCCTCGGTCGGCGTGGACCACGTGCGGGACGCCGTGGACGTCGAAGATCTCCCGCATCATCGACGCGGCCAGCGGCCCCGCTTCGCGGGCGTGCACGCGGACGCCGACGATGTACCGGGAGTAGATGTCGATCATCACGTATGCGTTGAAGTAGGAGCCCTTGACCGGCCCGGCGAGTTTCGTGATGTCCCAGCTGAACACCTGCCGCGGACCTGTGGCGACCAGTTCCGGACGGGCGCGGGCCGGATGCCGGGCCAGCCGGCGACGCTCGCGGACCTGCCGGTGCTCGCGCAGGATCCGGTACATCGTGGCGATCGAGCCGACGTAGACGCCCTGGTCGAGCAGGGCGGCGTAGACCTGCGCCGGAGCAGCGTCGACGAACTGCGGGCTGTCCAGCAGCCGCAGGATCTCCTCGCGTTCGGCGGCGGTGAGTGCGTTCGCCGGCACGCTCCGGGGCCGCGTCGAGGGGCTCGGCCGGCGCCGGTCCCGGTCGGCGCTGGACCGGCAGATACCGGTCATCGCCGCCGCGGTCCGGGTCGTGGTTCCCGCACCCGTCAGCTCCGCGAAGGCATCCATCAGCGCTTGCCGAGCCCGAAC
>NZ_BOMZ01000150.1 GCF_016862455.1 Actinoplanes utahensis
TCCTCGTCACCGAGCACGTCCTGCTGCCACAGCGCGTAGTCGGCGTAGCTCAGCGGCAGCGGCTGCCAGGACGGCTCCACGCCGTCGCGGCGGGCCCGGAAGGCGGCGCCGAGGTCGTTCATCAGCAGCGGCATCGACCAGCCGTCGGCGACGATGTGGTGCAGGACCAGCAGCAGCACGTGCTCCCGCGGGCTCACCTCGAACAGCCAGACCCGCAGCGGCACCTCCGCGGCCAGGTCGAAGGCGTAGCGGGCGGCCAGGGCCACGTCGTCGTCGATCCGCTCGGCCGACGAGGGTTGCGGGGTGAGGCCGGGCCGGGCCACCTCGGCGTCCACGATCACCTGGTGCGGGCCGGTCTCGTCCTCGGCGAAGACGGTGCGCAGCGACTCGTGCCGGGCCACCAGGTCGCCGAGCGCCGCCTCGAGGGCGGCGACGTCCAGGTCGCCGGTGAGCCGCAGGGCGAGCGGCATGTTGTAGATGGCGTTGGCGCCCTCGAAACGGTTGAGGAACCAGAGGCGGCGCTGGCCGAAGGAGAGCGGGATCCGGTCCGGGCGGGGCAGCACCCGCGCCGGGGCCGGGCGGGAGGCGGCGTTGTCGACGGCCGGTGCGAGCCGGGCGACGGTCGGCGCCTCGAAGACCGTACGGACCGAGACCTCGGCGCCGAAGGCGCTGCGGATCCGGCTCGCCAATCTGGTGGCCAGCAGGGAGTGGCCGCCGAGGGCGAAGAAGTCGTCGTCGATGCTGACCCGGTCCAGCCCGAGCACCTCGGCGAACAGGTCGCACAGCAGCTGCTCGCGCGGCCCGCGCGGGGCCCGGCCAGCCGACTGCTCCTGATAGTCCGGGGCGGGGAGCGCCCGCTTGTCCACCTTGGTGCTGGCCGACAGCGGGAACTCCGCCAGGGTCACCACCGCGGACGGGACCATGTAGCCGGGCAGCGCCTCGGCCGTGTACGCCCGCAGCGCCGCCGGGTCCATCGTGGCGCCGGGCTCCGGGATCACGTAGGCGACCAGGCGCTCG
>NZ_BOMZ01000151.1 GCF_016862455.1 Actinoplanes utahensis
AGAAGGCGTTGTGATACCTCGACGTGATCTTCGCTGACCGTGTCAGCGAAGATCACGTCTGTGTCGTTGTGTCTGTAAACCGGCGTACGAGTCGTCCCTGACCGATCCGCAGTGGGCGGTGATCGAGCCGCTGTTGCCGCAGCGGGATCCGCGTCGGGGTGGGCGACCGCTTCGCTATCCGCGTCGGTTGGTCATCGACACCATCTTGTACGTGTTGCGAACCGGTACGGCATGGCGGCACGTCCCGCACGATCTGGCGCCGTGGGACGTCGCCTACCGCTGGTTCCGCTGCTGGAGTGCCGACGGCACTTGGGACCGGGTCCATGACCGGCTACGTGATCTGGTCCGCCTCGCTGAGGGGCGTGACGTGCAGCCGTCCGCCGCGGTACTGGACTCGCAGACCGCGCACAGCCACGAAGGCGGTGAGGCGATCGGCTGGGATGCCGGCAAACGCACCCGCGGCCGTAAGCGGCACATTCTGGTCGACACCAGCGGGTTGCTTCTCAAGGCGGTCGTGCATGCCGCCTCGGTTCAGGAACGCGCCGGGGCGAAACTCGTCCTGGCCGGGATCACCCGCACCTTCCCACTACTCGGCCTGGTCTGGGCCGACCAGGGCTACGTCAACCGCATCGATGCCGGCCTGCTCGACTGGGCCCGCGAACATGCCGGTATCGAACTGCAGATCGTGCCCCGCAATGCCGACGTGAAAGGCTTCCAAGTACTACCCCGCCGCTGGGTGGTGGAACGGACTTTCTCCTGGTTAGGACGGTGCAGAAGGTTGGCCCGCGATTACGAGCGCAAGCCCGCGCACGCCGAGGCGATGATCAAAGTAGCCATGATCCGGTTGATGGCCGCCCGCCTCGCCGGCGAGGACATCGAACCGCAAGGTCCCATCGAGACCGAAGCGGCCCGACGCCTCAACGACGAGCTCAACCAGGAGTAGGGCCTCAGTTACCCAACACTCTCT
>NZ_BOMZ01000152.1 GCF_016862455.1 Actinoplanes utahensis
GGGGTATGGGAAGCAGCATCCGCCACAGCCCATCAAGGCGCAGTCGGCATGCAGTATGTCCATGCTCGATAGGGGGCGGCCTGTATGGCTTCGAAGAGGGTGAACTGCAGGAGGAAACGGCTGAGTGGCTCCTCTTCGAGGATCGTCTCCGGTTCCTCGGTGTAGGGATCCTCGGTGAACCACACGCGAGGATCCGCCTGGCCCGGTTCCTCCGGCGGCCACGGGATGGACCAGCCCATCCCGGCCCCGTCCGAGACGGCAAAGATCAGCCGGTCGCCGAGCGGTCCGGATGCACGCTTGGGCTCTTCCAGTACCGGGTCATGGAATCTGTGGAGCGCAGGACGGAGGCGTGCCAAGCGCTGGAAGGCGGCCAATGCCTCCGGAAGGTTGTCCCACTCGCCCGCTGAGCCGTCCATCTCGGCCGACGTGAGCTTCTCGGCAGGGAACCATCCAAGGACGAATGACTCCAAGGCCTTGATCGGATTCGTATCCACGTGGCCGACCCACTCCACCCCAGGCACCGGGCCGGGTACGGGGACGGGCCGGGCGGCGTCGAGAAACTCGCGAGCCAGTGGCTGGTCGAGTTCGAGCTCGGCGAAGTTGAAACTGGCGGGTTCCGATCTTCCGCCCCGACAGAAGGCGGTACCCAGGGGAAGGCAGCCCTGACCCAGGCGAACGAAGACGTGGATGGGCGGGCGGCTGGTACGGCTCATAAACCGTGAGTGGAGGTCCGGAACCGTGTCTCCGCGCAAAAGCACCTTGGTGGAGTCTTGGACGACGCTGACCCCGGGTCTGTCTCCGGATTCAATCACGACCACGGTTGCGTCCGCTCCGGCCCCCATCAGAGTCGTGCCCATCG
>NZ_BOMZ01000153.1 GCF_016862455.1 Actinoplanes utahensis
GCCGCTGATCGAGCGCGCCAGTACCTGTATGCGGAGTGGCCGCGAAGGGTCTCCACCGTCGACTCCGGGGATATCGGTACCTGTCTTTGCGGCTGTCCCCGTGAGGCCATATGACCCGGTCGGTGTACACGCAGGTGTGGGATTTCCGTGGCGGGGGTAGCTCACCGCTCGCGTCAATGAGGCCGCGCCTTCAGAGACAGACATCGACGATGACTTTCAGGAGTTGACCAGATGGCTACGTCCACCCGCGAGAACCACGACACCCACGTGGCGCGCACCCGCTCGCGTGGCGAGGAGACCAAGCCCTCGTTCAAGACCACTGAGCTGATCGTCTACGTGCTCGCCGTCCTCGGCGTACTGATCGCCTCCAACATGGTCGGCGACGGCGCCGCCGACAACGGCGGCGACTACTTCGCCGCCGACCAGGCCTGGTGGTACATCACCCTGCTCACCATCGGCTACATGATCAGCCGGGGCCTGGCCAAGGCCGGCAGCCGCAGCAACGACCACGACCCTCGCACCCACTGACCCCTGCGTTCACCGACGGCCCTGGCGGGCCCGGCCGCTCCTCGCGACACGGCACCCGCCAGGGCCGTTCTTCGTGAGGGCATGCCGTTAAGGGAAGCGCGTTCCGGGCGGCTTCGCCTGCCGAAGTGTCGCCATCCACCTGTAGACCCGTAACTATGCGTTACAGCCGCACAACACCAGGGCCGGTCGAACAG
>NZ_BOMZ01000154.1 GCF_016862455.1 Actinoplanes utahensis
AGGACGTAGCCGGCGGTGACGGCGGCGGCGCCGGTCTGGGAGAGCAGGTACGGGTGGTCGCTGCCGGCGAGTTGGGGGGTGAGGTTGGGCAGCAGGACGGAGGCGAGGCGCAGTTGCCAGACCGTCGGCAGGAAGTGGGCGAAGATCGGGGCGACCAGGACGAGGGAGCCGAGGGTGGTGAGGGTGCCGGCGGTGGAGCGGAGCAGGGCGCCGAGGCCGAGGGCGACGAGGGTGGTGACGGTGACGATTCCGGTGGCGCAGAGGACGGTGGGGAGGGCGTCGGTCCATTGCGGCCAGGGGTTGATGGGTGCGGGGCGGTCGCCGAGCATGAGGCGGGCGTCGGCGAAGGCGAGCAGGGCGAACGCGGCGCCGCAGGTGAGTCCGATGAGTCCGGCGACGGTGGCTTTGGCGGTGATGAGGGTGCGGCGCTGGGGGACGGCGAGGAGGGCGGGGCCGATGGATCGGGTGCCGAATTCGCTGGTGATGAGCATGGCGCCGATGGCGCCGATGAAGAACATCACGAACGGCATGGTGACCACGGTGGGGTCGGCGGTCTCGTAGTTGAGTCTGTCGGCGGGGCTGGCGGCGTCGTAGGACTGCACCAGCATGAAGAGGATGAACGCGCCGAGCAGGGAGGCGGCCACGCCGCCGGCGAGGAACGCCCAGGTCGACCGGAGGGTGCGGACCTTGAGGAACTCGGCGGCGACCGC
>NZ_BOMZ01000155.1 GCF_016862455.1 Actinoplanes utahensis
GGGGTGCGGGTGGCCCGGTGCACCGTCGAGCGGCTGATGCGCGAGGCCGGGTTGCGGGGACTGCTGCGCGACAAGTCTCCGCGCACGACCCGGCCCGCGGCCGAGACCGACCGGCCTCGTGACCTCGTCAAACGTGACTTCACCGCGACGGGTGCGAATCAGCTGTGGGTCGCGGACCTGACCTACGTGCGCACCAGCGTGGGCTGGGTGTACGCCGCGTTCGTGCTGGACGTGTACTCCCGCATGATCGTCGGCTGGCAGGTCGCCACCAGCCTCTACACCGACCTGGCCCTCGACGCGCTGAAGATGGCCATCTGGCGCCGCCAGAATCAGGGGGCTGACCTGCGAGGACTCGTGCACCACTCCGACAGGGGCGTCCAGTATCGAGCGATCCGCTACAGCCAGCGGCTCGCCGAAGCCGGCGCCGTGGTCTCAGTCGGCTCGAAGGGCGACTCGTTCGACAACGCCATGGCCGAGGCGTTCAACTCCCTGTTCAAAGCCGAACTCGTCCGCAACAAGGGCCCGTGGCGCGGGCTCGACGACCTGGAGATGGCCACTGTCGAGTACATCGACTGGTACAACAACCGAAGGCTGCACGGCGAACTCGGCCACGTCCCACCCGCCGAACACGAGGCACTACACGCAATGACCCAGCCGGTCA
>NZ_BOMZ01000156.1 GCF_016862455.1 Actinoplanes utahensis
CCGGGCTGGGCATCCTGCGCGGCGCGAGCAAACCGCGCCGGCTGGCCGCCGAGATGGCCCCCGAGGTCTACGAGCGGGTCATGGAGAAGCGCCTGCTGGTGATCACCAAGGCGAACTCGCGGGCCACCGTGCACCGGTCCGCGTACCTCGACTACATCAGCGTGAAGATGTTCGACGAGGCCGGTCACGTGGCCGGCGAGCGGCGCTTCCTGGGTCTGTTCTCCTCCTCGGCGTACCGGACCAGCGTCCGTGAGCTGCCGGTGGTCAAACGCAAGGTGCAGGAGGTGATGGACCGTTCCGGTCTGTCGCCGCGTGGGCACTCCGGCAAGGACCTGTTGCAGATACTGGAGACGTACCCCCGCGACGAGCTCTTCCAGATCAAGACCGATGACCTGTACGAGGCGGTCATCGGCGTGCTGCGGATGGCGGGCCGCCGGCAGTTGCGGCTGTTCCTGCGCCGCGACGGTTACGGCCGGTTCATCTCCTGCCTGATCTATCTGCCCCGGGACCGGTTCACCACCGGCAACCGGCTGCGCATGCAGGAGGTCCTGCTGCGGGAGCTGAACGGCATCGGGGTGGACTACACCACCCGGGTCACCGAGCGGATGCTGGCGCGGGTGCACTTCATCGTGCGTACCGACCCGGCGGCGCCG
>NZ_BOMZ01000157.1 GCF_016862455.1 Actinoplanes utahensis
TTAGTGTTTCTCTCGTTGACAGCAGAGATCGTTGAAGACGCAGACGTAGCAGGCTGAGCGTCAAGCAGGGCCCGGAATGTTCGTGGCTCGCTCGGCACTGCGCTGGAGTGCATGACCGCACCCCGGCAGAGCAATGCAGTGGCACGTCAAGACCCTGACGTAATTCCAGGTCAGGGCATGCGGGTGGGGCCGAGGCAGGTTCAGGGCTCTGTCCGAGAAAGTCGCATCAGCAGTACGCAGTACGCAGTACCGCAAGTGGCAAGTGCAGTGCGAAGTGGAAGTCAAGACCTTGACGTAATTCCAGGTCAAGGCGCGCAGGCAGGGCCGAGGCGAGTTCAGGGCCGTGCCTGATGCGGTAAGGATCTGCCGTACGTGTGCGGGGCCATGAAGTTTGCGTGGGGTTCCGGCACCGGCAGGTGGCACGACAGCAGTTCAGGTAATGGAAGCAGAGGAAAGGGAGGGTTCAGCACCGTTGGATCGCCCGCCGTCAGGACGCAGTTCCGGTTCTGGGGTGGACACCGCAGTCTCCATCGAACGTGAGGTGGTCTCCGGTCACGCTTATGCGATCCTCACACCGCAATCCGCTGAAGTTCGCGGCCGGTGTGGATACGACAAGCCGACGAACCTGTCGGTAGATGGTGTAGT
>NZ_BOMZ01000158.1 GCF_016862455.1 Actinoplanes utahensis
TGGCTGCCTCTCGCCCGCCACCTCGCCCACCGTTACTCCGGCCGCGGCGAGCCCACCGACGACCTCATCCAGACCGCCACCGTCGGCCTCATCAAGGCCGTCGACAAGTTCGACCCCGAACGCGGCGTCGACTTCGCCGGCTACGCCATCCCCACCATCATCGGCGAGATCAAACGGCACTTCCGCGACCGCACCTGGTCCGTCCGCGTGCCCCGCCGCCTGCAGGAACTGCGCCTGGCCATCACCGAGGCCAACGCCACCCTCACCCACTCCCTCGGCCGCTCGCCCCAGGTCACCGACATCGCCACCCACCTCGGCATCACCGAGGAAGAGGTCCTCGAAGGCCTCGAAGGCGCCCGCGCCTACAACGCGACCTCCCTGTCCACCCCGATCAGCGCCGACGGCACCACCGAACTCGGCGACACCCTCGGCGGCGAGGACCACGGATACGAGATCGCCGAGACCCGCGTCGCCCTCGGCCCCGCCCTCGCCACCCTCGACGAGCGCGAGCAGAAGATCCTGACCCTGCGCTTCTACGGCAACCTCACCCAGAGCCAGATCGCCGACCAGATCGGCATCTCCCAGATGCACGTCTCCCGCCTGCTCACCAAGGCGCTGACCAAGCT
>NZ_BOMZ01000159.1 GCF_016862455.1 Actinoplanes utahensis
GGAACCGCACGCACTCCCCATCAGCGATCATCGCGCCCGGGCGGGGGCCGAAGTCAACAGTGAGCCCGCAGACAGCGGGCAGCACACCTCCGAAAGGGTTCGCTCTTGCGCCAGCTCCTCCGCCGCCTCGCCGTGACCGCCCTCCTCGCCCCGGTCGCCGCCATCGGCGCCACGATGATCGCGTCCCCGGCCGAAGCCGCGCTGGCCTCCGAGCAGACCCTGCAGACCGAGATCAACCGCCTCGTCAACATCCAGCGCACCACCCACGGCTGCCCCACCCTCCAGGTCAGCGCCGCCCTCACCGCCGCCGCCCGCACCCACAGCGCCTGGATGGGCCAGACCGGCACGTTCTCCCACACCGGCCGCAACAACTCCAGCTTCACCACCCGCGCCAAGGCCGCCGGCTACCCCAAGCCCAGCGCCGAGAACATCGCCTGGGGCTACCGCACCGCCGGCGCCGTCGTCACCGGCTGGATGAACAGCCCCGGCCACCGCAAGAACATCCTCAACTGCCAGTCCAAGACCGTCGGCGTCGGCGTCGTCCACAACACCGCCGGCACCCCCTACTACACCCAGGACTTCGGCTACTGACCACAACGAACCAGGCCCCC
>NZ_BOMZ01000160.1 GCF_016862455.1 Actinoplanes utahensis
CGCCATGAGGGTAAGACAGGGATGTTGGCGGTGGAAAGGATAATGAATCGATGGATACCAGCGTCGAGCATCGAGGCATCACCCCGAGGCGTCTCCTCATAGCGGCCGGCTTGGCGCTCGTTGTCGCGGCAGTTGGGGCGGCTGCATTTCCACGTCTCGTGGCGGCCGGTGCCGATCCCGCTGCGCTGACAGCCCTGCGGGCTTCGATCGTGGTCTGCTTCGCGGCGGCGCTGTTGCTACCGGTTGCCGCGATCGTCAGGCGACTCGTCCGCTGAGCCGTCCGAACGATGGTTGGCTGCTGAGTGCTTTGATCGCGGCAGATCCGGATGGCCCGGCCAAGCCTCGCTTGCCCTCCCACCGGGTGGCATCAGGACCCTGATTTGCCCTGCGTAGCCTGCTGTCATGACCGAGAAACCGGTTCGCTTCGGTGGACGACATGACGTGGAGTTAGTGGTAGTTCTGGATTGTTCCGACTTGGATCGGTCGGCAACGTTCTGGTGCGGTGTGCTCGGCTACCGCGCTGAGCCGAGTTCGCCCGGCCGCTATCAACAGTTGATGCCCCCAGACGGTCATGGCCC
>NZ_BOMZ01000161.1 GCF_016862455.1 Actinoplanes utahensis
CTGGCCGACGCGACGCGGATGTGGGACGACGACTTCTCCCTGACGCTGGAGCGCAAGCTCGGCGACGAGCAGGCCCGGCGGCTGTTCCTGCGGTACTCGTCGGCCTATCCGGAGAGCTACAAGAACACCCATACGCCGTACGAGGGCATGCAGGACCTGGCCAAGCTCGAGCTGCTCGACGAGCACGGCCAGCTCGCCATGCACCTGTTCCGGCGCCGGCGGCTCGGCGCGGACGGTCAGCCGGAGCCGGACGAGCGTGACATCCGGTTCAAGGTGTACCGCTACGGCGAGCCGATGATGCTGTCGGCGGTGCTGCCGGTGCTGCATTCGCTGGGTGTGCGGGTGACCGACGAACGGCCGTACGAGATCCGCCGCGGCGACGGCGTCATCCACCTGTACGACTTCGGGCTGCTGCCTCCGGAGGGTCATCGTGAGCTGGCCGAGGTGCGCCCGCAGGTGGAGAACGCGTTCGCGGCCGCCTGGCGGGGCGAGGCCGAGGTGGACGGGTTCAACGAGCT
>NZ_BOMZ01000162.1 GCF_016862455.1 Actinoplanes utahensis
TGACCTGGAAGAGCGGGTGCCGGGACAGGGAGCGCTCCGGGTTGAGCATCTCCACCAGCCGCTCGAACGGCACGTCCTGGTTGGCGTACGCCGCCAGATCGGCCTCCCGGACCCGCCGCAGCACCTCGGTGAACGACGGCGAACCCGACAGATCCGTGCGCAGCACCAGCGTGTTGACGAAGAACCCGACGAGACCGTTCAAGGCGTCATCGGTACGCCCGGCGATCGGCGACCCCATCGGGATGTCCGATCCGGCGCCCAGCCGCGACAGCAGCACCGCCAGCGCCGACTGCAACACCATGAACACCGTGGCGCCGGACGACCGGGCCAGGTCGACCAGACCGCGGTGCAGGTCAGCCGGCACCTCCACCGGCACCCGGTCACCGCGATAGGACGCCACCACCGGCCGCGGACGGTCCACCGGCAACGCGATCTCGTCCGGCAACCCGGCCAGAGCGTCGCGCCAGAACCCGAGCTGCCGGCCCAGCGGCGACTGCGGATCG